>NZ_QFFM01000005.1 GCF_003129905.1 Bifidobacterium callitrichidarum
AGGACCGATACCGTTCGCGCTCATTCCCGATGAGGCACCACCACACCCTACGCGCTCAAAAAACGTGAGGCACGTCGTGAGACGAATCATTCCATATTGCGCCGGTAGAATGGAAGGTGCCGCGGTACGAAGTCGTCCGCGCGATGCACCTGGACAACGCATCCAGCGCATGCAACAAGCCGAAAAGGGGAACATCATGACCGACATCAACGAAACCAATGACACCGATGTGCTGGATGAGACGGCCGTCGTCGGCACCGAGCCTGTCGAATCCGACGACGCCTCCGAAGCCTGTCCCAAGGCCACGCACTGCCCGCTCAAGCACCACCCGGGCATGTGCGGCAAGGGTGGCAAATGCCCGGTGAAGAACCTGTCCCGAAACGATGTGATCGCCGGTGTCGCCACGATGGTTATCATGACCGCGTTGACCGTGGCGGGCTACTACGCCCAGTTCGTGCTGACCAAGGCCGCCGTCAAGTCCGCGTTGAAGGAGACCCGCCTTCGCTAGGATCCGACGGATTGTCGTCAGGGAAACGCCGTGTCGCTCCTGGCGTCGTCTCCCAGATGACAAGGTTGCTGGAACCATCGCCCGAAATCCCCGATGATGGCCATACGATTGCAAACAGGGTCAGGCAAGGAGGCCATCATGGGGGAAATTCAAGGAGCGTCACGTGCGACGCATTATGGCGTACGGCGTACGTTCGCATTGGTGGCCGCCGTGTTCATGTGCGCGGCGATCGCGGCATGCGGTCAGGGAATGAACGCGAACCCCGCTTCCGGGACCGACGCGAACTCCGGCGGACAGCCCGCTTTCTCCGGCCCATACGCCGACGATTTCAAACAGGCCTACAAGGACGCGCCCACCGACCTCATCCGCGGCATCCTCAAGGACGGCAAGATCACCGACGCTGAAGTGCAGGAGGCCTACGACGCCTACAACACCTGCCTCGAACCCTACGGGCTGCAGGCCGTGTACACGCCGGGTGAAGGTGAGAGCACAGGGCAGTATCGGGGCTCGCTGTCCAACGACGAACAGCTCAAGGTCATGCAGGAATGCCAGAGCAAGACCGGCGCGGATCTCGTATCTACGCTTTACGCCGACATCTCATCCAACCCGAACAACGTCGATACAGCCGCCATGCAACGTGCCACCTACCAGTGCCTCGCCAAGCACGACCTCCTGCCGCAGCCGATCAGCGAAAGCGAATACCTGGCGATGGTCGACCGCGGCACCACGCAGGACAGCATGACAGCCAGCCTCAAACGCGAGTCCGAGTTCTTCAGCGAATACTGGGAGCAGACCTACGACGGCCAGCCCAACCCCGATTTCAAATACGACCAGAACACGCCGCAAGGCCACCAGTTCTACCTGTGCAATAACGATCCGTTGAACCAGTGATATGCCGGTGCGGTGGGTTATGGCTTGGACGGCGTTCAGTTGAGGATGTCAAGGGTCCTGTTTCCTTTGGCTCTTCTTGGACGCCGAGCCTGTTTGACTAACGATTCGGTGGGCCGGTAACGGGTGAGGTGCTTGACGGCGGTCAAGCCAGTGCATTGCAGTGCGTCCTGTCCGCAACCGTTGTCCGGGCTGACCGCAGGACCGATGGAACGGGTGCGCTGCGCAACAGGGATTCATCCGAAGCTGACGACAAGGCTGTCTGAAGCCTTCTCGTCACCGGTCCACGTGCCGTCCGTACGGTTCCAGCTCATGCCGTTGGCCGTCATCGCATCGATGCCGTACTCACGGGCGTGGGCGACGAGCCATCCGGCCGTCTGCCAGCACACGCGCTGCTGGTCGGTATCAGACAGGCCGGATGGCAGCGTGACGGTGAGCGTGGTGCGGTTTGTCGCAGTGCCTTTGTTCGTGGACGAATGGGAGCCGAACAGTCCGAATAGTCCGTGATTCGAGCCGCCGGAATTGCCGGAATCATTGGCGGCTCCGTCCGGGCTGTCCTTTACGGAGCCGTCATTGCCGGTGCCATTTGCGGTGGAACCTCCGGCGGAATCACCATTCTTCGTCTCACTTTTGGCGATGGTGATGTTCGGCAGCGCCGACGAGGCCTCCGCGATAAGCCCGTCCGTGTCGGAACCGCTTGCCGGCTCCAGCGCGCAGGTGACGCCCGCGCTCAGCTCGCCGGTCAGGGCCGATGCCCAGGCGCGCGCCATCGCATCCCAGTTGGCGTACAGGTCCGGATATCCCGAACGCTGCACCTCCTGCGCCGCATCCTCCACCGGAATCGTCTGCCAATCCGGCACCTGCATCAGATGGTCGTAGAAAATGTTCGTGGCATACGTCGGGTCGGACACCTGTTCGGCCGTGCCCCACCCCTGGCTGGGACGCTGCTGGAAGAGCCCCAGCGAATCCCGGTCGCCATGGTCGAGGTTCGTAAGCCTCGACTCCTGCATGGCCGTGGCGATGGCCACCGTGACGGCGTGGTCCGGCAGGCCGCGATTGACGGCGATGTTCGCGATGAGCGCGGCGTTGCCCGCCTGTTCGGGACTCAGCGTGTGACGGGTGCCATCGGACGAGACGGCGGCGCAATAGGCGTCGCTCGCCGAACGCACGTATTCCTTGGGCGCCAACAGCCGCGGCAACAGTATGACACCCAGCAGCACGATGACGAGGAACACGGCGACCGGCACCAGAATCCACGCCGTGATCGCGCCCGGGCGGCGCGCGCCATACCGGTTGTGTTGCTGCCCCATAGCCCTTCGGCCTCTTTTCATTCGTTCCGAGCGATTCACTGCCATATCCCATATTTCATGGTTGCCCGAATCCGAACAATACGACCGAAGTATGATTTCCGATTTCATGCTCGTCCGCGTCCGCCGTGTTGCGGGGAATCCATCGGTCTGGAAGCTGGAACCACATGATTCGGTTGGGCTTTCCGCTTGTGGCTTTTGTTTTTTACGGTGGACTCATGAACAGTGACACCAAGGACGATAACACGCAAGGAATCCCATCCGTTCCAACGAATGCCGCCGATGCCGCAGCGATGCGACAGACGGAATTCGGGCCCTCCTCGCCCGGCCGCTCGCCATTGGGCGTTGATTCCGTCTTGACCTCATCGAACGAATATTCGAATACCGCTGCGAAGTCGTCATCCATGGGCGAAGAACTTGACCGTCGCAGGCTTGACATGCTTCAACGATGCACGGACGAGGCGAAACGGATGGGGAGGCAGCTGCTATTCGGCATGACCACATCGCTTATCCTTCAATCGGTACCGCTTCCCGCCGAGTGCGACCTCGAGACGGAAGCGCTGCATACCGTCTCCAGCGCGAGGAACCGCCGTATTCGTGCGAGGAACTCGGCGTTGCGCACGCACTTGTGGAAGCATGTGGCCACGGCACGGAAAGTGAAGATCAACGGATACGTGCTGGCGTTGGATTTGTTCCATGTATGGGCGCAACTGTCCACGCATCTCTCCTTCGCGTCATTGGTCGTGCTTGGCGATGCCATCGTCGCCGCGACAAGCAGTCAACCGCGTTTGGCGAGGGGACGTGACGCCGATGCCGTGTATGCGGATTTGGTCCGCTTCACGCAGAAGCTTCCACTGTTCAAAGGAAGGGAATCATGCATAAAAGCGTTGCCGTTGATTATGCCGGGGTCCGGTTCCCCGAAGGAGTCCGAACTCCGTCTGGCATTGCTGCGTCATGGGTTGCCGTGCCCGGAATTGAATTACACTGTGCCAAATCTGCGTTTCGCATCAGGGGTGGTGATGACGGTGGACATGGCATGGCCGGATTGCAGAATCGCGGTCGAATACGATGGAGACCATCATCGCACCGATAAGACGCAATGGAGACGAGACCAGGAGAAAAGGTCCAGACTCCTCGGCCGGGGATGGGCCGTATTTGTGGCCACGGCCGCCAGCATCCAGGATGAGAGCGCCGCCGCCGAATTCGCCTTTGCCGTGGCGAGGGCTCTTGCGTTGAGAGGATGTTCGTTCGCGTTTCGTGTCTTGCCGATGCCGCTGGAGCGATTGGCCCGGCGTATGAGGAGATTGGCTGCCCGTCCGGACGGTGCCCAATGAGATTCATACATGAAGGCATCGCTGAACCATGATGACATGGGTCCTTATTTTCGGCTCCCCTTGTCAGGATGTTGGCGTGAGACAAACAGTGGAGCTGTTCGTAGGCAATGTGCGAGATGGCAGTCGAGCCAACAAACCGCGAGCGACGTTCGTTCCCGATTGCGGGATGAGCCGTCGGCGAAGCCGACTGAGGGGTAGGCGGACATGGATTCGTGCCAATCTTTGTCTGATAGGGCCTACGCGAATCGTGCGCGGATTGGGGTGGAAGGCGATGATGCGGAGCGGGGCGGTGCGTGGTGTGGGACGGCATGCCGGAATGTGTGGAATCGGGCTTATCAGGTGCGGTTTTGTGCGGGACAATGCGGTTGTTGCGTTGTTTTTGGCGTTTCGTCCCGCGTGACGTATTGCCGTCGAGTATGGGATTTTCATGAGAATGGCGGAATTCCAATGGTTTGTGGTTGCGAAGGTGCGGGATGAAAGGCTTAGATATCACAGAAAGGCCTGTCGTCCCACATCGATGCGGTACAACAGGCGCCTAACGGTGGGAACGCGGCTTTGTACCGCAGAAAGAGCATGGCCAGAAGTTCGAGAATAACCGGTCTGGGGGCGGAATCATGCTCGGAGCCGTAGCCCTGCGATTCCGGGCCTTATTCGTCCGGCGTGTATTCGAGGATGTCGCCGGGCTGGCAGTCGAGGGCCTGGCAGAGGGCGTCGAGGGTGGTGAAGCGTACGGCCTTGGCGCGCCCGTTCTTGAGGATGGACACGTTGGCGGGTGTGATGCCGATTCGGTCGGCCAGTTCGCCCACGCCGATCTTGCGCTTGGCCATCATGACGTCGAGGTTGATGCGGATGGCCATCAGATCACCTGCTCCAGTTCGTCCGACTGGTCGGTGGCCGCGCGCAGCAACCCCTTCATCACGGTCATCAGCAGGATGAAGCCGATTTCGGTCATGATGGCGACGCCGAGCATGGCCGTAACGCTGAAGTAATCCATGCCCTGCATGGTGGCATCGCACCAACCCGAGATGGCGAACGCGCCCGATACGATCGCCGTCAGTACGATGCTGGTGGCCGCGCAGCCGATAATAAGATTCACGTTGGGGAGTGCCTTGGCGGTGAACACCGCGCCCGAACCGGACAGCGACAGCAGTCGCCAGACGCCGATGAACGCGATTTCGACGCATGCCAGGAACAGCTCGCCCAGCACAAGGTACGGCCAGCGCAGGGGAGCCTGGCTGACGTAGAAACCGGCCATCACCTCGCTGAGCACGGGGACCGCGATCGCCTGTCCCCAAAGGCATCCCAGCCAGATGAGTATGACGATCGCCTTCGATCCGATCAGGACCCACCGGTTCATATAGTTCTTCATGTGTTTCCTCCTTGCCGAGATTGCCGACAGGAATCAGTATATATCGTTTTTCGATATATGTAAATCGAAAAACGATATAAAAGACCCCTCTGCCCAGTGAAGGCAGAGGGGTCGGGCCGGTATTGGCACTGAGCGTGCGGAGTCTTTCTCCGGAGCGCCGAACGCGCTCAGGCCGTGACTCGGGCTAGTCCTCCTTCGCGCTCGGTGCGCTCAGACTGTGCTCATGCTTCCTTCGCGGCCGGGGCACTCAGGCTGTGCTCATGCTTCCTTCGCGGCCGGGGCGCTCAGGAAGTGCTCCTCGCTGGGCAGCACGGCGTTGAGGATCACCGCCACCACGAACGCCACGGCGATGCAGTTGGAGGCGAAGATCTGCTGGAACAGCGAGGGGAAGTTCACGAAGATGTCGCTTACCTGCGTGAAGCCGATGCCGATGGTCAGCGAAAGCGCGGCGATGGTGATGTTGCGCTGCGAGAAGCCTGCCTCGGCGATCATCTGGAAACCGGAGAGGATGATGTTGCCGAACATCATGATGGTGCAGCCGCCGAGCACAGCCTGCGGCAGGGAGTTGAACACCTCGGCGATGGCGGGCACGAAGCTTGCCAGGATCAGGATGAGGCCACCGGAGAGGATCACCTTGCGGTTGACCACCTTGGTCATGGCAACCAGGCCGATGTTCTGGGCGAAGGAGGTCAGCGGCAGGCAGCCGAACAGGCCGGAGACCGAGGAGATCAGGCCGTCGCCGGCGATGGCGCCCGCGGTCTCGCGCTCGGTGGGCGTACGGTTGAGGCCCACCTTGGTCAGGGCGGCGGTGTCGCCGAGCACCTCGACCGAGGAGACCACGTACAGCAGGCCGATGGAGATGATCGAACCCCAGTCGAACTCGGGCTTGAACGGCATGAGCTGCGGCACGGAGACGATGGCGAGGTCCTGGAAGCCGGAGAAATCGACCTTGCCCATGCAGATGGCCACCACGTAGCCCACCACGAGGCCGAACAGCACGGACAGCTGCTTGGCGGTGCCCTTCATGAGCAGCTGGAAGGCCAGGCATGCCACCAGGGAGATGAGGCCGAGCGTAAGGTTCTGCCAGGAGCCGAAGTCCTTCGCTCCGGAGCCGCCGCCGAAGCTCGTGGCGCCAACGTTGAGCAGCGAGAAGCCAATGGAGGTCACCACGATGGCGGAGACGATCGGCGGCACGAAGCGACGCCAATACTTGGCGGTCAGGCCCAGCGCCAGCTCCAGCACGCCGCCGACCAGGACCGCGCCCACCACGGCGCCGTAGCCCTTGTCCGCGCAGATGGCCACCGCGGCGGCCACATAGGTGAAGGAGATGCCGGTGACCATCGGCAGACGGGAGCCGATGCGCCACGCGCCGTACAGCTGCAGGCAGGTGCCGAGGCCCGCCACCAGCAGACCAGCCTGAATCACCGCGGCGGACTGGGCCGGGGTCATCTTGGCGGCGGACGCCACGATGAAGATCGGGGCCAGGTTCGCCACGAACATGGCCATGACGTGCTGCAGACCGAACGGGATGCCCTTCCAGAAGGAGACGGGCGCGTCCAGCGAGCTCAGCGCCTCGAAGGACACCGAGGCGGATTGCTTCTTCTCAGACAATGTTGTTTCCTCTCTTTTTCTCTCTTTGCGAATCGTCGCTGCGAATGGCCTCTATGCACCGCCCGCTCAGTGGCGGAACTCGATCTTGCCGGTCTCGGGGTCCATGGACTCCACGATGGCCAGCGAATCCACGTCATAGCCCTCGGCTCGCAGGCTGTCGCCGCCGCCCTGGAATCCCTTCTCCACCGCGATGCCGATGCCCTCGACCGTGGCGCCGGCCTTCCCGCACAGCTCGATGAGGCCGCGCAGGGCCTTGCCGTTGGCCAGGAAGTCGTCGATGAGCAGCACATGGTCGCCGGGGTTCAGGTACTTCTTGGAGACGATCACCGGGAACTCCTTCTGCTTGGTGAAGGAATAGACGGTGGTGGTGTACTGGTCGCCGTCCAGGTTGATGGACTGGGCCTTCTTGGCGAACACCACCGGCACGTCGCCGAAGTGGCGGGCCGCGCAGCAGGCGATGCCGATGCCGGAGGCCTCGATGGTCAGGATCTTGGTGATGGGCTTGCCCGCGAAATGCTCGGCCCAGGCCGCGCCCATGTGGTCGAACAGGCGTACGTCGCACTGGTGGTTCAGGAATGCGTCCACCTTCAGCACGTCACCGGCCTTGACGGTGCCCTCGGCCTGGATTCGCTCCTCGAGTTCCTGCAATGGAATACCTCCTTGACATCAGACTGGCATAGCTACGGTTCGGTAACTATGGGGATATGGCAAACCAGCTTACGCTGACCGACGCATATGGGCGGCGCGTATGGTAGATATGAATGTCGCATTATGCAGGGGAGCCGAAAAACGGAGGAACAGACAGTGTTCGAGGAGCCGGAAGTCATCGCACGCAGCGCCCAGGAACTCGTGGGCGACCTCAACCCCCAGCAGTCCGAAGCCGTGCAGTACCGCGGCCAGGCATTGCTCATCGGCGCAGGCGCGGGCTCTGGCAAGACCCGCGTGCTCACCCGCCGCATCGCCTGGATCCTGAGCCAGTTCGGCGCATGGCCCAGCCAGGTGCTCGCCATCACCTTCACCAACAAGGCCGCCGCCGAAATGCGCGAACGACTCGGCTCGCTCATCGGCCCGGTGGCCCAGCGCATGTGGGTCTCCACCTTCCACTCCGCCTGCGTGAGGATCCTGAGGCGCGACGGCAAATCCATCGGGCTGAAGTCCGGATTCTCCATCTACGATTCCGCCGACTCCGAACGACTCGTCAAGATCATCGCCACCGAATTCAACCTGGACATCAAGCGCTACACCCCTCGCTCGATCCTGGGCCACATCTCCGACCTCAAGAACAACCTGACCGGTTGGAAGGAATACCTGGCCCTGCACGCCCCGGACTTCACTCCCGGCCAGCGCGGCTACCAGTTCGGCACCGTGGGCGACCTCGAAGCCATCTACGCGGTGATCTACGCCGAATACGAGCACCGCCTCGCGCTCGCCAACGCCGTGGACTTTGATGACCTCATCGGCCGTACCGTCGAGCTCCTGCGGAGCGATCCGGCCGTGGCCGAGTACTATCATCACCGCTTCCGCTACATTCTGGTGGACGAGTACCAAGACACCAACCACGCCCAGTACGTGCTCGTGCGCGAACTGGCGGGCGTCGACGCCGGGGCGCAGGCCGTGCCGGGCGCTCCGAATGCCGGCAAGACCGGTCCCGCCTGGATCACCGTGGTGGGCGACTCCGACCAGTCCATCTACGCTTTCCGTGGCGCCGACATCCGCAACATCCAGGACTTCGAGCAGGATTTCCCCGCCGCCAAGACCATCATGCTGGAACAGAACTACCGTTCCACGCAAACCATCCTCGACGCGGCCAACGCCGTGATCAGCCACAACGAGGGACGCAAGCCCAAGAAGCTGTGGACCGCGCTCGGCAAGGGCGAGCCGATCGTGGGATACGCGGCGGACAACGCCCAGCAGGAGGCCCAGTGGGTGGCCGGCGAGATCGCGCGCCTGCATGCCGAGGAAAGCATCGCCTACTCGGACATGGCCATCATGTACCGCGCCAACGCGCAGTCGCGCTCGCTGGAGGAGGCGCTCATCAACGCGGGGCTCCCGTACCAGCTCGTCGGCGGCACCAAGTTCTACGAACGCCGCGAGATCAAGGACGCGCTGGCCTACCTGCAGGCGCTCGTCAACCCGGACGACGATGTGAACCTGAGGCGCATCCTCAACGTGCCCAAGCGCGGACTGGGGGAGCGGGCCGAAGGCGTGCTGCTGGCCTACGCCCGCGAACAGGGCTCGAGTTTCTTCTATGCGCTCATGCACGTTGACGAGATTCCCAACGTGCCCACCCGCACCGCCACACAGCTCAAGGCGTTCCGCGAGCTCATGGGCACACTCTCGCAGTTCACGCGCTCGCATGACAGCAAGCCCAGCGAAATCGTGGCCGAAGTGCTGGAGAAGTCCGGATTGCGGGCCGAGCTGGAGAAGTCCGTGGATCCGCAGGACGCCTCCCGTCTGGAGAACCTGTCCCAGCTGCAATCCACCGCCGCCGAATTCGAACAGAACACGCCGGATGCCACGCTCTCCGCGTTCCTGGAGACCACCGCGCTCGTGGCCGACTCCGACCAACTGCCCGGCGAGTCCGAGGACTCCGGCAAGGTGACCCTGATGACCCTGCACACCGCCAAGGGCCTTGAGTACCCGGTGGTGTTCCTCACGGGCATGGAGCAGGGCACGTTCCCGCACTCGCGGTCCATGGAGGACACCGATGAACTGCAGGAGGAGCGCCGACTGGCCTACGTGGGCATCACCCGCGCCAAGCGTCGCCTGTATGTGACGCGAGCGGCCGTGCGCTCCCAGTGGGGCCAGGCCGCGGACATGATGCCCAGCCAGTTCCTCGACGAGATTCCGGCCGAACTCATCGATTGGAAGCGCCGCGAAGCTGGCGTGGAACGCATGCGCGGCGAGTGGACCGACGGATTCGCCGACGACATGGGCGGCTGGGATGACGACGATTTCGGTGGTACCACGTTCGGCGGGTCGTCCACGTTCGGCTCGCGCGGTTCTGGTTCCTCGTATGGGTCACGGTCTAGGTACGGTTCATCGGCGTACGGTTCGGGTTCCTCGTACGGATCCTATGGCTCCCGTTCCAGCTCATCCTATGGCGGGTCCGGTTCGACGTACGGCTCGCGGTCTCGCTCGGGCTCCTCGTCCTACGGTTCCGGCTCCCGTTCAGGCTCGTCCTCCTATGGTTCACGTTTCGGCTCGTCCGACTCCGCCGGCCGTACCCGCGGCGGCAAGGTCACGACGCGACACACCACGCCCAAATCGTCCGCATCCGGCGGCAAGGCCGTGCCCAGTTCGTCCCTGACCAAGGACAATGGCCTCAACATCGCGGACTTCGCCATCGGCGACATGGTCAGCCACGACCAGTACGGACTCGGCAAGGTCACGGACGCCCAGGACAAGGGCCGCAACTCCGTGATCACGGTCGACTTCGGTTCCGCCGGTGTCAAACGACTGATGCTGCGCGTTGCTCCTATCGAAAAACTGTAAGAGTTTTCAATAGCTGAGCCGATACTTCCAGCTCCCCTCTCTGAGGGGAGCTGTCAGCGAAGCTGGCTGAGGGGAGCACCCACCACCATCGCGAGCCATTTATTCCCCTCAGCCTCACTGTGTTCGGCAGATCCCCTCAGAAGCTCCCCTCAGAGGGGGAGCCGGGAAAGGCGAAGGAGCCTTGCTGTAGCATAAGAAGGCAGCAAATACAAGACTTGTTTTTCCGATTCCTTCATGGGCATAATGCGGAACGTTGTGTTTGTCGCCCGCAAAGGGCCTATCGGAAGAGACCATGAAGAACAAGCTGTTTGCCTCGCTGCCCAACATCGTGCTCGGCGCGTTGACCGCCATCGCACCCCAGACCTTCGCCCACGCCTGCGGTGCCCATGATGGCATGATGCCGGCCTGCCATTACTCCCAGCAGGCCGCCACCGGCATCGGCGTGGTGATCCTCGTGCTCGGCGTCGTGGCGCTGTTCGTCGAACCCAAGGTCCGCGTGGGCCTCAACATCGCGGCCATCGCCGACACCTTGCTGCTGTTCGCCGTGCCGACCATGCTCATCGGCATCTGCAAGGGCGCGATGATGCATTGCCGCATGGTGATGCTGCCCACCCTCATCGTGCTCGGCGTGCTCACCATCGTGTTCGCCGTCGTGGGCATCTGGCTGGATACCCGCGCCGCCAAGCGGGCCTGACGTGACCGCACGCACATCCCCGCGCACCGCACTGCGCGCCCTGGCCGCCCGCAACCTCGCCGGACGACCCATGCGTACCGGCGCTCTGCTCGCCGTGGTGACCATCCTGACGCTGGCCTTCTTCGGCGGCACCATGCTCACCATGAACCTCAACGCCGGCATGACCAGCATGGAACGCCGCCTTGGCGCCGACCTCATGGTGGTCCCGCAGAACACGACCCAGAAGGCCGAGGCCCTCCTGACCGACGGCAGCCCCAGCACGTTCTACTTCACCAAGGACATCGCCGCCAAGGTCGAACAGGCGGACGGCATCGAACAGGCCAGCGAACAGACCTACATCGCCTCGCTCGCGGCCGCCTGCTGCGCCGAAAAACTGCAGATCATCGGCTACGACCCGGCTACCGACTTCGTCATAGAACCATGGGTGGCATCCCAGTTCGACGGCACGCTGGAGAACGGACAGATGCTCGCCGGCGCGAACGTCAACGTCTCCGCGGACGGGACCGTGGAACTCTACGGACGCACATGGCCGGTCGTGGCGCAGCTCGCCGATACCGGCACCAGCCTCGACAACTCCGTGTTCATCAACCTCGACACCGTGCCCGACATGGTGGATGCCTCGGCCAAAGTCGCCAAGCGCATCATGCCCGCCGAATATGCGGACAAAGCCGTCTCCACCGTGCTCGTGAAGGTGTCCGAAGGCTACGATGCGCAGACGGTGGCCGCGAACATCCAGCGTCTCGACCCGACCTTCCCCGAACTCGGCTACGTGTATCCGGGCGGCATCACGGCCTCCACCAAAACCGCGCTCAACGCACTGGTGGCCTATCTGGCCGTGTTCGTGGCGGCCATCTGGGTGATGGGCGTGATCGTGCTGCTGGCCGTGTTCGCATCCTCGGTCAATGAGCGCAAGCGCGAGTTCGCCTCCCTGCGCATCCTAGGCGCCACACGCGGCATGCTGGCCGGCATACTCCTGCGCGAATCGGCGCTGATCGGACTTGGCGGAGGCATCCTCGGTGTGGGCCTGGCCTCGCTGGCCATCTTCCCCTTCAGCGCGCTGATCGGACGCCAGCTCCAGCTGCCGTACCTTCAGGCCGCGTGGTCGGCGGTGCTTGCCGTCATGGCCTTGGCCGTGATCTGCGCGGTGACGATCGGCGTCATTGGCTCGCTGTCCGTGCTCGTCCGTATCGGACGCCCGGAAGCGTACCTGACATTGCGGGAAGGGGAGTGATATGACCGGATCCATCGAAGCCATGAACGGAACGGTGGTCGGGACCATGGATGGTGATACGGCCGATTCCGCGACTGGTGCCGTTACTCCCAAGATTCAGGTTGCGGCTGCACAGCCGGAGCCGTTGGTCGAGCTCAAGGATCTGACCCGTACCTTCATCCGTCGTGGTGTGCCGTTCGACGCCGTGAGCCATGTGAACCTCACCATTGCGCCCGGCGAGTTCGTCGCCATCGTGGGTCGGTCCGGCAACGGCAAAAGTACGCTCATCAACATGGTCGCCGGTCTCGTGCGCCCCACATCCGGCAGCGTGATCGTCGATGGGCGCAACGTAGCCGAACTGAACGATAGGGAACTATCGCTGCTGCGCAACCGGGCCATCGGATTCGTCACCCAAAGCCAGACCTTGCTCGCCAACCTGAACGTGCTGGACAACGTGATGCTGCCGGTCGTCCTGTACGGCGCCCTGTACGGCGCCGCGCCGGCGGAGTCCGAGGACATCGATGCCGAACGGGCAGCACAACACGCCCGAACGCTGCTCGAACGCCTCGATGTGGCCGACCTTGCGGACAGTTATCCGCGCGAACTGTCCGGTGGCGAAATGCGCCGCGTCTCCATTGCCCGCGCGCTGATGAACACGCCGAAGCTGCTCATCGCGGACGAGCCGACCGGCGACCTCGACCAGACCAGCACGGACCTCGTCATGCGCCTGCTGCGCGAACGGGCGGACGACGGCACCGCGGTGCTCATGGTCACCCACGATCCCGACGCCCTCGCCTGGGCGGACACGGTGTACCGCATGGACGCCGGTGCGCTGTCCATGGCCTGAGTGTAAGATTATTCGCTGGTGTCTGCTGCAAGGCGGATACCGTCTGGAGCCATAGCCCGTCAACGGGTCGGCGGCAGGCGATCGCAAGACGCCGGCCGTTCGTGAGCGATCACGAGGAAGCGTTGGAGAGGCCCGGCTCAGCGTCCGGAATCCATTCGGAAACCAGACGTTCCGTTCAGATAACGACAGAAGGAACAATCCAAATGACGAACGTTCAGCGTTCCCGCCGTCAGGTGCGCCTTTCCCGCGCCCTCGGCATCGCACTGACCCCCAAGGCTCAGCGCATCTTCGAAAAGCGTCCGTACGCTCCTGGTGAGCACGGCCGCACCCGCCGTCGCACCGAGTCCGATTACGCCGTGCGTCTGCGCGAGAAGCAGCGTCTGCGCGCCCAGTACGGCGTGTCCGAGAAGCAGCTGCGTCGCGCCTACGATCAGGCCACCCGCACCGCCGGCCAGACCGGTAACGCCATGCTGGCCGACCTCGAGGTCCGCCTCGACAACCTGGTGCTGCGTTCCGGCTTCGCCCGTACCACCGCCCAGGCCCGCCAGTTCGTGGTGCACCGTCACATCCTCGTTGACGGCAACATCGTGGACCGCCCGTCCTACCGCGTCAAGCCCGGCCAGACCATCCAGGTGAAGGCCAAGAGCCAGACCATGGTTCCGTTCCAGATCGCCGCCGAGGGCGTGCACCGTGACGTGCTGCCCGCGGTCCCCGGCTACCTCGACGTGAACCTCGCCTCCCTGAAGGCCACCCTGACCCGCAAGCCCGAGGTCGAAGAGATCCCGGTGCAGGTCAACATCCAGTACGTGGTCGAATTCTACGCCCGCTGATCCGGGCCCCTCTGGTCAATATACAATTCCAGGACATACCGCTCGAACCCCGCGCTCCCTTCATGGGTCGCGGGGTTCCCGCGTTCTGGGGCGCAAAAGTCACACGCCGACGGGCAAGTCCATGTAGCATGGAACCCATGATCCTGCATCTTCATCTGGTCCGCCACGGGCAGACCACGTTCAACAAGTACAACCGGCTTCAGGGATGGTGCAATGCGCCGCTGACCGAATCCGGCCTCGCCGACGCGGACAAGGCCGGGCACAAGCTCGAAACGCTCGACTTCGCCGCGGCCTACTGTTCGGACACCTCCCGCGCCGAAATCACCGCGAAACGCATCCTCGATATCAACGAGGCCGCAGGGCATCGCCGCCCCGAACTCGTCGCGGACATGCACTTCCGCGAGCAATGCTACGGCTACTTCGAAGGCCAGGACATGTCCCTGGCCTGGACCGCCGCGGGCGGCCCCCACGGCGCGAAGAATTACAACGACATCGTCGCCAAGTTCGGTCTCGCCGCCACACGCGACTTCCTCAAGGAAGCCGACCCGTTCCACGATGCGGAATCGGACGCTGAATACTGGACGCGCGTCGAAGGGGCGTTCCGTCTCATCGCGTCCAATCCCGCGCTCAAGGACGGCGATCATGTGCTCCAGATCTCCCACGGCAACACCCTGCTGAGCCTCGGCCACCGGTTCGGCGGCCCTGATCTGGATCTGAGCGAACGACCCGCCAACGGATCGGTGACCGTGATCGACTTCGACACGGACAAGCCGTTCGACCAGGCCATCACCATCGTCTCCTACGGTCGCTGATTGGGCGGGCCTGCATTTTTCGGAGTGCCGTGCCGGTGCCGACGGTCTCTCGCGGCGTTTCCATGTGATGCGCCGGATACGGCCCGATTCCTTACCTGGCCGGGGCCAACGCCTGACCGTGAGGTGCCCTCGAATCCGGTTTTTTCCAAGGTTTCGGGGCGGGGCAACATGAGAAATAGGCCCGGAGTGCTACCCTTGTCCGAGTAAATGTGACCTCAAGGAGGCAAAATGGGAGTCGGAGAGATCGCTGGCCTGATCGCGGCCATCGCGTTCGCAGTGTTGGCCGGGTTCATGATCTATCCGCTGATTCGGCTGGGCAAGATGTTCGACCAGATCTCGCAGACCGTCAAGGAGTCCGGCGAGCACGCCATCCCCGCGCTGGATGAGGGCGTGACCACCGTCAAGCAGGTCAACAAGTCGCTTGAGGACGTCAACCGCATCTCCGCCGCGGCCTCGACCACCGCCAACAACGTGGGCGCTCTCACTGACCTGTACGGCTCCTTCCTTGGCAAGCCCGTCATCAAGATCGCCTCCGCGGCGTACGCGCTCAAGTCCACCGCCCAGTCCTTCGTTGCCGGCAAGGCGGCGGGCGATGCGGCCGACGGCGCCGCCAAGAAGGGGGAGTGATGTTCAAACGCATCTTCTGGATCGGTGTCGGCGTGGCCATCGGCGTCGCGGCCGTCACCAAGGCACAGGCCTACGTCAAGGCCAACACCCCGGACAAGGCACGGCAGTTCCTGCTCGGTCCGGATCAGGACAACGTGCCCCTGAAAACCCTCGAAGGTCTGGTCAACGAGTTCAACGCCACCCGCCGAGCCCGCGAGGCTGAGCTCAACCGTCAGTACATCGAGCGCGCCAACTGACACGCGCACGGCCCGCCGCGGGAAGCGAAGCGGCGAGGCGAATCGCATCCCATAACCGAACCGGATTTTTCCCGTTTATCTTTCTTTCCATCAGACAGGGGCGTTACCGCGCCCGAAACACCAACAAGGAGTTCATCCGCCCATGCGCACTGCGGACATCGCCAAGCGATATCTCGACTATTTCGCCAAGCATGACCACCTGGTCGTGCCTTCGGCATCACTGATTTCCCCGAACCCCACCACGCTGTTCACCATCGCCGGCATGGTGCCGTTCATCCCGTACCTCATGGGCGAGCAGACCCCGCCGAAGCACCGCATGGCCTCCAACCAGAAGTGCGTGCGCACGCTCGACATCGACGAGGTCGGCAAGACCACCCGTCACGGCACCTTCTTCCAGATGCTTGGCAACTTCTCCTTCGGCGACTACTTCAAGGAGGAGGCCATCCACTACGCCTGGGAGCTGCTGACCACCCCGCAGGACCAGGGCGGCTACGGCTTCGACCCGGAGAAGCTGTGGATGACCACCTTCACCGACGATGACGAGGCCCGTTCCCTGTGGATCAACGAGGGCGTGGACCCGGAGCACATCCAGAAGATGGGCATGGAAGACAACTTCTGGACCACCGGTGGCCCCGGCCCCGGCGGCCCCTGCTCCGAGATCTACGTCGACCGCGGCCCCGAGTTCGGCAAGGAAGGCGGCCCGATCGCCGACGAGAACCGTTACATCGAGATCTGGGACCTCGTGTTCGAGAACTACGAGGTGGACAACGTCAAGTCCAAGACCGACCTGCACATCGTGGGCGAGCTCGAGAACAAGAACATCGATACCGGCGCCGGTCTGGAGCGTCTCGCCTACCTGATGCAGGGCAAGAACAACATCTACGAGACCGATGAGGTCTTCCCGGTCATCGAGGCCGCCGAAAAGCTCTCCGGCCTGAAGTACGGCGAGAACGAGGACGCCGACGTGCGCTTCCGCGTGGTTGCCGACCACGTGCGCTCCGCCCTGATGATCATGTCCGACGGCGTGCGCCCCTCCAACGTGGGCCGTGGCTACGTGCTGCGCCGCCTGCTGCGCCGCACCGTGCGCTCCATGCGCATGCTCGGCGTGACCGATCCGGTGCTGCCCACCCTGTTCCCGACCTCCAAGGCCGCCATGGAGCCCAGCTACCCGGAGCTCAACGACACCTTCCACGAGGTCTCCGAATCCGCGTACGGCGAGGAGGACGCCTTCCGCCGCACGCTGGAGACCGGCACCACGATCCTTGACGTGGCCGTGAACAAGGCCAAGTCCGATGCCGCCAACGACGAGCCCACCGTGACCGGTGAGGACGCCTTCAAGCTGCACGACACCTACGGCTTCCCGATTGAGCTCACCCTCGAGATGGCCGCCGAGCAGGGCGTGAAGGTGGACGAGGCCAAGTTCCGCGAACTCATGGCCGAGCAGAAGTCCCGTGCTCGCGCCGACGCCCTGAAGAAGCGCCACAACGTGGACCTGTCCGTCTACGACGACTTCAAGAAGACCCTTGCCAAGCCGATCGACTTCCTGGGCTACACGGACATGTCCGCCCGCGCCAAGGTCATCGGCATCATGCAGGAGGGCAAGGGCTCCGTGCCGGCCGTCACCGGCCCGGCCAACATTGAGGTCATCCTTGACCGCACCCCGTTCTACGCGGAGGCCGGCGGCCAGCTTGCCGACCAGGGCGAGATCCTGTCCGATGACGGCGCCGTGCTCGAAGTGGACGACGTGCAGAAGCCCATCAAGGACCTCATCGTCCACCAGTGCCGCCTGACCGAGGGCACCCTGGTGGTCGGCGCCGAGGTCAACGCCAACATCGACCTGAACCGCCGTGGCGCCATCGCCCGCTCCCACACCGCCACGCACATGGTGCACAAGGCGCTGCGCGAGGAGCTCGGCCCGCAGGCCACCCAGCGCGGCTCCGAGGACGCCCCGAACCGTCTGCGCTTCGACTTCCAGTGGTCCAAGGCCCCGGCCAAGTCCGTGATCTCCGCCGTGGAGGAGCGCGTCAACGACAAGCTGCGCGACAACCTGGCCGTGACCACCAAGGAGATGAAGTTCGACGACGCCATCGCCCTGGGTGCCATGCACCTGTTCGGCGAGAAGTATGGCGACATCGTGCGCGTGGTCTCCATCGGCGAGGACGGCTGGAGCCGCGAGCTGTGCGGCGGCACCCACGTGGACCACGTCGGCAAGATCGGCATGGTCAACATCCTGTCCGAGGCCTCCATCGGCCAGGGCGTGCGTCGTGTGGACGCCGTCGTGGGCCAGGGCGCCTATGACTTCAACGCGCGTGAGCACGCGCTGGTCTCCCAGCTGTCCGACAAGCTCAACGCCCGTCCGGACGAGCTCGCCGAGCGCATCAACACGCTGCTCGCCAAGCTCAAGGAATCCGACCGTCGCCTGGCCGCCATGTACGAGAGCCAGCTCGCCGCCACCGTGCCGGCGCTGGTGGCTTCCGCCAAGGACTCTGCAGCCCCGGTCAAGGCCGCCGTCAAGAACGTGGGCCACTTCGGCTCCTTCGACGCCCTGCGCAAGACCGTGCTTGATGTGCGTGGCCAGCTCGGCGAGGACGCCCCCGTGGTGGTGGCCCTTGCCGGCGTATCCGAGGACGACAAGCCGATGGTCGCCGTGGCCACCAACGAGGCCGCCCGCAAGGCCGGCATCAAGGCCGGTGACCTGGTTCGTGGAGCCTCCAAGATCCTCGGCGGCGGTGGCGGCGGCAAGCCGGACTTCGCCCAGGGCGGCGGCGCCGATGCCTCCAAGATCGACGAGGCGCTTGAGGCGCTGAAGCACGAGGCGATCAAGGCCTGAGAGAAGCCCATTGGTTTGGCTAGGCGTTGATTTGGGTAATGCCCGGGTCGGACTCGCATTGTCCGACCCGGAGCTTACCTTCGCACACCCCGCCGGGAACATCCACGTTGCCGGCGACTACTTCTTTGCCATCGACGAAGTACTGGACGTCATTGAGGACGAACAGGTGACCCATATCGTGGTCGGATTGCCGTTGCAGATGGACGGCACCGAAGGGAAAAGCGCCAAGAAGGCGCGTCGATGGGCGGCCAATCTGGAGAAAAGGCTGCTCGCGCAGGCAGAGGATGAGGAAGAAGAGCACCAGATTCCGCAGGTATCATTGGTGGACGAGAGGCTGACGACGGTCAGCGCGCATCGTCAGTTGTTCGAGGCGAATCGCGCATCGAACAGGCATAGGCCGGTGGTTGACCAGCAGTCGGCAGTGGTGATTTTGCAGACGGCGCTCGACCGAGCAAAGGGACAGTGAGGTACCGGTTTCATGTCCGATGATTTCCATGATTTCTTTGACGAGAACACCCACTGGGTCGAGCAGGGCGCGGCCGCGCCGGCAGGTAACGCCTCCGAACCGCCCAAGCCGCCGAAATCGCGTAAGGAGATGCGCAAGCGGCGTGCCCAGCGCAGGCGCAAGCGCGTCAGCGGCATCATCGCCGCGCTGGTCGTCATCGCCGTGATCGCAGGTGCCGGATATTTCGGCGTGACCAAACTGATGGCTTGGCGAGACAGCCGCTCGCAGAACACCGCCGTGGCCGCCGATTACCCGGGCCCCGGCTACGGTGAGGTTGACTTCACGGTGGACGACGGGCAGGGCGCGGCCGAGATTGCGCAGAATCTGGTCGAGGCCGACGTCATCAAATCAGCGGCCGCCTTCACCTCTCTGGTCAGTGCGAACAGCACCACGCTATACCCGGGCACCTTCACGCTGAAGAAGCACATGTCCGCGTCGTCCGTGGTGGCCATCCTGTCCGATTCCAAGCAGGCTGCCGGATTCCTCGAGGTACGACCGGGCGAACGTTCCGCCGACGTGATCGAGGCGGCGGCATCGCTCACCGGCATCGACCAGAGCGATTTCGACGCCATCGTCAAGAACAAGGGCAAGGGCATCCTGCCCTCGGAAGCGAACGGCAGCTTCGAAGGCTGGTTCGAGCCGGGCACGTACAACGTCAAATCCATGAAGACCGCGTCCGCCGTGCTCAAGGCCATGGTCGACAAGCGCATCGCCAAACTGGACGATCTGGGTGTACCGACCGGCAAGGACCGTGAACGGGTGATGATCATCGCGTCCATCGCCGAGGCCGAGGTCAACAAGTCCGATTACTACGCCAAAGTCACCCGCGTGATCGAGAACCGGCTCGAGCAGGGCATGAACCTGGGCATGGACTCCACCGTAGCGTATGGCAACAACGTGAAGCCCGCGCAGGTGACCACCGCCATGACACAGGACGAATCAAACCCGTACAACACGTACAAGATCGCGGGGCTGCCGCCTACGCCGATCAGCAACCCCGGTGACACAGCCATCAAGGCCGCCATGAACCCGGAGGAAGGCGACTGGCTGTACTTCTGCACGGTCAACCTCGACACGGGCGAGACCAAGTTCGCCACCACCGCCGAGGAACACGACAAGAACGTGGCCGAACTGCGCCAGTGGCAGGCCGACAATCAGTGATGCTGTGAATGGCAGGGAAATAGTCAGGCTCTGTTAAACCAAGATTGACATGCCCTTATTCTTGGCTCCCCTTGTCAGGACATTGCCGCAAAGCAAACAGCAAAGCTGTTTGCAGGCGATGTGCGAGACGACAGTCGAGCCAACAGAACGCGAACGAAGTTCGTCCTCAATTGCAGGACGAGCTGGCGGCGAAGCCGACTGAGGGGTAGTTCAAGGGAATTCATATCAATCTTGGTTTAACAGAGCCAACAGTAAAGGCTCTGCGATAGCAAAGCCTTTAGCGAAGCGACTGAGGGGAATACCGGATTACCGGTATTCCCCTCAGTCGTCTGCGGCGACATTTCCTTATAGTTCCCTCATGGGGGAGTTTCACCAGAGAATCGTCAGCACGATTGCGACAATCGCCCCCACCAATATCGCCGGCACATACGGCACCTTGCCGGCATACCCCGTATCCCGCTGTGGATCGAACCTGGCCCACAGCGTGATCCATATCAGCCCGACGACGCCCATCGCCACCCACCAGACGACCACCGAAACCAATCCCAGCAGTCCTACGGCCAGTCCCATCGGCACCATGGCCGTCACATCGCCGAATCCCAACGACTTCGGCACAATCAGCGCCAGCGCGAACTGAATCAGCGCGCACAGCACGGTGAACAGCAGCGCCTGCAACAATGCAAACAGGTCATTGGCGACCACCCCGTACGCGAAATCAGCGGCGATCTGCGCCAACGCGCCCACCGCCACCCACGGCAGAGGCACACGGCGGCGGCGCACATCCTCGAAGGACAGCGCGAGCCCACATAGCAGACCGGGCAACGTGAACAGGTATGGCATGGCTTAACATTAACCCCTAGTATCCGAAACGAAGAAACGAGGGAAAGCATATGTTGCGCTGGCAGACGGCAGGGGAGTCGCACGGAGAGGCCCTGGTGGCCATGATCGAGGGACTGCCCGCCGGCATCCGCATCAGCACGGACGACATCGTCTCCGCCCTGGCCCGCCGCCGTCTGGGATACGGCCGCGGCGCGCGCATGAAGTTCGAGCAGGACAAGGTGCGTCTGCTCACCGGCGTCCGCCATGGTCTGACGCTCGGCTCCCCGGTGGCCATCGAGATCGCCAACACCGAATGGCCCAAGTGGACCGAAGTGATGAGTGCCGACGCGCTCGACCACGACCTGCCGCGCGAAGGCCGCAACGCCCCGCTGTCCCGTCCGCGTCCGGGCCATGCCGACCTGACCGGCATGCGCAAGTACGGTTTCGACGACGCCCGTCCGGTGCTCGAGCGCTCCAGCGCCCGCGAGACCGCATCCCGCGTGGCCCTGGGCGAAGTCGCCCGCCAGTTCCTTGAGCAGGTGTTCGGCATCCGTACCGTGTCCCACGTGGTGGCGCTCGGCGGCGTGCAGACGAACCCCGATCTTCCTCTGCCCACTCCCGACGACCTCGAGGCGTTGGACGCATCCCCGGTGCGCACGCTGGACAAGGAAGGCGAACAGCGCATCATCGAACGCATCGACGAAGCCAAGAAGGCCGCCGACACATTAGGCGGCGTGGTCGAGGTACTGGCCTACGGCGTGCCTGCCGGCATCGGCACCTACGTGGAATCCGACCGTCGACTGGACGCGGCGCTGGCCTCCGCCATCATGGGCATCCAGGCGTTCAAGGGAGTGGAGATCGGCGACGGCTTCCTGGAGGCGGCCCGTCCCGGCTCCCAGGCGCATGACGAGATCGTGGTCAACGCGGACGGTCGCATCGACCGCCTGTCCAACCGCGCCGGCGGCATCGAGGGCGGCATGTCCAACGGCCAGGTGATTCGCGTGCGCGGCGCCATGAAGCCGATTCCCTCCATTCCGAAGGCGCTGCGCACGGTGGACGTCCTGACCGGCGAATCCGCCCAGGCCATCAACCAGCGTTCCGATTCGACCGCCGTGCCCGCCGCCGCCGTGGTGGCCGAGGCCATGGTGCGCCTCACCCTTGCCAAGTACGCGCTGGACAAGTTCGGCGGCGACAGCGTGGAGGAGACCCACCGCAACCTCGAGGCGTACCTCGCCTCCTGGCCGGAGCACATGCGCTGAACCATGGGAGCACGCAAGACGACGCATCGCAACCGTCGCCCGCACGCCGTCATCATCGGCATGATGGGCGCCGGCAAGACCCGTGTGGGCAAGGAGATCGCCCACATGATCAGGATTCCGTTCGCCGACGCCGACATCGAGATCGAGCGTGAGGTGGGCATGAAGATCCCCGCCTACTTCGAGAAATACGGCGAGCGCGCATTCCGCAAGGTCGAGGCGGAACTCATCGCCGACTACCTCGAGGATTTCGAAGGCATCTTCTCGCTCGGCGGCGGTGCCCCGATGACTCCCTCCACCCAGGACGCGCTGGCCCGGTACATCGATCAGGGCGGGCGCGTGGTGTACCTCGACGCCGACCCGGCCGAGGCCATGGAACGCGCGAACCGCGGCGGCGGCCGGCCCATGCTCAACGGCGACGGCAACGCCCGCTGGAAGAAACTGTTCAAGGAACGTGACCCCGTATTCCGCAGGGTCGCCAACGTCCATGTGCGTACCCGCGGACTCACACCGCAGGGCGCCGCCAAGAAAGTGATTGATATGGTTGCAGAGAGAACGGTCCACGTCACCGGTGCCGCCATCGAACCTTATGATGTGGCCATCGGCGAAGGCGCCATGAACCATCTGGTCGAAGTGCTGGGAAACAAGCCGCACAAGATCGCCCTGATCCACACGCAGTCCGTGCAGCGCCACTCCGACCGTGCACGCGCACTGCTACGCCAGGGAGGCTATGAGGTCTCCGAGATCGTGATTCCGGACGCTGAGATGGGCAAGACCATCACCGTGGCCAACGGCATCTGGGAGCGACTCGGCAACGAGGGCTTCACCCGATCCGACGCCGTGGTGGGTCTTGGCGGCGGCGCGGCCACCGATCTGGCCGGCTTCGTGGCCGCCACCTGGATGCGCGGCGTGCGCTACGTGAACTGTCCCACCTCGCTGCTGGCCATGGTGGACGCCTCCACCGGCGGCAAGACTGGCATCAACACCCCGCAGGGCAAGAACCTGGTCGGCTCGTTCTACACTCCGGCCGGCGTGCTAGCGGACACCAAGACGCTGGCCACGCTTCCCAACGACATCTTCATTGAGGGCCTGGGCGAAGTGGCCAAGTCCGGCTTCATCGGCGACCCAGAGATCCTGACGATTCTGGAATCCCACGCCGACGAACTGCGCGGCTTCGACGGTTCCTCGTTCCTGGGCTCTCCCTTGGAGGACGTGGTCTCCGAACTCATCGAGCGCACGGTCACGGTCAAGGCGCACCACGTCTCCTCCGACCTGAAGGAGAAGGGTCTGCGCGAGTTCCTCAATTACGGACACACGCTGGGCCATGCCATCGAAAAGCTCGAGCACTTCCGCTGGCGCCACGGCAACGCAGTGGCCGTAGGCATGGTGTACGCGGCCGAGTTGGCCCATATCCTGGGCTACATCGACCAGGACCTGGTGGACTATCACCGTTCGCTGCTGTCCTCCCTGGGACTGCCGACCTCGTGGAACGGCGGTTCGTTCGAGGATGTGCTGGCCCTCATGCACCGTGACAAGAAGGCCCGCGGCAACCAACTGCGCTTCGTGGTGCTCGACTCCATCGGCCACGTGGTCCATCTCGACAACCCGCCCGTCGACGCCGTGGAAGAGGCGTTCCGCCGCATCCAGCACTGACGTGCCTCTCACCGATTAATAAGGAGCATCATGACCAAAGTAATCGTTGTCAACGGGCCGAACCTCGGCCGTCTTGGCGTGCGTCAGCCCGACGTCTACGGCCGTCAGGACCTGGAGGAACTGCGCCGTCTGTGCACCGAATGGGGTGCCGAACTTGGTCTCGACGTGGAAGTGCGTCAGACCGACGACGAAGCCGAAATGGTGCGTTGGATGCACCAGGCTGCCGACGAGAAGACCCCCGTGGTGATGAACCCGGCCGCGTTCACCCACTATTCGTACGCGCTGGCCGACGCCGCCCACATGGTCGGCGACGCCGGATTGCCGCTTATGGAGGTCCACATCTCCAACCCCTCCGCACGCGACGAATTCCGCAAGCGTTCCGTGATCTCCCCGGTCGCCACCGGCACCATCACCGGCATGGGCTTCTTCGGCTACAAGCTGGCCCTCGAGTCCGTCGCCCATATCGTCAACGGCTGATAGGCGATTGGCTGGTACTGCAAACGAATCTGTGACTTGACGGTCGGCTTAGAATGAAGTCGACCGTCAAGTCATATGAAGGGGGATTCCGATGAAGCAGTACAAGACAGTGGTGCTGAATTACGCGCCGAGGGCTGCGGCCATGGCCGAGCAGCTGGAGAAGACCGCCAACGAGATGGCGCAGCAGGGCTATGAGTTGGTGACCTTCTCCGTCACCAACTCGGCCAAGGCGATTGCGGTGTTCAGCATCGACAAGACCGACTGACGCCGATGGAAGCGAATAGCCGAACATCGCCGAACACGCCGCGTCATAGACGGGTGATAGGATGAAATCCCATGGTTAGAAGAACACATGGCAATTCGCAAGAACACGTCACCAAGCATATTTTCGTCACCGGCGGCGTTGTTTCCTCTCTCGGCAAGGGCCTGACCGCCTCGTCTCTGGGCCGTCTGCTGCGTTCGCGTGGCCTGCACGTGCTTCAGCAGAAGCTCGACCCGTACATCAACGTGGATCCGGGCACCATGAACCCGTTCCAGCACGGTGAGGTCTACGTGACCGAGGACGGTGCCGAGACCGATCTCGATATCGGCCACTACGAGCGCTTCCTCGATGTCTTCCTGAGCCAGAAGGCGAACGTCACCACCGGCCAGATCTACCAGGAAGTGCTGCGCAAGGAGCGTGCCGGCGAATACCTCGGCCAGTGCGTGCAGGTCATCCCGCACATCACCAACGAAATCAAGTCCCGCATGCGCGCCCAGGCTTCGGACGATGTGGACGTGATCATCACCGAGATCGGCGGCACCGTGGGCGACATCGAATCCCAGCCGTTCCTCGAGGCGGCCCGCGAGGTGCGTCGCGACCTCGGCTCCGACAACTGCATGTTCGTGCACGTGTCCCTGGTGCCGTACATCTCCGCCGCCCACGAACTCAAGACCAAGCCCACCCAGCATTCCGTCATGATGCTGCGTCAGCTGGGCATCTCCCCGGACGCCCTGGTGCTTCGCTCCGACCGTCCGCTCAACCAGTCCATCAAGGACAAGATTTCCCTGATGTGCGATGTGGATGCCGAGGGCGTGGTCAACTGCGTGGACGCCAACAGCATCTACGACGTGCCGAAGATCCTGTTCAACGAGGGCCTTGACGCCTACGTGGTGCGTGAGCTCGGCCTGCCGTTCCACGACGTGGATTGGGACGAGTGGGAGGACCTGCTGGAGCGCGTCCACCACCCCAAGCATGAGGTCAACGTCGCCATCGTCGGCAAGTACATCGACCTGCCGGATGCGTACCTGTCCGTCACCGAGGCCATCAAGGCCGGCGGCTTCGCCAACTGGGCCAAGGTCAACGTCAAGTGGGTCGCGGCCGACCGTTGCGAGACCACCGAAGGTGCGGCTGCGGCGCTCGACAACATCGACGGCATCGTGATCCCCGGCGGCTTCGGCATCCGTGGCATCGAAGGCAAGATCGGCGCCCTGAAGTTCGCCCGCGAGAACGGTCTGCCCGCCCTGGGCCTGTGCCTCGGCCTGCAGTCCATGGTCATCGAATACGCCCGCCACGTGCTGGGCATCGAGGACGCCAACTCCACCGAGTTCGAGCCGGATTGCGCCAACCCGGTGATCGCCACCATGGAGGAGCAGAAGGACATCGTGGCCGGCCACGGCGATATGGGTCACACCATGCGCCTCGGCTCCTACCCGGCCGAGCTCGAAGAGGGCTCGCTGGTGGCCGAACTGTACGGCACCACGCATGTCACCGAGCGTCACCGCCACCGTTACGAGGTCAACGTGGCATACAAGGATCGTCTGCGCGAGGGCGGCCTGCGCATCTCCGGCCAGAGCCCGGACGGCGAGCTCACCGAGTTCGTCGAGCTGCCGCAGGACGTGCACCCGTTCTACGTGGCCACCCAGGCCCACCCGGAGTTCAAGTCCCGCCCGACCAAGCCGCACCCGCTGTTCGCCGGCCTCGTCAAGGCCGCGCTGGACCACCAGCAGGAGCGTTCCGGCAAGTGATTCGACGGGCATAGGTTTGACGCGATGAGATCGCGTTGAATGGCCATCCATAAAGGGGTGTTGAAATCTCTCGTCAAGGGAGATTTCAACACCCCTTTTGGTATGAAAACGGCTTGCTTTCGTTCGTGTCGGAAAATTTTTACCGGGCTGATACAAGTTTGCTAGACTGCAGGGGAGACGCAGACTACGGCAGAAAGTAGAAGCCATGAGCGAGTACAACGACGACCCAACTCAGGCGATGAGCCCGGTGAACGGCAATGGCCCGGCCGCGGAAGATACCTTGATGATGGAGATGGCCGGTGCCTCGGACACTGCCGCGACTGGCAAAAAACGCATCATCTGGCCGTGGGTGGTACTGGCATGTCTGCTGGTGGCGCTTGGCTCCGCAGGAGGTGCCGGCATATGGTTCTTCCAGGATCACGTATTGCCCGGCACGACCTTGTGGGGCAATTCCGTGATGGGCAAGACCGAACAGGAGATCGCGGACACCATCAACGATCAGGTGAGGAACACAGCGGTCAAGGCCACCTATGAAGGGAGATCCGCGTCCTTCACCCTTGCTGATCTCGGCGTGGATTTGGACGGCGAGGCCATCGCCTCCGAAGTGTTCAATGCCAAGCGTGATGATGTTTTCTGGCAGAGGTATGCGTTCTGGATCACCAAGGACGTGTCTCCCGAGCTCGACGCCAAACTCGCCGACGGCACCGTGGTGGACAAGGCCCTTGGCATCGAGGTCAACGAGCCCGTGGACGCGCAAGTCAAACTCAATGACGCCAAAAACGGCTTCGATGTGGTCGCGGGGGAGAACGGCCAAGGAGCGAACGCTACGGCCATCGCCGAACAGGCCATCGCCTCGCTGACCTCGCTCGGAGCATCCCAGCCCAATACGGTTCGCGTCCAGTTGGATGTGACCGAGCCGACCGTGACCGACGACATTGCCGAAACGGCGAAGGCCACGTTGGAGGACATCGTAAGCCAGAAGGTGGGCATCAAGGTTGCCGACAAGACCATCGCCACCATCGACGCGCCCGCGCTGGCCTCCGCGATGAGCGTCAACGCCAACCGGCAGGCCAAGCTCAAAGACACCGAAACCCGTAACGGGTATGTGGTCTTCGACGCCGAAAAGCTTCAGAAGCATTACGATGAACAGATCAAACCGAACCTCAAGCTCGAGCGTGAGGACAAGAAGCTCGTAATCGACAATGCCGGTCAGGTGCTTGGTACCGAAACCGAAGGGCACGACGGCATCACCATCTCCGAAGGCGCGGAGCAAAACGTGGGAACCAAGCTCGCCAAGGCCTTCTCCGAAGGCGCCTCCTCCATCACGATCGACGGCAAGGTGGACCCCAAACAGGAAGTCAAGGTGACTCATCATGTGGTCATCGACCTGTCCGACCGCAAGCTGTACGCCTACGAGAACGACAAGGTGGTCAACACCCTGAACGTGGTGGTGGCCCAGGGCAATGACAACATCACCGGCGAATGCGTGGGACTCATGTGCACACCCACCGGCGACTTCAACATCTGGCACAAACTGCCCAGCCAGGATATGAGCGGCACGCTGAACCTCGCCGACGGCACCGTGGAGAAATGGGACGTCAAGGGCGTGGGCTTCGTGAACTACTTCTCCTCCGGTTGTGCAATCCACCGCATCGCCGGCGGGTACGTGGCCGATGCGTCCATGCCGTACATCGCCAACGCCTCGCACGGCTGCGTGGGCATCGGCTGGGACGTGGCCGAATGGTTCTACGGCTGGTGCAACATGGGCACCAGCGTGCATATCCAGGTGTGAACCGGAATACATGCCGGTTTCCTAACTCGCCATTTACCGGATAAGCGAATCCGCATGACCTCTTGCGTTCCGGTGATGGGCGGCGTATGCCTGTAATGAAACACACAATCATTATTTGCCGTGATTGATAGTGTTTCCCATGGGTTCTGCTAGGTTTACCTAGGACTATGTCTATGTGCGAAACGAGATGGAAGGCAGGAAGGTGACCGACAACACAGCACCGAACGCCGCCGCTGACGTGGAAATGAGCCAGTACGTGGCCGATCGTTCCCGCGTCAACGAGGATAAGATCAAACAGGATGACGAGATCATCAGCCAGTTCGGCGACTACAGCTACGGCTGGCATGATTCCGACGCGGCCGGCGAGGCGGCAAAGCGAGGCATCGACGAGAACGTTGTGCGCGCGATCAGCGCCGACAAGGGTGAACCACAGTGGATGCTGGATATGCGCCTGCGTGGTTTCAAGGCGTTCCTCGACAAGCCCATGCCCAACTGGGGCGTGGATCTTTCCGGCTTCAACGCCGACGACTTCAAGTACTACGTCAAGCCGATCGACAAGCAGGCCAAGAGCTGGGACGAACTGCCTGACGACATCCGCTCCACCTACGACCGCCTCGGCATCCCCGAAGCGGAGAAGAAGCGTCTGGTCTCCGGCGTGGCCGCCCAGTACGAGTCCGAGGTCATCTATAACTCCATCCAGGAGGATCTGAAGAAGCAAGGCGTGATCTTCGTGGACACGGATACCGCCGTGCGCGAATACCCCGACCTTGTGAAGAAGTACTTCGGCACCGTGGTGCCGCCCGAGGACAACAAGTTCGGCGCCCTGAACACCGCCGCATGGTCCGGTGGCTCGTTCGTGTACGTGCCCAAGGGCGTCCACGTGGATATCCCGCTGCAGGCGTACTTCCGCATCAACACCCCGGCCATGGGCCAGTTCGAGCGTACGCTGATCATCGCCGACGAAGGCTCCTACGTGCATTACGTGGAAGGCTGCACCGCCCCGATTTGGTCCGAAGACTCGCTGCACGCCGCCATCGTGGAGATCATCGTGGAGAAGCACGCCCGCGTGCGCTACACCACCGTGCAGAACTGGTCGAACAACGTCTACAACCTCGTCACCCAGCGCGCCTACGTGCGTGAGGGCGGCACCATGGAATGGGTGGACGGCAACATCGGCTCCAAGGCCACCATGAAGTACCCGGCCTGCATCCTCGCCGAGCCGTACGCCAAGGCCTCCACCATGTCCCTCGGCTTCGCCGGCAAGGGCCAGTACCAGGACACCGGTGCCAAGATGATCCATCTGGCACCGCACACCAGTTCCACCATCGTGGCTAAGTCCATCTCCCGCGGTGGCGGCCGTTCCGCCTACCGTGGCTTGGTCAAAATCGTCAAGGGCGCGGAAGGCTCGTCCAACTCCACCGTGTGCGATGCGCTGCTGGTGGACGACTTCTCCCGTTCCGACACGTACCCGCATGTGGACGTGCGCGAGGACAACGTCTCCATGGCCCACGAAGCCACGGTCTCCAAGGTCTCCGAGGATCAGCTCTTCTACCTGATGAGCCGCGGCCTCAACGAGGACGAGGCCATGGGCATGATCGTGCGCGGCTTCGTCGAGCCGATCAGCCGTGAGCTGCCGATGGAATATGCGCTTGAGCTCAACAGACTCGTGGAACTGCAGATGGAAGGATCGGTGGGCTGATCCCATGACCAACGAAGCAACCAAGAACGTCAAGGAAATCTCCATCCCGGTCGCGGACCCGAACGATCCGTACGCCATCCCGGCGGCCATGCCGTCCTCTGTGGATCATGCTGCCCGCTCGTTCGACGTGGACGCCTTCCCGGCGCCGGACCGCAAGCAGGACGAATGGCGCTACACGCCGATCGAACGCATCAACGAGTTCTTTAACGTGTTCAAACCCTCCGGCAAGACCCAGATCGAAGTCTCGATGATCGACGGTTCGCCGCTGGCCGAAGGTGTGAAGCTCAGCCAGGTCAGGCTCGGCGAAGCCCCGTCCGGCACCGTCTCCAAGCCGAACGACCGAGTCTCCGCCGTCGAATGGAACTCCGGTGCCACCGCCACCGTCATTGAACTGAGCGGCGAGATCGCCCAGCCGGTGCTCGTCAAGGTGCATGGCGCTGGTGAGGATCTCGACGCCTTCCACCTGGTTATCAAGGCCGCGGACAAGTGCCATACGGACGTCGTCGTGGAGCATGATGGCGACGCGCGTCTCGCCGAGGGTGTGGAAATCACCACCGGCAAGGATTCCCATATCTCCGCCACGTTCATCCAGGAATGGGACAAGACCGCCAAGCACGTGGGCAACCACCGCATCCATGTGGGTGAAGGGGCATCCCTGCGCCACTCCGTGGTGACGCTCGGCGGCGACGTGGTTCGTATCCGCATGGATCAGGACTTCGGCGGCCCGGAAGGCGACCTCAATATGCTCGGCATCTACTTCGTGGATCCCGGCGAGCATATCGAGCACCGCACGATGGTGGTGCACAACCACCCCGAATGCAAGTCGCGCGTGGTCTACAAGGGCGCGCTCGACGGCAAGGGAGCGCACTCCACCTGGGTGGGCAACGCACTCATCCAGCCCACCGCCCCTGGTACCGACTCCTACGAGCTCAACCGCAACCTGGTGCTGACTCCCGGTGCCATCGCCGATTCGGAACCGAACCTTGAGATTGAGAACGGCAACATCATCGGAGCCGGTCATGCCTCCTCGGTGGGCCGTTTCGACGACGAGGAGCTGTTCTATCTTCAGTCCCGCGGCATCCCCGAGACCGAGGCCCGCAAACTCGTGGTGCGCGGCTTCTTCGGCGAACTCGTGGAGGAGATCGGCATCCCCGCCATCTCCGAACACCTCATGGACGTGATCGACCGCCGACTGGCCCGTGGCGAAAGCGACGCCATGGCGCAGGTCCTCGAAGACAAGTAAGTCAGGCCGCCGAAAACGGTTCGGCCCAAGCAGACATCGCAGACATTTTTAGGAGCACACACATGTCAACTCTCGAAATCAAGGACCTCCACGTCCACGTCGAAACCAAGGATGGCATCAAGCAGATCCTCAAGGGCGCGACCCTGACCGTCCACTCCGGTGAGACCCACGCCATCATGGGCCCCAACGGCTCCGGTAAGTCCACGCTCGCCTACACGCTCGCCGGCCACCCCAAGTACGTGGTCGACTCCGGCGAAGCGCTGCTCGACGGCCAGGACATCCTCAAGATGACCCCGGACGAGCGCGCCAAGGCCGGTCTCTTCCTGGCTATGCAGTATCCGGTGGAGGTGCCGGGCGTGTCCATGACCAACTTCCTGCGCACCGCCAAGACGGAGATCGACGGCGAGGCCCCCGGCATCCGCCAGTGGACCAAGGACCTGTCCACCGCCATGAAGCGGCTCAAGATGGATCCGAAGTTCGCCACCCGTTCCGTGAACGAGGGCTTCTCCGGTGGCGAGAAGAAGCGCGCCGAGGTCCTGCAGCTCGAGCTGCTCAAGCCGAAGTTCGCCATCCTCGACGAGACCGACTCCGGCCTTGACGTGGACGCCCTGCGCATCGTGTCCGAAGGCGTGAACCGTGCCAAGGAAGCCAACCAGTTCGGCATCCTCATGGTCACGCACTACACCCGCATCCTCAAGTACATCAAGCCGGACATCGTGCACGTGTTCGCGGACGGCCACTTCGTCAAGACCGGCGGCCCCGAACTGGCCGACGAGCTCGAGGAGAACGGCTACGACGCCTACCTGCCTGAAGGCGCCGATTCCGAATCCGCCCTGGCCTGATTCATCCGCTGATTCAACCGGTTGCCGGCACCGAACAGGATAGGGGCCGGCAACCATAACGCAACGTATCGAAGGGGAACATGATGGTTGATTTCAAGGCGATTCGGGATGAGTTCCCGATTCTCGACCAGGAGATCCACGGACACCCGCTGGTGTATCTCGATTCCGCGGCCACGTCGCAGAAGCCGCAGTGCGTGATTGACGCCGAAGCGAACTTCTATCGCACGATCAATGCAGGCGTGCATCGTGGCGCCCACGAGCTGGCCGCGCGTTCCACGCTGGCCTTCGAGGAAGCCCGTGCCAAGGTGGCCAAGCTGGTTGGCGCCAATGCTGCAGAAGGCGAAGAGGAGATCGTCGTCACCGGTGGCGCCACTGCGGGATTGAACCTGCTGGCCACGGCCTTCGGCAACGCCTCGCTGGGCCGCGGGGGAGAGGCCGCCAAGCGATTCGCCCTCAAGCCGGGCGACGAGATTGTCGTCTCGCGTGCAGAGCATCATTCCGTGCTGCTACCGTTCCAGGAGCTCTCCTACCGCACCGGCGCCACGTTCAAGTGGCTGGATCTGACCGAGGACGGCCGTGTGCGCACCGACAACCTGGACGAGGTCATCACCGAGCGGACCAAGGTCGTGGCCGTGACCCACGTGGGCAACACCACGGGCGCCATCACGGACATCGCCCCGATCGTCCGCCGCGCGCATGAGGTGGGTGCTGTGTTCATCCTCGACGCCTGCCAGTCCGTGCCGCACCTCAAGGTCGATTTCCACGCGCTGGACGTGGACTTCGCCGCCTGGAGTGCGCACAAGATGTACGGTCCCACTGGCGTGGGCTTCCTGTATGGCAAGCGCGAACTGTTGGAGGCCCTGCCGCCGGCCAACTTCGGCGGTTCGATGGTGGAACTGGCGTACATGGACCACGAGGCCCAGTACATGGCCCCGCCGGCGCGCTTTGAGGCCGGCACCCAGCCGGTGGCCCAGGTGGTTGCCGCTGGTGTGGCCGCCGAATGGATGATGAACATCGGACTGGAGAACATCGAGGCCCATGAGAAGACCATCGCTGCCGAACTGTTGAAGCTCGGCGACATCGACGGCATCCGCATTCTCGGACCGCGTGAGAACGTGGACCGCATCGGCACCGTGGCCTTCGACGTCCAAGGCGTGCACCCGCACGATGTGGGTCAGTTCATCGACGCGCAGGGCATCGCCATCCGTGTGGGCCACCACTGCGCCCAGCCCGTGCACCGCCACTTCGGCCTGTACGCCTCCAACCGCGCCTCGTCCGGCGTCTACAATTCGGTCGAGGACGCGCAGGCGCTTGTCGAGGCGGCCAAGGGCATCCGTAAGTTCTTTGGAGTGGAATAAGGAACAACAGACATATGAGTGATTACGGCATGAGCGGCGACGAACTGGAGCAGATGTACCAGGAGGTCATCCTTGAGGCCTCCAAGCATCCGCATGGGCGTGAATCCTTCGCCCCCGACGCGGCCGTGGAGCAGAGCGGCGACGCTGCAGCGGCGAACACCACGGTGCGTGCCACCCACGAATACTGCACGCCGGGCGAATCGCACCAGTTCAACCCGACGTGTGGCGACGAGGCGACCGTGCACGTCGAGGTATCCGACAGCGAACCGCACACCATCGAACGACTGGTGTGGGATGGCCACGGGTGCTCGATTTCGCAGGCCAGCCTGTCCGTGATGGTCGATCTCGTGGAAGGCAAGACCGTGGACGAGGCCATGCATCTGGAACAGGTGTTCCACCAGCTCATGGAATCGCGTGGCGCCGGCCTGAACGACGACGCCCTTGAGGACGAGCTCGGCGACGCCGTGGTGTTCCAGGGCGTATCGAAATACCCTATGCGCATCAAGTGTGCTCTGCTAGGCTGGGAAGGTCTGAAGGACTCCGTCGCCAAGGCCCTGGCCGCAAAGAACTGAGGTGGAAATCATGAGCGACAACAATCTGGTCCCCGAACCCACGCCCTCCGTGTTCGACGCCGTCAACGGCGTGCTGCAAGATGAGGAGGCCGCCCGCCGAGTAATGGCCAATCCTGCGTTGGCCAAAGGTTTCCCCAACGGACGCCCCGCGGAAAACAGTGCAGTCGACTCCGGCGACACGTGCGGCTGCGGCAACCACAAGGGTGCCTGCGGATGCTCCGATGAATCGGACGACAACGAGATTCCGCTCAAGGCCGTGGACGACATCGGCCGTGCCACCGCCGAGGACGTGCGCGAGGCCCTGCACCAGGTCATTGATCCGGAGCTCGGCATCGACGTCATCGACCTCGGCCTGGTATACGGCATCGAAATCGACGAACTGGGACGTGCCATCATCACGATGACGCTGACCACGCCGGCCTGCCCGCTCACCGACCTCATCGAGGACGAATGCGCATCCACGCTGGCCGGACTGGTGGAGGAGTTCCGTATCGACTGGACATGGAACCCGCGCTGGACCGTCGACCGCATCACGCCTGACGGCCGTGACCAGCTGGCCGCGCTCGGCTTCAACTTCGACAACCTGCCGAAGTACTGAGCCGCGGAACATCCACAAGGACATACGAAAAGGCTCTGTCAAACCAAGATATGACCCCATTCTTGGCTCCCCTTGTCAGGGAGCTGGCGGCGTAGCCGACTGAGGGGCAGTTTATGTCACTCTTGGTCAAACAGAGCATACGAAAAAGCCTGACAACCATTGTGGTTGCCAGGCTTTTTCATTACCAAATCAGATCACTCAGTCATCGACGATGGTGTTCTTCGGAACCACGGTGATGCCGTCAGGCGTGACGGTGAAGCCGCGGGCCAGATCGTGCTCGGTGTCGATGCCGACCGTGGAGTTCTCGGTGAGGACCACGTTCTTGTCGAGAATCGCCTTGTACACGCGGGCACGACGGTTGATGACCACGCCGTCGAACAGCACGGAATCGACGATCTGCGCCCAGGAGTGGATGCGGACGTTTGGGGAGAGCACAGAGTGGTGCACCTCACCGCCAGAGACGATCACGCCGGGGGAGACGATGGAATCCGTGGCGTGGCCCAGACGGTCACGGCCGGCGTGCACGAACTTGGCCGGCGGCAGGTTGCCGGACATCGTGTAGATCGGCCAATCCTGGTTGTACAGGTTGAACTCCGGCACATAGGCGATGAGATCCATGTGCGCATCGTAGAACTGCTTGATGGTACCCACGTCGCGCCAGTAGGCGTGATCGGTGGCGGTGGAGCCCGGAATCTCGTTGGAGTTGAAGTCGTACACGCCGGCCTCGTTGCGGGAGGCGAAGTACGGGGCGATGTCGCCGCCCATGTCGTGCTTGGTGTCGGCGGCCTTCTCATCCAGGGCCAGCGCCTCGAACAGAGCCTTCGTGTTGGCCACGTAGTTGCCCATGGAGGCCAGAATCTGGTTCGGGTTGTCCGGTAGGCCGGTGGTGGTGGCCGGCTTCTCCTGGAAGTTCTTGATCATGTTCGGGTGCTCGGGATCGACCTCGATTACACCGAACTGGTTCGACTCCTCGATGGGCTGGCGGATGCCGGCCACCGTGAATTCGGCGCCGGACTCGATGTGCTGCTGCACCATCTGCTCGAAGTCCATACGGTAGACGTGATCGGCGCCCACGATCACCACGATGTCCGGCTGGACATCCTCGATGATGTTGATGGTCTGGTAGATGGCGTCGGCGGAACCCAGGTACCAATGCTTGCCGAGGCGCTGCTGCGCCGGAACGGGGGAGACGTACGAGCCCAGCAGCGGCGAGAAACGCCACACCTGGGAGATGTGACGGTCCAGCGAATGGGACTTGTACTGGGTGAGCACGACCACCTGGCGGTAACCGGAGTTCACCAGGTTGCTCAGCGGGAAATCAATTAGGCGATAGACGCCGCCGAACGGCACGGCGGGCTTCGCGCGATCGCGGGTTAACGGCATCAGGCGGGTCCCCTCGCCGCCTGCAAGCACAATCGACAGAATCTTGGGATTCTTGGCCATCGTAACTGTCCTCTCTGTTACCTGAGCGTCTTTCGACACCGCACTGCTCTGCCAAACGCTTCCTTGCATTTGGTTTACATAGTTAATAATTGCAGAAAAAAACGAACATGCAAGGCTTTCGCTCCCGCGTGGCGTGAACTTGGCATGAATATTTCAGTCCGCGCCACGCTCGTCCGGGGCTGATTCCGGTCGTGCGGGGACGGATGCGGCGATAGAGAGAACGCCCGGCATCGTTGCGGCGGGGCCGATTCCCCCGTCGTCGGGGCACCCCTTCGGCATGTCGGGGGATGGCATGTGTGCCAAATATGAGACACGCGGAATCGGATGATGAAATCATCGTCGCCCGCGTGTTCCGCGTGTCGCGTGGGAGAGAAAAGCGGAGGACACGCCCACTCAGCGAGTGGCGTAGAAGGCGACCGCACTGGAGGCAGCCACGTTCAGCGAGTCCACGCCATGGCTCATCGGAATCTTCACGGTCAGATCGGCGCGTGCGATGGTGTGCCGGGACAGGCCGTCGCCTTCCGTGCCGAAGATCAACGCAAGCTTGTCGATGCGCGCGGGGTCGCCGTCCGGCAGGTGAAGTCGGCGGGTGAGCTCGTCCAAGGAGATGGAGTCGTCCTCAAGGGCCATGGCCACCGTGGTGAAGCCGAGCGATTTGAGCTCGTCGATGCCCTTGAATGGCCAGTAATGCTTGTCTTCAGTGCCGTCCTCGTTATATCCGGTGATGCGGGTCCACGGCACCTGGAATACCGTGCCCATCGACACGCGGGCGGCGCGCCGGTACAGGGGATCGCCGCAGGAAGGGGTCACCAGCACCGCGTCCACGTCCAGCGCCGCGGCGGAACGCATGAGCGCGCCCACGTTGGTGTGATCCACGATGTTCTCCATCACCGCCACCCGGCGGGCGCCCTGGCACACCTCGGACACGGAGGGCAGCTGCCAACGGCGCATGGCGCACAGCGCGCCGCGGTGAAGCCGGTAGCCGGTCAGTCGTTTGAGCTGCTCGGGCGATGCCACATATACGGGAACGTCGGCGCCCCAGTGCTGGTCGATGAAGGCGAAGGTTTCGGCCATGCCCTCCAGCCACGGCTCCTCGACCAGCAGGGACAGCGGCTCGCGCCCGGCCGCCAGCGCCCGGTCGATGACCTTGGGGGATTCGGCGATGAACATGCCCTTGGCCGGCTCCAGGCGATTGCGCAACTGCATTTCCGTGAGGTTCACGTACGCTTCGACGCGCGGGTCGTCGACGGAATCAAGAGTGATGAGCTGCATGATGGCCTTTCGGTTGGATAGGGCTGGTAGGGCTGGGTGGGGCGGCGGAAGCGCCCTGCCGGGAAAATTACCGCGGATACGCAAAAACCCCTTGCAATGCAAGGGGTTTCGTCTGTGCCCGAGACGGGACTTGAACCCGTACGCCTGTATAAAATAGGCACTAGCACCTCAAGCTAGCGCGTCTACCATTCCGCCACCCGGGCAGGTGTCGTTTGGACAACGAGTAGATACTTTAGCAGTGATTCCGGAAGATGCAACACGGGGTGCGTCCTCGGCGTGTCGCGTGTAGCCTTGAAGGCATGACAGATGCCCTTTTCCTTTTCAATCCGCAGGTTGACGACGTCCCGGTGAACAGCGACGAGCTCCACGCCGGATGGAAGCTCACGCTTCCCGCGCATATCAAGCGCCATGCCGTGCAGGCCATGCGCCTGAAGGCGGGGGATAGCCTGCAGCTCTCCGACGGGCATGGCCTGAGGATCCATGCGGTGATGGCCGATCCGGAGGCGGGCCTGGCCGAAGTGTCCGAAGTGGGCCGCGAACCTGAGCCGCAGACCAGGCTGGGCCTGATCCAGGCGTTGGCCAAGACCGGCCACGACGAACAGGCCATCGATATGGCCACGCAGATCGGCGTGGACGAGGTGGTCCCCTGGCAGGCGGATCGTTCCATCGCCAAATGGAAGGCCGGCCGCACGGATAAGAAATGGGGTGCCGTATTGGACGCGGCCACCGAGCAGTCGCGCCGCGCGTTCAGGCCGGTGCTGGGGGAGTGCGTCTCCAGCAAGCAGATCGTGGCCATCTGCCGTCGCGCCTGCGTGCACGGGGACATGGTGGTGGTGCTGCATCAGGACGCCACCGACACCTGGGCCGGCGTGGAGGCCAAGGTGAACCAGCTTGTCGAACGCACACTCCAGGACGGCCGCCCGCGCACCGTGTATGTGGTGGTGGGGCCGGAAGGCGGCATCAGCGAGCAGGAGGTGGCCGATTTCACGGCGGCCGGTGCCGTCAGCTGCGTGCTCGGCAATAACATCCTCAGGGCCGCCACGGCTGGTCCGGTGGCGCTGTCGCTGCTGTCCCGCACGTTGGGCCGCTACGACTGATCGCGAATCGGTCTAAGCCTGACGCGATGGGTAACGCCCCCGCGCTAAGCTGGGGTGTAGTGCAATACCGCCAAATAAGGAGCATGATGAGCGCATCCGACGATTGCCTGTTCTGCAAGATCATCGCAGGCCAGATTCCCAGCACCAAGGTCTATGAGGACGACACCACCTACGCCTTCAAGGACATCAACCCCAAGGCCAAGGTCCACGTGCTGGTGGTGCCCAAGAAGCATTACGCCAACGCGGCGGAACTCGCAGCCAAGGATCCGGCCGAGCTGGCGCATATCGTCTCCGTCGCCCAGCACATCGCGGACGAGGCCTTCCACGGTGCCTACCGACTGGTCTTCAACACCGGCCTTGACGCAGGCCAGACGGTGTTCCATGTGCACGCCCACGTACTGACCGGCGAGAAGCTGGACGAGTAGACAAGGGGACGAGAAGCTTTCGTGGCCACGACTACACGTACCATCACCATCCCGCCGCAGCTCGATCCGGTGGCCGTGCTCGGCCCCGTGGACGAAGTCATCCGAGAGGTGGAGCGCGCCTTCCCGGAACTCACCATCATCGTGCGAGGCAACCGGGTGGCCATCGTCTCCCGTTCCAAGCAGACCGAGACCCAAGCCTCCCAGGCCGAGGATCTGGTCAACACCATCATCCAGGCCGCCTACACCGCACCCATGGACGCCGACACCGTGCGTCGCATGCTTGACCAGAACGTGCTCAGAAACAGCGTGCGACTGGAACGTCCGGGGCATGGCCCCACCCATGACAAGCTTGTGCAGTCCACCGCGGGAGACCCGCGCGGCCGCGTCCACGGGCAGTCCCATGGCCAGACCGGGCGGGAGACCGCCTACCGCAAGCCGACCGTGCCCGGCGTGATCACCTTCGCCGCCGGTGCGCCGGTCCGCGCGAAGACCGCGGGACAGGTGGCGTATGTCAACGCCATCGAGTCGCACACCATCACCTTCGGCATCGGCCCGGCCGGCACCGGCAAGACCTACCTCGCCGTGGCCAAGGCCGTGCGAGCCTTCCAGGACAAGCAGATCCGGCGCATCATCCTGACCCGTCCGGCCGTGGAGGCGGGTGAGAATCTGGGCTTCCTGCCAGGCACCCTCAACGACAAGGTGGATCCGTATCTGCGCCCGCTGTACGACGCCTTGGGCGACATGCTCGGCGCCGACCAGCTGAGGCGTCTCATGGACGACAACACCATCGAGGTGGCGCCGCTTGCCTACATGCGCGGCCGTACCCTCAACGATGCGTTCGTGATCCTGGACGAGGCGCAGAACACTACCGAGCAGCAGATGAAGATGTTCCTGACGCGACTCGGCTTCAACACCAAGATGGTGATCACCGGCGATATCTCGCAGGTCGATCTGGCCGTGCCGCGGTCCGGTCTGTCCACCATCGAACAGATTTTGGGTGACATCGAGGGCATCTCCTTTGTCCATCTCGATACCGAGGACGTGGTGCGCCACCAGTTGGTGGGCCGCATCGTGGCAGCATACGACAGGCACGCCGCCATCGCCGGCGACCAACGCGCCATCGAACGGCGTGGACGGCGCCGTCGCGGGGAAGGCGACGGCCGGGATGCCTCGACGGCCACGGCTCCTGAGCGCCAGGCCGCACCCGAGGCAACCCCGACACAACGAAACGAGGAAGCATGAGCGTTGACGTGACCAACGAGACCCAGTGGGTCATCGACCCCAAGGTCTTCTCCGATTTGGGCATCTGGGTACTTGACCAGATGCGCGTGAGCACCCAGTCCGACCTGACCATCATGTTCGTGGACCCCGACCCCATCGCCGAGCTGCACATGCGTTGGATGAATCTGGAAGGACCGACCGACGTGATGAGCTTCCCGATGGACGAGTTGCGCCCCGGCGACGGCAAGACTGTCATGGAAGGCGTGCTCGGCGACATCGTGATCTGCCCGTGGGTGGCCGCCCAGCAGGCCGCCGCCGCGGGACACAGCACCATGCAGGAGATGCTGCTGCTGACCATCCACGGCATCCTCCACCTGCTCGGCTACGACCACGTGACCCCCGAGCAGGAACGCCAGATGTTCGGCCTGCAGCGCCAGCTCCTGCTCACGTTCTTCGCCCTGCGCCACGATTCCGGCGTACAGGCCACCCTGCCCGCCGGCACGCCCGACGCGCTGGCCATCTACGACGCCGCACACGGTGCCGGCCGCGACCTGGACGCCAAATAACCGCCAACCGGTCCACACCCGTACCCCCACGATTTCACAACCCGCAAGGACAGCAAACCCCTATGGAGTATCTCAGTACCACCCTGATCGCCATCACCGTCGTGCTTGTGCTGGTGGCCGCCCTCTTCGTCTGGTTCTCGCTGACCATGGCCGCCTCCGAAGGCGCCGTGGCACGAGTGACCCGTGCCAGCCTGAACAACCTCATCCTCGAGGTGCAGACCGACTCGGAGGCAAGCCAGTTCCTCAAGATGAAGAAGATCGACAAGATCCACCGCGTCCAGCGGCTCATCTCCGATCGGTACGCCACGGCCGGTAGCTGCGCGTTCTTCCGTATCGCCTGCAACGTGCTCGACGGCGTGCTGGTGGCCTCCATCGCGGCGCTGTGGGGCGCCGAACTGTGGGTGGAACTGCTGGCGGGCTTCCTGTTCGCCATCATCGTGGCCGTGGTCTCCGTACTGGTTCGTCCGCGCACCGCGGGCATGGCCAAGCCGGTGGACATCATGATCGCCCACTCGCGCATCGTCTCCCTGGCCTGCAAGGTGACGCCGTTCGCCCGCATCGGCTCGGACAAGAACGGTGCCAAGGGCGCGGGCCGTCGTGGCAAGAACTCCGACCTGTCCGACGACGAGGAACTGGAGAAGATCCAGCTTGAACAGGGCAAAGCCGCCATCGACCGACTGGTGGAGTCCAACGACTTCGACCCAGAGGTCTCGGAGATGCTGCGCAATGTGCTCACCCTGTCCGACACGCTGACCCGCGAGATCATGGTGCCGCGCACCGACATGATCTGCATGGAGCGTGACACCACGCTCGTCTCCGCGCTGAAGCTGTTCTCCCGCTCCGGCTTCTCCCGCGTGCCGGTGATTGGCGAGGACGTGGACGACCTCATCGGCGTGGCCTATCTCAAGGACGCCGTGCGCGCCACCGCCTTCAACCAGGCGGCCCTCGACCGCAAGGTAGAGACCATCGTGCGCCAGCCGCTGCTGGTGCCCGAATCCAAGCCGGTGGACGACCTGTTCCATGAAATGCAGCGTTCGCGTCAGCATGTGGCCGTGGTGGTGGACGAGTACGGCGGCATCGCCGGCATGGTGACCATCGAGGACACCATCGAGCAGATCGTGGGTGAGCTGGAGGATGAGCACGACCGCACCCAGCGCAGCGAACCGGAGAAGATCGGCGAGAACAAGTGGAAGATGCCGGCCCGCACGCCGATCGCCGATTTGGAGGAGATTTTCGAGATCGACATCGACGAGGACGACGTGGATACGGTCTACGGCCTGTTGACCAAGATCCTCGGCCGCGTGCCGATCGTGGGCGCTTCGGCCGTGACCCGCGGGCTGAAGCTTACGGCGGTCGACTCCGCCGGACGCCGTAAGAAGGTCTCCACCATCGTGGTCGAGCCCGCGCACGTCGAGGGCGACGAGGAAGATGGCAAGACCCAGGACGAATCCGGCGAACACGCCGACGATGATGATCAGAATGCCGACAAGGAGTGAGATGAGCGAACAGGAAGTGACGACGAACCAGACCGAGGCCACGCCCGAAACCAAGACGGACGTGCCGTACCGTTCCGGATTCGTGGCCGTGGTGGGACGACCGAACGTGGGCAAGTCCACGCTGATCAACGCGCTCATCGGCAAGCAGATCGCCATCGCGTCCTCCCGACCGGAGACCACGCGAAAGGCCATTCGTGGCATCCTGACCACCGAACATGCGCAGCTGGTGCTGGTGGACACGCCCGGCATCCACCGCCCGCGCACGCTGCTCGGCCAGCGCCTCAACGATGTGGTGGAGGAGTCCCTGTCCGATGTAGACGTGGTGGCCTTCCTGCTGCCCGCCGACCAGGAGATCGGCCCCGGCGACCGCCGTATCCTGTCCCGTCTGCGCTCCGACTTCGCCACCAAGCGCGAGGACGGCACGTTCGCATGGAAGGTGCCGCTGATTGCCATCGTGACCAAGATCGACGAGCTCGGCCGCCAGCAGCTCATCAACAAGCTCATCGAGATCAACGAATTCGCCGACTTCTCGGACATCGTGCCGGTCAGCGCCCTGAAGCACGACAACCTCGCCGAGGTGCGCAACGTGCTCGTCGAGCACACGCCGGAAGGCCCGCAGATGTATCCGGACGACCAGATCAGCGAGGAGCGTCCGGAGGACACCATCGCCGAACTCATTCGCGGCGCGTTCCTCGAGACGCTGGACGACGAGCTGCCGCACTCCCTGGCCGTGGTGGTCGATTCCATCGACTATCCGGAGGACAACGAGACCGGTGCCGCCTACGACGGCAAGGCGCAGGTCAATGTGTCCATCTATGTGGAGCGTGACTCGCAGAAGCCGATCATCATCGGCAAGGGCGCCTCGAACCTCACCTACGTCAAGAAGAAGCTGCGCACGCCCGTCAACCGCATCGTCGGCCAGAAGGCCCGCCTCGACCTCCACGTCAAGGTCGCCAAGGGCTGGCAGTCCGATCCCAAGCAGCTGGAGAAGTTGGGCTTCTAACCTTTCCAACTGCTGGTTTGGACCCGCATAATAGGAATGGCTCCCTCGATGTGAGGGAGCCATTCTGCGTTACAGGGCTATGAAGTCTACTTCTTGCGGGCCACGTACATCTGGGTGTTGAGGAGGGTGGTGTAGCGCTTGATGACCTTCGGGCGGATCACCTTCATGGAGGCGGTCATGAGGCCGTTCTCCTGGCTGAACTCCTCAGGCAGCAGGATGAACTTACGCACCGATTCGGCGCGGGAGACACCTTCATTGGCCTGATCGACCCACTTCTGCACTTCGGCGCGCACCGCGGCGTTCTGCGTGGCGTCCTCCATGGACATGTTCTCGTCCAGTCCCTTGGCCGCCAGCCACGGGCGCAGCGCCTCCTCGTCCAACGTGATCAGCGCGGAGATGAACGGGCGCTTGTCGCCCAGCACCAGCGCCTGCGAGACGATCTCGCAACGCTGGATGACCTCCTCGATCGGGCCGGGGGAGACGTTCTTGCCGCCTGCGGTGATGATGAGGTCCTTCTTGCGGCCGGTAATGTACAGGAAGCCATCGTTGTCGATGCGGCCCAGATCGCCGGTGGCGTACCAACCATCCTCGGTGAAGGACAGCTCGGTGGCCTCGTCGTTCTTGTGGTAGCGCGGGAACACGGCACGGCCCTTGACCTGGATTTCGCCGTCCTCGGCGATGCGCAGGGAAAAGCCGGGGAAGGCGATGCCCACGGAACCGGCGTGGAACGGGGTGCCCAGCGGGTTGAAGGCGCACGGCGCGGTGGTCTCGGTCAGGCCGTAGCCCTCGTAGACCGGCACGCCGGCGCCGCGGAAGAAGGCCAGCAGCTCGGGGTCGAGCGGGGCGCCGCCCGCCACGATCCATTTGGCGCGGCCGCCCAGCACCTCACGCAGCGAGGCGTAGACCACCGGGTCGAACGCGGCGCGCCTGGCGCGGGCCAGCGCACCGGCCTTGCCGTTGGCGGAAATCTCCTTCATGTAGTTCTGCGCGGCCACCACGGCGGAGGCGAACACCACGCCCTTGGGGCCATGACCGGCCTTCTGGGAGGCGGCGTTGTACACCTTCTCCAGCACACGGGGCACCACGATCATGATGGACGGCTTGGCCACCTGCAGGTCGGCGATGAGCGTCTTGATGCCGGTGGCGATGTAGATGCGGATGTCGGAGGCCACCACGATGTAGTTGATGGCGCGGGCGAAGGAATGCGCCTGCGGCAGGAACAGCAGCACCGAGTTCTTCTTGTTGTGCAGCAGGTCCGGCATGTAGTCCGGCAGGTTCAATGCGGTCTGGCAGTAGTGCTCATGGGTCATCTCAACGCCCTTCGGCGCGGAGGTGGAGCCGGACGTGTACACGATGGAGCACAGGTCGGTCTTCTTGATGGAGTCGATGCGCTCGTCCAGCTCGGCGTCGGACACGCCGGCGCCGTAGGCCTTGATCTCGTCCAGGCCGCCGGTCTCGATGCACACGATGTGCTCCAGGGACGGGCATTCCTCAACGGCGCCGTCCGCTTTGTCTCGCATGGCGGTGTCCTGCACGATGAGCAGACGGGCGTCCGAATTGTTCACGATGTTGCGGATCTGCTCGGCGGAGTCCGTGTCGTAGATGGTGGCGAGCACGCCGCCGCAGGCCATGATGGCCGCGTCCGTCAGATCCCATTCGTAGGAGGTGCGGCACATGAAGGCCACGCCGTCGCCCTTCTTGAGGCCGTAGTGCAGCAGGCCCTTGGCCACGGCGCGCACGTCGGCCAGGAACTCGTTGGCCGTCACGGTGACCCATTCGTCGCCGGACTTGTAGGTGTACAGCGGCTCGTCGCCCATACGCTCGGCGCGATCCGCGTACAGGTCGTAGATGGACATGCCCTCGTCCAGCGGCGGGTTGCCCTCGGTGGAGGTGGTGAGCAGGCCCGTGGCCGGGTCGATGTCGGTGACGGTCAGATGGCCGTCGTCCCAATCGTTGCTGTTGGGCAGGGCGATATCGGATTCGGCCGGAACGTCGGCGTTGGACAGGTAATCCGGCTCATCCGGAGTGTCGTCGTGGACCGGGTGGATGAAGTCGGGCGCGAGCCTCAGCGCCTTACGGGTGAGGTCGATGGTGTGTTGCGTGAAGGAATTGATAACCGACAACTCTTGCTCCTGTAAACCTTTCGATGTCGTCCGGCCGCGGACGTTCCGCGCGATCACGCGCGATCCATCGGACGAAATGCTTCTCAAAGGCAAAAGTGTAATCGCGGATGCCGAACTCGTCACCTTACGCAACCGTAGGAAAACCCTACGCAACCGTAGCGTTTGGGCATTCGCGAGGGCGATGGCCCGGCGATGGTCCGGCGGCGGCCCGGCGACGGTCGGATAACGGGCGGTCGGTGGACTGTCGAGCCTGCCCATGGTCGCCTCCAGGACCGGCGCCGATGGCGTGACTGTCCAGAAACGGCGGGGTTGCGGGCCTTTTCTTCACCTTTTGACTACACTTGACCCCGGATAGTTACATCCACGTTATATCCGACTGGATAACCATGTCCGAAATGAAAGATTAAGAAAGGGCTCTCATGGCGAATAACCAAGAAGCCACCGTGGTGTTCGGCGTCCTGAACGAGACGTCGGAAACGGAATCCCGCGTCGCGCTGACGCCGGATATCGTCACCCGGCTGAAGAGGAGCGGAGTCTCCTGTTTGATTGAGTCGGGTGCCGGCATTGCCGCCGAATACCCCGACGAGGATTACGCGAAGGCCGGAGCGAAGGTGCCCGGCCGCGACGAGGTGTTGGCCGGCGCGGACGCGCTCGGCTTCGTCGACCGTCCGTCCGCCGAGACCGTGGGCAAGCTCAAGCCCGGCCAGTGGGTGATCGGCATGCTCGGCTCCTTCACGGACGCCGAGTACGTGGCCGCGCTCGAGAAGGCCGGCCTGGTGGGCGTGGCCATCGAGAAGCTGCCCCGCAAGCTCTCCAGCGCCCAGTCCATGGACGAGATGACCTCGCAGAACTCCGTGATGGGCTACAAGGCCGCCATTGCCGCCGCCGACGCCTACGGTTCGTTCCTGCCGATGATGACCACCGCGGCCGGAACCATCCGCCCGGCCAAGGCGCTCGTGCTCGGCGCCGGCATCGCCGGCCTGCAGGCCATCGGCACGCTGCGTCGCCTCGGCGCGGTCGTCACCGCATACGACGTGCGCCCCGCCTCCAAGGGCGAGGTGGAATCCCTCGGCGCCAAGTTCCTCGATCTGGGACTCGACTTCTCCGCCGGCCAGGGCGAGGGCGGCTACGCCCGTGCCCTCACCGCCGAGGAACAGGCCGCCCAGCAGGCCGCCGTCGATGAGAAGGCCGCCGGCTTCGACATCATCATCACCACCGCCAAGGTGCCCGGACGCAAGCCTCCGGTGCTGCTCACCGCCGCCGGCGTCAAGGGCCTCAAGCGTGGCGCGGTGATCGTGGACTGCGCCGCCTCCGACCTCGGCGGCAACGTGGAGGGTTCCGCCATCGGCGAGCAGGTGACCGACGGCGGCGTCAAGATCATTGGCGCCCCCTACCTGGCCTCCGGCGTGGCCACCACCGCGTCCAACCTGCTCTCGCGCAACGTGGCCGACATCCTCGTGCACTTCATCCGAGACGGCAAGCTCGGCCAGGACCTGTCCGAGGAGCTCGACGACGCCCTCGTGGTCGCCGGTCGCGCCGAAAAGCCCGCCGAGACGACGGCCGAGAAGTCCGAGTAAGGAGGAAGGAACATCATGCCTACTCTCGTCGTATCCATCACCCTCTTCGTCCTCGCGCTGCTCATCGGCATCGAGGTCATCGGCAAGGTGCCCGCCACCCTGCACACCCCGCTCATGTCCGGCGCCAACTCCATCCACGGCATCGTGATCGTCGGCGTGGTGATCGTGGCCGCCGAGGCCAACAGCCCGCTGGCCTACGTGTTCATCTTCCTGGCCGCCGTGCTCGGCACCATGAACGTGGTCGGCGGCTACGTGGTCACCGACCGCATGCTGGAGATGTTCAAGTCCAACAAGAACGAGAAGAAGGGGGAGTCGAAGTAATGGCCTCCGCAACCGTGGGAACCATCGACATCGTCGCGTGGTTCGTCTACCTGTTCTCGGCCGTCATGTTCGTGGTCGGCCTGCACTTCATGAATTCCCCGAAGACCGCGCGCAAGGGCAACCAGATCTCCGCGTTCGGCATGATCGTGGCCGTGCTCATGGCGTTCATCGTGCTCTTCGCCAAGGGATTCGTGAACGTCGTGGCCGTGGCCGTGCTGGTCGTCGGCATCCTGATCGGCGCGGTGGCCGGCGTGGTCTCCGCCAAGAAGGTCAAGATGACGGACATGCCGCAGCTGGTCTCCGTGTTCAACACCGTGGGTGGTGGCGCGGCCGCGCTCGTGGCCCTGAACGACATCCTCACCAAGGACGGCACTCCGGACATCGTGGTGCTCATCACCGCGGGCCTGGGCATCCTGATCGGTTCCGTGACCTTCACCGGCTCGCTCATCGCCGCCGGCAAGCTGCAGGGCATCAAGTGGGTCAAGAAGCTGGCCCTGCCGGGCAAGGGCGTGTGGAACATCCTGTTCGCCGTCCTGTCCATCGCCTCGCTGTTCATGCTGTGCGTCCAGCCCGAGCAGCGACTGCTGTGGTCCGTCCTGACCACCGTGTTCGCCCTGTGCTACGGTCTGGTCTTCGTGATTCCGATCGGCGGTGCCGACATGCCCGTCGTGATCTCCGTGCTCAACGCCTGCACCGGTACGGCCGTGGCCATGTCCGGTCTGGCCATCGACAACGTGGCCCTGATCGTGGCCGGCGCGCTCGTCGGCTCGGCCGGCGTGACCCTGTCCATCCTCATGGCCCAGGCCATGAACCGCCCGCTGATCTCCGTCCTCGCCGGCGGCTTCGGTGGCGGCTCCGGTGCCGCCGCGGCCGGTGACGGCCCGGAGGGCACCATGAAGGAGACCACCCCGGACGATCTGGCCGTCCAGCTCGTCTACGCCGAGAAGGTCATCTTCGTGCCCGGCTTCGGCCTGGCCCAGGCCCAGGCCCAGCGCGAGCTCGCCGATCTGGGCGAGCTGCTCAAGGCCCACGGTGTCGAGGTCTCCTACGCCATCCACCCGGTCGCCGGCCGTATGCCCGGCCACATGAACGTGCTGCTGGCCGAGGCCAACGTGCCCTACGAGGAGCTTGTGGACCTCGATGAGATCAACCCGCAGTTCCCGCAGGCCAACGTGGCCCTGGTCGTCGGTGCGAACGATGTGACCAACCCGGCCGCCCGCCGCCCCGGCACCCCGGTCTCCGGCATGCCGATCCTCGACGTGGACAAGGCCCAGAACGTGGTCGTCATGAAGCGCGGCCGCGGCATGGGTTACGCCGGCATCCAGAACGAGCTCTACTTCGAGGACAACACGCAGATGCTGTTCGGCGACGCGAAGAAGAGCTTGCAAGCCGTCATCAACGCCGTCAAGGAATTGCTGGCCTGATGGAGCGTCCTCCGCACCGCAGCAGACTCGACGTACCCTGCGTACGCCTTCGCCTGCTGCGGCACCGAGGCCGCACGCATCATGCCAGCAATTACATTGCTTGCGTAATGGAGCGTCGATAGATGTTTTGGCTCCCCTCTCTGAGGGGAGCTGGCAGCGAAGCTGACTGAGGGGAGTTTACGGATTGCCGTAGCTCCCTTCAGTCGTCTCACGACGACAGCTCCCCTCAGAGAGGGGAGCCTTTTTGTATCTACAGACCGAATACGCGCATGACGAAGGTGGTGACGCGCTTCCAGTAGCGCACGGGATCGGTGCTGGCGCTCAGGGCGTGCGCGGCGCCCGGAATCAGCAGTCGCTCGCGGTCGATGCTGGCGCAGGCCGCGACGTTGCGGTCTAGGAACGCCGGGTCCACGAACGTATCGTCCCCGCCGTGGATGAACATCATCGGAATCGTGGCGCGGCGCAGTGAATCCACGCTGGACGCCTCGCGGAATCCATAGCCGGCGACCCGTTTCGAAATCTTGCTCATGGCGGCCACAACCGGCACGGCCATCCAACGGCGGGGCAGGTGATACATACCCTTGGCGTTGTACAGGAACTGGTCCCAGACCGAGGAATACCCGCAGTCCTCGATGGCGGCCATGACGTTGCGCGGCAGATCGGGTTCGCCGACCGTCATCATCACGGTCGCGGCACCCATTGAGATGCCGTCCAGCAGGATGCGGGCTTCGGAATCGCTTTCCGCGATTAGGCGGATCCAGCACATCAGATCGCGACGCTCCAGCCAGCCCATGCCGACGAATCGGCCCTCGCTCAGTTCGTGGGCGCGCTGGGCCGGCACCAGCACGGTGAAGCCCAGTCGCGCGAATCGATGCGCGTATTTGCCCATCTCGGCGGGTGTGCCGGTGTACCCATGCATGCAGACGGCATACAGGTGCGGCGTGGGGGAGACCGTGTCCGGGTCGAACAGCCAGCCGTGAAGCTTCAATCCATCCTCGCTGGCCACCGCGACCGGCTGTTTGGCCTCCTCAAACCAATGCGCCGCCTCACGTTCCTCGACGGCGTCGGCATGCGGCGTCTGCAGGTAATCGGCCGTAGCCCCGCCCGCCATCAGTTTCTCCATCCATCCCGAGCAACGCTTATCAAGCGACAGATGGAACATGAAGTCCGCCAATGCGAAGGTCCCGGCGCCGAATGCCGCGGCCGTGGCTCCCGCTGCGATGATGAGATTCCTGGTGATGCGCTTCATTGCGGCCTCGATTCCCGTTGCACATGTACCTCCCATTGTAGCCGCGCTGTTTGTCCGACCATGATGTATATACTTAGCGATTGTTGCTTTGGCGAGGGAAGAAACAGTCCTGCGCACCGCGAAGGTCCGCTTCTTCCGTAATCGACTCGGCGTGAGACTTCACCTCCTTGGGTGCGTTCTGCGGCGCGTCGTGGCGTCAAACAGACAGAACGACAAGTAACACCGATTAACAAGGAGTGCCAATCATGGCTACCACTATCAAGCTTGAGGGCGAGGCCCGTTCCGAGTTCGGCAAGGGCGTGGCCCGTCGTCTGCGCGTTGCCAAGAAGATCCCGGCGACCATCTACGCCGGTGGCGAGCAGCCGGCCTTCGTGACCCTGCCGATGCGCGAGACCACCCTGGCCCTGCGCCACACCAACGCCCTGTTCTCCATCGCCTTCGGCGGCGAGACCAAGATGGCCGTCGTCAAGGACGTGCAGAAGAACCCGGTGAAGCGCATCATCGAGCACATCGACTTCCTCGAGGTCAAGGCCGGCGAGAAGATCGACGTCGAGGTGCCGGTGTTCGTCGAGGGTACCCCGAAGGGTGCCGCCGTGGCCTTCGTGGACATCCAGGAGCTCAAGGTCCGCGCCGACGTCGCCAACCTGCCGGAGAAGATCGTCGTGAACGTCGACGGCCTGACCGACGGCACCAAGGTCTTCGCCAAGGACGTCGTCCTGCCTGAGGGCGTCGAGCTCGACGTCGAGGATCCGGAGGAGTCCGTCGTCACCGTCGAGGTGCCGGAGGATGCCGCTGAGTCCACCGAGGCCGCCGCTCCGGCCGCTGACGCCGCTGCCGCTCCGGCTGCCGACGCCGCTGCCGCCAAGTGAGCTGGTTCCCGATTCAGGAACATCGCCTGATGGGATTCCCACGCACCGCGTGAGAGCCTGAGAAGCCCGTGACCGTACTAACGGCGCGGGCTTCGTTCGTTCTGACGCATGGCGGGAGCCGACCGTGCGTCGTCGAGCGTCACGGTCGTCGCCGTATCGTCCGTCGCTGCCCGTCACCGTCCGTATCGGCTTTCACCATGTGAACGCTCCCGTGCCCCGTGCGTCGCGGTGTGCCAAAGTATCCATCAGAACTTGCGCCACAAGCGCGAAGTACAACCCCATCGGCGGTTCCCATCCGCCAAGTCAAGAAGAAGTAGCAAGCAATGACTGAAAACACGCACCACGATCCGGCAGCGCTTGACAAGCTCACCGAACCGTTCACCGTACTGCCGAACGACAACCCCGCATCCGATGAGAAGCGTCAGTCCCTCATCGACAAGCCAGCCTTCGGCCAGGTGTTCTCCGACAACATGGCCCACATGACTTGGACCAAGGGCGAGGGCTGGGGCGACCGCCGCATCGAGCCGTACGCGCCGCTCAAGATGGACCCGGGTGCATCCGTGCTGCATTACGCGCAGGAATGCTTCGAGGGCCTCAAGGCCTACCGTCACTCCGACGGCTCCACCTGGCTGTTCCGCCCGGATGCGAACGCCGAGCGTTTCCAGAACTCCGCCAAGCGTCTGTACCTGCCTGAGCTGCCGATCGACGACTTCCTGGGTTCCGTAGCCGCGCTGGTCAAGCGTGACGCCGCGTGGGTTCCGTCTCGCCGCGAGTACACGCTGTACATGCGTCCGTTCATGTTCGCCTCCGAGCCGTTCCTCGGCGTGCGTGCCCCGCAGGAGGTCGACTACTGCGTGATCGCCTCCCCGTCCGGCCCGTACTTCCCGGGCGGCGTTAAGCCGGTGAGTATCTGGGTTGAGGACAAGTGGTTCCGCACTGGCCCTGGTGGCACTGGTTTCGCCAAGTGCGGCGGCAACTACGCCGCCTCCCTGCTCGGCGAGTACACCGGCATTGCCAACGGCTGCCAGCAGGTGTGCTTCGTGGACGCCGCTACCAAGACCTACCTTGAGGAGCTCGGTGGCATGAACATGATGGTCGTCCACAAGGATGGCCACGTCGAGACCCCGTCCCTGACCGGCAACATCCTGCCGGGCGTGACCCGTCGCTCCCTCATCCAGCTTCTGCAGGACAAGGGCCACGATGTGGTCGAGACCATGATCGCACTTGAGCAGCTGCTCGAGGACATCAAGTCCGGCGAGGTCACCGAGGTGTTCGCCTGTGGCACCGCCGCCATCATCACCCCGATCGGCCGCTTCAAGTCCGAGAAGTTCGACGTGACCGTCGCCGACGGCGGTTCCGGTGAGCTGACCGTCGCCCTGCGCAACGAACTGCTTGGCATCCAGCTCGGCGAGATCGAGGATCCGCACAATTGGATGTGGAAGGTATGTTAATTAGACAGACTATCTAATTATTTGTTTAGTTGATGATGCCCCATGGCTTCAAGCCATGGGGCATCATTTGTGTATGCTCATGTGAGGGATACGTCGGAAACGGGGAAGGAAATTGGCTCATGCAACAGGTGGCGTTGGAGAGCAATGCGGTGTTCGTGGACATCGAGTACCTCGCCATCCTATGCTGGGGAATGTCCGGAGGTCTTTCGGCGATGAGTATCGGGAATTGAGCAAGTGTGTTGTTAATGCTTCCAAAGCGACTTGCCATTTAACACAGCTGCTGTGAAATAAACTCAATTGAAGTAGCCATGCGGACATGGTTAGAAATCCTGATTTGCTGCGAACTAGCGGCGTAACAAAAGTGATAGCTGACCTTATCCGCAGATTCATCAATGAGAAATGCCTATTGCGGACGCAGGTGGGCCATCATAAAGTCCCGGGCCTATGTGTCTCTCCGCATCAAGGGAGTGTTTCCCTAGATCATCGACTAGATAGAAAACTTGTGAGGCTCCTCAGGCATCCCAACGGTTTCACCCTGGATGATATGGCTTGCGGGATACCTCCTATGGAGCGCGATATATGCACTAGTTCATGCTGTACCTTTTTCGTGGTGGAGCAATGCGTTGGAGGTTCGCCGGTTCTTGGCGGGAGTGGCGGATCCTTTCCTATCCTCGTTGGCTGGTGCGAACGTACTATTGCAGTCGTCATAATTGTCTGACGTCATCGCTTCAATCGTGCAGCTGTTCGAATGCATGGCTATGGTTATGCCACCAACACTACGAATCGCGCAATCGAACGCGCTACGTAGCCGATAGAATAACGGGGTACCCCCTAGAAGAGAGAGCTAAGGAAATGCCGATGAGCAGCCAGCAACCACAGAACATCCCTCCGCGAATGCCGGCAAAACCGACTCCAAAGACAAACCCGATGACTCAAAACGTATCACTGCCACTGTGGGTAGTACTAGTGATCGCAGCTGCAGCGCTCATTGTCGGATTAGTCGGTGGTCTGGGTGGCATGTTCCTGTATGCGACACCAGTGATAAGCAAGGCGAAAACGGATTACGCCAACGAAGTCACCTATTCCCAGAAGCTTGAGAAGCAAGTACAGGATTCTCAGGCAAGCATCGACTCGCTGACGCAGGAAAACGCCAACCTCAGCCAACAATTGGAGGAATTGCAGCCAACGGCCAATGATGGCACGACCGGACTGACCATCATGGAACGGAACGTGGTCAACAGCGGTAGCACCATTCTGATTGAGTACGTGGTTCGCAACGACACGAACAAGACCGCCGATGAAATATCGATGGATTTCCGGTTCCTCGACGCCCAAGGAAACACCGTCAGCAGTGGCGCATGGACGAACAATGCCAGCGTCGAACCCGGCAAGACCGGAATCGTGACCGCATATGGAGGATTCCAGCGCGACGATCATGCAAGCATAGTGGGTGTACAGGCAGAAAAAGCCTACATAACCATCAACGGAGAGAAGTACTCAGTTGATTTGCCCGACAATGAGCCGGTGGTGAACTTCTGAGATATCTAAATGGCGGGCTCTCTTACGGGCTATAAGAGAATCCGTCCCGTTGTGCAGTGTCCACGCCTATCCGTCCCGGTTTATTGAGTGGGGCATTTTTAGAGAGCAGGGAGAAAATCGTGAGCGGCCCGCGAGACAAGGTAAGCTTCATGCGAATAACGAGAAACAAAAGTCGGATCGCCGGTCGGATTATATGCAGCCTAGTAACCGCTATGTTGATGACCGCCGTCTTTTCGGCGTGTAGTTCAGAGTTGAAAACGGAAGAAAAAGACTCTGATTTACCGACGTTGGCAACCATCGCCCGTGAATGCGATATTCATTTCTTTTATAAAGAACAAGGGAAATGGTCGTTGAACGCCGTCATCGGTGACGAGTTCGATTGCGTGGTCGAAAAAGGTCTTCCAGCAGAGGTTGCTGATTCCATCACCGAAGCGCAGGCGTCAGGTGATAAAATCAGCGGCAACGCTGAAATCGACGGCAGATCATACCAGTGGTCGATAAGCGGTATCGAACCGCGTATAACCATCAACGAAATGTGATCCAAACCAGACGGTTCCGTTCCCTTGTTTTAGGGGAGCGGAACCACTCAATATGGAGATAGCCTATCCGTCTAGTCCGCGGAAGGGGTTCCTACCCCAACTGGGTTCTTGTCTTCCACTTGATCCGATTCAGGTCGAGTCTGTTGTCGTGGTCTCCATTCTCGACATCAATTCTTCTATCGGAACATAGTGATAATGTTCGCCCATCTCTATCAGGGAATGGCCGACAATACGTTGAACGATGTCAGGATTCACGTACATGCTGAGCCGGAGCCGATACCTCGCTGTTCCTGCACTCGTGCACTTAACGGTGTTCTAGGTCAGGTATCTCCGCCTTTCTCGTCAGGTTCAGGGCATCTTGCGGTCATCGTTGTCGTTGATAGGTAATCTTTCCTGCGTGCGAAACAACAGGCCATGAGGGTTGGGAAGTATCCTGCGTTGCCTCCAGATGCCGGTGTAGGACCGTGCCTAATTGCGGTATTTGCCTCTATGTGATTTTAGAGGTGCCAACGTGAACTGGCCTATACAAGATCATGTCGTATCCCGCCGGAAAGAGCCGCCGTACTTGCGAATGCATCGATGGTTTGAATTTGCCGTACGGATAATCGCCATGAAGCTAGGCAGGCCCGCACGGGTTATCCTGGTTCAACTCCTCCAGCTTCCAGTTCACCGTATACGTACCCGCTCATATACCGATATCGATCTCGTATAGCTTCAAATCACCCAACGTCACGCAAAGCATCTCTCTGCCTCATGTCGATCCAGAATGCGCTGCCATTCGCGCACTGGGATAATGCTTTGAGCATGGCCTTCATCTGCTCTGGGATTGATGCGTGATGATTCTGCGGTCCGCTACGCTTATCAATGGAAGCGATTGCCGTGGCATATTTCCCGCCATCACTTTTCGGTCGTTTCGAGCAAACCGTCGACTTGGAAGGTCCGAACATTCGTTTAATAAAGGTCTGTAGTCCATGAGGCAGCAGGACTTGATGAATTACTTCATTTGCTGAAGGATTCGAATAAAAGTCCATTCCGCAATATTCCGCAACAAAACTGATTTTTGGTTGCGGGACTACACGACGAAAGCCTCGTACCGGTTCTAAGCCGGGCGGGGCTTTTTCGTGTATTTGATTCCTTTGATGGGACGGATATATACCTTCGACAGTGAAGGCCGGATGAAATCGCTTTCGATTTGTCCAGCTCGTCCAATTGTGGGGTGCGGGGTTCCGTATCGTGCTTGTCCCCGCAGCGCATATTGCGTTGTTTTTGGGTTTGTGTGGCGAAGTATTGTGCCCCCGCGGGTGATTTGGACATTGATTCGGCTTATCGGGGCACGGCTCATTGCCCCGGTAGCTGAGTTATGGGCGTTTTTCAGCTGTGGGGGCACATGGCCTTGCATGAAAAACCGCATGATTCCGCCATTTTCGCTGAACAATACAATTCAGTCCGGAATAAGGGCGTGCCCCCGCAGCCTGTATTCGGGTGATTTACGGCTCCGGGGGGCACACCTGATCAGGCGATAGACGCATCAAAAGATGCTTCGTGTGCGGACCTGAGGATGGTGACTCTGCGCATGAAGAAAGGAGGCATCTAGAGCCTTGGCTCTGTTAAGCCAAGTGGCATAATCCCACGGAACCGCCCTTCAGTCGGCCACGCCGACAGATTCCCTGACAAGTGGAACCAAGCATGACAGCAATGTCGATCTTGGCTTAACAGAGTCAGAGGCAAAGCCTTTGTGCTGGCCGTCGGCCTTGAGCCAATGCAGGTATAGTGGGTCAGCGTTGGAGAATCATCGTTGAATACGAACTAGGAAACCGATCATGAGCGAAGCTGGGATTGATGCGAGGCGCCGCGATACGCAATATCATTTGCCGGAAGGGTTCGAGCACTGCTCGAAACTGAAACCGGTGAAGGAAGCGGCAACAGCTCTGGACCGGGTCAAGGCCGTGGTGGATGTGCTGTATTCGCCGGGCGGATGCCCGTGGGACGGCAAGCAGACGAACGAGTCGCTGCTCAAGAACCTGCTTGAGGAAACCTACGAATACATCGACGCCGTGGAAACCCATGATCGCGACAACATGCGCGAAGAACTTGGCGATGTGTTGCTGCAGTCCGTGTTCCAAGCGCGCGTCTGCGAATCGGATGCCGAAGATCCATTCGATATCGACGAGGTCGCCGACCGGCTGGTGAACAAGCTCATCACGCGGCATCCGCATGTGTTCGCAGCTGATGATTCCGCTGATACTGCCAATGCCGGCAGAACCGATAGAGAAAAAAGTCCCGAATCTCCAGAAGCCGTGCTGGCGCTATGGGAAAAGATGAAGCAGCGGGAAAAGCATCGCAAATCCGTATTGGAAGGCATCTCTCGAGCGCAGGGCGCATTGCCTCGTGCCGCCAAGGTCGTCTCCCGCATCTCCAAATCGCCGGATGCCGCCGCACTGTTCAAGGCGTTTGATGAATCGGATCGGCTTGGCGCCCAAATGGACGATAATCGGCAGACGATTGCGGAACGGAGCACCTTCGGCACCTCTTCCACAGACTCCGATGGCGTATCCGAAATCTCGAAGGCCGATGCCTACGCTGATGAAATCCTTGACATCGTACGCAGAGCCCGCATTGATAGCATCGATATAGAGTCCGCGCTACGCAACCGTCTGCGTGATGTCGAATCTCGCGTTGCAGCCATCGAATCCGAAACCACCCACGCCCATGATGGAAACGCTTCTCTATCCCGCGATTCGCGTTGAACAGCAAGCCCGTCAGGCAAGGCTTGAGGTAGGCTCGAGTACGGTAATCATCGCCGGATCGTGCTAAGCGGGGTAAGCGCAGGCGGACCGAAGCGGTACAGGAGGGGATTGGCTCATGCAACAGGTGGCGTTGGAGAGCAATGCGGTGTTCGTGGGCATCGAGTATCTCGCCATCCTATGTTGGGGAATGTCCGGAGGTCTTTCGGCGATCAAGAAGGGCTATGACGACATCTTCTCCATCATGCTGTGCGGCTGGGTGACGGCCCTCGGCGGCGGTCTCTTCCGTGACGTGATGCTCGGCGATCTGCCGCCCGTAGGTATCACGGACAAAGGCTATGTGCTTACCACGTTGCTCTCCGGCGTGATCGCGGTGTTCGCGCATCCCGAAATCAAAAAACTCAAATGGACGATGACGCTCATCGATGCCTTAGGCCTTGGCGCGTTTGCCGTCAGCGGCACGGAGAAGGCCCTGGCGTTCGGCACTTCCGGTATGACCGCTATATTCCTGGGCATGTTCACGGCCATCGCAGGTGGTCTGGTTCGTGATCTCTTCCTTGGTGATGTGCCGATGATCATTCGCGACCGTCACCTGTACGCCGTTCCCTCGTTTGTCGGATGTATCCTGACCGTGCTGGTCTGGCGTGGCGCCCAGCATGGCATGTTCGACCTGCGTTCCGAAATGATGCTGGATGTGCTGATCGTCATCGTCGTGGTGCTGATTCGGGTGCTGTCGGTGGCCTTCAATGTGACCATGCCCGGCGCGATGCGGCGTACCCATGTGTATCTGCCGGAACGGCGATACCTGAAGCGTCCAGTCATCCATCCCCATGTCGACGAGGATGAAAGTGACGAAGAGGAAGACGATGATAACGAGGACGGTCGGGAACAGCAATAAAAAATCCCGCGAATCACGGAGACTCGCGGGATTTTTTAAACCTTAGCGGTGTTCAGCTCACAGAGCGTTGATCGCAACGGCCAGGCCGGACTTGCGGTTGGCAGCCTGGTTCTTGTGGATCACACCGGCGCCAGCAGCCTTGTCCAGCTTCTGGGCGGCGACCTTGTAGGCGGCCTCGGCGGCGGCCTTGTCACCGGCGGCGATGGCTTCGCGGGTGGCGCGGATGGCGGTCTTCAGGCCGGACTTCACAGCCACGTTGCGAAGGTGCGCCTTCTCATTGGTGAGCACGCGCTTCTTCTGCGACTTAATGTTTGCCACGTTTACTCCAAACGATGTGTATTACAAGGACATACAAAAGTATGAGGATAGCACGAACCCCGGAAAAACCCGCGCGAAGCCACGCCGCATACAGCCCCTCGGATAGAATAGGACGAGTTTGAGTCATTCTTAAGAGGTTCCAAGAGGAGGAATGTCGTTGGTCGTCCAACACAATCAGCCGGGTTCCACCGATCAGTCCCTGATCCGCAACTTCTGCATCATCGCGCACATCGACCATGGCAAGTCCACCGTGGCCGACCGCATCCTGCAGCTGAGCGGCATTGTGCCGGAACGCGAGATGCGCGACCGCTTCCTCGACCGCATGGACATCGAGCAGGAGCGTGGCATCACCATCAAGTCCCAGGCCGTGCGTGTGCCGTGGACGTTTGACGGCACCGAATACACGCTCGGTATGATCGACACCCCGGGCCACGTGGACTTCACCTACGAGGTCTCCCGCGCGTTGGCCGCATGCGAGGGTGCGGTGCTGCTCGTGGACGCCACCCAGGGCATCGAGGCGCAGACCCTGTCCAACCTGTACATGGCCATTGACCATGACCTGACCATCATCCCGGTGCTCAACAAGATCGACCTGCCTTCCGCCGAGCCGGACAAGCACGCCGAGGAGATCGCCGGCCTGATCGGCTGCGAGCCGAGCGACGTGCTGCGCGTCTCCGGCAAGACCGGTGAGGGTGTGGCCGAACTGCTCGATCGCATCGTGCTGGAGGTCCCCGCGCCCCACGGCGACCCGGACGCTCCCGCCCGCGCGCTCATCTTCGACTCCGTGTACGACTCGTACCGTGGCATCGTCACGTACATCCGTATGGAGGATGGCGAACTGCACGACCGTGAGAAGGTGCACATGATGGGTATCGGCATGACGCACGACCCCATCGAGATCGGCGTGATCAGCCCGGACATGACCCGCACCAAGGCGCTCGGCGCCGGCGAGGTCGGCTACATCATCACCGGCGCGAAGGACGTGAGCCAGTCGAAGGTGGGCGACACCCTGACCTCCGCCGTCCGACCTGCTACCGAGCCGCTGCCCGGCTACCGTGACCCCAAGCCAATGGTGTACGCCGGCCTGTTCCCGATCGACAACGCCCAATTCCCCGAACTGCGCGACGCACTTGACAAGCTCAAGCTCAACGACGCCGCCCTCATCTACACGCCGGAGACGTCCGTGGCGCTGGGCTTCGGCTTCCGTTGCGGCTTCCTTGGCCTGCTGCACATGGAGATCGTCAACGAGCGACTTTCGCGCGAGTTCGGCCTCGACCTCATCCAGACCGCCCCGAACGTCACCTACGATGTGACCGCCGAGGACGGTTCCGAGCATCACGTGACCAACCCGAGCGAGTTCCCGGATGGCAAGATCAAGAAGATCGTGGAGCCGATGGTCGCGGCGGACATCATCACCCCCAAGGAGTTCATCGGCGCGGTCATGGATCTGTGCCAGGACCACCGCGGCATCATGGGCACGATGGAGTACATCTCCACCGACCGTGTGGAGATGCACTACCGCATTCCGCTGGCTGAGATCGTGTTCGACTTCTTCGACCAGCTGAAGTCCCGCACCAAGGGCTACGCCTCGCTCGACTACCACGAGGACGGCGAACAGGCTGCCGACCTCGTCAAGGTAGACATCCTCATCCAGGGCGAGAAGGTGGATGCCTTCAGCGCCATCGTGCACCGCGACAAGGCGTATTCGTACGGCGTGATGATGACCAAGAAGCTGCGCGAGCTCATTCCCCGTCAGCAGTTCGAGATTCCGATCCAGGCCGCGATCGGCTCGCGCATCATCGCGCGCGAGAACATCCGCGCCCTCAGGAAGGACGTGCTCGCCAAGTGCTACGGCGGCGACATCACCCGTAAGCGCAAGCTCCTCGAAAAGCAGAAGGCCGGCAAGAAGCGCATGAAGATGCTCGGCCATGTGGAGGTGCCGCAGGAGGCGTTCATCGCCGCCCTGTCCACCGGCGAGGACTCCAACGACCGTGACACCAAGGACAAGATCCGCGCTGCGCAGAAGACGGAAGGCTGATGACCTACGAAATCTACATCCACGTGCCGTTTTGCATGCGGCGCTGCGGATACTGTGATTTCAACACGTATACGGCCGCGGATCTCGGTGCGGGGGCCTCGCGGGGCAACTATGCCAACATGGTCATACGTGAGATGGAGCTGACCAGGCAATGGCAGCTCGACCACGGCATCGAGGAACCGGCGGCCGACACCGTGTTCTTCGGCGGCGGCACGCCAACCATCCTCGCCGCGGACGACCTCGTGACCATGCTGGGCGCCATCCGCCGCATCTGGGGCATCGCCCCAAACGCGGAGATTACCACCGAAGCCAATCCGGACACCGTCAACGAGTACTACATCAACCGTCTCGCCGAAGGCGGCTTCACGCGCATCTCCTTCGGTATGCAATCCGCCGTGCCGCACGTGCTCAAGACCCTCGACCGCACGCATACCCCGGCGAATGTGGCGGCCGGTGTCGCGGCCGCGAACAAGGCCGGGCTCCGCTCCAGCGTCGACCTGATTTACGGAGCGCCGGGGGAGAGCCTCGACGATTGGCGCACCTCCGTCAAGACCGCCATCGATCTCGGTGTCAACCACATATCCGCATACGCGCTGACCGTGGAGCCTACCACCAAAATGGGCCGCCAGATCGCGGCCGGCACCCTGCCCAAGCCGAACGACGATGACGAAGCCGCCAAATACGAGATCGCCGACGACCTGTTCACAGCCGCCGGCCTCGAATGGTATGAAGTCTCCAACTGGGCGAAGCCCGGATATGAAAGCCGACACAATCTCGGCTATTGGCGCAACGTCGACTGGGCGGGCCTCGGGCCGGGGGCGCACAGCCATTACAACGTTGTGGCCGGCGGCCTCACATCCCCACTCGCGGATATACCGCCTACCGGCAATGCCTTCGCATCCTCCGGCGAAGATGAGCAAGGGCTCGACCGTTCGGAGGAGGTCCCCGCCGAGATCAGTACCGATGCCACCTCCACCCACGCCCTGCGCGCATGGGACATCGCCCATCCGCGCCTGTGGGGCACCGCCATCAATGAAAGCCGCATACCCTGGGGCGGCAGCGAGGAAATCACGCCGGCCGAAAACCTCGAAGAGCTCATCATGCTCGGCCTGCGCATCCGTGAAGGCCTTGACCTGGACCGCATCAATCGGGCCATCACTGCGGTGGGGAAGCAGCCCGCCGCGGCCGGCAACGAAATGGGACTGAAACTCATCGATGTGACGCAACTGCAACCGATGGTCGAGGACAATCTCGTCACCATTGCGTTCGATGCCGAACATCACACCCGCGTCATCCCCACACGCAAGGGCCGTCTCCTCAACGATGCCGTCATCGAAACGTTCTTCGATCTCGTCGGCGTGTGAGTCGTCGAGGCGCGGGGAACGTCAGCAGCCGATGCGCTCGCGCACGGCAGCGGACAGTCGCGCTGCCTGCTCACCTTGAGCGGTCTCGGTCCGGTCAGCCAGCGCAGACTCGCGGCGATTCTGGGCATTCGTTCGGCGTCATTGAGCGAGCTACTCGGCAAAATGGAGGCGCGCGGATGGATCGCGCGCACACCGCACCCCAAGGATGGGCGTACCAACATGGTCGCGCTCACCGAGGAGGGCAAGGCCGAGGTGATGCGCCGGCGGCCGGCCGGCAGCGGTGCCTCCGGAGAGTTGCTTGCGGCGCTTGACGACAATCAGCGCGCGCAGTTCGGGGAAATCCTTACGGCGATCAAACGCCATTACCAAGAACTCGATCAGCAACGTTGATACCCGTAATCCGTCGCCTCTCAGTCAGCTGTGCTGACCCGGGGAAGTCAAGATGCACGGGAATCGAACGAAAACCATTAGGCTCTGTTAAACCAAGATTGACATGAATTCCCTTGGACTACCCCTCAGTCGGCTTCGCCGCTAGCTCGTCCTGCAATTAGGGACGAACTTCGTTCGCGTTTTACTGGCTCGACTTTCGTCTCGCACATTGCCTGCAAACAGCTCCGCTGTTTTCTTTGCGGCAATGTCCTGACAAGGGGAGCCAAGAATAAGGGGCATGTCAGTCTTGGTTTAACAGAGCCAACCATCAATCACACGAAACACCATGTCTCATCCTGAACAAATCTCGTTAAGCGACCGTCGCCGTGCGCTCATTTTCGCCAATATCATGCTCTCGTGCATCGCCACCACCATCATGGCCACGGCGCTCACCACGGCCCTGCCGCCCATCGTGGCCGACCTGGGCATCACCATGCAGACCGGCCAGTGGCTCACCAGCGGCTACTCGCTCGCCATGGGCATCGTCATGCCGCTGACCGCGTTCCTCATCACGCGGTTCCCGACCAAACCGTTGTACCTCGCCGGCGCGGCGCTGTTCATCGTCGGCTCACTGGTCTGCGTGGCGCCGGTGCCGTTCGCCGTCATCATGATCGGCCGCGTAGTGCAGGCGTGCGGCAACGGACTGCTCATGTCGATGGCGCAAGTCGTGCTCATGACCATTTATCCGGACAACCGCGGCACGATTATGGGCTGGTACGGGCTTGCGGTCGGCGTCACGCCGGTGATTGCACCGACATTGTCCGGACTGATGGTGGATGCATTCGGATGGCGGTCGATTTTCTACCTGGTGATCGGCGTGATGGCGTTGTCGCTGATTGCGGCGTGCTTCGTATTCGGCAACGTACTCAAGACGTCGAAGCGATCCTTCGACGTGCTGTCCTTTGCGGTGAGCATCATCGCGTTCGGCGGCGTGACGCTCGGCATCGGCAACATCGGTTCCATGCCGTTCGTCAGCACGACGGTGCTGCCGCCGTTGGTGCTGGGTGCCACGGCTTCCATATGGTTCGTGATGCTGCAGCTCAGGCGCGAGCGCCCATTCCTCGACGTACGTATCCTGCGCAACTAAGGGTTCGCGTTGAGCGTGATCGGCAGCATGCTACTGTACTTCGCGATGATGGGCTCGTCCGTGATGCTGCCGCTTTACGTGCAGACCATCAAGGGTGGTTCCGCGTCGATGGCCGGTCTGGTGAGCCTGCCCGGTTCGCTCGCCATGGCGATCATCAGTCCGATGGCCGGCCGATTGTACGACCGGTTCGGTGTGCGGCGACTGTTCTTGATTGGCGGCATTTGCCTGACCGCAAGCAACTTGTGCATGGGACTGCTGCCGTTGGTGGCGTCAATCTGGGTGGCCGCCACAATCAATGTGGTGCGCTCGCTGGCGATCGGTTGCCTGATGATGCCGCTCGTGACATGGGGCACCGCCTGTGTCGGTGAGGGACGTCTCGCTGACGCGAACGCGCTGCTCACCGCATTGCGCACGATCGCCGGTGCGATCGGCCAGGCCGTGTTCGTCGGGATGATGACCGCCCTGGCAGCCTCCGCGCACTCCGGAGGCATGGGACTAGCCGCAGCGAACATGCACGGCCTGAACTTGACGTTTCTAGCGATGGGTGCGTGCGCGGTCCCGTTGATCATTATCCCGCTCGTGCTCCTACGTGGTGAACGAAGCGTGCGATAACAATATCGGCCATGGGCGGTACGCGTCGAGAATTGTGGTGATTGACTTCGAGCGCTCGAAGTTGGTATATCTGCTGATGATGCAAAACATCCATCAGGAGGCGGCCGGATGATATCCGATGAGAACATAGATCACGGTGTTCCCTTTGATTGGGGGCGCGTATCAGACGAGTATGCGCGGTATCGTGACATTTACCCGGTGCGGTTTTACCAGAGGATTCTCGACCGTGGCCTGTGCCGTGACGGGCAGCATGTTCTTGATTTGGGCACCGGCACGGGTGTGATTCCGAGATCCCTGGCCCGGTATGGCGCGACATGGGTCGGCATCGACATCTCCGAACAGCAGATCGCCCAAGCACGGCGGCTTTCCGAAGGCATGGGCATCGAATACCGGGCGATACCGGCGGAGCATATCGATTTTCCCGATGGTACGTTCGACGTGATCACCGCATGCCAATGCTTCTGGTATTTCGACCATGAGACGATCCATGGCATCCTGCATCGCATCCTCAAACCTAACGGGCGTATCCTCGTGCTGTATATGGCATGGTTGCCGTTCGAGGATCCGATTGCGGACGCAAGCGAACGACTGATCCTGAAATACAATCCGAACTGGAGCGGCGCGGGGGAGCGAATGCGGCCGATCGACATTCCTGCCTGCTACGCGGACGGCTTTGCACTCATCCATCATGAGGAATACAAGCTCACAGTACCGTTCACGCGCGAAAGCTGGAACGGACGAGTAAAAGCATGCCGTGGCATCGGCGCATCCCTTTCCGCGCACGACATCGCAGCGTGGGAGCAGGAGCATAAGGCGCTGCTCGAACGCATCGCTCCAGAACGGTTTGAGGTGCTGCATTATGCCGCTATGGCCGAACTGAAACGCATTTGAATAGTGATAATGGTCATAGACAAATCTGCAACGAATGGCGGCATCATGAACGAACCAGCATCAGCATCACCAGCATTATCGACATCATCGGCTACGTCGTCGAATCGTATGCTGCTCGATTGGAGCAAGGAGCTGCAGGCTCTTGCCCAGACCGGGTTAATGTACAGTCAGAATCCGTTCGACCGGGAACGGTATGAACGGATACGCGCTATAGCGGTTGACATGCTCGCCATGCAGACCGATATGCCGGTCGAACACATACGCGGCCTGATCAATGCTGGATACCCGACGCCGAAACTCGACACCAGGGCGGCAATCTTCGATGCGGACGGTCGTATCCTGCTCACGCACGAAAATAGTGGTGAATGGTCGCTTCCCGGTGGTTGGGTTGATGAGAACCAGTCCGTGCGGTCCAACACGATCAAGGAAGTCAAAGAGGAAGCTGGACTCGACGTAACCGCCGACCGACTCATCGCGGTGCAGGATTGTGCCAACCATAACGGACTGTCGTTTCCATATGGAGTGATCAAATTCTTTGTGTTGTGCACCCGCATCGACGGGCAATTCGAGCCGAACATCGAAACGACGGAGATCCGCTACTTCGACGAAGACCAACTACCCCGACTTTCCACGACGAGAAATACCGCAGAGCAGATCGCCATGTGCTTTGCCGCCCACCGCGACCCCGACTGGACGACGTTGTTCGAGTAGATGAGTGGTTTCTCTATTCCACGCCGCGCAGCAACGTATGTGCGTAGTCGTGCAACTGTTCGCGGGTGAGCGTGTGCCCGCGCAGATACGCCCAGTCGAGCACCAGCATCACCGTGTTCGCGTAATGGTCGGCGATCAGGTCCGCCGGCAGTGTGAAGCGGTCACGGTCGATGCAGGTGCGGATGATCTCGCGCGCCTGACGCTCGATGAAACCGTGCAGGCTGGAGAACAGTGGTCCCTCGGAGGAATTATTCCTCAGGATCGCGCGTAGCAGTTCGGTGTTGGACTCCAGCAGATCCGCCATGGCGTCCAGCGCCGTATCGATGCGATGCTCGGGCGCGGTCGATGCGAGGTCGGCGAGGTCGGCCTGCCTGGACAGGGCGGTCCAGCAGTAGGCGAGCAGGTCGTCGCGGTCCTCGAAGTAGTTATAGAACGTGGCGCGCGGATATCCGGCGTGTTCGCACAGTTCGTTGACGCTGATGTCGGCGAACGGTTTCTCGGCGAGCAACGCCGTGATCGCCTCGAAGAATGCGTCGAGCGTGCGCTGCGTGCCGCGTGTGATCTTGCCGTTGAGGTCCTTCTTCATGATTTACCAGCATATCCTATCGTCCAGAATTTTACAATTGTCTAAATCCGTGTTATGTTGGACAACTGTAAAAACATAGACGTATGGAAAGTTTGATGCCATGACGAACGACACGACCAAGACGGCGACGCCGGTCGCCGAACCGCTGACCCTGCCCTGCGGCGTGACGGTGAAGAACCGGTTCTACAAATCCGCGATGAACGAGGCACTCGCCGGGCGCAACTGTGCGCCGACCGAAGCGCACGTGCGTCTGTACCGCACGTGGGCAAACGGCGGTGCCGGCGTGCTCGTCACCGGCAACGTGATGGTCGACCACACGCAGCTGGGGGAGCCGGGCAACGTCGCCGTCGAGGACGAACGTGACCTTGCCATGCTGCGACGCTGGGCCGCGGCCGGCACCGAAAACGGCACGCACTGCTGGATGCAGATCAACCATCCCGGCCGCCAGTCGCCCATTACCATCAACCGGCATCCGCTCGCGCCAAGCGCCGGCACAGTGGACGGCGACTACGGTAGGTTCTTCGCCGAACCCACCGAGCTGACCCGAGACCAGATTCGCGACATCATCCGCCGGTTCGCCAACACCGCGCGCATCGCCAAGAAGGCCGGCTTCACCGGCGTCGAGATCCACGCGGCGCACGGCTACCTCATCAACCAGTTCCTCTCGCCGCTCGACAACCGACGCACCGACGAGTATGGCGGCAGCCTCGAAAACCGCGCCCGCTTCCTGTTCGACGTATTCGACGCCGTGCGCGAGGCCGTCGGTCCGAAATTCCCGATTGCGGTGAAGCTCAACTCGTCCGACGTGCCGATCGCCGTCAAGGTCAACGAGCGCAACGGCGCGCCGGGCGGATTCAATGAAGAGGAATCCATCTGGGTCATGAAGCAGCTTGAAGCCCGCGGCGTCGACCTCATCGACATCTCCGGCGGCACGTACTCCAAGCCCGTCATCCAATCCAACGACGGCGCCGCCGAGGACCGTCGCCGCGGCGTCTACTTCACCGACTTCGCACGCCGCATCAAAGGCGAGCTGACCGTGCCGGTCGCCCTGACCGGCGGCTTCCGTTGCGCGGCCGACATGGAGCGTGCGCTCGGCGAGGGCATCACGCAGATGATCGGCATCGCGCGTCCTCTGGCGATCGTGCCCGACATGCCGAACCGCATCCTCCGTGACGGCTGGCGAAGCACCGTGTCGTTGCCGAGGATAACGACCGGCATCAAGTCGCTCGACAAGGCGTTCGGCGGCATCCTGGTCATCAGCTGGTTCGAGCTGCAGATGAACCGCATCGGCCGTGGACGACGCCCCGATTCGCGCATCGGCGGCATGCGCGCGCTCCTGTTCGCCCTCAAACAGCATGGCCCCGCGGCGCTCGCCCCGCGTCGCCGCAAAGGGCATCAGTGAGCCGAGGACGCCAACGGACGACCGGAACAAGCCATCGTGCACATTGAAACGGTGGGAGATACGCGGGAATATATGAGAAAGGATCATGTAATGGACATCGCCATCATCACCGGCGCGTCGTCCGGCCTCGGCCGTGAATTCGCGCGCCATATCGCCAACCGATATCAACAGCTCGATGAAATCTGGCTGATCGCGCGCAGGCCGAACGCCTCAAGGCGCTCGCGTCGGAGCTTGCCTCATCGACGCACGCAGCCTTTCGCGTCGTACCGCTCGACCTTGCCGACTCCTCCAATTACGGCGGCCTCGGCGAACTGCTGGCCGACGCGAAGCCGGTGATACGTGTGCTCGTCAACAACGCCGGTTACGAGCGCGAAGGCCTGCTACGTGACATGGAACCGAACGACATGCTTGCGATGATCGATCTCAACGTCACGGGGATGACGATGATCAACCGTACATGTCTGCCATACATGAGCCGGGGAAGTTTCGAGATCGTCACGGGCTCGGTATCCGCATTCGCGCCGATGCCGTGGCAGGCGGTCTATGGGGCCAGCAAGGCATACGTGCACTCGCTCGTATTCGCGATTCGCGAGGAGGAACGCCGCCGCGGCGTGAACATCATGCTGCTCAGTCCCGGCAACATGGACACCGAAATGAACGTGCGCGGTTCGGGCGGCGGCAAAATCGGCATGCTACCGTACCTGAACCTTGCCAGGACAGTCGAACGGTCGTTGAGCCTCGCGGAGCGCGGCTGCGGCGAATACACGCCGCTGATGCTCTACAAGGCGTACCGTTTGGCGGCCAAGCTTGTTCCCGCAGCGGTTATGGCACGGTTCACTCGCCTGGACTCGGGCGGTACGAATGGTCGGGGTCTATGACGTCGCGGGCGGGATGGCAGGAGACGTCGCCGGCGATGAATCGTCGCGCATGCATGCCGCTGGTGACTGCCGGGATGTCGGATTCCGTCGCAATCCTTTGTATGTTCGCGTGCTGAGGAACCGTGTCGCTTCGGCGTCGTCGTAGCCGCGGAACAGGCTTTCGCCGGTATCGCGTGCGGCGATGCGCTCCATGTCCTCGTCGGCGAGCTCGAAGTCGGACGCGGCGAAGTTCTGCTCGATTACGATTGCGGTGCACGGATTTCGGGATGCACACGATGCCGCGCTGCAGCAGCCAGCGCAGGATCACCTGCGCCACTGACTTGCCGTATTTCGCGCCAATCGCCTTCACGCGGCCTTCGTCCAGCAGTTCCTCCATCGTATGCCACGAACCGTAGTGGTCGCCGTACGGCTGGTGGATGAGATATAGGTGAGATAGTCGAGCCCCCAGTCGTGCCATCGGCCGGTCGAACGCGCGTCGTTCCGCATCATAATCCATCGCTCTACGGCGGTTACGTATTGGGGTCAGATGGGCCGCATGGGCGGTGGTTCTGCTCATCGGCAGCCCGCTCTATACCCCCATCAGCCGAGCCATGGCCCGCACCAACGGCTTGGTGACGGGCACGGGGTAATGGGCTGAGCGAGGCGATAACCGAGCGAAGGTCGCATTGAGTCCGGCCGTAGACCAGTCCGTTCTTGCAGGGGCCGAAGGCGGGAACATCGCGATAAGTCCGCAGTGGCTATTCGCCTTCGGATTTGACGCAGTGGGTTTGCCTCATGCTCCTTGCAGGGGGCCGAAGGCGGGCCGTACGGCTGAGTAATCAAATTACCTAAGCGTGATGATGGTAACTGGCTGATATCGGAGCCAAAACAAAAAAGTGAGCGGACGTCGTTGTCCGATATATTCACTTATCGCCGGAATGCGACCCGGCATATTGAATTATCGAATCTTCAGTTGTGTGACCATATCCGGTCGGGGGAGAAACGCCGCTATCTGCGTTCTCGGAGCGCTATTGGAAGCGCTTAGGCAGTGAAAGCCGTGATTCAGCGAGCGTTCTTGTCGACGTCGTTGATGATGTCGGCCATCACCTTGGAGTTGGACAGGCCGGCCTGAGCCATGGAGTTGACACCGTACATAGCGAGACCGCGCAGCATGGAATCCTTGATGGACATAATATGTTCCTTTCGTTGGGTCAAAGCCTTGGGCCTTGAACTTGTTTTTTTGTTTGGTTTCTTTCTGAAACCGGTTTCAGAATAGCGCGATGAATCCCCCTTCGCAAGTTACCGTGCGGTCATCGGCGTTTCGCGCGATATTCCGCCATTCTTACTGTTGCCTCAATCGAACCGGTTCGAGATTGTGTCGCCCCGGTTACGGGGGTGTGAGGGATATGCAGGCGTGCGTCTGGCGGCGATGTCGAAGACCGACTGTCGCCGTTGTGCCGCCATCTTCCTATTGTTGGGAACAGAGATACCAGAGGTGACGCAAAGGGGAGAACATGGCGAAAAGCACGGGGCGCGCACGTCCGGTGATCAAGGACGTGGCCAAACTGGCCGGCGTATCCGCGCCGACGGTCTCCCGCTACCTCAACGGCACCGTGAACGTCACGGAGGACAAACGCCGCCGTATCGCCGAGGCCATCAAGGAACTCGGATACGAGCCGAGCGTGGTGGCCCGCGCCCTGTCCAACCGCGAGATGGACTCGGTGGTGGTCTTCGCCGCCAACCCGGACGCCTTCTCCACCTCCGCCACCAATCACGGCGTAGAGGCCGCCGCCCGCAAACGCAGGTTCCTCGTCACCATCGTCTCGCTGGACGAATCGGACATGGATTCGGTCGAAGCCCGCGTGCGCATGGGATTGGCCGTGCGCCCTGCCGGCGTCATCGTGTACGAATACGGCTGGGCCGGCGTCGAGGCGCTCAAGCGACTGCCCCGAGATATCCCCACGGTGGTGGTGGGCGGCGGCTTCGGCGACGGCGACTACCAGGTCATCAACGCCGAGCGCGACGGCGGCCGTTGGATGACCATGCACCTGCTGGACATGGGGCACAGCACCGTGTTCCATGTGGCCTGGGATAAGGAAACGGGCGATAACTCCCGCACGAACGGCTGGCGTGACGCGCTTGAGGAACGGGGTATCGAAGTTCCGGAGCCGGTTCTGGTCCCGGCCGGCGACCTCAGGAGAGCGGTGGCCGCGGGCAAGGCTTTGGGGCGCCGCAAGGACGTGACCGCCGTGTTCGCCGCCAGCGACGAAATCGCCATCGCGGTGATGAAGGGACTCAGGGAATCCGGCCGCAAGGTCCCGCAGGACGTGAGCGTGGTGGGATTCGACGACATGGACTTCGATGCCATGTGGGAACCGCCACTGACCAGCTACACCCAGAATTTCCACGAGATGGGGGAGCGGGCCTTCCGCATGCTCTACGACCAGGTGCGTGCCAAGCGTGCCGGCCATGAGCCGCCGCAGTCCCAGATCGAGGTGGTCCAGGGCAAGCCGCGCCTGCGCGCGTCCGAAACCTCGCCGCGAACCAGAGCGTGACCGCCAACTGCAGGTACTGGACCGACTTGAAGTCGGCGGTGCGGTCGATACGTATATCTCGTTCATATGCAAGTAACATGGAAACCGTTGATTGGTAACATGCTTTCATGTTTCATGAAAATATGAAATGTCATATGCATGCAGCCGAGATTGACGGTGCCAATGTGCATGCCATGGACAAAGCATCCGCCGGTCGCACGTCTCCGGAACTATCCGCAGCGAATTTCGCCCGCGTGCTAGGTCATCCATTGCGAATTTCAGTGGTTCGCCTGTTGGCCAATCGCGGTTCCATGTCATTTACCTCGTTGATGGAGGCATTGCATGTCTCGCAGGGGTTGCTTGGCAACCATCTTGCACGACTCCTGGATGGAGGCGTTATCGCATGCCAGAAAAGCGGACGAATCAGTTGGTATTCCGTTCCGGATGCCCGCATTGCTGAAGCGGTGGAAAATTTATTTGGCGCGGCTGGTGCCGCTCCGATGAAACCTGCCGGCCCGCCGTCAGGCATGTGCTTCGCGCGACGCTGTACCGATCATGTCGGTGGTCTGCTCGGTGTGCGTCTGCTTGACTGGTTGATTCGCAATCATGTCATCGCCCTCGATGGGAATGACTATCGGGTGATTGGAGCGGCCGGACGATTCGAGCCGCTGCTCGGCGATGTCATGCATATCGGACCGACCTCCAAGAAAATCGCCGTGGGATGTCTGGACACTACGGAAGGGCGCGACCATCTCGGCGGTGTGCTTGGTGCCCGGTTACTTTCTGGCCTGCGCGATCTTGGATGGGCTGAGGAAATTCCGGGAAGTCGTACGTTGATTCTTACATGCCGGGGAGTGCGGCAGCTGAGTGATTTGAATGTCATCGATGCCTCGGAATTCCCGCAACAGGATTTCGGTGATGGCGTCGATGCGGCAACGGAAGGAGCGCATGATGGCCAATGATAATAAAGCCGGCATGCTCATCGGGCGCGCGGCCATGGCCGCGGCATTTGGCGCCGCGGCGTTATGGGCGACCACCGGGATATTCGTACGATGGTTGGATGCCGTCCCCCTGGGAACGTTGATATGGCTCAGATTCGTCCTGTCGTCCGCCGTTGTCGTGCCGGTTACTCTGATTATGGGCCGAAAATCCGTTCGGTCGGCACATGCGCGATTGAATGGCACCATGATGGAGGGGAGTGACGCGGAATCGCATGACGCTTTTGCCGGTCGAAACTTCAGGGGCATGCCGTTGAAGCCGGTCGAAATGGGGCTCGGATGTCTTATGACCGTCTACTATATTCTTGCAACTGCGGGTTTTGCGCTCGGGCCGGTAGCGTTGACTTCGCTGATCGTTGCAATGTCTCCGGCGGTGACGATCATCTGGAAATTGATTGAGCGTGGCCACGTACCCCGCCGCGAGTTGATTGGATTTGCTGTATCCGTTGTCGGCGTCATGGGATATTGCGTCCCGCTGCTGAAAGGCGTGGGACGGTTCGGCCGCACTGCCATCGTCATTGCGGTTGTGGCGGCGATTGGCGCCACATTGGTCAGGGCATTATATTCGATTGCGCTATGGCGTCAAGTTGGTGGTGGGCATGATGTCAATGAGGCATCCGTCAACTGTGTGACGTTTCTGGACGGTGTGATTCTGGCTTTGCCGCTGATGCTGTTCACGCATGTTCATCTTGCGGTTTCCGGGACGCAGCGGTTTCCCGTGTTATCCGGATTTGCGAGCATATGGGCGATGACGGGTGTCATGGTGTTGCTGGTGTTTGCGGCTACGATATTGCCAAATCTCTTGAATACGTGGGCTTCGACTCATCTTGAGCCGACCGCCAACATGATTATCGGTATGGTCACGCCTCCCCTTTCGGGCATACTTGGATGGTTGTTGTTGGATGAGACGCTCACGATCATGCAGATTATCGGCATGATAATCACCCTGCTTGGAGTGGTGGTATGCAATACCACATCTCATCCGGAGTAATGCCGGATTGGATACGAAAAAGGGATGTGACAATGTTTACTGATGCAGTGGTCTGGCGTGCTCTCTCATTGGTTGCGGCATAGAATAGGTTTCCTGCTCTCATCTTTGGAAACGGTCACCACAGCACGTCGATGGGTGCCGTGGTCTTGTTGGTCTCGATGATGCGGCAGATCTGCTCGGGCGTCTCCTTGCAGCCGCGGCGGATCCACAGCCAGATGATCGAGGAGACGGCGGAGACCAGGATCTCCATCGCATAGTCGGCGGGGATGCCGTTGTAGTTGGTCTTCGGTTCAGCGCCGAAACGCTGCGCCTGCGCAATGATGAGACGCTTGAGCACCGCCTTAAGCCGGTCGTAGAGCTGCATGTCGTTGCCGGAATGGGAGATCGCGTCGAAGAACGCGAAGTCGTCCTTGACATAGTGCAGCGCCTTGGCGATGGAATCCTCCTTGAAGGCGTCGCAGATGGCCCTGCCATCGGACGTCACCGATTGGCCGCCCTCGTCGGAGTTGTCGATGAGAATCCGCGTGAGGTCGTCGATGGTGTCGTCGATGAGCTGTTGGCGCAGGTCGAACTTGTCGATGTAATGCATGTAGAACGTGCCGCGGTTGATACCGGCCGTGCGGGCGATGTCGCTCACGGTCATGGCGTCGAAGCCCTTGGACTGCGCCAGCGTGGTGAATGCCGCCTTGATCTTGGCTTCCGTCTTGGTGTTGCGCTTGCCGGCCATGTGATCCTCCTTTGCGTCATGCCTCCATCATCATATCAACACGTTGTCGATTTAAAAGCCGAATCACCACTTTCCGCGACAATGTCCAAATTGAACGATTCCGGCGAATGTGGTCATTGACCCCCGTTTTCACATGGCTTTACGATGCAGATAAATCAACACGTTGTTTATTCAAAGTCGTATCACAGGGGAGCGGACGCACCGACATGGCATACATCGAAATGGCTCACAGCTTCAAGCGCTACCACATGGGAAGCACCACCATCACGGCCAACAACGACGTGAGCTTCGGCATCGAGAAGGGCGAACTGGCCATCATCCTCGGCGCGTCCGGCGCCGGCAAATCCACCGTGCTCAACATCCTGGGCGGCATGGACACGAACAGCGAGGGCCAGGTCATCATCGACGGCAAGGACATCTCGAACTACACCGCCCGCCAGCTCACCGACTACCGTCGCTACGACATCGGCTTCGTCTTCCAGTTCTACAACCTCGTGGCCAACCTCACCGCCAAGGAGAACGTCGAACTCGCCTCGGAAATCGTGAAGGACGCGCAGGATCCGGTTCAGACGCTCATCGATGTGGGATTGAAAGACCGCATCGACAACTTCCCGGCCCAGCTGTCCGGCGGCGAACAGCAGCGCGTGGCCATTGCGCGAGCGGTCGCCAAGAACCCGAAGATCCTGCTGTGTGACGAACCTACCGGCGCGCTCGACTACAACACCGGCAAACAGGTGCTCCAGATTTTGCAGGACCAAAGCCGCAAAAAGGGCGCGACCGTGGTCATCGTGACCCACAACTCCGCCATCGCCCCTATCGCCGACCGTGTGATCCACATGCACGACGCGCGCGTCAAATCCATCGAGGTCAACGAGCATCCAATGGACATCAAGGACCTGGAGTGGTGAGCATGAACGATTCCCGCCGATGCAACAATCCATGCAAGTTCCACAAGCCTCGCAAGCCGCGTAGACCGAAACGGTCGAGCCGGCCGGAACAGGCAAAAGGAAAGTGATCGTGATGCGCAAACGCATGCTCTGGAAGGACATCCGCACCACCCTGGCCAAAACCAAGGGCCGGTTCCTTTCCATCGTGAGCCTGATGACCCTGGGCTCGTTCGCGCTCGTGGGCCTGTTCGTCACCGGCCCGGACATGCAGATCACCGGCACCGAGTATTACCACGGCAACAACCTGGCCGATGTGACCGTGATCAGCGATTACGGCCTGACCCGGGGCGACGAACGCATCATCCGCGAAACCGAAGGCGTCAGGGACGCCGAATTCGGCTACTTCAAGGACGTCGCCATCCGCGGCAGCGAGCACAGCCTGCGCGTCTTCTCCACGCCGCGGACCGTATCCACCTACGAGGTGGTGGAAGGTCGACTGCCGCGCGCGAACAATGAGATCGCGCTCGATTCGAAGGAACGCGACAAATTCGCCGAAGGCAGCACCATCAAAATCGACGAGCGTCCGGACATCGCCGGCGACACGGTGTTGAAGCGCAAGGAATTCACCGTGGTGGGCTTCGTGAATTCGGTCGAAGCCATCTCCAACCTCAACATGGGCCAGTCCACGGCCGGCACCGGTGAACTCGACGGCTACGCGGTGGTGAACCCGGACGTCTTCGATTCACAGGTGACCATGATTGGCCGCGTCACCTTCACCGACACCCACGACGTCGACTACTGGACCGTCACCTACCGCGACCGCGTGCAACGGCACAAGAACACGCTCACCAAACGACTCGCCAACCAGCCCGAGGCGCGCGCCGCCTCCATTAAGGAGGACCGCCGCAAGCAGATCGACAAGGCACAGCGGCAGGTGGACGACGCCAAACAGCAGCTCGCGGACGCCGAACAGCAACTTACGGACGCCAAAACCCAAATCGAGGACGGCAAGGACCAGATCGCATCCAGCTCCGCCGAAGCCGCGAACCAGGCAGCCTCAGCCATCGCCGAACTCTCCGGCGCATTGGCGCAGATCGCCTCCGCCGGCTCCACCATCACCTCCGCCCAGACCCAGCTGGCGGCCGCCGCCCAACGGCTGGCGCAAGGCCAGGGCCAGCTCGACTCCTCATGGCAGCAGCTTGTCCAGGCCAAAACCCAACTCGACCAGGCGCGGGCCATACTCGACGCCGTCAAACCGGTGCTCGACAAAACCGGCCGATTGCTGAACCTGTGGGAAAGCACCGGTCTGACCGGTCCGCTGTACCGCAATCTCGCCGACAAATACGCGCAGGCCCTCGACGCCTACAACGAGGCCGTGGCCGAATACAACAACGCATTGGCCCAATACCAGAACGGTCTGCAGCAATGGCAGGACGGCGCTGCGAAACTCGAACAGGGCAGCGAGGAATACCAGAAGAACGCGGCGGCGCTCGCGGACGCCGGCAGGCAACTTGCCTCCAAGCAGACCGAACTCGGACAGGCCGTCTCCCAGTCGGCCGGCAGTGCGTCGGGCGGCGCCTCGCAACTCATCGAAGGCCAACGCCAGATCGAGAAGGCCGAAGACGAGTACGAGGCCAAAAAGCAGGAATACGAGGACGCCAAGCCCGAGGCCGAACGGAAGATCAAGGATGCGGAACACGACATCCGGCTCGCCCGCGAAAAAGTGGATTCGCTCGAAGTGCCGGCCTACTCCATCGACGGCCGCCGCGAGGGCCTGACCTCCGAAGGCTACCGGGTGTACGAGATCATCGCCGGAATCGTCAAGAAACTCGCCGTGATCTTCCCCGTGTTCCTCTACTTCGTGGCCGCACTCGTCACCTTCACCACCATGGGCCGCATGGTGGACGAGGAACGCACCAACTCCGGCACACTGAAGGCGCTCGGCTACCGTGACACCGACGTGCTGAAGAAATTCACATTCTACGGGTTCACCGCCTCCACGCTGGGCACGCTCATCGGCGTCGCGGCCGGCCACACGCTGCTGCCGCTCATCGTGAACCACGCCTACAGCACCGGCTTCACCGTGCCGCGCATCGCGCTCGCCTTCCATCCCGTGATCACGGCGGTGGCGTTCGTGGCGGCCTGGGTCAGCGCCGTGGTACCGGCCACGTTGGCCGCCGCCCGCGAATTGCGCGAGAAGCCGGCCGCGCTATTGTTGCCGAAACCGCCGGCCAAAGGCTCGAAGATCTTCCTCGAACGGATCAAACCCCTGTGGAACAGACTCAACTTCACCCGCAAAGTGACCGCCCGCAACCTGTTCCGCTACAAATCACGCGGCTTCATGACCATCTTCGGCGTAGCCGGCGCGGTGTCGCTGCTGACCGCCGGACTCGGCGTACAGGCGTCCATCGGACAGATCGGCGAGCGCCAGTTCGGCGAACTCATCCACTACGACCTGATCGTGGCCGAAAACGCCGACAACAACGACGAGCAGCATGAGACCGTGGCCGAGGCGATGAAGCCGTCCGCCGTGAGCGAATCCATGCCGATTCGTTACGAGGAGCTCACCAGGACGGCCGGCAAGGAGGGGGACAAGCAGTCCATCACCCTGCTGGTGACCGACGACGCCTACAATTTCGGCGATTACATCACCCTGCGCTCGCGGCCCGGCCATACGCCGCAGGTGATCACCGACCGCGGCGCCATCATCTCCGAACGCATGGCGGACATGCTGGACGCGAATGTGGGGGACCGGATCACCGTCACCGATCCGGACGGCGCCGAACGCACCGTGCGCGTGGACGGCGTCACCGAAATGTACATCGGCCATTTCATGATCATGTCCTCGGGCGGATACGAGCGCATGTTCGGGGCGGACTACCGGTCGAACGCCTACCTGGTGCGGCTCAAGGATTCCGGCGTCGCCAACGCCGAGAAGCAGGGCGCGCGGTTCATGACCACCGACGGGGTCAGGGGAGTGGTGCAGAACACCACGATGAAGAACCAGGTGGCCACGATCGTGGACTCGCTCGACCAGATCATGGAAGTGCTGATCCTTGTGGCCGGACTGCTCGCCGTGGTGATCCTCTACAACCTCACCAATCTCAACGTCTCCGAACGTATCCGCGAGCTGTCCACCATCAAGGTGCTCGGCTTCCACACGAACGAGACCACGATGTACATCTACCGCGAAACCATCATGCTTTCGGCCATTGGCATCCTCGGAGGCTATGCGTTCGGCGCGGGGCTCCACCGGTACATCATCACCGAAGTGCCGCCGGACGAGGTCATGTTCGATCCGGCCTTGGGCTGGCTCGCGTTCGCGGCGCCGCTCGTGCTTGTGGTGGCGGTGCTCGCGGCCCTCGGCTGGGTGATCTACCGGCAGCTCAAGAACGTGGACATGCTCGCCGCGCTCAAATCTGTGGAATGAGTGGGCCGGGCGGGACGGAATCGGGATCGATGGTACCGTCGCGTCCTAGCCGGTTCCCGGCAGGCGTGGGCGATTGCTGACCATGACGACAAATCAATATGACCATTACGACAATCAGGAGAACGCTGTGAGATATCTCAGCAAAATCGATTTCCAATCGCATTATCTGCCGCCGGCATACCTGGATTTCCTCAAGCGGCATTACCCCGGCGACCCTGACGGATATCCGACGCCGGACTACTGGACCATGGACTGGCAGCGCGACAAGATGCGACTGCTGGGCGTCGCCTACGCTCATCTCATGCTCTCCTCGCCCAACATCTGGCTGCCGGATGCCGGGGAATGCCTCGACCTGGCCCGTCGCATCAACGACCAAGGCGCCGGCATGGCGGCGGAGGATCCCGCGCATTTCGGACTGATTGCCACACTCCCGTTGCCGTATGAACGCGAATCCATAGTTGAGGCCAGGCGGGCGTTGGACGAGCTGCATGCGGACGGGGTCGGCCTGACCACCAATCATCACGGATGCTATCTGGGTGACCCGCGACTTGACGGACTGATGCGCGAACTCGATGCGCGCGGGGCCCTGGCGATCATCCATCCCACGGCCCCGGCCGTACTCGTGCCCGACGTCTGCGAGGGACTGTCCCTGCCAGCGTTCGAATACTTCGTGGAGACCACGCGCGCGTTCACCAACATGGTGATGCACGATACGTTCGTCAGGTTCCCGAACATCAGATGGGTGCTGCCGCACGCGGCGCGTTCACTTCGGTGCTCGCCGACCGGTTCGAGAGCTTCGCGCTGATTCTGCGCATGAACGACCCCGATCGCCGTGCGGACTTCAAGGAGGCCATGGCCCACGTGTATTTCGACGTCGCCGGATTCAGCGAACCCAAGCAACTCGCCGACCTGCTGCTCGATGTCCCCGAATCGCATCTGCTCTATGGTTCGGACACGCCTTACACGCCCATCGAGGCGTGTCTTGGCCAGGCCCGGGCGCTGGAGGAGACCGACAAGCTCACCGATGTGCAGAAGATGGCGTTGTTCACCGGCAACGCTTTGGCCGTTAATCCCCGACTGGCTTCGATTCCGGCGTTCGCGCAGGCCGTGCATGAGCCGGTGGCGGCTGCCGGGGATGAAGGCGCCGGGGTCATTCATGTTCATACCCAATCGGCTGAGGAGGCCGGCGGCGCCACGCAATCAGGGCGTCGGCACTGGACGGCGCGCCTTTGGCGCCGGCTGTTCCCCAAGCGCCATGTGACGATGCCGGTGCCCGTGCCGCCGAAGGACGCGCATCGGGCCGTGGCTCGCACCATCGCCGAAGAGAAGGCGTTGCGGTTCGACCTGGATCCCGCGGACGATCCGAGACTCGCCGACCGATACGTCGTGCACCTTGCGTCACCCGTCGGCGAGGTCGTCATCCCGGTAATCGTGGTGTTCGATGATGCCGACAGAACGACCTTCCACGGCAAGGCAAAGGTGATGGGTCTCGTCGCCGCGTATCGCGATGGGCGCTGCAAGAGTCGGGGAGTGGGAGCCGGGGATGTGAATGAGCCGGAGGAGATGAGGGATATGACGGGGACGGGCGCCGGGGTCTCCGGGGCCGGGGATGTCGGGGTTCCTGCGCGTGACGAGGTTACTTCAGTCGCTTCGGCTACTGACGTCACTTCAGTCGCCGACGTCACTTCGGCCACCGAGGCGGAGTACGTCTTCGATATCCGCGTGCGACTGCCCTTCGGCCCGTTGGCGGTGCATCTTGACGTGACGGTGGACGAGCGCTCCGGCTCGGTCCGCGGTATCGCGACCGCTCCCCATCGCAAGCCCATGACGCTCACCGGACAGCGGATCGGGGCGTCCGCATAGCTGATTGTGGGATTCGGGTGTGCGTCGGTATGAGCCTCGGGGATGCCGCGTGGGGTGAGTGATTCGTTTTTATCAGGTTGCTCACCCTTTCGTTTGTACTGGTGAAGTTCAGGAATGATAGGTAGATATTGCGTTTCTGGACACGTCCCTGTCCGGTTCCGTCCGGATTGGTCGAACGGCGCATTTCCGAATCATGGCCTCGAAAGGGCTTCCGGTCGGTTCATAGCCTGGAATCGGCATGAAATGGCTCGTGTCGGTAAAATTTTACCGGGCTTCCGGAACGCGGTTACCATGGCATCCATGACTCGAACAAACGTTCTAGGATTGGAGGGTGTCATGGGATTGAAGCGGGTCTTTCGCAGGTGCAAGCATTCCACGCTGGCGGATACGTCGGGTTCGTATACGGTGGTGGCGGCGCGTATCCGCGCGGCCGAGACGAGCCGTTGCCCCGAGTGCGAGGCCGAACGCGCGCTGGGTCATGACGTGCCGCGGTTCGTGCCCTTGTGGGACGAGGAGGGCCGTGCGGTCGAGGCGGACCATATCCGTCGCCGGGTGTTGCGGCAGGCGTGTGTGCTGGTCGTGCATGCACCGCAGGACGAACTGCCGTTGTATGACCGGCTGATTGAGCGGATCCGTTCGCTTGGTGATGTGGAGTGGTGGCTGGATCATCGGGATGATGCGCTCGTCTATCTTGCACACACGATCCAGCCCGGACTGTACTGAGAGTCCGGGGGAGTGCGGGCCTGTGAGAAGTCGTTGTGGCATATTTCATGTGCGTTGTATGTTGCCGATGCGGCTTTGTATGAAAAATCACACTGCGGGCATATCCGATACGGGTGTGAGGCCGCATCCACCGGTACCTGGGGTCCGACACCCGATAGCGCTGCTCCTACGGACAATGGGCGGTCTGATCCCAGCTGGGAGAGCCCAATCGGAAAATCGGTTACGATTGGGTATTGACTTTTTCCGCAACTCGGTATATGGACAGCGAAACGTAAAAGACATACCGCGACGCTACGCTGTCAACAGCAACTTAGAGGAAGAGGCACGTTTGTGAGCGCGCCCATAACCAATTGAGGTGATTTCGGTGACATTCAAAGCCCCGCTTGATCTCACGGTCCATGCTCCGGATGGCATGTACGACCCCTCCAACGAGCATGACGCCTGTGGTGTGGGTATGGTCACCACCCTGAACAAGCGACCCGAACGCAAGATCGTCACCGACGCCATCGAGGTGCTGGTCAACCTCGACCACCGTGGTGCCGTGGGTGCCGAGGAGAACACGGGCGACGGCGCCGGCATCCTGATGAGCATGCCGGACGAGTTCATGCGCGCCACTGTTCCGGCCGATCTGCCGGAAGCCGGCCACTACGCCGCCGGCATCGCGTTCCTCGACCGCGACATCGAGACCTCCGGCCAGCAGGAACAGGCCATCGCCAACATCGTGCGCGAGGAGGGCCTCGAAGTGCTCGCCTGGCGCGTGGTGCCCACCAACCCGGACGGTCTTGGCCTGCAGGCGCTCGCCGCCATGCCCGGCTTCAAGACCCTTGTGGTGGCCTCCCCGGACGGCTCTCTCGGCGGCCTCGAACTCGACCGTAAGACCTTCCGCATCCGCAAGCGCGTGGAGCATGAGGTGGGCGTCTACTTCGCCTCCCTGTCCGCCCGTACCATCACGTACAAGGGCATGCTCACCACCATGCAGCTCACCCACTTCTTCGAGGACCTGAACGACGAGCGCATGAAGGCCACCGTGGCCATCGTCCACTCCCGCTTCTCCACCAACACGTTCCCGAGCTGGCCGCTGGCCCAGCCGTTCCGACTGCTGGCCCACAACGGCGAAATCAACACCATCCAGGGCAACCGCAACTGGCTGTCCGCCCGTGAGGGTCGCCTGAGCTCCGAACTGCTCGGCGAGTTCAAGCCGCTGCTGCCGATCACTACTCCGGGATACTCCGACTCCGGCACCTTCGACGAGTGCCTCGAACTGCTGCATCTCGCCGGCCGTTCCCTGCCGCACGCCATCTGCATGATGCTGCCGCCGGCCTGGGAGAAGAACCCGGACCTCGACCCGGACGTGCGCGCCTTCTACGAGTACAACAACACGCTCATCGAGCCGTGGGACGGCCCGGCCGACATCGTCTTCACCGACGGCACCCAGGTGGGCGCCCTGCTCGACCGTAACGGCTTCCGCCCCGGCCGTTGGCAGCTCACCGACGACGGCTACATCGTGCTGGCCTCCGAGGCCGGTGTGATCCCGGAGATCGCCCAGGAACACATCGTGTCCAAGGGCCGTCTGGAGCCCGGCAAGATGTTCCTCGTGGACACCGCCGAAGGCCGCATCATCCCGGACGAGGAGATTAAGAAGAACCTCGCCTCCCAGCACCCCTACCGCAAGTGGGTCGAAGGCAACTCCGTGGAGCTCAACGACTTGCCCAAGCGCGAGCACGTCAACCACTCCGGCCAGTCCGTCCAGCGCCGCCAGCGTGCCTTCGGCTACACCGAGGAGGACCTGAAGCTCCTGCTCACCCCGATGGCCAACACCGGCAAGGAGCCGTTGGGCTCCATGGGCAACGACACCCCGCTGCCGGCCCTGTCCAGCCGCAGCCGCATGCTCTTCGACTACTTCACCCAGAAGTTCGCGCAGGTCACTAACCCGCCGCTGGACTGGGAGCGTGAGGAGATCGTCACCTCCCTCGAATCCGCCATCGGCCCCGAGCCGAACCTGCTGGCCGATTCCGAGCTGCACGCCAAGAAGATCCTCATCCCGCTGCCCGTGGTCAACTCCGACGAGATGGCCCAGCTCAAGCGCCTCGACCGCGCCCGCGTGCTCGGCGACTACTACCGTCCGTACGTGGTCAAGGGCCTCTACCAGGTCGCCGGCGGCGGCAAGGCCCTGAAGGAGCGACTCGACGAGATCTTCGCCGAGGTGGACGAGGCCATCGAGAACGGCAAGAACTTCCTCGTGCTCTCCGACCGCGACTCCAACCACACGTGGGGTCCGATCCCGTCCCTGCTGCTCACCTCCGCCGTGCAGCATCACCTGCTGCGCCGCCACACCCGCACCCAGATCTCGATGGTCGTGGAGGCTGGCGACGTGCGCGAGATCCACCACGTGGCACTGCTCATCGCCTATGGTGCCGCCTGCGTGAACCCGTACCTGGCGTTCGAATCCGTGGAGAACCTGGCTCGCACCGGCTATCTCAAGGTCGACGCGGACACCGCCGTGAAGAACCTCACCAAGGCCCTCTCCACCGGCGTGCTCAAGATTATGTCCAAGATGGGCGTCTCCACCATCATGAGCTACCGTGGCGCCCAGCTGTTCGAGGCTGTGGGCCTCAACCAGCAGGTCGTGGACGAATACTTCACCGGCACCACATCCCGCGTGGGTGGCGTGGGCCTCGACGAGATTGCCGAGGAGGTGGCCATCCGCCATCGTGTGGCCTATCCGAACCAGTGGACCGCGGCCCCGCACCGCAACCTGCGCACCGGCGGCGACTATAAGTGGCGTCGTACCGGCGAGGACCACCTCAACGACCCGGAGGCCATCTTCCTGCTCCAGCAGTCGACCCAGCGCGGCGACTACCAGATGTTCAAGAAGTACTCGCACCACATCAACGACACGTCGAACCGACTCATGACCCTGCGTGGCCTGATGAAGTTCAACTCCAACCGCAAGCCCATCGACATCTCCGAGGTCGAGCCGGCCAGCGAGATCGTCAAGCGCTTCTCCACCGGTGCCATGAGCTACGGCTCCATCTCCCAGGAGGCCCACGAGACGCTCGCCCTGGCCATGAACTCCATCGGCGCGCGCTCCAACTCCGGTGAGGGCGGCGAGTCCGAGGACCGCATCAACGACCCGCAGCGCTACAGCCGCATCAAGCAGATCGCATCCGCCCGCTTCGGCGTGACCTCCGATTACCTGGTGCACGCCACCGACCTGCAGATTAAGCTCGCCCAAGGCGCCAAGCCTGGCGAGGGTGGCCACCTGCCCGGCGCCAAGGTTCCGCCGTGGATCGCCAAGGTCCGCCACGCCACCCCGGGCGTGGAGCTCATCTCCCCGCCGCCGCACCACGACATCTACTCCATCGAGGATCTCAAGCAGCTAATCAACGATGCGAAGATGGCGAACCCGAAGGCCCGCATCCACGTCAAGCTCGTCTCCGAGTTCGGCGTGGGCACCATCGCGGCCGGCGTGGCCAAGTGCCATGCCGACGTGGTGCTCATCTCCGGCTACGACGGCGGTACGGGCGCGGCCCCGCTCAACGCCATCAAGCACGCCGGCACCCCGTGGGAGATCGGCCTGTCCGAGACCCAGCAGACGCTGATCCTCAACGGCCTGCGCTCCCGCATCGTCGTCCAGTGCGACGGAGAGCTCAAGACCGGCCGTGACGTGGTCATCGCCGCACTGCTCGGCGCCGAGGAATTCGGCTTCGCCACCGCGGCGCTGATCGTCGAAGGCTGCGTCATGATGCGCGCCTGCCAGAAGAACACCTGCCCGCAGGGCATCGCCACCCAGGATCCGGAATTGCGCGCCCGCTTCCGCGGCAAGCCCGAGCACGTGGTCAACTTCTTCATGTTCATCGCTGAGGAAGTGCGCGAGATCCTCGCCCAGCTCGGCTTTAAGACGCTCGAGGAGGCCATCGGCCATGTCGAGTGCCTGGACCAGAACGAGGCCATCAAGCGCTGGAAGTCCGACGGCATCGATCTGACGAACGTGCTCAAGCAGGCCGGCCCGGTGCCGGGCACCATCCTGCACCAGACCATCGAGCAGAACCACGAGCTGGATAAGGCGCTGGACAACAAGCTCATCGAGCTCGCCCAGCCCGCGCTCGACCACAAGGAACCCGTGCGCATCGAAATGCCGATCCGCAACGTCAACCGCACGGTCGGCACCATGGTCGGCTACGAGATCACCCGCCGCTACGGCGAGGAGGGCCTGCCGGACGACACCATCGACATGACCCTGCACGGTTCCGGCGGCCAGTCCATCGGCGCGTTCATCCCGCGCGGCGAGACCCTGCGCATCTACGGCGAAGTCAACGACTACGCCGGCAAGGGCCTGTCCGGCGGCCGCATGATCGTGCGCCCCGAGGACAACGTCACCTTCGACAAGCACGAGAACGTCATCGCCGGTAACGTGACCGGCTTCGGCGCCACCTCCGGCCAGATGTTCGTGGCCGGACGCGCGGGCGAACGCTTCGCCGTGCGCAACTCCGGTGCCACGTTCGTGGTGGAAGGCGTGGGCGACCACGGCTGCGAGTACATGACCGGCGGCACCGTGGTGGTGCTCGGCCCCACCGGCCGTAACTTCGGTGCGGGCTTCTCCGGCGGCAACACCTACGTGCTCGACCTCGACATGAAGAAGGTCAACCCGGGTGCCATCAAGTCCGGTGCGCTGCTCTTCAAGTCCCTGGACGCCGATACCGCCAAGCTGGTGTATGGCCTGATCAAGCAGCACGCGGAGGAGACCGGATCCCAGTTCGCCGCCGCCCTGCTCGAGGACTGGTCCAATACGGTCAAGCGTTTCACGCACGTGGTGCCGAAGCAGTACCTGGCCATGACCAAGGCCATGGAAGACGCCAAGGCCAACAACATCGATTTCAATTCGCCCGGAGCCTGGGAAGAGGTTTACGAGCACGTTACGGAAGGAGTGCGCTGACATGGGCGACCCGAGAGGATTCCTGAAGGTCCGTACCCGCCGCGAGCTGGCCGAACGCCCCATCGAGGAACGTATCAAGGACTGGTTCGACGTGCACGCCGAGTCCGGCCTGCAGCCTTGGACCAAGGAGCAGGCGGCCCGCTGCATGGACTGCGGCACCCCGTTCTGTATGACCGGCTGCCCGCTGGGCAACGTCATCCCGGAGTTCAACGACCTGGTGCGCCAGGGCAAGTGGGAGGATGCGTACAACCGTCTGTCGCAGACCTCCAACTTCCCGGAGTTCACCGGCCGCATCTGCCCGGCCCTGTGCGAGCAGGCCTGCGTGCTTGGCATCCACCAGCCGCCGACCATGATCAAGAACGATGAGGTCACCATCATCGACCAGGCTTGGGATCTTGGTTACGTCAAGCCCCTGCCGCCGCAGCGTCTGACCGACCAGACCGTGGCCGTGGTGGGTTCCGGCCCTGCCGGCCTCGCCGCCGCCCAGCAGCTCACGCGCGCCGGCCACACCGTGGTCGTCTACGAGAAGGACGACGCCATCGGCGGTCTCATGCGCTACGGCATCCCGAACTTCAAGCTCGAGAAGGGCCTGATCGACCGTCGCGTCAAGCAGATGGAGGCCGAAGGCACCCGATTCTACACAAACGTCGAGATCGGCAAGGACATCTCCTGGGACGACCTGCGTGATCGCTACGACGCCGTCGTGGTGGCCATCGGCTCCCGCGTGCCGCGCGACATGAAGATCCCCGGCCGCGAGCTCGACGGCATCCACTTCGCCCTCGACTTCCTGCCGGACGCCACCCGTCGCGTCTTCGGCGTCAAGCCTGTCAATGACATCACCGCCAAGGACAAGCACGTCATCGTCATCGGCGGTGGCGACACCGGTTCCGACTGCCTCGGCACCTCCATCCGCCAGGGCGCGAAGGACGTGACCGTGCTGCAGATCATGCCGAAGGAACCCGAGACCCGCCCGGCCAACCAGCCGTGGCCGACCTTTGCCCGCACCTACCAGAAGACCACATCCATGGCTGAGGGCGGTACCTACCTGTACAACACCGACTCCGTGAACTTCATCGGTTCCGAGGAGGAGCAGGCCAAGGTCAAGATCGAGAACTCCACCACCGCCGAAGGCTTCGTGGCGGACGAGCACGGTCACGTGACCGGCCTCAAGGTGGTTTCCGTGGCTCCCGGCGAGAATGGTCCGTTCACCCGTCAGCCCGGCACCGAGCGTGTGCTGCCCGCCGACCTGGTGCTCATCTCCGTGGGCTTCCTGCACCCGGACACCACCACGCTGCTCGACCAGCTGCCCGTGGAACTGGACAAGCGCGGCAACATCGCCCGCAATGACAACTTCGCCACCAGCCAGGATGGCGTGTTCGTGTGCGGCGACGCCGGCCGCGGCCAGAGTCTCGTGGTCTGGGCCATCGCCGAAGGCCGCTCCTGCGCTGCAGCCGTGGACGAGTACCTCTCCAGCGAGAAGACCAGCGAGCTGCCCGCCCCGATCAAGGCCAGCGACCGCCCGATGATGCTGCCCCGCTGATACGGTTCTCCGTTCCGGTTCTGCATCTTCCTGTTAGCTCCCCTTCCTTCCGGAAGGGGAGCTTTTGTTTAGCCTTGTCAAGATTGACATGCCCTTTATTCTTGGCCTCCTTGTCAGAAGAGCTTGCAGCGAAGCCGACTGAGGGTAGCCCCCATCGGATTCGTGTCAAATCTTGGTTTAACAGAGCTTTTTCAGGCCATCCTCGGCTCTCCTTGTCAGAGGAGCTGCTCGCTGGAAGCGGTCTAGGGGTAATAGGCGTACGGCCCTCAACCGCAGAAGGGCAGCGTCACCTGAAACCGACACTATGTATGCGGCCGGACCATGCAGCCGCATACATAGTGTCACTTTTGCGTTCCTAACCGTCACTATGTATGCGGGACCTTCGTTCGGCCGCATACATAGTGAGGTTTTGCATGTGCGCACGGTACTATGGATTCATAGGAAAGGCGGCACGCAATGAAGCGCACGCGAACAGCCATACTGGCTTCCATCACCGTTCTCGCCGTACTGCTCGGAACCATCGCACTGATGTGGAGCATGGACCGGATTCCGCTGTTCTCCGCAGCCAACTCCAGCGGCAACCGGTCCGTCCAATCGCAGGAAATCACGCCCGGCGAAGACCAATCCGAAATGAAACGTGCCGTCCCCGAATCCGCGGTACTGCATGACCCCAAGGAACTCGCCGGCCTCAACGCAGGCGTGGACGACACCTATCCCGGCGACGAATGGTCCTGCAAGGCGGCAGGCGAGGAAGCCGACTCCCTGCCTGAATGCGCGGACAAGGTAAACCGGACCGAGACAAACAACACCGGCCGCGTGATCCTCGACGTGCCGCAGCGTGTGCAGGAAACCGGCTATTGGTGCGTGCCGGGCGCCCTGCAGATGGTGCTGGCGTACAAGGGGATAGACGCGAGCCAAACCACGCTGGCCGAACGCATGAACACCAAGCCGGTGACCGGCACGGAATACGTGGATCTGGCGCGCGTGGCCAACGCCTACCTGTTCGGTGAGGAGACAGCGACGCCTTCCGGAGCGGGGTATCGTGTGCAGACCATCGCCATAGGGGATAGGGACCCGTCCGTCGCGCAGACGTTCGCCGATCGGGTGAAGGCCGATCTCGCCGACGACTATCCGGTGTTCGCCGCCGTGGACGTCCACGTGCTCTACCCATGGTTCGGCCACGGCAACCATGTGGTGGTCGTCATGGGCTACGACACGGATGAGACCGGAACCATCACGCAATACCACATCCTCGACCCGTCCTACAACATGCAGGATCCCGTCCATGCGGGCCATAAGGTCGTGGATGCAGCCACCATGATGAGCGCCATCGTGGATAACGAGGAACCCGCCTACATATGGTGAGGCAACCAACCAGTTTGGCTCTGTTAAATCGGAATTAGCATGGTCGATATTCCTAACCTCCCCCATTAGGAAAGCTAGCTGCGGAGTCACCTGAGGAGAGGAAACCAATCGGATCCATACCAGTCTCGATTGAACGAAGTCTTAGCCTTGCATACGTTTGACCTTCGTCTCGCCCGATACGACCATCCACCGCGCCACACCGCGTGCGTCTGTATTTCGGGAATCTGCATACATAGTTAACAAACGGCTCCTAAAGTATCTGCCCGTTGTCAAAAGACGGCACATCTACTTTGGGAGAGGTTCATGAAGAATCGTCACATCACGACGCTGGTCGCGGCGGGCGCCGCGCTCGTCATGCTGCTCAGCGGTTGCGGATCGACCGGCACATCCAACAACGCCGGCAGCACCGCAGGCTCCAACATCATTTCCGTGTACGGCAGCGAGCCGGCACACCCGCTGTTCCCCGGCGCGGTCACCGAGGCCGGCGGCGGCAAGGTGGTCGACCAGCTGTTCGCCGGCCTGGTCACCTACGACGCCAAGGGCGGCATCCACAACGAGGTCGCCGACAGCATCACTTCCAGCGACAACGCCACCCACTACGTCATCAAGATCAAGAAGGGCTGGAAGTTCACCGACGGCACGCCGGTGACCGCGCACTCCTTCGTGGACGCCTGGAACTACACGGCCAACAGCGCCAACAAGCAGGGTAGCGCCAGCTTCTTCAGCACCATCGAAGGCTACGACGACCTGCAGAAGTCGGACGTGGACCCGAGCGCCACGCTCTCCGGCCTCAAGGTCGTGGACGACTACACCATCGATGTGAAGCTGAGCCAGCCCGATTCGGCGTTCCCGGTCAAGGCCGGCAGCCACGCCTACATGCCGCTGCCGGAATCCGCGTTCAAGGATCCGAAGAAGTACGGCGAGAACCCGGTGGGCAACGGCCCGTACAAGTTCGTCTCCTGGACGCACAACCGCAGCATCAAGATGGTCAAGAACCCCGATTACAAGGGCAACCGCGTCGCCAAGAACGACGGCCTTGACTTCATGATCTACACGTCGCCCGATTCCGCCTACGCCGATCTGCGTGGCGGCAACCTCGACTTCACGCACGCGATCCCCGCCACCGCGTTGAAGACCTTCCAGTCGGACAAGACCATCAAGGCCTACAACCAGCCCGGTGGTAACACGCTCACCTTCACCATCCCCGAGTGGCTCGACCACTTCGGTCAAAACGAAGAGGGCAACCTGCGTCGCCAGGCCATCTCCATGTCCATCGACCGCAAGACCATCGCCGAGAAGATCTTCAACAACACCTCCACCCCGGCCGTGGACTTCCTGGCGGCGCCGATCAGCGCCTACTCCAAGAACCTCAAGGGCAACGAGGTGCTCAAGTACAATCCCACCAAGGCCAAGGAGCTGTGGGCCAAGGCCAACGCTATCTCCCCGTGGAGCGGCGACTTCAAGATCGCCTACAACGCCGACGGCAACGCCAAGGGCTGGGTCGAGGCCGTGTGCAATTACGTCAAGAACACGCTCGGCATCAAGGCCGAAGGCGCCCCGATGTCCACCTCCGACGAGTTCCTGTCCAACGTGGACTCCGGCAAGATGACCACCGCCTACCGCAGCGGCTGGGGCCCCGACTACCCGTCCGCCGACAACTACCTGGTGCAGCTGTACGCCTCCAGCTCCGCCGACGGCAAGGGTGCGAACTCCGGCAACTACAAGAACCCCGAGTTCGACGCGCTCATGGACAAGGCCCTCTCCGCGCCCTCCACCGAGGAAGCGGACAAGTACTACCAGCAGGGCGAGGAGATCCTGCTGCAGGACCTGCCGGCCATCCCGCTGTGGAACCAGAACGCCACCGCAGTGAGCACCACCAACGTCTCCGGAGTCGAATTCGACTACGGCGGCGGCCCGGTGTTCACCGAACTGACCAAGAAGTGATGATGCGATATCGGTGATATCGCTGATATCGCAGCGACGTTCGTTGTGTCTCGTCCGCCGGTGTCGGTCGGATACAGTCCGGTCCGGTACCATGGATGAGGCTTGAGACGAACGTCCGTCGACGCCCGCCGGCCATGTGTGACCGGCGGGCGTTTTGCCGTGAATCGGCCCGTATGTGAACCGTACGATTCGCATGGATCGCATGATTCGTACGGGTCGACTCGCGTCAGGCATCGTGGACCACATCGTACTTATCAGGACAATGACGCCCCGGACAGGGGAGTCGAGAACACAGAACAAACAGGAGCACAAACACATCATGGAATTCACCGCAGCCGGCACCACCGTGCGATTCGATGAGCGGACAGGGCAGTTCGCGTTCCAACGCGACGGCGCCGAGTGGAACACCGTCATCGATGATGGACCCCGCGGCACCGAGGCCTCCGCCGGCACTGAGACCATCAGCGCCCAGCCACGACTGGAAACCAGGCAAGGCACATTCGCGTTCACGGACGCCGCCGCCATCACGCATGAGAACCGCGAAACCGGCACCGGCGTTGGCGTGCGCAGCGTGTACACCGGCTTCGGCCACAGTGCCTACTCGTTCGCCACCTACGTGTGGATCGAACGTGCCTCCGGCGACGTGCTGTTCGAATGGATCCCACTCAACGAAAGCGGACTGGACGTCACCAAGGTGGTCTGGCCCGCCGAGATGGCGTTCGACCGCGCCGAAAGCCACGACGTGACCCTCATCACCCATGAGCAGGGTGTGATGATCCCCAACACCTGGCCCACGCCGGTGGCCACCAAGGACATCGCCTTTGAGGGTCGTTTCGAGACCGCCGGCGGCTACATGCCTTGGTTCGCCCAGCTACGCGCGGACGGCCACGCCTACATCGCCATCTGCGAGACCCCGTGGAACGCCGGCTACGGCATCGACCATCCCGCGGACGGCCCTTACACGCACGTCGGCACCTGGTTCGATCCGAGCCTGGGCACGATGGACTACCGCCGCGTGGTGCGTTACCGCTTCCTCAACCACGCCGACCACAACACCGTCTGCAAGTCCTACCGCTCCTACGTCAACGAGCGCGGCCGTCTGCGCACCCTTGCCGAAAAGGCCGCGCGCAACCCCTCCGTGCGTGACCTCATCGGCCGTTCCTGGGTGCACGTGGGCATCAAGACCAAGGTGCAGCCGGATTCCTACTACTACGACAATGACCACCCGGAGAAGAACGGGTCGCTGGTCACCTTCGCGCAGCGCGTCAAGCAGATGCGCACGTTGCATGAGATGGGTGCCGGTCGTCTGTACATGCATCTGGACGGCTGGGCGCAGCCCGGATACGACAACGAGCACCCCGACTACCTGCCCGCATGCCAGGAGGCCGGCGGCTGGGAAGGCATGAAGGAGCTGGTCGACACCTGCCACGAGCAGGGCGACATCTTCGGTACGCACGACCAGTACCGCGACTACTACTTCACCGCGAAGACCTTCGACACGAACAACGCCATCCGTCTGGCGGACGGCACCATGCCCGAGCATGCTCGCTGGGCCGGCGGACACCAGACCTACCTGTGCGCCGAACTCGCTCCTGACTACGTGCGCCGCAATTTCGCCGAGATTGCCGCGCACGGCATCGAGCTCGACTGCGCGTACCTGGACGTGTTCACCTGCAACGAAGGCGATGAATGCTCCAACCCCGAGCATCGCATGACCCGCCGCGAATGCTACGAGCGCCGCGCCGAATGCTTCGAATACCTACTCTCGCACGGTATTCTCTCCTCCTCCGAGGAGGTCTCCGACTGGGCCGTGCCGAGCCTCGTGTTCTGCCATTACGCGCCCTACGACTTCCAGATGCGTTCCCCGGACGCGCCGCGCCAGGGCGTTCCGGTGCCGCTGTACAACCTCGTCTACCACGACTGCGTCATCGAACCGTGGATGATGGACCGCGTGGTGGATGGCGACGACTACATGCTATACGCCCTGCTCAACGGCGGCGCCCCGTACCTCATCCGTGACGCCGCGTACATCGGCGTGGACGGCGACATGGACGCCGAACAGCGCGCCCGTACCGAAAACGAGATCGAACGCTGCCATGAGGTCGCCGCATTCCATGAGAAGGTGGGCATGCAGGAACTGGTGCGCCACGAATTCGTCGATGGCGACCCGCTGGTCCAGCGTTCCGTGTTCGCCGGAGGCGCGTCGGTCACCTGCGACTTCCACACGCAGACCTACCACATCGACGGTATTGATGGCATCGACGACTGAGCGTGATTCACCGGGGGAGCGCGGCACCCTCGTTCATGCCGCGCATTCCCCGACCATACGCGCGTGGATATCGTGCGTATGGTCGGCGGCAAGCGAGTAATATAGCCAACAGTGTCATCGTTGAAACAGGAGTAGTGAGATGCCAAATCGTGCAGAACGTCGTGCCCAGGCCAAGGCCAACCGCAAGGGTATTCCGTCCCAGTATGATTCCACCCGCGGCCGCGGCCGTGCGGGCATGATCGACGAATACCAACTACAGGAGCGTTCCCGTCGTCTGCAGGACGGCGAGTCCCTGGGCCCGTGGAAGCCGAGCGCCGTGGTGGAGTCCGAGCCGGAGACCGTGCTGAACACCAACCCGGATTACACGAATCCGAAGATGTTCAAGGCGCCGCACTCCGTGCGTCAGTGGTTCCGCGTGGGCAGCTGGACGCTCATCGCGCTGGCCATCATCGCGTTCTTCGTGGTCATGTGGCTGCCGAGCCACCCGATGTGGCTTATCGCCACTGTGTCCGGCGTGTTCATCGTGGGTGTGGTGAGCCTGTTCTTCACCGCTGGCGATTCCAAGCACAACCCGAACCTGGACCAGAACGGCACCGCCGTCTGATTTCGGTTTGCCGCCGCTGCGATATTGCTTGAGGGGTCGGTGATTGCTTTTCTGTTTGGAAGGCAATCACCGACCCCTCAAGCGTTGGGAACGGTTGTTGTGGGCTCCACACAATGTGGCTCCGGCATGGTTATGCGCGCACGGTATGGCAAAACTCGCACGGTGTGGTCCTTCGCGTCCGTCCAGGCACCACAGATTGGCGGAATAAAGCCATTTCTCATCGCCGCACCGTGTGGTTTTCGCCACACCGTGCGCGATTTACCACATCGTGCGCAAAGTGTGGCTCGGGACCAAGTGCTCATTTACTGGAGAAAGTGCAGTGTCGGAGGCATGGATTCGGTCAGCGGATCGCCGGCGGCTCGATCGGTATTGGGATAGGTGATTTCTACGGCAGCGATTTTCGCGTCGGTCACGATTTCGCGGATGTAATAGATGGTGTCGTCCTTTTCATAGCTCAGATACACGGATTGGCCGGCCACCAGTTCGAATGCCGGATCAGCGCCGGCGTTTTCCTTGAGGAAGTCTAATTCGTCCTGCGGCGAATGGAACAGGGCGTTGTTCTGCCCCCAGACGGCGATCTGCACACCCGAATCGGGGTCGGAGAACTTCACTCCATCACCGTTGTCCGATTCTGGGCCGCGGTTATAGCTTGCCGGAACGTTCACGGCATAGGCGAAGCGCCCGTTGGAGTACGTGGCGGTGCCGGTGTCCGTGCTCTTCTTATCCTTGCTGTTTTTCGTTTCCGATTGACTGTCAGACTTCTTCTTCGTGTCAGTCGAATCCCTGGCATCGGTCTTGGTCTTGGACTTGGATTTGCCGGACTGCTTGGTGCCGCTGTCTGATGATGAAGTATCGGACTTGCCGCCATTCGCGGAAGCCGAAGTCGTGACGGTATTCGACTGTTCGTGGCCAAGATGACCGCTGCCGTACGCGACGATGCCGACGATGCACAGCACCACCGCGATGATGGCGGCGATGAGCACGACGATGACGATTTGGGACTTCACCGTCTTGCTTGACGTCGGTGATCCGGATGAGGACGCCGGAATCGACGTGGACGGCCGTTGCCGTGCGTCGCTCACGCCGGGCTCCTGATAGTTCCGCTGACGATAGTCCTGTTGCGCGTAGGTTGCGGGGACGGCCGAGCCGGACGCCTGTGCGGGCGTGGTCGGGCGTGCAGGCGCGGTGGGAGGCAACGGTACCGGGCCGACCGGAATAGGGGAGGTGGGGATGCCGTCGGATGGCGTGCCGTCACGCAGCGTCCTGTCGGTCAACGTCCTACCGTTGTCCTGAAATGCGCCGCATTCCTGGCAGAACGTATCGCCGGGCTGCAACGGCGCACCGCAATGCAGACAGTTCATGACCTGCTCCCTTCCTGCGTTTAGCTCCCACATTACACATGCGCTTACACAGGGAGTGTGCCGGGTATTTCCCTGTTGCGGGACGGAGTTCACGCAGCGGGGACCGGACCATGATGAATGGGATCCCATGAACCGGCTCCAGTGGAACCGTTCGGATGCCGGATGGGCCATGGATTGGTCCTCGGAAGCCAGCAGCAGTCGTGGCGTTTTATGCAAAACGCACGTCCGAGGTTGTGCGTTTTGCCGTATGCGGTGTTTTAAAGTAGGAGGTGCTTGATTACTGACGCACGCACGAAGGAGAGCAGGCAGATGAAAGTTGATATTTTGACCCGTGAATACCCGCCGAAGGTCTACGGCGGCGCAGGCGTCCACGCCGAGGAGCTGTCCAAGGTACTCGCCGAACGCATCGACGTGACCGTGCGCGCGTTCGACGGCAAGCGCACCGAAGCGGACATCCCCGCCATCCCGCATGCGGACGAGGCCAAGGGCAGCCTGAAGGTCGTGGGCTACGACGTGCCGGCCGAGCTGTCCGACGCGAACCCCGCGCTGAAGACCTTCGGCGTGGACCTGCAGATCGCCAACGATGTCGACGCCGACATCATCCACGCCCACACCTGGTATGCCTGCCTGGCCGGCTACCTGGCCAAGATGCTGCACGGCACCCCGCTGGTCATCACCGCCCACAGCCTGGAGCCGTTCCGCCCGTGGAAGCGTGAACAGCTCGGCGGCGGCTACAACCTGAGCTCCTGGGCCGAGAAGGACGCCTATGAGCACGCCGACCGCGTGATCGCTGTCTCCGGCGGTATGAAGAAGGACATCCTCGCCGCCTACCCGAGCCTTGACCCGGACAAGGTGGTCGTGGTCTACAACGGCATCACCATGTCCGAATTCGCCACCCCCGCCGACGACGATCCGGGCTGGAAGGTCTTCGAGCGCTACAACATCGACCGTTCCAAGCCCACCCTGCTGTTCGTGGGCCGCATCACCCGTCAGAAGGGCCTGCCGTACCTGTTGAAGGCCCTGCACTTCGTGGATCCGGGCGTCCAGATCGTGCTGTGCGCCGGCGCGCCGGACACCCCGGAGATCATGGAGGAGGTCAAGACTTCCTTCGCCGAGCTGGACAAGGAGCGCGGCAACATCATCTGGATCGAGGAGATGCTGCCGAAGAACGAGCTGAGCGCCCTCGAGCACGGCTGCGACGCCTTCATCTGCCCGTCCATCTACGAGCCGCTGGGCATCGTGAACCTTGAGGCTATGGCCTGTGGGCTGCCCGTGGTCGCTTCCGCGACCGGCGGCATCCCCGAGGTCGTGGTGGATGGCGAGACCGGCTTCCTGGTGCCGATCGACCAGCTGCACGACGGCACCGGCACCCCCACCGACCCGGACAAGTTCGTGCACGACATGGCCGACGCCATCAACAAGATCATGGCCGACCCCGAACTGCGCAAGAAGATGGGTCAGGCCGGCTACGAGCGTGCCCGTGACGTGTTCAGCTGGGAGTCCATCGCCGACGAAACCGTCAAGGTCTACCAGTCCGTCCTCGACGAGCAGAAGAAGTAAGTCCCGGTAGTTTCACGGATAACGACGGCTCCCCTCAGTCGCTCACGCGACAGCTCCCCTCAGTGAGGGGAGCCGGTTTTTATGCATAGACATTGGCTCCCTATGTGAGGGGAGTCTTTAAATATGATCACAGAGTTATCGGCTCCCTTCTCTGAGGGGAGCTGTCACTGGTAGGTGACTGAGGGGAGCCCACGTATCAACCTACGTACCAAAAGGAACTTTGCCCACATGTCCGACACCGTCCTCCAACTCGACAACGTCGAATTCCGCCGCAACCGCCGCGTGATCATCACCGATGTGAACCTGACCGTCAAGGCGGGGGAGCGGTGGGTGCTGTTCGGCCCCAACGGTATCGGCAAATCCACGGCGGTCGGCATGCTCGCCACACGCACTTTCCCTTCCGAGGGCCGCGTGTTCATCCTGGGCCATCAACTCGGCAAGTACGACGTGTTCAAGCTACGCACCCGAATCGGCCTCGCCTCCGCCGACCTAGGTCGTCAGTTCCCGGACTTCGAGGATCCGCTGGACGCCGTGGTCACCGGCCTGTCCGCCGTGACCGGGCGCTGGCAGGACACCTACACCGAAGCGGAATACGCGCGCGCACGCCAGCTGCTGCACGATTTCCGTGTGGGCTACTTGGAAGGCAAGCAGATGTGGCGCCTTTCCGAGGGTGAACGCACGCGAGTGCTCATCGCCCGCGCACTCATGGGCGATCCGGAACTGCTCATCATGGACGAGCCGACCACTGGCCTCGATCTGGGCGGCCGCGAGCAGGTGATGCGCACGCTGAGCCGCATCGGTGAAGAGAGCTCCGAACGTGCGGTGGTGCTGGTGACCCACCGTCTGGAGGAGATTCCGGCCGGATTCGACCACATCGCCATCATGGGCCGTAAGCCCGTTTCCGCAGAGGATGCCACCAACGACGGCATCGACGCGATGGGCAACCCGTCCGCCGGTACCATTGTCTATTCCGGCCCGCTCGAGGAAGGTCTGACCGACGAACGCCTTTCCGACCTGTTCGGCATGCCCATCGAAGTCGAGCACAGCCACGGTCGCTGGTCCGCCTACGCGGTGTGACACAGCCGGATTGACACTTCTTCCGATTTGGCTGCCGAACTGCGGGAATCAGGTATTACCGCGTTAAGTTAGGATTGGCGCGGCCCCTGTGCTCTTGGACTTCCTTTGTCAGGGGATCTGGCGATGGAGCTGTCTAAGGGGCGCCCCAATCGGATTCATGCCGATTTTGGTTTAGTTAGTCTTAATCCTTTGGCTCTGTTAAACCAAGATTGACATGCCCCCCTTATTCTTGGCTCCCCTTGTCAGGACATTGCCGCAAAGCAAACAGCGGAGCTGTTTGTAGGCGATGTACGAGACGACAGTCGAGCCAACAGAACACGAACGAAGCTCGTCCTCAATTGCAGGACGAGCTGGCGGCGAAGCCGACTGAGGGGTAGTCCGGTGGGATTCATGTCAATCCTGGTTTAACAGAGCCAATCCTTTTGGCGAATTAACGGGTTTGACGAAGCCGTGACATAGTGGCTCCGTCAAACCCGTTCGTAGCTAGGCTCACTCGTAACTGATGACCAGTCGACCGACCACTTCGCCGCGTTCCAGTCGTTCGATGGCCTCCGGCACCTCGTCGAACGAAACAGTGGTGGTGACCGGCGTGAGTTTGCCGGTGCGCATCAGCTCATAGATGCCGCGAATATCGTCCGGCGTGCCGCCGTTGGAACCGCGCAGGTCGCACTGGTTGACGATGAGCGACTTGGAATCGATGGTGGTCTCCAATCGGCCCATGCCGACGAGCACCACCACACCGCCCAACTTGACCACGTCCACCGCGTCGGCGGTGGTGTCTCCGAAACCGGCGAAGTCCACGATCACGTCGAAGAACCCCTTCGGATAATCCTTGATGGAGCGTCGCGCGTCCAGTGCACCCAGTTCCTTGGCAAGCGGCCAGATATCCTCCTTGATCTCCGCCACGTACACCTCGGCTCCCAGCAAGTGGGCCACGCGGGCACCGATCTGGCCCAATCCGCCAAGTCCGATGATGCCCACCTTGTCGCCGGCCTTCACGCCGCCGCGACGGACCACGGCTGCATACGAGGTCATGCCTGCATCGGTGGCGGCGGCGCCGTTGACGAAATCCACTTCATCGGGAATGCGCACCAGCGCCTGCGTTCCCACCATGATCTTCGGACCGAAACCGCCGTCGAACGAAGAACCTGGGCAGCCGGCCGGCGTCGTCGGACAGATCGCCACGCGGTCACCCACGTGGAAATCATTCACGCCTTCACCGACCTGACTGATCACGCCGGCATCCTCATGACCGAGTGTGACCGGCACCTGTGCCAGCATGGTCATCCAGCCGGGGTCGGTGAGAATGCCCACGTCGGTGTGACAGATGCCGGCCGCCTTCACGTCGACGACCACCTGCCCCGGTGCGGCGATCGGTTCGGGCAGTTCGGTGAGCTGCAATGGTTCGTTGGTACCGGTGAATCTCCATGACTTCATGACGGCTCCTTACGTCAATGACGCATCCTTGCGTCGTTTCGGGTTCCGTTCCATCATCGGAATCGGAACCATCGCCGAGCTGATGACTGCGGTGATGCACATCATCGTACGGCGGAACCGTGGGCGAATGCGGCAGTGAAACACGGGAACATGTGAGGCCGCCGTGGACATCCGGAAGCGTTCCGTTACCCGTGAATGAACGTGGGTGTGCGGATGGAACGGCTGGTATATTCAGTCGTTGATACAAGGGTTCGATCGAACTTAACGCGCGGCGAGGAGACGACGGATGGTTGCAAGCAAACTGGTGTTCATCGACATTGATGGCACGTTGGCGGACGAGAAACACATCGTACCGGAATCGGCGAAGATCGCATGCCGCCAGGCGCAGGCCAACGGGCATAAACTGTTCATCTGCACCGGCCGTTCCATGCCGAAAATCGAACGCAGCATCCTGGATCTGGGTTTCGACGGCGTGGTCTCCGTGGCCGGCGCCCAGGCGAACGTGGGGGACCGTGTGCTGTTCCAGCATCTCGTGCCTGCCGAGGCCGTGAACGCGGCGATGGCGTACTTCGCCGAGCATCATATCGAAAGCTACCAGTGGCAGGGCGCGGACGGCATGTACATTTCGGAAGGGTATCGCCGCCACTTGGAGTCGAAGGGCAAGGCGTTCGACCGCGGCGAGTTCGCACGGTTCTGGCATCTGATCGACGAGGTGGAGATTCCGGCCGGTTCCACGCTGGGGCAGACGATTCACGTGAGCAAGGGTTCGTACTTCACCGGGCCGGATCCGGACGTGACTTTCGAGGACACAAAGCGTGATCTGAGCCCGTGGTTCGAGCTCGTGCACGGCTCGTATGACAAGATCTCACCGAACAACGGCGAACTGCTCATCGCCGGGTATGACAAAGGCACGGCCGTGCGCGATGTGGCGGCGGCGCTCGGCTACGACATCGACGATACGATCGCCATCGGCGACTCCGACAACGACACCGCCATGCTCAAGGCCGCCGGCACGTCCGTGGCCATGGGCAACGCCGTCCATGGCATCGAGAAGTTCTGCGACATCACCACCACCGATATCCACGACGACGGCCTCGCCAACGCCTTCGCCATCCTTGGCCTGGTGTGACTGAAGCATATGCGTTGATGTATCTTTGGCTCCCTCTCCGAGGGGAGCTGTCGGCAAAGCCGACTGAGGGGAGTGACAGACATGTCCGCAATACCAATGAATGCAGCCGAATTACCGGTGGCGGTTGCGCAGTTTACGGTGGCGCGGGAATCGGAACGCAATCTGGAGATGATTGATGCGTTCGCCAAGGATGCGGCGGCCGACGGTGCGAGGCTGCTGGTGCTGCCGGAGGGACTAATCGCGCGTGATGGGGATGATGACTCGTTTGCGGCCTCACATGCCCAGCCGATTGATGGTTCGTTTGTGGCGGGATTGCGCCGAATCAGCAGGATGCGTCATATCGTATTGATGGGTACGGTCCATGTTGCTTCGTCGGACCAAAAAACCGTGCGTGATGAGGCCGGAGTCGCATGTGAGGCCGGTGCGGACCAGCGTGTCTCCAATGTGTTCCTCGTCATTCGCGAAGGTGAGATTGCGGCGGCCTATCGCAAGCTGCATCTGTACGATGCGTTCGCCGCGAAGGAATCCGAGGTAGTATGCCGCGGAGATGAGCTGCCTCCCATAGTGGCCATCGATGGCTGGCATATCGGTGTGATGACCTGCTATGACGTACGGTTCCCCGAAACCGCGCGTTCCCTGGCTGTACGCGGTGCCGATGTGATTGTGGTCAGCGCCGCATGGGTGCGCGGCCCGCACAAGGAGTATCACTGGAAGCTGCTGACGGCAGCCCGGGCGGTGGAGAACACCTGCTATGTGCTGGCCTGCAGTGAGGTGAGCAAACGCAACATCGGCTGCAGTCGCATCATCAATCCCATGGGTGAGGTTATTGTCGAAGCTGGAGACGACACTGCCACGATAATCACTGCCAAGCTCAGCCACGAATCGCTTGAATCCGCGCGCCAAATCCTGCCTGTACTCGAGAACCGCCGATTCGCCGATCCGCGATTGCGCTAATTACAGGTCCTGCGAGTCACCAAGAATGATGTAGTCCGAATCGTAGCGTTCGATGCCGGGCGTTCTCATATAACCGAAAACGGTCCGATTGAGATTACCGTCGAATGCGTGAATCACCGGTCGTACGGCAATGGGTTCCAGTTTCGTAATGCCGATCGAGTCGTCAGTGAGCTGCATGGTGAGCCAAGCCATGTGATGACGCACCTTCCAGCCAGGCCGAGGGTCAGTGCCTCCGCCGGCCTCATTCCAAAGCGTCGCCGGAATATAGGCAAGCATACGGAACTCGATTGGGGCGGTTCCCGATTGGAACAGGATACGGGGGATGGGATATGAGCTGATATCGTCGTCGCCGTCATCACGGTCGGGTTGCCGGACTATGGATATCTCCGGTCCGAAGTCATCGGTACGCACGCCAAGCGTTCGTGGGTCACGCACGAGCCTGCGGCGATCTCCGCCGTGAAGAAGATCGGACAGCAGGCTCCACGCGGCGCCGATAATTATCGCGGCGGGGATGACGATCATCAGTACGCAGATGAGGATGAGAATCACATCGGTGAACGTGACCACAAGATGCGGGTCGTCACCGTGGTTGGTGACCAGCATCTGCCCGAACCGGTACTGGATGCCGCCGATGCCGGTGATGATGAAGGACAGCAGAACAATAACTCCGATGATGCCCATGAGCGTGGTAAAAACGTTGCCGCCTCTCCTGCGCCACAGTGCCGAACGGGCAATCTGACGCGAGCCGCGCAACCATATCGGATGAGGCAACGTATAGGCCGTGCCTATGCCGTTCCGTTCGATTGTCTGCCCGGCATCCACAGGAATTCCCATGGCATCATTCCAGCACCGCAAGGTGAACGGAGAATGGCGCGGCGTTTCCGAAGAAGGCAGCCGTATATATTCGGGATGACCGAAGATAGAGAATGCGGCTATGACGATGCGAGGGAATGCACGCAACGTTGCCATTATGCTGGCCTGAGAAGGAGGGCGGGATGAACGATAACGAAATGGACAAACGATGGCTGAAGGCGTTGCAGACCAAGAACATCGCTGTTCGGGGTCGTGCGAACGGTGATGAAGACCGGAGCGAAGGCAAGCGGAAGGGCTCATGCAAAACGGCTGCGCACTCCGCATTCGGAACATCGGTGCAACGTGCGCAACCGTTCAAGGCGACCGGTCACAAGGGCGGCATCAGCAGGCAGGGGAGCTGATTCGCTGTGCCTGTGACCGGGTCTTCGATGTCTTCAGTCCTCGATCTGCCTGTCCTGCCTGCAGAGGAATGGAAGACGTACGTGTCTTTAGTACACGGAGTAGCCGCCGTCGACCTGAAGGTTGGTGCCGGTGACGTACGAGGAGGCGTCGCTGGCGAGGAAGAGCACCGCGGTGGCGATTTCCTCGTTGGTGCCGAAGCGGTGCATCGGCACGGGCGCAGTCATCACGTCGTGTGCCTCGGGCACGATGCGGCCCTCGAAGATGCCGGACCACACGTAGCCGGGCGAAACCGCGTTCGAACGGATGCCGTACGGGGCCAATGCGGCCGCCAGATAGCGCGCGTACTCGTAGATGCCGGCCTTGGACGCGCCGTATGCGGCAACCGGTGAGGGTCCGCCGGCGATGAAGTTCGCATTGTGCGCGGACAGAGACGACGTGAACACCAGCGAGCCTCCGTGTCCATGCTCGCGCATGATGTGCTGGGTAATCTGCGCGGTCAGGTACGCGCCCGTCAGGTTGATGTCGATGGTCTTCTGCCAGACCTCATACGGCTCGTCCGCGTCGTCGCCGGGCACGTTCACACCGGCATTGATGAACGCGACGTCCACGGTGCCGAGCTCATCAACGAGCGAGGTCTTCAGCGCATCGACCTGCTCCTTATCGGACACATCGCAGTAGAGCGGCACGACCTTCACGCCGTAGCGTTCGGACAGTTCCTGCGCGAGCGGCTCAAGCGTCTCCTTGGTGCGCGGCAGATCGACGATCGCCACGTCGGCGCCCGCCTCGGCCCAGGCGGCGGTCACATTACGGCCGAGGCCACCGGCGCCGCCGGTGACGAAGCCCTTCTTGCCGGCCAATGAGAACCGGTCCATGATGCGATGGGCGGGGTCCTTCCACTGGTCGAGCGGATACTGGTCGAAGATTGTGGCGTCGGTCATACGGTTCCTCCGTTCTGTTCGGTGTGGCGGCGTCATCGTCACCATCGTCAGAGCGAGCGTACCATACGAGGTCTGATGAATTTCGTATTGCGCAGACGAAAATCTCCGGTAGCGAATCCTCCGCCGAAGGGGCGGGGCTTGCGCTACCGGAGATTCGATTCGTGTCGCTGGATGAACCGATATGTCGGAGATTCCGCTCCCAGCCAATGCGGTTAAGGCATGTGGTTGAAACATGCGGCTGGGCGGGTCACCAGGCATTCGGGCTTGTATGGAAACAGCCTTACGCTTCCTCATGCCAGTGGGGGTTCTGGCCGAACGTGTAGCCCTCCGGGTTGTCCATCGCGGCGATGTCCTGCATGTCCTGCTCGTCCAACGCGAAACCGGTCAGGTCCAGGTTCGCGCGCTGACGCTCGGCATGCATGGACTTCGGAATCGCCACGTCACCCAACTGCAGGTGCCAGCGCAGGATAGCGGCCACCGGCGAGACGCCGTGCTTTTCGGCGATGCGCACGATGGTCGGATCCTTGAGCATCTGGTTCGCGCGTCCCAGCGGACTCCATGCCTCGGTGATGATGCCGTGAGCCTCGTCGTAAGCGCGCTGCTCGTTCTGCTGGAAGAACGGGTGCAACTCCACCTGGTTCACGGCCGGGGTGACGCCCGTGGCGCGGATCAGAAGATCAATGTGACCCGGCAGGAAATTGCTCACGCCGATATGCTTCACGATGCCCTGCTTCTGCGCGTCGACCAGCGCCTGCCATGCCTCCACGAACTGGCCCTGCGAGGGGTTCGGCCAGTGGATGAGGTACAGGTCGATGTAGTCAAGACCCATGCGCGCCACCGACTCCTCGATGGTCGTGCGGGCCTCGTCGTACTGGTGATGGCGGCCCGGCAGCTTCGAGGCCACGATGATGTCCTCGCGCGGCACCTCCGACTCACGGATAGCCTTGCCCACCACGCCCTCGTTCTCATAGTTGAACGCGGAATCAATGAGACGATAACCGACCTCAAGCGCCGACTTGATGGCCTCCACGCCGGCGAAACCATTGACCTTATACGTGCCGAAACCGATGGCCGGAAGCTCCAGCCCGTCATGCGCCTTGCGCACCGGAATCGCCGGCGGTTCCATAAGTGTCATAATCGCTCCTTTGCCGTTGTGCCTGCTCCGAGCGAGTGGCCGGGGCAGAGGTTGGTACTGGGCTGATGCCCTGTCATGGACCACTGTACTCGCCGTGTTCTCGTTGAGCCGGGAGCCGATCGACTTCTGCGGTATGGCCGTTATGACAGTCGAATCGTTGACGGTTTTTCTCGAGGTGAATCGTTTGCGCACCGAATACCAAGCGAACGTGTCTCCTCTGGTGACAGGAAGGGAAGGACTCGCTGAGGACGGATGGATAACTCGGAAGCCGGTCTTCAGAAAGTAGGCATGTCGAGCGAAACGGGGGAGCGCGAGACGCCATCGTCTATCCCATGCGCCGCTGATCGGTCGTTGAACCATGTGATGATCTGCGACTCGTTCACCGGATACAGGTTCCAGGCATCAAGTCCGACATTGACCGACTCCGGTCGGGCTCCGTCGGGGGAGAGCTGATGGGTGTGCCCGTACAGGAGCCTGCGGCCATCGAGCCGACTGAGGAGTAGTCCGTGGGATTCATGTCAATCTTGGTTTAACGGAGCCTTTGGTTTTAAGCTGTCAATATCGCGAATTCCACGGGAAGGATGCACATGGAAACGTTGCCGGCATTATTACTGGTTGCGTCGCGATGGTTCCTGTACTGGACGGCGTACTCATTCGTGGGCTGGGCGTGGGAGACCATGCTCAGCGTGGTGCTACGCAAACGGTTCGAGGACCGCGGCATGCTCAATGGCCCCATCTGCCCGATTTACGGTTTCGGCGCCCTTCTGGTGCTGGGACTGCTGCACGACGTGCGTGATCCGGTTGCGTTGTTCCTTTCCAGCGGCGTGATCGCCTGCACGTTGGAGTATGCATCATCATGGGCCATCGAGAAGCTGTACCATGTGCGGTTCTGGGATTACACGGGCAAGCCATTCAACATCAACGGCCGCGTGTACCTCAACGGATTCCTGGCATTCGGCGCCGGCGCCACTGCTGTGGTGTTGGTGGTCCAGCCGTGGATGACGGCCATCGTGGAATCATGGCCGGAACTTGCGGTTGCAATCGCGGCGTCCGTGCTGTTCGTGGCCACGGTGGTGGATTGGGTGATCACCCAGGCTGGCCTGCACAGCTTCGACTCCCGCCTCGCGCGCGTTGCCGAACAGATCAAGATGCTCAAACTCGAACAGATCGAGGCTATCGACACGCGCATCGACATGGCCGACGAAATGCTCACCCGTTCGCTCAGCTGGCAGCAGCGCCGACTGGTGCGCATTTTCCCGGGACTGACCTCCCTGCGTAACCCTGATGTCGCCTCCCGTGTCCGACGGATACTGGAGCGTCGCGGCTGGTGACCGGCGATCGGTGTTCTGGTTTGGCCCGATTCGTCCGATGTTTGAACGATCACGAATGCCATATTCCCGACCGATTCTCGACCCGCAGTCGTGTGCAACGTATAATGGGCGACGTTGCAGGGGAACCTTCACCGGAACCGAACACGTGCGCATCGTCATGCCGCGCGTTTACCGGCCGATCCAGTCGGCTGTCCGGCGGGTTGAGAAAGGCTTGGCCTGACCCTTGGAACCTGTTGGCCAACACCATCGAAGGGAGCAATCACCCATGACTTTCGACACATCCGCATTCGGACCGATCACACTCGACCACATCCCGCCGTTCGCGCAGCACCTGCGCGAGGCCGCCGACCAAGTGTGGGAGGAGGGCTACAACCAGCCGTTCCTGCGTGAGCTCGGCAACGGCACGCTCGCTCGCGAGAAGTTCGCGTTCTACTTGCTACAGGACTACCGCTACCTCAACGACTACGCCAAGGTCCACGCGCTCGCGCTCACCAAGACCCAGGATCCGGAGATCATGCGATTCATGGCCGACGTGCAGAACGGCATCTTCAACGTGGAGTCCGCCATGCACCGCAAGTACATGGCCAGCTATGGCATCAGCGCCGAGGAGATGAACAACGTCCGACAGTCCGCGTTCGCCCGCGCCTACACCTCCAACATCCTCTCGATCGCCTACGGCAACCCGCTCGTAGACGTTCTGGTGGGCGTACTACCGTGCGCCTGGGTGTACGCCGACTACGGCCAGCGCCTCGCCCGCGAATTCGCCGATACGCTCGAGTCGAACCCGTACAAGAGCTGGGTCGACATGTACAAGACGGAGGAGTTCTGGAGCTCGTCCGCATGGCTCATCGCGCACATCGAGCAGCTGGTTGAGGGCCTGAGCGAGGAACGCAAGGCCGAACTCACGGACATCTTCGTCACCGGTGTGCAGAACGAATACATGTTCTGGGCCTCCGCCTACGACATGCAGTACTCCTGGAAGCCGGAGTGGGACGCGCCTCGCGCGTGACGACGGCTAAAGCGACCGCACGAAAGCGCGGATGTCGCTGATCTCCTCGTCGCAGATGGCATGGCCCATGCCGGGGTAGCCGTGGTATTCAAGATGGCCAGCGTCGTCGAGCACCTGACGGGCGGTGCACTGGTCGAGCAACGGAATCGTGTGGTCGTTGGAGCCGTAAGCCAGGAAGAAGCGGGTCGGTGAATTCAGCCGGGCCGCTTCCTCGCCCTTGAAAGACGGGCTCAGCAGTATCGCCGCGTCGAACAGGTCGGGATACGCCTTGACCATCCGATACGACAGATACCCTCCCTGGGAGAAACCGACCAGTGCCTTCTTGCGATGCGCGAATGTCGGGGAGTCCAGCAGCTGCGTCACGGCCTCGCCGACCGCCGTACATTCGCGACGGCGTTCCTCAGTGCTGCACCCGTCTGGATACCAGTAGGTCCCGCCCATGTACGGGCGGTCGTACGTGCCGCGGAACGAGAGGTAGCTTGGTTCGATTGTTGATTCGGCGGGCGATTCGGCCAGTACTGCGGTATTAGCCGAATCGGTTTCGACGCGCGCGCCGCCCGTGCCGGTCGTGCCGTGCGCTGCATGGCTCGCACCATTCGTTATACGGTCCGCATACACCGCATCGATGATGCGCACCATCTCGCTCTCGTCATTGCCATACCCATGGAACATCACGAACAGCGGGTCGCTGCCGCCCGCATCGATCTGACTAGTCACCCGAAGACGCATAGTAAATCACCTCTTAACCAGCGAGTGTAGCCTCAAAAGCAACAGCAAGTTCCACGGTCTTCGCATATGTCCCACGAAAAATGCGATGTCATATCCCCTCCAAAGTGTATTCTGAAATATTCTTGTCAAAAAACGACACGAGGAGCGGCAATGCCAGGTTCGTACGGTACCGAGACCATGCAGGACGAACAGCGTTATCGTCTATCGTTCACGGTCGGGGGACTTCTCGCCCCGCAGGGACACATCATTGCTGCGCTGTTCATTGCCAATGACGTTCAGGAAGACGCAGACGATCATGGAAGCGAACTGGGGGAACGTATTACACGAATCCGCCGGCAGGCCATTGATGAGAATGTTCTTTCTATTCGTACTCAGGCGGCAAGCACCCGTACGGTCAGCGAAGTAGCCAAACGTCTGAGCACGCTTACCGAGACGGAACTCCGTTATTTGGCTTCCGGTGATACTCCGGCCAGTGACCAGCAGGCGTTCATGTGGGTGGCGATGTGCCGCTATTACGCCCTAGTGGGGGAATTTGCCAGCGAGGTGCTGCGTGACCACTATCTGATGGGTATGCCGACCGTAACCCGTGAGGATTACGATCGTTTCATTCTCGCCAAGGCAATGTGGCATCCGGAACTGGAGAAAATCAGCACAGCGACGGCGAACAAACTTCGTTCGAATGTATTCAAGGCAATGACCGAGGGCGGATTGATAGAGCGGGGAAGTGACACGCTCCGGCCTTCACTGCTCAGCAAAACCGTGACCGGTATCCTTGAGAGCAGGCCGGAATCATTCCTGTTCTTTCCGATGAGGGAACACTGAGAGGCAGTGAAACAATGCCAGTGAGAGGAGACAGGGCAGCAATGGCAATTGACGACACCGCGCAACGTCAATCCCTCGGTATTGAGCGGGATTTCGACGGGCTGTTCCACTACATGCAATCCAAACGTTTCCGTAACGGTGAAGACACCGGTGGCGAGCCGGCGAACTATATCTACGCCTATCCTCCGGACAAGGAATTGGAGGTCGAACGGCGTATTCCGATGCTGGTGAGCCGACTGCAAGGCATGGATCCCGTGGATGCCGATGACTCCGCGCCGTCGGTATTGGTCATCGACCTGTACAGGCTGGTCATCCAGATCATGAAGGACAACGACGTCTTCGATACTGCCATCGAACAGGAACCCGAAATGCATGGCGATGCCGACGAATCTGAAAATGACTCGTGGCCGGCGCTGCAGGAAGACGATTTCTACCAGGCGCTCGCCGGCATGCTCGGTCCTGACGGCGACGATTTGAAGGAGACGCTCAAGGCACTGTATAAGCGTGCAAAGGCAGACAATGAGGCCGATCTCGTGTTCCTGACCGGAGTCGGCCAGGTATACCCGTACATCCGCACGCATGCGCTGCTCAACTGCGTGCAGGAGGTCATAGACGAACACACGCCCGTAGTGGTATTCTTCCCGGGAACCTACGAGAAGACCGCGTCGACCGTATCGGTGATGCGTCTGTTCGACCGGCTCGACGCGGACAACTACTACCGTGCATTCAGCCTCAACACCGCGATCATGGAAGGAGCCGACGCATGAGCGACATGAACGAATCGCGAGACAGCGCATTGCAGTTCAGGAACATCTTCGCCAGGAACATCGAAGACAAGATCGACGGCGTCATCAAGGCCAGCGACGACAGCAACCTCATCGACGAGGTGAACGAATACGTGCTGACCAACGAGATCCAGACCAATCTCGAACGGTTCCTTGACACGTACAACGACCCATCCGCCGACTACACGAACGGCGTATGGATCTCCGGTTTCTTCGGCTCGGGTAAATCCCATCTGTTGAAGATCCTCTCCCATATTCTAGGCGATATCCCCAAGCCTTTCCTCACGGCCGGCACCGAGCCGCCCAGCCGCATACAGGTCATCGACATCATGAAGGCCAAAGCCCGCGACGCCGAGAACCACGAGCTTGAGGGACTGCTGGACGCCAACCTGCGTATCCCCGCCACCTCGCTGCTGTTCAACATCGACAGTAAGGCGCAGAAGGGCAGCAAGACCGTGCTCATGGATGCGTTCATCCGCGTGTTCGACGAGGCCCGCGGCTATTACGGTGCCAACAAGTATGTGGCGAAGATGGAACGTGACCTCGATGCCAACGGGTGCCTGGACGAATTCATGCGCCAATTCGAATCGATCGCCGGCAAACCGTGGTCCAAAGGTCGCGCACAGGCCGCGTTCTCCGGTCCGAAGATCGACAAGGCGTTCGCCGCAGCCACCGGCGATGAGATCAGGGACATTCTCAAGGATTACCAGAAACAGTACAATCCGACCATCGCCGATTTCGCCGACGACGTGAATGACTGGCTACAGCGGCAGGATGACGGTCGCCGCCTGATTTTCCTAGTGGATGAAGTCGGCCAGTTCATCGGTTCCAGTACGGATCTCATGCTCAATCTGCAAACCGTGACGGAGGAACTGTTCGCGCGCACCAACGGCCGCGTGTGGGTGATTGTCACCTCGCAGGAGGACATCGATGCCGTGATCGGCGACCGCTCGGTCAGCCAGGGACTTGACTTCACGAAGATCAAGGGCCGGTTCGCCGTCAACCTGAAACTCTCCAGCGCCGACGCCATCGAAGTCATTCAGAAACGACTATTGGCCAAAAACGAGCAGGGCGAAACGGCTACGGAGGAACTGTGGCAAGCCTACCGCGACGAGCTCGACGCCCTGTTCACCTTCCAGGGCGAAGGTGGCGCACGCCAGTTCAAAAACCTCAAATTCGGCACTCAAGAGGACTTCATCGCCACCTACCCGTTCGTCAACTACCAGTTCCTGCTGTTCCAGGATGCGATGCGCGGCATGAGCGCCGCCGGATTCTTCGAAGGCCAGCATCGTTCGGTCGGCGAACGTTCGCTCCTGTCCACGATCAGCAGTGCTTTGGTTGAGCACAAGACCGATGCAGTCGGCGGCCTGATTCCGTTCAGCGCCCTGTACGACGGCATTTCCGGCACCATCCAGAGTTCGGTGAACCACCGCATCATCGAAGCGGAACGCGAACTCGCCCCGGATATGCAGAAGCTGGCCCTGCCGCTGCTTAAGGCGCTGTTGCTGGTTAAGCAGGTCAAGGATTTCAAGGCCAATGTGCGCAACCTGCGCATCCTTGTTCTCGGCCGGTTCGGCGAGGATCTGCCCGAGCTGGAACGGCGTATCCAGGATACGCTGAACATGCTGGAACGGCAGAACTACGTGCATCGCACCGGCGACGAATACGAGTATCTGACCAACGACGAACAGGCCGTCGAAAGCGAGATCAAGAATGTCGACATCGAGGACCGGCAGATTCGCGACCGCTTGGGCAGAATCGTCAGCGAGGACATTCTCGGACAGCCGTTGACCGTCGAATATGGGCAGGGGCGGCAGAAAGTGAAGTTCCGGTACGGTCTGACCATCGACAACGTGGCGCAGGGACGGACCTATCCGATTACGCTGCACATCGTCACCCCGATGGACGACATACCTCTGGACGCCAAGATCATGCGATCGTCCGGCGAACGCGGGGAACTGCGCGTGATTCTTGACGGCGACGGCTCCAATTTCATGAACGACCTGACCATGGTCGAACGTACCGAGAAGTATCTCCGTCTGCACGCCAACGAGCAGGGTTCCTGCAAGCACATCCTTGACGCCAAGCGCGGCGATCTCGACATCATGAAGCGGGAACTGAAAGCCACGGTGTCCAAAGCATTGTGCTCGGCCGTCATCGCCTACAACGGCGCCACGTTGGACACGAAGGCGCGCGAAAGCGCGACCGGCGTCATCACGGAGGCTATGCATACGCTGATCGGACGCTTGTACACCAACTTCCGACTGGTGGAAGGTCTTGCGTACACCGAACGTGACCTTCCCGCCGTGCTCGCCGACGCTTCGGACTCCGCACCGTCGCTGGACGGCACCGATTCCGTGCAGACTCGTCTGGATCTGCCCGCACAGGACGTGTACGATTATGCGGCCGGTCAGATTCATCGCAATCTCGTGCCGACCGTCAGGGACGTCATCGCGCATTACGAGAACGAGCCGTATGGCTGGCCGCTGGCGGATACACTCGCATGCCTGTGCTACCTGTACGGTACCGAACGGATTCGCCTGACGATTGACAGCAATCGGATTCCGCGCACCGATGTGGTCAAGTATCTGACCAATCAGAAAAAGATCGAAAGCATGCGCGTGGAGATTCCGAAGCGCTATGATGCCGCCAAACTCCGGGAACTGCGCAACTTCACCAACGATTACCTTGGTCTGACTGCAGACAAGCTGCCCGGCGATGCCGAAGACATGGCGCGCGTCATCAGGGACGGGTTGCGCGAACAGATACGTGCGATCGAACAGATGAAGGCTGCCAATGGACAGTTCGAGTTCGTCGCGGCGCTTGACGAACCGCTGGAACGATTGAGGACCGTGGCCGCCAAGCCCGAGGAATGGATACTGGACGTCTTCCCCTCCGCCGGTGAGGATGACAATACCGACCAGCTGCTTGACGACAAGGAAGACGTGATCGACCTAGTCCGCAAGGTGCTCAAAGGCGCTCAGCGCGACGTGCTGACCGGTGGCCTCGACTGGATCAGGACCAACGATTCCAACTTCACGCTCGCTTCCTCCGATCTGCAACGGGAGCGTGACGAAGTGCGCGCCACGGCAGCCGATCCGAAATTGTTCCAAGGCAACAAGGTCAACCTGTTCAAAACCAGATTGGCGGAACTCCAGCAGCATCTTGGCGAATTGGTGGGCGCGGAACGCAAACGGGCGCTGGCGACCGTCACCACCGTGCGTGAATCCCTCACCGGCATCGACTCATACCGTGCCGCCCGAGAGGACGCTCAACGGCAGGCTCTGCGCTTGCTGGATGATGCGGCCGTGAAGATCAAGTCTGCGAAGTACATCGCCGACATCCGGCAGACCGCGGACACCGTACGCGGCAGTCTGTACCTAGCGTTGGTCAACCAGTTGGATGCAGCCAAGGAACAGCCGGAACCGCAGGTGCTGTCTGACGTTCACGATGAACCCGGAAAGCCGGCGGAGTCTCAGGACTCGCAGAATCCGTCTGCGGGGGAGACGCTGCCCGATGTCGTTACGCCAGCCGAGCCCGGTCCCAAGCATGTCGAGGTGGTACAGGCCGAGTCGAAGCCGGTCGAGCGCACCATCCGCGTCGCGCCTCCGCGCCCCAAACCGATGCTGCGCACGGAAAACGACGTGGACGAGTTCCTCGACGAATACCGTCGCAAACTCATGGCTGCCATCCGCGAAGGCAAACGCATTTTACTTTGAGCCAGTTTTTGCGTGGATTTAAAATACGTTTTTAAATCCACGCAAAAACCGAGGACGTGCAATGAACGTATATTTCGGGTCATAGCAGACCGGAATCGAAAAACGATAAGGATGAAGGTATGAACACGGGTAAGTTGCAGGCGTTTGCGGCTGGGGCGCGCGTGGAGCTGATGAAGGCGGTGCGGGCCAAGTTGGATGCGGCGATGGAACCGGATTCGGCGGCGAGCGTGGACAATCCGCGCGCGTTTGAGAAACTACAGGATGAGATTCGTAACAATGGCGGTGGCGAGCAGGGGCGTGCCCGGACCGCGGAACGTCACGCCTACCGTTGGTTCAACCGGATTATCGCCCTGCGGTACATGGATGCGAACGACTTCACCAGCCCGCATGTGGTGTCCGGCGAGGATGCGGACAATCCGAACGCCTTGCCGGCCATATTGTCGGCGGCCAAGCGTGGCGAATTCGACGAGGACGTGTTTGGATTAAACGTTGGCGCCAAGACCAAGCTGGTGCCCACGATCACTGCATTGTTGGACGGCAGCAAGACCAGCAACGATCCGCAGGGTGAGGCGTATGGATTGCTGCTGCGCACATACTGCGATTACTGGCATAGGTCCCTGCCGTTCATGTTCGATGATGCAGGCGCGGCCGACGAGATCTTGATGCCGGCCGACCTGCTCGCCTCAGATTCGGTGTTGCGCAAAGTCGCGGAAGTGATGACCGTGGCCGATTGCGTGGGCGACGAAGGGCAGGGCAATGTCGAGATCATCGGCTGGCTGTACCAGTTCTACATTGCCGAACGCAAGGATGAGGTCATGGCCGGCTTCAAGAAGAGCAAGAAGGCCGGCGCTACCGAAATCCCCGCTGCTACCCAGCTGTTCACCCCCGACTGGATCGTGCGGTATCTGGTCCAAAACACCGTCGGCCGCCTCTGGACCCAATCCCATCCCGAATCCCAACTTTGGAAGTCTTGGGAGTACTACATCCCAATGGCCCCCTCTGACGAGGGGGCTGTCACCGAAGGTGACTGGGGGAGAGAAGAAAAGAGTCTGAAAATCACCACCCCGGAGGAATTGACCGTCTGTGACCCCGCCTGCGGCTCCGGCCACATGCTCACCTACGCCTTCGACCTCCTCTACGACATCTACGACGAAGCCGGATACTCCGCCAACGAAATCCCTGCTCTGATTTTGCAGCACAACCTCTTCGGCATGGAGATCGACGAACGCGCCGCCAACCTCGCCGCCTTCGCCCTGACCATGAAGGCCCGCGGCCGTTATCGCCGTTTCTTCCGCAAGCAGGTCCAGCCCAACATCCAGCGCATCACGCCCGAATACTTCACCGAAACCGAAGTCGAAGAGCTGAACGAGATGTATGGCGTCACCTTCGACGCCGATACCTGGAACACCTACCAACATGCCGACACCTACGGCTCCCTCATCCAACCTCCAGCAGACCTTACAGCATTAGCGGTGTCCTCGGCCCCCTCTGACGAGGGGGCTGTCAGCGAAGCTGACTGGGGGAGAGACCAAGGTTCGCTACTCTTGAGTACTGATTTACAGGAACGCTCCAAAGTCGTCCTCAGCCAAACCCGCTACCTCGCCCGCCAATACGCCGCAGTAGTCGCCAACCCGCCCTATATGGGCTCCAACAACATGGGCAATGAGCTGAAGCGGTATGTGACGGAGCACTACAAGGACGGCAAGGCAGATCTGTTTGCTGCGTTTATCCTACGTAACCTGCGACTCATACAACCAAACGCCTTGCTTGGCATGATTACTATGCAAAGCTGGATGTTCCTCTCCTCGTTCGAGGAACTTCGAAAGAACTTGCTTGCAAAGAACTCCATAGAAACGATGGCGCATCTCGGGGCTGGCGCGTTCGACAGCATCGGTGGTGAGGTTGTTTCCACCGCAGCATTCACGATCCATAAGGGCCAGGGCAATGGCAAAGGCATGTACTTGCGTTTGGCTGACGTGAATGGAGATGACAATCAGTCCAACATGTGTGCCGGTGCTGTGCGGGGCGAGCATAACGATCTCATGTTCACCGTCAACCAGCAGGATTTCGCCCAGATTCCCGGCTCGCCGATTGTGTATTGGCTGTCCGATGCCATGCGAAAGACATTCACGATGGGTAAACCATTGGAAGAAGTCGCGAAACCGCGTCAAGGTTTGGCTACGGCTGACAACAATCGCTTCATCCGTGAATGGTGGGAGGTTGCTCATTCGCGCAGTTCGTTTGATTGCAAATCACATGAGGAAGCGGTAGCGAATGGCAAACGTTGGTTCTGTCATCTCAACGGAGGCGAGTTCCGTAAGTGGTACGGGAACCAAGAGTTCGTAGTCAACTGGGAAAGTGACGGTGCTGAAATTAGAAATTTCGGCATGGAAGATGGCAGAAGGCCGCGTTCTAGGGCGCAAAACACTGATTATTATTTCAAATCGTCTGTGTCTTGGTCGAGAATCGGTTCCGGACAGGTGGCTTTTAGATTAGTTCCACGAGGATTCCTATTCTCCGATACGGCTCCTTCCATTTTTGCAATGCCAGAAACCTTGAATGGTTTGATTGCATTTAGCAATTCTTCTGTGGCTATGGCCATGCTTGCAGCAATCGCCCCTACTTTGCACTTCGAAGTCGGTCAGATTGCCTCGTTGTCCATCATAGATGGGCTTGAAAATCTGAATGATGGTAATGTCGAGTCCTTGGTTTCAACTTCTAAAATTGATTGGGATTCCTGCGAAACCTCGTGGGGGTTCTCTGAGCTGGATATTCCGAGCGGCTTAGATAATGCTGTGCTATCCAGCGGCGTTCCTGCTTATATTGCCCGCTGTAAAACCATCGCCGAGAAACAGCGTCAGTGCGAGATCAAGAACAACGAGCTGGTTGCGGACGCCTATAACGTGCGTGACGAAGTGCCGTGCGATGTGCCGATCGAGCGTGTCTCGCTGAAGCGCAATCCGGCGTTCGCATACCCGAAGAACACGCCCGTCGAACGTGACGAACTCATGACCAAAGACATCGTCAAGGAGATTATCTCCTACGCGGTAGGCTGCATGTTCGGCCGCTACTCGCTCGACAAGCCGGGGCTGATTCTCGCGTCCCAAGGCGAAACCATCGACGACTACCACGCGCAAGTCCCGAACCCCTCGTTCGAGCCGGATGCGGACAACGTCATCCCCATCACCGACGACGAATGGTTCGAGGACGACATCGTCACCCGCTTCCGCGACTTCCTGAGCGTGGCGTGTGGCGAACAGCATCTGAACGAGAACATCGCTTACATCGAGCAGGTGCTCGGCAAGCCGCTGCGCAAGTACTTTGCCACGGATTTCTACGACGATCATGTCAGCATGTACAAGAACCGTCCGATCTACTGGATGTACTCCAGCCGCACCGACAAGAAGGGCGCGTTCAAGGCGCTCGTCTACTTGCACCGGTACACGCCCGTTACCACGAACACGGTCCTGAAGTACCTGCGCGAGTTCACCGCCAAGCTCAACGCACAATCCGAGGCCCTGCTCACCTCCGGCAAGCCCGCCGAAGTGCGCAAGGGTGAGAAGTTGCGCGTATCCATCAAGGAGTGCACCGACTACGAGCGCGATGTGCTCTACCCACTAGCCACCCGCAACCTCCCCATCGACCTCGATGACGGCGTCCTCGTCAACTACCTCCGCCTAGGCCCCGCCCTCCGCACCATCAAACCCATCGAAGCCAAACGCCAAACCGTCCAATCCTGGACCTGGCCCACTCACCCATTAGAGGACTGAAATGTCTGACGAATTGCCGCAATTGAATGAACCTTTAACTGGATACATTGTTCTGGACAATAGTCCTGAACGGGAAATACCTGCGGTTCTTCGCGATACAGGAGAACGAATTGAACTTATGATTCCGTTTAAGGATATTCGAACCATACCTGGGAATTGGTTCGTGTCCTCTTGGCTGGGCGATGAGGGAGGCCTAGTTGTCGGTTCGCAAGTTCCGGATTCCATACCGCATGAACTATTGTTTGTTTGTAATGCGCGCAGCTTTACGCTTGTGGGATGCCGCGGATCGGGCATGACTATGTCCATGGGATTAGGTCCTGGCACTGGAACGGTCGTCCCCACATACATGGTTTGCGGCGGACGGCATAGCCATTATGCAGAGATCAATGGTCTTAGAACACAATGCTTGGATTTAATTCGTTGGTTCGATTTACCTTCAACGTCATTAATCATGAAGCAAGATGAGGTGGGGAGATGTGACAATGTCAATGTTTGCTCTACTAAAATCCCGCCTCTTAGTGTTGATGAACGGGTAGGTTTAGTTATTCGTCCAGTTTTTGAAGTATCGGAATCAAGTAGAACCGATTCGATTATTTCACATGAGTCGGTGCTGATTGAGACGAAGATGGAACATGTAGCGAGTTGGGAAGAGCATCTGTCTATTCATCGTGCCATCAAGGACCTTATATCGATATCGGATTGGAATTCACGAGAATTCACTGATATGACAGCGATGCGATCAGACGACCCGAAACTGATTGTAGAGGGTAAGGTGATGCAAGATAAATGGTCCTCTGTAGTTTCTTACTATCCTCTTGTGCAAAGAAATAATGCTGCTAATTTTCAAGATACTTTTCTTTTTTCATATCAAGATATGGGTGTCGCGGGAATTAATAAGTGGATTACCCTACGTGAGAATTGTAGGAAAGGTACGGCACTGATATCCTACCTTGCTCGAGATCATAAGCATCTGGCATTGGAAACCTTGTCTATGCTTACTGGCACTGCCCTTGAATGTGTTGGTTGGTATATAGTTCAATCCGAACATCAGGAGAATCGAATAAAAAAGCGTTCTGATAAAGAACAGCCAAAAACATATAAAGATATGTTGGATGCAGTTGCAGAGAAACTTGGTGTTGATTTCCCATTTAAAAGTAGTGATGCATGGGCAAATAGTATGAAAAATACTTATATAAGTAGTAAACATGTTGATGCAGGCAATGTTGATTTTCAAACTATGTATCAGGCAACGATGCAAAGTTTGGTTATATTAAGAATGTGGCTAGGTGCTCAGATTGGCGTAAATATAGCTATTATGCGGCAAAGACTTTATCAAGATGGAATAGGGAAAAATATTCGGAACATGCTTGCTTAATCACTTGCATATAGAAAGGTGGGCCGGTTAATGGACTATTTGTCTGGTGAATCCAAGAACGTTGAGTATAAGGTGACGTTGCCGGATCGGAGCGTCAAGTATGTGAAGACGGCGGTGGCGTTTGCCAATGGCGAGGTGGGCGCATCATTTTCGGCATCGAGGGCCAGACGCTGAACGTGGTTGGCGTGCCGGACGATCAGGTGTTCACCATCATGGACGCCATCGCCGACAGCTGCGAACCGCTCATCATTCCGGACATCTCCATGCGCGACATTGGCGACGGCCTTCTCCTACATGCGTCAAGCAAGCACAGGGGACGTTAGTGACCTACTGGGTGTGCAATCGCGGCGAGCAAGAGAAGTATTGTCCGAGCTGGTGACTTTAGGACTGCTGCAACGCATCGGTGCTGCGCGCTTCACTCGTTATGTACTGGTTGCCGATGCGGACGCTGTGAGCGAGAATCGGCATTAAAATGTGTCGACTATGCTTGACGCATTTGGAGAAAAGACAATATGGTTTCGACTATACTGGAAACTATCGGTGGATTCATCCTTATGTGTCGAGTATGATCGAAACATGAGGATGTTGTTCCGCAAGCGTTGCACATGAAAGACGGTGATGCCAAAGTGGTCAGAACGTTATATGCTCGTCCGCGATATCAGATGCTGCTTGAACGATACCGGGACATTGACCAAATCAAAGTGTTGCGTGGTGTGCGTCGTTGCGGAAAATCCGCAATCCTGACGATGTTCATGCGTCGCCTTATGGCTGATGGCGTTCCGGCAAAGAATATCTTTTACAAACGATTCGATGAATTCGGCATGCCCGCTATGCAGACGGCAGATGATCTCACCAGGGAACTTTCCGATGCGATGGATGCGCGCGATCCGCAGACCATGTTCTATGTGTTCCTTGACGAGATTCAGGAAGTTTCTGGCTGGGAACACGTAGTCCGTGGACTCCATACCAAAGACGGTGTGGACGTGACGGTTACCGGGTCCAATGCCCATTTCCTTTCCTCCGATCTGGCCACGTTGCTTGCAGGACGATATATTCCAATCGACGTATTCCCGCTATCGTTCCAAGAGTATTTGGAGTTTCGCAAGGAGTCCGGTGCCGCGTATGGAAGCGTGGACGAGGCATTCTCCGCGTATCTGCGTTTCGGAGGCATGCCGGGGCTATTCTCACTGAAGGAGCAGGACGAAGACGATATCGCCCGCGAACTTTCAGCGGTATTCGACACGGTCATTCTCAATGATGTGGCCAAGCGCCTTGGCATTCGTGACCTGCCATTGCTGGAGCGACTCGTCACCTACCTGTTTTCCACATCCGGGAATCTCTTCTCAACTCGCAAGGTCGTCGGTGCGCTGAAAAGTGGTGGCTATCGTGTCTCGCAGGACACCATCGAAAATTACATCGATGCGCTTGAACGCGCTTACATTCTCAACGGTCTTTGCCAGAGTGGGCTCAAGGGTAAGGAACTGCTGAACCCGTTGCGTAAGTTCTATCCGGTGGATACCGGGTTACGTAATCTGACCACTAATTTTTCCGTCGAGGATCTCGGATTTCAGTTGGAAAATGTCGTCGCCAATGAGTTGCTGCGTCGGGGTAATCAGGTATCGATCGGTGCGGTGCCGATGGAGACTTCAGGTACATCCGAAATTGATTTTGTCGCTGTCAATCATCAGCGTCGCGCCTATTATCAGGTCACGCAAAGTCTGATTGACGAGAAGGTCTTTGAGCGAGAAATAGCCCCGCTGCGTGCGGTGGGGGATTCTTTCCCCAAGTTCATCCTCACGTACGATCATGCGCGTGGCGGCATTACTTCAGACGGCATCCATATCGTATCTGTCATGGATTGGCTGCAGATCAACGACACGGAAAGAAAGGATTTCGTATGAACGGCGGCGTGCAGATCGGACGATTGTTGGCGTCCCGGTTCGCGGTATTCGACGGGACGCCGTATAGCGCCGGGCGCATTGTGTTCTGGCATGACGAACATGGCGAGTTCGCGGACCAGCTGGACGGTATCGCCGGGCCGGATGCAGCCGACGAGACGTTGCGCGATGTCCAGATCGTGCGTCTAGAACGAAATCCGTTCGCGTTGAAACATCGCATGCTCATCGAACAGCCGACCGAGAAGTTCCTCGTGTATCTGACCGGCAAACTGCCCAAAGACGAAGACAATTGGCTGTTGGATCTCGAACTGGCATACGGTCCTCTGTTCACCGCCGACAAGCTGTCGATGATCGTCAACGAACTGTTCCCGCGCGAAGCGTCCGCCGCCACTCGCGATACGTGGCTCACTATCATGCAACGCACCAAACCGTTCTTCGAGGACGACGAACTGGTCGAATCGTTGGCAAGCCGTTTGCGTGCCAATGATGACGAACGTGATTTCCAGGCGAAGATGATCGCCGTGCTCCTAGGCTTGCCGGCGGGGGAGCACAGTCTGCAATCGATTTGGCGCCAGTTGCTTGAACATTACGCGCGAGGTGACACGGACGGCATCGAACGCATCAAGGCGATGGGACTGCTCGACTATCACTGGACCGGCACGCGCGGCATTTATCGGTTCGATTCTGCAGATGAACTGGCGCATCCCACGGTGAAGGATTTCGTGCTATGGCTGTTCCGCCTGGCATGGAACGGGTTCAGTGACGCCGAACATGGCGCCGACTACTATGCGAACATCCGCCGTGACTTCGACATGTGGCGCAACGATCCGCGGTTCGCGCCGGTGATGCGGACCTTGGCTGAGGACGTGTTCTCCGACCTGTCGCTCGACCATGACATCGCTCGTATGGGACTGGACGAGTTGGTGTCGCATGGCGTCTTCCGTGAAGTCGACGAGCAGCTCGTGGAACTGCTGTACGCGGACCTCGGCAACGAGAACATCGCCGACGACGACGTGCAACGCATCGTCGCATCCCGCCAATATGGCCTGTGGCATGACGATTTCACCAAGGATTATGCCGTCATCGCCGCCGCCAGCGCATTGCGGGCTCAACTGCGTGCGGCACGGCCCGTCATGGCATCCATCACATCGACACAAGCCGGGTTCAGGATCTACGCCGACGACCTGTACCGTGTCGACGGCTGTTACCGTCGGTTCATCGCCGCATGGAAGGCGAGCAGCCGACCGTTCAGCGGCAGAATGGTCGCGGAAAGCCTTGAACAGGAATACGCGCGCTATCAGGCCGATCTTGGCATTGCATGGCAGACGCAGGTCAACACGATGACCGACTGGTCGATCGACGATGTCCCCTCGCAAACCGACTTCTACGTGCACAATGTGAAGAAAACGATCGACGCCGGCAAGAAGATCGCCGTCATCATCTCCGACGCGCTGCGATACGATGTCGCCGCGGAATTCCGCGAACGCTTGACCTCGCAAAGCCGCTGGAACGCCACAATGGACGCGCAACTGGGCGTGCTGCCCTCCTACACGCAATTGGGCATGGCCGCGCTGCTGCCGCACGCGACACTCGCACTGGATCCGGCAGACCACTATTTTGTGCTTGCGGACGACCAATCAACCAAAGGCACGAACGCGCGAACCTCGATCCTTTCCTCAGTGAACGGCATCGCAGTGGACGCGGAAACGCTGATGAACATGAAACGGGACGAATACCGAGAACTGGTCAAATCCTGCAACGTGCTTTACGTCTACCACAACGTCATCGACGCGACCGGAGACAAGGCCGCAAGCGCGTCGGACGTATTCGGCGCCTGCGATCGTGCGCTTGATGATCTGGACAGCATCGTCAAGCGACTGGCCAACGCGAACGTGACCAACATGATTGTCACCGCCGACCACGGTTTCCTCTACCAGGACCATGATGTGACCGATGCCGAATGGCTGAGCGAAAACCCCTCAGGCGACGTGATCTGGCAGAAAAAGCGACGGTTCGTCATCGGCTCCAACCTTGCGAACAAACCCGCGTTCGTCACGTTCTCCGCTTCACAGGTCGGATTGGGCGATCCGAACAGCGAGCACGTGACCATACAGATTCCCAACGGCATCCATCGGCTACGCCTCCAAGGTGACGGCGCACGATACGTACATGGCGGCGCTGCACTGCCGGAAATCGTGGTGCCGGTCATACACATCAACAAAGGCCGTTCGGCCTCCGGCGACGCACGCCGGGTGGAATTCCGCATCCTGCAGAATACCGACCGTATCACTACCGGACAGATTACTGTCGACTTCCTGCAAACCGAACCGGTGGGCGGCAAGATATCCGAACGCACCGTGCTCGCCGGGCTGTGGGGTGTGGAACCCGACGGGCAAGCCACGCTGATCTCCAACGAAGTGCCGCTCGCCTTTTCGTCCACGTCCAAAGACTCGGCCGAACGCCACGTTCCGGCCACGTTCCTGTTGACTACGGACGCAGACCGGTTCAACAACACCGTCATTGAACTGCAGCTGAGCGAGCGGATTCCCGGCTCTAGCCAGACGCGCAGACTCGATACCAAGGCGGAATATCGGCTCCAGCGCGGGCTGGTGATCGACGACGGCTTTGACTTCTAATGCGAAGCAAAACAGACAGGTAGGGTAGAAACCATGATCAATGAAGAGCATGTGGCAAGCAACTTGTCGTCCGACCAAGGCAGCGTTCCGCCAATGAGCGAACTGGACCGCAAAGTGACCGCCGAATTCTCCGGCTACACGGTACGCAAGGATCTTGTCAGCAAAGTCAAGGGTAACGCACTCGTTCCCTCGTATGTGCTGGAATATCTGCTCGGCAAATACGCGACCACCACTGACGCGAGTAGCGTACAAGCCGGCGTGGAACGTGTTCGGGCCATCCTCGCGGACAACTACGTGCATCGTGAGGAGGCCAATCTCATCCAGTCGAAGATCCGCGAAAAAGGCCGCTACCAAGTCATCGACAAAGTACAGGTCGCGCTCAACGAAAAACTTGATCAGTACGAGGCTTCATTCGAAAACCTCGGTATCAGCAGGGTCATCGTCGATTCGCAGACCGTCAGGAATAATCCCAAGTTGATGGTCACCGGCATCTGGTGCATGTGCACGCTGGTGTATGCCTATTCGGGAGATCCCAAAGAAGTGCCATGGCGCCTGCATCGGCTGATGCCCGTGCAAATGTCGCATGACGACCGAGAGAACTATCTCGCGATGCGCTCGCGGTTCACGGCCGAGGAGTGGATCGACCTACTTATGCAGTCGGTCGGATTTAATCCTGCGCAGTTCTCGTCGCGCGCCAAAATGTTGCATCTGGTGCGCATGATCCCGTTCGTGGAGCGCAACTACAACCTGATTGAACTCGGTCCGAAAGGCACCGGCAAGTCGCACATCTACTCTGAGTTCTCGCCGCACGGCATGCTCATTTCCGGTGGCGAGGTGACTGCGGCGAAACTGTTTGTCAACAACACAACCGGGCAGATCGGTCTGGTCGGTTTCTGGGACACGGTGGCGTTCGACGAGTTCGCCGGCAAAACCAAAAAGGCCGACCGCGCGCTCGTGGACATCATGAAGAACTACATGGCGAACAAGTCGTTCTCGCGCGGACGTAACACCATGCAGGCGGAAGCGTCGATGGTGTTCGTGGGCAACACGTCTCACAATGTGCCGTACATGCTCAAAAATACGGACCTGTTTGAGGAATTGCCTGCCCAATATCACGATCCGGCCTTCCTTGACCGCATCCATTACTATCTGCCCGGTTGGGAGTTCGAGCAGATACGCAGCGAGATGTTCACCTCCGGTTATGGTTTCGTGGTCGATTATCTGGCCGAGATTCTGCACAATCTGCGCAATGTGGATTACGGATCCGCGTTCGAACGGTACTTCACGCTTTCGCCGTCATTGTCCACCCGTGACAAGGATGGCGTGCGCAAGACCTTCTCCGGTCTGATGAAGCTCATCTATCCATCAGGCGAGGCGACGATGGATGAGATGGAGCCGCTGCTGCGTTGTGCCGTCGAAGGACGCAAACGTGTCAAGGACCAGCTCTGCCGTATCGATTCCACCATGGCGGAGGTCGATTTCAGTTACACGCGCGCTGGCGTTGCGGAACCCATCGTCGTGCACACATTGGAGGAAAACGACTATCCGGAACTGTATTGGCGCGGCAGGCTTGAAGATTATGCCGATGATGGGAACGCACTGAAGCCGGAACAATCGTCGGTGATCTCGGCTGCCTTGGAGAAGACGTCCGATACGACGGTTTCTGAAATCGACGGTTCGATAACGCCGATACCTGTCCAGTCTCAGACGATATCCCGGCCTGAATCCGTCGCGTCCGCTGTGCAATCCATGACTGTGCTTCAACCGAAGCTATCCCGTATAGAACGGGCTGCCGCAGCGGCCAGGGAGGGGCGTCTCGAATTCTCGGAAGATCAGTTGGGTGTCACCTATAACAAACTGTTCTGTGCATTCGTTGCCGGAGCGCACCATATTACGCTAAAGGACCCGTACATTCGTAAGCCTTACCAGATTCGTAACCTGACAGAATTCCTGGAGACCGTGCTCAATTACACGGATCGAGGTGAGGAGGCTCAGGTGCATCTGGTGACCGGCTATACGGATGAGCAGCATATCGATAACCAGATTGAGGATCTGAATAGGGTGCAATCCGTATTCGACCAGTTGGGCATCACGTTCACCTATGAGTTCAGTGATACTGGTCATGATCGTTCCATTGTCACCGATACCGGATGGATTATTACGTTGGGCAGAGGACTCGACATCTTCCAGCCATATGACAGTGATTGGCTGAACCCGCTTACACGGCAGCAGCGGCTGCGCAGAGTGAAGGAGTTCTCCGTCATCTACCAGCGCATCCAGCCGAAGAGCTGAAGCGGCACCCACATGCCGTACACTTGTACCGTTTGCGTACATGTGCATGATGCCGGTTGATGGCAGAATACTGGAATCGAAATCACGAACACTTCAAGGAGGGACTATGGTCAGGCGCGGGCCGCTGGGCGCGGGGGAGAAGGTGCAGTTCACCGACCGCAAGGGCAAGAAGATCACTGATCAGCTGGTGGCCGGCGGGTCCACGCAGACCGAGCACGGGCTCATCCTGCATGACAGCGTGATCGGCCAGTCCGAAGGCACCGTGATCGTCACCGTGCACGCCAAGCGCGAGGCGCAGGTCAACCAGGTCTACCCGGAGAAGGACAAGAACAAGCCGTGGAAGTCCTCGCGCGCGATCGGCGGCTGGGAGTACGCGGTGATGCGCCCGCGTCTGGCCGACTACGTGCTGTCCATGCCGCGAGGTGCCCAGATTATGTACCCCAAGGACATCGCCCAGGTGATCCAGCTCGGCGACATCCGCTCTGGCATGCGCGTGCTTGAATCCGGTGCGGGTTCCGGCGCGATGAGCGTGAACCTGCTGGACGCCGTGGGGGAGTCCGGCCACCTGACCACCATCGAGCTGCGCGCCGAATTCGCGCGCGTGGCACAGGCCAACGCCACGCTCTATTACGGTGAACAGCCGGCTTGGTGGGACCTGAAGACCGGCGACTTCGATTCCGTGGCGGCCGGACTGCCCGAACACTGGTATGACCGAATCATGCTGGACATGCTCGACCCGTGGAACCGACTCGAGCAGGCGTATCGTGTGATCGCCCCCGGCGGCGTGCTCGTGGCATACGTGACCACCACCACGCAGATGAGCCGCATGGCCGAGGCCCTGCGCGCGGCCGGCTGCTGGACCGAGCCGCAGATCCAGGAGACGCTGGAGCGTACTTGGAAGGCGCAGGGGCTCGCCGTGCGCCCGGACCACCAGATGATCGGCCATACCGGCTTCCTCGTGGTCTCGCGCGCCATGGCCCCCGGATTCGAGGCGTTGAAGAAGCGCGAACGCTATTCCAAGGACACCGTCACCGACGTAGACGAGCTGACCGACGAGCAGCGCGAGGCCCGTTTGGAGGAGCTGGAGCTACGCGACATCTCCGACCACAAGCTGCGTAAGGTGTTGCGCGACCTCGACCGTCAGGTGGGCGCGCTCGGCGAAACCGGCGAGGTTGGCGACGGAATCGTCGGCGAGCCAGCCGAATAAAACATGTGGCACCCCCGATGTGCCCCCGACATTTTTACGGATGTCCGCACGCGCCTATGATGGTGACAATACGGATAATCGAATAAGAGGCCGCCGTGCGATGTGTATGGCGGCCGCGGCGCGACGGCGTACGTGCATGCACATGCGTGCACACGTTGTTGTCGCGCGGTCGGGCCCTCGAAGGGAGCCATTGATGGGTATCAAGCTGAGCAAAGTCGCCAAAGCGGCCAAGAAGTACGAGCATATCCTCGTCATCATGCGCCATGCCAAGGCGGAGCCGTTCGGCGAGAAGGGCGACGTGGAACGCCGGCTCACGGACAAGGGCCTGAAGCAGGCGAAGATCGTGGGCAAGGGGCTGGAGGAGCTGGGCCTCAAGCCTGACCAGATCTCCTGTTCCGCGGCCACTCGCACCCGCCAGACGCTTGACCGCATGCTTAAGATCTTCGGTGACGACCCGATCGTGGATTACCGCATCAACCTATACGATGGCGGCGTGCAGTCCGTGTTCGACGAGCTCTCCCACGTCAAGCCCAAGATTCGCGTCTTCATGATCGTGGGCCACGAACCCACCGTCTCCATCGCCTCCCAATGGCTGGCCTCCGCCGATTCCGACGCCGAACGACTCGACCTGCTCAACCTCGGCCTTTCGCCGGCCGGTGTGGTGATCATGGGTTCCAACAAGCCGTTCGACGAATGGCAGGTGCACAACGGCGACCTGCTCGCGGTGATCAACGTCAAGGATTTCGACTGATTCGCCTCGCTTGGGATTATTAGGATTAATCGGAGTCGGTGCCGGTCGCATCGGGCTCCTCCTTGGGCTGACCGGCGCAGGTGTCTCCTCCTATAGTGGTCCGAAACGGGGGATGGAAAGTCCGGTATAAGTATTTCCTATAACGACACCCAGCACTTTCTTATGGGTTTGAACCGCCGATGGTTTGATACCCTAATCGGGTTACGAACGCATACATTGGAGGATTCATGTCCACTCTGACTTCCGTCTCCGGCTTCCCGCGCATCGGGCAGAACCGTGAACTGAAGAAGATCATCGAAGGCTACTGGAAGGGCGCCAACGACCTCGCCGCCGTCAAGTCCACCGCCGCCGAACTGCGCGCCAAGCACTGGAAGCTGCAGCAGGCCGCCGGCATCGACCTGATTCCCAGCAACGACTTCAGCTACTACGACCAGATGCTGGACACCGCCATTCTCCTCAACGTGATCCCCAAGCGTTACGAGCGCCTGGCCTTCGAAAACCAGGAGGACACGCTCTTTGCCATGGCCCGTGGCTACCAGGGCGACAAGGGCGACGTGACCGCCCTGCCGATGAAGAAGTGGTTCACCACTAACTACCACTACCTGGTGCCCGAGGTCGAGCCCGGTGAGGAGATCAAGCTCAACTCCACCAAGCCGTTCGACGAGTTCAACGAGGCCAAGGCCCTCGGCATCCTCACCAAGCCGGTGCTCATTGGCCCGTACACCTTCCTCAAGCTGGCCCGCACCGATCAGGCCACCGAACTGGAATACGACAAGGGCCTGGTCAACGCCGTGGCCGCCGTCTACGCCGAAGTGCTCGCCAAGTTCAACGAGCTCGGCGCCCAGTGGCTCCAGCTCGACGAGCCCTACCTGGTACTCGACAAGGAACCGGGCGACGTGGAGCTCTTCAAGACCCTCTACACCAAGATTCTGGCCGCCAAGGCCGGCGTCAAGGTGCTGCTCAACACCTACTTCGGCCATATCGCCGACGTGTACGAGACCGTGAACCTGCTCGGCTTCGACGGCATCGGCCTGGACCTCAACGAAGGCCGTGAGGAGAACCTCGAGGCCGTGGCCAAGTACGGCGTCGCCTCCGGCACCACCATCTTCGCCGGCGTGATCAACGGCCGCAACATCTGGCGCAACAACTACGCCACCTCCCTCGGACTCGTGGACGCCCTGAAGCAGGTCACGCCGAACGTGGCCGTCTCCACCGCATCCTCGTTGCTGCATGTGCCATTCAGCACCGAAGGCGAGACCGGCATCCCGGCCGACGATCTCAAGCACTTCGCCTTCGCCGTCGAGAAGCTCGGCGAGCTCAAGGAAGTGGCCGTCCTCGCCGACGCCACCGAGGACGAGAAGAAGGCCTCCACGGCCCTCGCCGCCAACCAGGCCCTGTTCGACGGCACCCGCGTGGCCGCCGACCCGGCCGTTGCCGCCCGTATCAACGGCCTGACCGCCGACGACTACGTGCGCCAGCCCGCCCGCGAGGAGCGCCAGAAGCTCCAGCGTGAGGCCCTCGGCCTGCCGCTGCTGCCCACCACCACCATCGGCTCCTTCCCTCAGACCAAGGAGGTACGCGCCGAGCGTGCCAAGCTGCGCAAGGGCGAGATCACCAAGGAAGCCTACGACGAGTTCATCAAGGCCCAGATCGACGCCTGCATCAAGCATCAGGAGGAGATCGGCCTGGACGTGTTGGTCCACGGCGAGTTCGAGCGCAACGACATGGTCGAGTACTTCGGTCAGAACCTCAACGGCTTCCTGTTCACCAAGAACGCCTGGGTCCAGTCCTACGGCACCCGTTGCGTCAAGCCCCCGATCGTCTGGGGCGACGTCTCCCGCGCCAAGCCGATCACCGTCGAGTGGTCCGCCTACGCCCAGTCCCGCACCGACCATGTGATGAAGGGCATGCTCACCGGCCCGGTCACCATCCTCAACTGGTCCTGGCCGCGCGAGGACATCACCCACGAGGAGCAGACCAAGCAGCTGGCCCTCGCCATCCGCGACGAGGTGCTCGACCTCGAGGCCGCGGGCATCAAGGTGATCCAGATCGACGAGGCCGCCCTGCGCGAGAAGCTGCCGCTGCGCAAGTCCGACTGGCACGTCAAGTACCTCGACTGGGCCGTGCCCGCCTTCCGTCTGGTGCACTCCGCCGTGAAGCCCACCACCCAGATCCACACCCACATGTGCTACTCCGAGTTCAACGACATCATCCGCGACATCGACGCAATGGATGCCGACGTGATCTCCTTCGAGGCATCCCGTGGTGATCTGGTGGTGCTCGACGCCATCCACGACGCCCACTTCGAGACCGAGGCCGGCCCGGGCGTCTACGACATCCACTCCCCGCGCATCCCCTCCGAGCAGGAGATCGAGGACCGCATCTACGAGATCCTCAAGAAGATGGACGTGGAGAAGGTCTGGATCAACCCGGACTGCGGTCTGAAGACCCGTGGCAACGCCGAGACCTGGCCGAGCCTGGAGCATCTGGTGGCCGCCGCCAAGGCCGTGCGCGCCAAGCTCGCGAAGTAGCCGGATAGGTATTGGCTCCCCTCTTTGAGGGGAGCTGTCGCCATAGGTGACTGAGGGGAGTCGGAATGATCACTTGCGATGTTCCCCTCAGTCAGCTGCGCTGACAGCTCCCATCAGGGAGGGGAGCCGTATTATGTCGCATTCTGTGCTAAGGAAAGACAACATGCATACGCCGATGTTTTCGCTGGAGGTGTTCCCGCCGAAGCGCAACGCCCCGGTCGGCACCATCTATGACACGCTTGACGGGCTCGAAGGCCTGGATCCCGACTTCATCTCGGTGACCTACGGCCATGGCACGCATACGGACCGCACCGCCACCGCCCGCATCGCCAACACCATCCGTCAGGAATACCACATCCCTGCCGTGGCCCACCTGACCGCCCTCTACTCCGACAAGGCGAAGGTGGACGAGGCTCTCGACATGTTCGAGCAGGCCGGTGTTGAGGCGGTGCTCGCCCTGCGTGGCGACTACATCGAGGGGGAGAAGACCGTCGGCGTCTTCCCGCACGCCAGCGACCTCGTGGCCTACATCCGCGAACGCAAGCCTGAGCTCAAGGTATTCGGCGCCTGCTACCCGGAAGGTCACTACCAGTCCGCCTCATTGGACGAGGACATCGAGCATCTGAAGATTAAGGTGGACGCGGGTGTCACGCACCTGATTTCCCAACTGTTCTACGACAACGACGACTTCTATCGCTTCCTCGACAAGGCCCGTGCGGCCGGCATCGACGTGCCCATCGAGGCCGGCATCATGCCGGTGCGGGGTGCGAAGTCCGTGCGCCGCATGGCCGAACGCAACGCTTCGCGCATCCCCGACCATCTCGCCGCCATGCTCGACCGTTGGGAAGGTAACGCCGAGGCCCTGCACGCGGCCGGCATCGCTTACGCCTCCCAGCAGATCGCCGATCTGGTGGCCCATGGCGTGGATGGTATCCACCTGTACTCGATGAACCACGCGGCCACTACGCGCCGCATCTGGCGCAACGTGGAGCCGCTGTTCACCGTCGACTGACGGTGGCATCGGTCATATGACCGATACGGTGTTTTCCGCTGCCTCCCGGCAGCTCATTCGGCTACCCTTCAGTCGACTTCGCCGACAGCTCCCCTGCCAAGGGGAGCCGAGGAGCGTGCATTCCCTGATTTCCGCCCGACTCGCGCGAAAAGCTCCCATCGGACGGTTAAACTGGAATTCCATGGAACCAAAGACGACGTTCAATCCCAGCGCAATGGACCTCATCCGGGCGGGACTGCAGGATCTCGACAAATCCCGCACGCTGTTCGACCAACTCAAGGCGGACGGCATCCCCGATGAGCGTCGTGCCGAACTGCTGGGCATGCTGTCCCACGCCTGCGACCCGGACGTGGCGTTGCGCAACTTCGTGGACATCGTCAACGCCATGCAGTCCAGCGGCCGTGATCTGAGCCGCGTGATGCCGGACGGTGCCGCGCTCAAACGCCTCGTCACCGTGCTCGGCGTCTCGGACGCCATGGGCAAGTTCATGCGCTTCAAGCCGGACCTCGTGGAGGCCGCGGCGGTGGACAACTGCGACAGCCACCTGTTCAACCACGCCCAGCGCCGCGCGCATCTGCTCAGGGCGGTGGGCGCCGACCCGGACGAGCCGGCCCATCCGGTAGCCACCAAGGACCTGGCCGAGGCGGCCACGGCCCTGCGCGCCAGCTACCGCAAGCAACTGGCCGCCATCATCGCCCAGGATGCCGTGGCGGACGACCCCACCGCCATCCAGCCGACCATCAGCCGCGAACTTTCGGACCTTGCGGACGCGGCGCTCGAAGGCGCGCTGGCCATCGCCCGCCACGAAGTGCCGGGCAGCGAACACGTGCGCTTCACCATCATCGGCATGGGCAAACTCGGCGCCCAGGAACTGAACTACGTCTCCGACGTGGACCTTATCTACGTGGTCGAGCCGGCGGACAAGGAAACGGATCATCAGACGCTCATCCGCGTGGGCACCAAGATGGGCACCATGCTGCAGCGCGTCTGCCAGTCCGCCATCATGGGCGTCGCTGAACAGCCGTTGTGGCAGATCGACGGCGGGCTGCGCCCCGAAGGCAAGGATGGCCAGCTGGTCCGCGTACTCGACTCGCACAAGACCTATTACGAGCAGTGGGCCGAGAACTGGGAGTTCCAAGCCCTGCTCAAGGCCCGTCCGGTGGCCGGCGACCCCGACCTCGGCAAGGCGTACATGGACATGACCCGCCCGTTCGTCTGGACGGCCTCCAAGCGCAAGAACTTCGTCTACGACTGCCAGAAGATGCGTCAGCGAGTCGAGAACCTTATCCCCGCGCCCCTGAAGGACCGTGAGATCAAACTTGGCCGAGGCGGCCTGCGCGACGTGGAATTCACCGTGCAGATGTTGCAGCTCGTCCACGGCCGTACCGACGAATCACTGCGCACCAGCAACACGCTCGACTCGTTGCAGCGCCTATCCGAAGGCGGCTACATTTCCCGCAAGCAGGCCGTGCGCATGTCCAAGGACTACCGGTTCGAGCGCGTGATGGAACACCGCCAGCAGATCTGGTCGCTGAAGCGCACGCACCTGTTCCCGGACCTCGGCCGCGCCTCGGTGGGCGGGCTGGAGAAGAAGCGCGACATCGACGTGGACGAACTCAACCGGAACCAGGAACTGCGTCGCCTCGCCCGCGCCTTCGGCCTTCATCCGGAGGAGCTCGTCGAAAAGTACGACGATGTGCGCCGCGAGGTCCGTCACCTCCATCTCGACATCTACTACCGTCCGATGCTGCCGGTCAACGCCCAGCTTGAGGACGACCAGATCAACCTGAGCGTCGAAGTGGCCCAAGAACGATTCGCGTCCATCGGCTTCGGCGACCCGCAGGCCGCCATCCGCCACGTGCAGGCCCTCACCGCCGGTGTGGGCCGCGCGGCCAAGATCAACCGCATCATCCTGCCCGCCGTGCTGCAATGGCTGGGGGAGGGACAGAACCCGGACATGGGCCTGCTCAACTGGCGCAAGCTGGAGGAGAACTTCGGCACGGACTCCAGCTACCTCGGCTTCCTACGCGACTCCACTTCGGCGGCGCAGCGCCTGTGCCACATCCTGTCCAACTCCCGGTTCCTGGGTGACGCGCTCAACAAGTCGGTCGAATCCATCAGCTGGCTTGGCGACGATGACGACCTCAAGGCCCGCACACGCGAAGCGCTGGACGTACAGACGCATTCGGTGCTGGAACGTTTCGGCTCCAGCATCAACGAATTCGCCAACTCCGTGCGCGCCATGCGCCGTCACGAGATCGAACGCATCGGATTGGCCTGGATGAGCGGCGTGATGGACGATGCCACCTGTCTGAAAGCCATGACCGACGTCTACGATGCCATCATCGATGCCTCGTTGACTTGGGCCGTGCGTCACCAGACCGCGGCGTTCGGCGTCGCGTCCGCGCCGGCGGACATCGCGGTGATCGCCATGGGCCGCTATGGCGGACGCGAGGTGAACTTCAGCTCCGACGCGGACGCCATCCTCATCTACCGTCCCGCCGACGACGCCGATGACGCGCAAGCCAACGCCTTCGCCAAGAAGACGGTGGAGGACCTGCGGGCCATTCTGCAGGGGCCGACCACGTTGGAACCGAAGATCGAGCTCGATCTCGACCTGCGTCCGGAAGGCAAGAACGGGCCGATCGTGCGCTCGTACGCCTCATGCGAGGAATACTACGAATCCTGGGCATCGACCTGGGAACGCCAGGCGCTGTTGCGTGCGCGCTACGCGGCTGGTGACGCCGAACTCGCCCGCGACTTCCTTATCAACATCGCGGACCCCCTGCGCTACCCGACCGTCGAACTCACCGATGCCGAGCTGCAAAGCATCCGCAAGCTCAAGGCACGCATGGAGGCCGAACGACTGCCACGCGGCGTGCGTCGCGAACGCCACCTGAAACTCGGCAAGGGCGGCCTTTCGGACGTGGAGTGGACCGTGCAGCTCATGCAGCTGCAACACGCCGGCGATATCCGGGATCTGCGCGTTAACGGCACCCTGGAGGCACTGGACGTGCTGGAGGCCAAGAAACTCATCAGCCCGATGGACGCCATCCAGCTGCGCAAGGCATGGATGCTATGCACCGCGGCCCGTAACGGCAACTACCTGTGGTCCGGACGCGCCAACCAGGCGGACATCCTGCCGGACGACATCTACTCGCTCGGCGGCATCGCCGTGTATCTCGGCTACGGCGCGCATCGCGGACAGCATTTCGAGAACGACCTGTTGGGTGTCATGCGCAAGTGCCGCGACGTATGCCAGCGGCTTTTCTACGGCCAGATCGAGGAGACCGCACAGCAGCCGGCGTCCCCGCGCATGCACGTAATCGCCCCGAGACTCGTCGAAAACCGCCGTCGCGCCCAGCGGTAGGGGAGCGATCCGCTCGTGAGTTATTCTGGCTCCCCTCTCCGAGGGGAGCCGTCGTCGAAGACGACTGAGGGGAGTTTCGTCTGATTCATGAGGTTCCTTTCAGTCTCCTACGGTGACAGCTCCTCTCAAAGAGGGGAGTCACGATGGAATCGTCGAAACCCCCGGAATCAAGGGTGAACACTCGGTGAACGCGGCTGTCCGAAAAATGGCGTAAGTTAGATTAGGTCACACAAGGGTGGCCACCTGAAACCAACGAGCGAAAAGGTGAGCCTTGTCTGAAGAAACACCCATGGTCGGCAAGAGCGTGGTGACGCTGGACGACCTGTCTACCAATCAGATTCTCGAACTACTGCATAAGGCCGAGTACATCGACGCGCATCGCAAAGAGGTGTCCCACACCTGCGAGGGCCGCGTGCTCGCCACCTTGTTCTACGAGCCTTCCACTCGAACCCGCCTGAGCTTCGAGACCGCCATGCTGCGCCTCGGAGGCAAGGTCATCGGCTTCGCCGGCGCGCAGCTGGCCTCCGTGACCAAGGGCGAGTCCATCTCGGACACGCTCAAGACCGTCTCCAACTACGTGGACGTGGTCGCCATCCGTCACCCGAAGGAGGGTGCGGCGCTGGTGGCCTCCCGTGCGGCGAGCGTGCCGGTGATCAATGCCGGCGACGGCGGCCATATGCACCCCACGCAGACGCTGGCCGACCTGGCCACGCTGCAGTCTCGCTTCGGCCGCATCACGAACCTGACCGTGGGCCTGTGTGGCGACCTGACCTTTGGCCGTACTGTGCACTCCCTGATCGAGACCCTGTGCCGCTTCGGCAACGTGCGTTTCGTGCTCATCAGCCCGGACGAGCTCAAGACCCCGCAGTACGTCATCGACCGCATCAACGCCACCCCGAGCTGCTCCTACGTGGAGGTGCGCGACCTGGCCTCCGTGATCGGCGACCTCGACGTGCTGTACATGACCCGCGTGCAGAAGGAGCGTTTCTTCAACGAGGACGACTACCTGCGCCTGAGGGACACCTACATCCTCGACGAGGACAAGCTCTCCCTCGCCAAGCCGGACATGGCCGTGCTCCACCCGCTGCCGCGCGTCAACGAGATCGCCGTGGAAGTGGACGACGACCCGCGCGCCGCCTACTTCGAGCAGGTTAAGAACGGCATGCTCATGCGTATGGCGCTCGAAAGCTCCGTGGTGGGCGACGAACTGCCCGGATACGAACCGCTCAACCCCAAGGAGGTCCAGGCCTGATGGAAGTCACCAGCATCGTCAACGGCATCATCATCGACCATGTGCCGGCCGGCACCTCGCTCAAGGTGCTCGAATACCTCAAGATCGACCCGTCCAAGACCAAGCTTGCGCTCATCATGAACACCACGTCCCAGCGCTACGGCTCGAAGGACATCATCAAGATCGAGGACGACAAGGACATCGACCTCGACGTGCTCGGCTTCGTGGCCCGCCAGGCCACCGTGGATGTGGTCCGCGGCGGCACGATCGTGGAGAAGAAGACGCCGCACCTGCCCGAGCACATCGTGGGCGTGATCAAGTGCGTCAACCCGCGCTGTGTGACCACCACCGAGCCCGGCATCAAGCAGATGTTCCACCTCGTGCACTCCGAGCGCATGGAATACCGTTGCGATTACTGCGACGAGGAAGCCAAACTGTGAGCATCACCCTACGCAACATCAAGGTCTGGAACACCGGCGAGATCATCGACCTGGTGGTTCCGGGCCTTGCCGACGCCTACTTCGCCGACACGGACGCCTTGCATGATGGCGCCGACATCGACGCCACCGGCCTGACGCTGGCCCCCGGCTTCGCCGACCCGCACGTCCACTTCCGCGACCCCGGCCAGACCTACAAGGAATCCATGGTCTCCGGTTGCCGCGCCTCCGCGTCCGGCGGATACACGAACGTGCTCATCATGCCGAACACGCTGCCCGCGCTCGACGGTCAGGCCGTGACCGAGGAGGATGCCGCCGCCGACAAGCCCGGCGCACGCGAGGTGCTGGACGCCGGATGCGGCAACGTCATCGATTTCCTGCAGCAGTACGACGCCGCCCACGACGTCAAGCTGCCGGTCCGCTACGACCTGTGCGTCTGCGCATCCAAGGACCGCGCCGGTCGCGAGGCCAGCGACACCGCCGACTGGCTCAGGTACGTGCCCGGATTCGAGGACGACGCCAAGACCGCGGCCATGAACGAGCACCCCGTCACCGCGATCAGCGACGACGGCTCCGCTGTACCCGAGCCGATTCTCGACGACGTGCTGGCCAACGCGAAAGCATCCGGCCTGTGTCTTATCGAGCACTGCGAGCATCACGACACCGGCGCCGTCAATGATGGCCTGGTCTCCCGCAAACTCGGCGTGCCCGGCATCCCCGAGGACACCGAACTGAAGATCGTGGCCCGCGACATCGAAGCGGCCCGCAGGACCGGCATCCACGTGCACTTCCAGCACGTGAGCACCGCGATCTCGTTCGATGCGATCCGCAAGGCCAAAGCCGAGGGACTGCCCATCACCTGCGAGACCGCGCCGCACTACCTCGCCCTGAGCGACGAAGCGCTGCTCGAATACGGCACGCTGGCCAAGATGAACCCGCCGCTGCGTTCCGAGGACGACCGCAAGGCCACCATCGCGGCCATCGCGGATGGCACCGTGGACCTGCTTGCCACCGACCATGCACCGCACACTATGGAGGAGAAGGAACTTGGTTTCCTCAAGGCCCCCAACGGCATCATCGGCCTCGAATGCGCGTATGGTGTATGCCACAAGGTGCTGGTGGACGGCGGGTTCATCTCCGACGAACGCCTCATTGAACTCATGAGCGTGGGACCGGACGAGCTCATGGGCCACGAGCCCACGGACATCGCCGTGCTTGTGGAGGACTTCGCCGAACCCGCACCCACCGGGGATGACCCGGATGGCGTGATTGCGGGGGAGACGGCCGATGCCGCCGGCCACTCCGCCGACGGGACGAAGCGCGAGGGCGTCAACCGCCTGCTCGACCTGGGCAGCGTGGAAGGTTCCGAGAACGTGGACCTTGTGGTGCTCAACACCGACGAGGAATGGACCGTGGATCCGGAAGCGTTCCACTCCAAGGCCCGCAACACCCCGTTCGGCGGCTGGAAGGTCACCGGACGCCCGCTCGCCACCATCATCGGCTCGCAGTTCATGTTCAGCCGGCTGTAACACATTCGTACGTAAGGTAACTGCCCCTTAGTCAAGTTCCGCTTGCCATCCCCTCAGAGAGAGGGAGCCGAGGTACTCTATTCCGGCTTCCTTTCTCTCAGCGGAGATGGCAGCGAGGCTGGCTGAGGGGAACCCCGAAAAAGAACGAAAGGACTTCGATGGACCGCCTGATCGAAGCAATCGAAAACACCCAGAACCCGTCCGTCGTGGGCCTTGACCCCACCGAAGCGCTGGTGCCCCCGCAAGTGGTGGCCAGCTTCGCCGACGAGGTGCGTGATTCGGTGGAATCCCCTGAAGAACTGCCCGCCGCCCAACTGGCTGTGGCGTACTTCGAATTCAACCGCACCATCATCGACGCGATTGCCGACATCGTCCCCGCCGTCAAGCCGCAAATCGCCATGTACGAAGCGCTCGGCCCGGCCGGCGTGGACGTGTACACGATGACCTGCGAATACGCGGCCCAGCAGGGTCTGTACGTGCTCGGCGACGTCAAGCGCGGCGACATCGGTTCCACCGCGGCAGCCTACGCCCATCACCTGAGCGGCGTTGCCGGCGGCGAAAGCAGCGAGACCTTCGACCCGTGGCATGAGGACGCCGTGACCGTGAACCCGTACCTCGGCACCGACGGCATCACCCCGTTCGTCGAGGCCGCAGCCGCCGCGGACAAGGACATCTTCGTGCTTGTGCGCACCTCCAACCCGTCGTCCAGCGAGCTGCAGATGCTCGACCTGGCGGACGGCAAGAAGGTCTACGAGCACGTAGCCGACCTCGTGGAAGGCTGGGGTGCCGAGACCGTCGGCTCGCACGGCTACTCCCGCGTGGGCGCCGTGGTGGGCGCCACCCATCCCGAGGAAGGCCGTGCGCTGCGGGCCCGCCTGCCGCCCACGTTCGTCCTGGTTCCGGGCTACGGCGCGCAGGGCGGCACGGCCCAGGACGTGGCCGGCATGTTCGACGAGCAGGGCTCCGGCGCTATCGTCAACTCCTCGCGCGGCATCATTGGTGCTTGGAAGAAGACCGGCAAGTACTCCGAATCCATGACCGCCGACGAGGCGCTCGGCCTCGTGGCCGACAGCGCACGCCAGGCCGCGCTCGACATGCGCGATAATCTGCGCGTGGCCGTGTACCGCTGACATTTCCCGACCTGGTAGAGCATGTGCTCCGGCACGGCTCTCCGGCCGGTCCGAAGCACATCGACAATCGCGAATAGGAACCTTATGACTACCTTCACCCCGACACATGACGTGGTGGCCGAAGCGCAGGCGGCGGGCTTCTTCCCGCCCCGCCACACCGTCGAGATCACCGACGCGCGTGCGCTGGCCGACCGTGTGATGCGGCTCACTTTCCGTGACCCGTTCATCGCCTCCCACGCCAAGCCCGCCCAGTTCGTCAACCTGTTCACCCACGACGACTTCATGCTCATGCCCCGCCCGTTTGGCGTGAGCGAGGTCGAAGGTGATGAGGTGAGCGTGATCTTCGCCGTCATCGGCCACGGCACCGAACAGCTCGCCCAGCTCAAGGCCGGCGACACCGTGGACGTGCTCGGCCCGCTCGGACGTGGCTTCAACCTCAAGCAGGACGCCAACTACATCCTCGTGGGCGGAGGTCTCGGCGTGCCCCCGCTGATCTGCGCCGCGCAGAAGATCGCCTCCCTGGCCGGCTCCGTGGCCACTTCCGTGATCGGATACCGCGACGAACGCTTCGCCGAGGAGTATGTTTCCCGCCACACCGACCGTTCGTGGAGCATCACCAACGCCGAAGGCAATGTGGTGGACCTGCTGAACCAGCTGGAGACCTCCGGCGACCTTGACGTGGACGGCCTTAAGCCAGTGATTCTCTCCTGCGGCCCGTTGCCGATGATGAAGGCCGTGGCCGCATGGGCCGCCAAGCGCGGCATCCCGGCACAGCTCAGCATGGAGCAGCGCATGGGCTGCGGCTACGGCACCTGCGTGCTGTGCACTGTGGACACCGTGGACGGCAGACTCAAAGTCTGCACCGACGGCCCGGTGTTCACCCGCGAACAGCTCGGATGGGGAGAGTGAGCATGAGCGAGAACGCTACGACAAACGCCAACGACAACCACATCAACATCTACGAGGCTCACGAGTGGAAACACCCCACCAAGGTGGCCGGCGTGACCTGGAAGAACCCCGTGGGCACCGCCTCCGGCACGTTCCAGTACGCCGCCGTGCGCTGGTTCTACGACGTCAGCGAGCTCGGCGCGGTGAGCACCAAGGGCTGCTCGCCCGTGCCGTGGGAAGGCAACCAGTCCCCGCGCACCGCTGAAGGCCCGGCCTCGAACCTCAACGCCGTGGGCCTGCAGAACCCCGGTGTGGACCACTATCTCGAAGACGACCTGCCCAAGCTCAAGGCCGCCGGCGCCCTGGTGGTGGCCAATGTGGCCGGCCACTGCGACGACGACTACATGCAGGTGGTCGCCAAGCTCGCCGATTCCACGGCGGACATGTTGGAAATCAACGTGAGCTGCCCGAACGTGACCCACGGCGGCATGAGTGTGGGTACCGACCCGGTGGCCCTCGCCTCTCTCATGGACAAGCTGCGTCCGATGACCGATAAGCCGCTGGTCGTCAAGCTCACGCCGAACGTCACCGACATCACCGTGCCGGCACGCGCCGCTGTGGAGCATGGCGCGGACGCCTTGAGCATGATTAACACGTTGTTGGGCATGCGTCTGGACATCCGCACCGGCGAGCCGATCATTGCCAACAAGACCGGCGGCGTATCAGGCCCGGCTGTGCTGCCCATCGGCATCGCGGCCGTGTACCGCACGCGCACCGCCCTGCCGGACATCCCGATCATCGGCATCGGCGGCATCGACTCCGGCGAGAAGGCCCTCGAATACTTGTACGCCGGTGCGAATGCCGTGGAAGTGGGCGCGGCCGCGCTCTTCGACCCGGTGGCACCACTGCGCATCGCCCGCGAACTGGACGACCTGCTCGACGCACGTCCCGAACTCGCTGCTAAACTGGCCGCAGGCAAAACTTGGCGATAACACCTGCCTGGCTCCCCTCACCGAGGGGAGTTGGCGGCGGAGCCGACTGAGGGGAGTGACCTATGCCGATCACTCTCCCTCAGTCACCTATCGGTGACGGCATCCCTCGGTGAGGGGAGCCAGAAATACAGAGGAGAACGTTATGGCAGAAACGCTTGCACATCGCTTTACGGAATTCCTGTTGGAATCCAACGCTTTGAAGTTCGGCGACTTCACCCTGAAGTCCGGCCGTCAGAGCCCCTACTTCATCAACGCCGGCGCCTTCGACGACGGCAAGAAGATCGCCACCTTGGGCGCCTTCTACGCCGAGAAGATCAGCCAGGCGATCGTGCACAACACCATCCCGCGCGACATCGACACCGTGTTCGGCCCGGCCTACAAGGGCATCCCGCTGGCCGTCTCCACCGCGATCGCGCTGACCGCCGGCCACAACATGACCGTGGGCTACACCTTCGATCGCAAGGAGAAGAAGGATCACGGCGACGGCGGCTGGATGGTCGGCACCCCGCTCACCGACGGCATGAAGGTGCTGCTTGTGGACGACGTGATGACCGCCGGCACCGCCGTGCGCGAGGTGATCCCCAAGCTCAAGGCCGAGGCCAACGTCGAGGTCGTAGGCCTGGTGCTCTCCGTGGACCGCATGGAGAAGACCAAGGATTCAGATTTGTCCGCCGTCAAGGCCGTGGAGCAGGAGTTCGGCTTCCCGGTGCTCGCCATCGCCAACGTGCGTGAGATCTTCGACGCCGCCGCCAAGATGAAGAAGTCCGACGGCACTCCGCTGCTCGACCAGGACATCAAGCAGCGCGCCGAGGCGTACCTCGAGCAGTACGGCGCCTGATAGGGCAAATCACGCCTAACTAATTCGAATTCATCGATAACGAAGAAACGCTCCTTGCAAACCAAGGGGCGTTTCTTCGTTATCGGGCCTACTATGAAGTCGAATGCAACGGAACCTGCATGGAAGGAGCATCGGCCATGGACATGATGGTGTCTGTTATTGCAGTGGCTGTTATGGCGTTGGGGTATTTCGCCGGCACACAGCATTATCTCGATTCGCGTGCGGACAAGCTGGCGAAAGGCGGTACGTTGGACCGGCAAAACGCCAAGGAAGTTCGCGAGCTTGCCGACAAGGTGGATCCGAACCGGTACTATCCGTCGATTTGATGCCGGTATAGGGCGTCAATGGCTTCGGCGGCGTATTCGGCGATGTCAAGATGAACATTGGGTGACTTCGCTGTAGACCGCGGTACCGGCTCACTACAGTGGAAGTATGAGTGATGATGCGCGGGCCCAAGTGCCGATGGATGGGGGAGAAACGTCGGGCAAACCGGGCGGCCGCCGGAAGGATATTGTCCGCATCGCCATCGCGGTGATTGTTGCTGCCGTATTGGTGTTTGCCGGTGCTTTCGCTGTGGGTCGGTTCACCGAAAACCCCACAAAAGATCAGGCTTATCTGGACGTGGAGGCGAAGGCAGCCAAAGTCGAGGAACAGGTCGCGAGCAACCGCAAGAAGACTGAGGAACTGACCACTCAGCGCGACGACTTGCGCGAACAGGCAGCCAAAGCCGAAAAGCAAATCGAGGACGACAAGAAGGCTTTCAGCCAGTACGGCGGCAACACGGCGGTGGGGGCCGAACCGCTGACCATCGAATCCATCACACTCAAACCGGACACGTTCTACGAAGAATACGGCGCGCAATCCGGCCTGACCAAGTACCTGTACCCGCAGATCACGGTACGCAACACCTCGGGGCATGTGATCTACGACATCAGCCTGCGCATGGACATCATCGGCGCGGACGGCAAGGTGCTGAAGAACGGTGCCTCCGCGTACGTGGATTACGTGGTGCTCTACCCCGGCAAAACCGCAGTGTGCGAGGGTATGATTCAGGACGAAGGATTCTCCGGCGCCACGTTGAAGCCGACCGGATACTACATGAGCATCCCCAACACCAGTGGTGACGGCGGCTCCGACAAGACGACCGACAGTCACGAATTCGGCAAGGACGTCAAGACGGTGGTGATCCCATGAGCGACGAACACGACGAACAGACCGGGCATCAGCGTGACGAACACGATGAACAGACCGGGCATCAGCGTGACGAACACGCCGAGCATATCGAGCACGGCAAGGGGCCCGGCCGGCATGACGCCGGGAATCATGAACCAGAACTACAGCGGCTGTTCACTCATCAAGGGCCGCTGAACACCTCGGTTCCCACCAATGAGAACATGACCATAGGCGACCGGGTATTCCTGCTGTTGGACAAAGCATTCACCAGTCTCGGACAGGCTGCGGGAATGATTACGCGAGTGGCTTCCGGAAAGGCCAGCGCTGACGAACGCGCACGTTGGGATGCCGCCAAGGGCCCGCTTGCCGTGGCAGCCAAAACGGCTGGAATCGTGGTCTGCGTGCTTGTGCTTGCGGGAACCGGCGTCATCGCCTACCGTCTCGGCGGTCAGTCCGTGATAGTCAAGGACACGCCGCAATACCAGAAGGCAAGCCAGAACCTCAAGTGGGCCAATGTGGACCTGATGGAATCCGAGCAGGATGTGGCCAACCGTCAGAAGCAGATCAAACAGGCCAAAGCCACCATCGATCAGGCGAAGCAGGATCGCGAGAAATACGGCAATGTCGTGGATGAGGTCAAGCAGGCGCAGCAGCAGAACAAGGAACCGGCACTGACCGTAACCGCGATCGGGGATCCCACGCAGAGCTACCTGTATTACGAGACGCCGATAACCGTGCACAACAACACGCAACAGGCGTATTCCTCGTTCAACGTGTATTTCCAGGCGCTGGATGGCGACGGCAACGTGCTGCACTCGGCGTATGCGATGGGCGAAAGCGAGACGACCTGCGAGCCTAACGCCGATTGCGCTCTCAGCATCTTCGACGATTTCAACCCGGCCGGGTCGAAGCTGATGCCCACCTACTGGGGTGTGACCGCGACCAGCGGTGGCAGCGAATACGGCCGTTACGGTGCTGATGCGATGAGCAAGCAGTTCTAGGCGACGTAACGCGGTTCATACGGGAATGGCAGCAGGGGCCCGATTCCGCCGTGTGTTGCCGGCCGTCATGCATGAGCGCGGTTTGAGACGTTTGCCGAATCCATGTTCGATGAAACCGTCACTATGTATGCGGTTCGACGAGAGCGCCGCATACATAGTGACGGTTTCGCTGCTTGAAACGACATTAAGTACGCGGCACCTTCGTTGAGACGCATACATAGTGACGGTTGGAGACGGCACCGCGCAGGGCGGGGTGTGATTATGACGCGAATTCATATGAAAGTGGGTAAGACAACTCCCGATGGGAGCTGTCTTACCCACTTACTCGTCTCCGCGTATGACTGTCAGTCGATGAGCTTATAGCCGTGGTCGGCCACCACGGACTTGAGCTTGGTGAGGTAGGTTTCGGCCGCCTTGGACAGTTTGGCGCGCTCGTTGGTAATCCAGCCCACCAGCATCGTCTCGTCGGTGTCGAGCGGGACCGTGACAATCTTCTCGTTGTTGAGGTCGCCGTTGTCGATGCCGGTGCAGACTGTGTAACCGTTGAGGCCGATGATGAAGTTGAGGATCGTGGCGCGGTCGGTCACGTTGATTTGCTTGGGGGAATACTCCGGCCAGACCGCCTCTTCGTAGAAGTAGAAGGAGCCTTCTTCACCCTGCTCGTACTGGATGAACGGGTAGGGTTTCAGATCCTCCATGGTCACAACCTTCTTGGAAGCCAGCGGGTTGTTGCGAGAGATGAATACGTGCAGCGGGGCGCGGAAGAGCGGATGGAATTCGAGGTGCTTCTCGCGCAGGAGCTTGCCGATCACGTCCTTGTTGAAATCGGACAGGTAGATGATGCCGATTTCGGACTGCATGTTGGCAACCTGGTTGATGATGTCGCGCGTGCGGGTCTCGCGAATGGTGAACTCGTATTCGTCGGACTTGATGGAGTTGATCATCTCCACGAACGCCTCGACGGCGAACATGTAGTGCTGGGTGGAGACTTGGCACAGCTGCTTGCGCGGCTTGGCGTGCTTGTAGCGCTCCTCGAGCAGGTCGGCCTGGTCGAGCACTTGGCGGGCGTAGGTCAGGAACTCGGCGCCGTCCACGGTCAGGGCGATGCCCTGCGAGGAGCGGGTGAAGATCTCGATGCCCAGCTCGTTCTCCAGTTCCTTCACGGAGGAGCTCAGCGCCGGCTGGGAGACGTACAGGGCGTGCGAAGCCTCGTTCATGGACCCGCATTCGACGATTTTGACGATGTATTTCAGCTGCAGCAGTGTCATAAATAACGGTTATATCAGTATGGTGCGTCAAAGGTTGGAATTATAACGATTCCCACGCAGGTGCACTCTAAGAACACTCTATTTTTTTCGGTATCGGTTGTGGAACCGGATGGAGCGAAATCGAAGATTTCGCGAACTTATTTCGAATGGAGTACGGACTCTCGGCGTAACAACCGTCTTGCTGCGCAACTTGATTTGATCGATGATCTCGGTGGCCAAAGCAAAGTCCGAACAGTAAACGTCGGTGGGTACGAGGTGCCTCATTTGAAAATGAGCGCGTAATCCGGAGTGGTGCCTCACCTGTGGTGAGCGTGAAATCCTAGTCCGC
>NZ_QFFM01000050.1 GCF_003129905.1 Bifidobacterium callitrichidarum
ACACCAGCCACTACATGGAGGAGGTCGAACAGATCTGCGACCGCATCCTCATCATGGACCACGGCCGTCACCTCGCGCTCGGCACCGCCGACGAACTCAAGGCCATGATCGACACGGGCGAACGCATCACCATCGAAACGCTCGACTTGACCGACGAGACGCTCGCCGCCGTACGTGCCCTTGCGTTCGTCATCGAGGCCTCCTACGACGGGCGCGAGCTGGATGTGCGCTGCCGTCGCGGCGACCACAACCTCGTCGACCTGATCGGCGTGCTGCGCACCTCGGGCGCGAACATCGGACACCTGACCAGTCGTCCGCCCACCCTGAACGACGTGTTCCTGGAGCTCACCGGCAAGGCGTTGCGCGACTAGGAACCCTCCACAACTCAAGGAAAGGAGAACGCCATGTGGAGCACGTTCATCGTCACACTCAAGGCGAATCTCAGGGACAAAAGCGCGCTGTTCTGGCTTATCGTGTTCCCGATAGCGCTGTCGACCATGTTCAACGGCGTGTTCGGCAACCTGGACCAGGCCATGAGCATCACGCCGGTATCCGTGGCCGTCGTGGAGGACACGAACTGGACGAACGCGGTCGGCGCGGACACGCTCATCACGGCAATGTCCGGCAAGACAAGCGATTCAGGCAAGACTCAGGACGGCAGCGGCACGAATGCAGGCATGAATGTAATGGACATCGACCCCGGCGTGACCCTGCTGGACGTCACCAAGGTCGACTCGACATCGCAGGCCCGCGAACTACTGTCCCAAGGCAAGACGGACGGCTACCTCAAGGCCGACGACGACGGACGAATCGCACTCACACTCAGCGACGACACCGTGACCGTGGCCAACAACGGCACGCAGGAGGCGGGACTTGATGTTTCCCTCTCGGCCCTTGACAACGTACTTGACCAGTACAACCGCACCAGTGCCACCGTGAAGTCCGTGCTCAAGGACAACCCGACCGCCCCGGCCACACGCACGTTCTGGAACGGCATCAACGCATCCATGAACGCCACCAAAGAGGTCACGCTCACCAACTTCAAACCCAGCGTGATGGCGAGATACTACTACGCGCTCATGGGCATGGCCTGTCTGGTCGCCATGTCGTACATGATCCATACGGTCACCACCGCTCAGGCGAACCTCTCCGCGCTCGGCATCCGCCGCACCGTCGCACCGCTCGGACGGACCAAACAGCTCGTGGCCGGATTCCTCGCGGGATGGCTGTGCTCCTGCGCCTGCCTGCTCGTCGCGCTCGCGTACATCCGCTACGTCTGCGGCATCGAAGTCGGCGGACGCGAACCGGCCGCCGTGCTCGCCGTGATCGTCGCCTCGTTCATGACCTGCGCGTTCGGCACGATGATCGGCGCCATCCCCAAGCTCACGACCGGCGTCAAACAGGGCATGGCCACCGCGATCGCCTGCTCGCTGTCCCTGTTCAGCGGCCTGTACGGCGGATTCGCCATGGAACTGAGCGACCTGATCTCGCGCAAGGCACCGCTGCTCGCCATCATCAACCCCGCCCAACAGGTGACCGACCTGTTCTACTCGCTCATGTACTACGACAGCTACCAGCCGTTCATCCGCACCTGCGCCATCCTGTTCGCGATGAGCGCGGTGTTCCTCACGGCCGGCGTGATCATGCTCAGGAGGCAACGCTATGAACACCTGTAAGGCCACCGTGCGCGTACTGCTCGCGCACCGCACGTACATCATCATCTACCTGGTGCTCATGGGCATCATGATGTTCACGCTCAGCTGGTCGCAGATCACCGCCGCCAACCGGACCGTGGCGGACGCCTACGAGCCGGAGAAGGTCAACGTCGCCGTCGTCGACCGGGACGCCAACCGCGGCGGCATCGCCGACGGCCTGCGCGACTACCTGTCCGATTCCGCCACGCTGGTCGAACTGGACGACGATCCCGAATCGTTGCAGCAGGCCGTCGCCTCGAACTGGACCGATCTCATCGTCATCATCCCGCGCGGCTACGCCGACGATTTCATCGAAGCCGTGCGATCCGGCGGTGACATGCCGAAGGTCGAGACGGTCACGAGCTACACGTCCGGCGCCGGAACCATCGGCGGCATGAACGTGAACGGGTTCCTCTCGCTCACCCGCATCGCGCTGATCGGGGAAAACGTGCAGGTCGACGACAGTGAGCTCGCCGCATGGTATGCGAAGATGATCGGCGGGACGTCTTCCGGTTCCTCGGCCGGCGGGTCCGCCGCCGGTGCCGCCGGGCAGATGAACGGACAGATGAGCGGACAGATGGCTGCGGGGCAGAACGGCGACTGGTCCCGGCTTATGAACGGCTCGGCGGACGGCTCGACCGCAATCGACCTCGATTCGCTGCCGGAGGGGTCGCTGTCCGACCTGACGACGACCGATGTGCAGGCCGCCGCCAAGCGGGCCGCACGCACGGCGCACGATGCGAAAGCCAACCGTCCGGTCGCCGTGGAGAACGTCACGTCGCAGGACGACCGGAACGCCGGTGCGGCGAACCCCGTCGCCTCCGGATTCGGCGACACGATGAAGACGGCGATCTACCCGCTGTTCCTCACCCTGAGCGTCTGCGTAAGCCTGGTGGCTCGCGTGTTCGGCACCGGCGAACTGCGACGCCGGCTCATGGCCACCCCCTCGGCCTCCATCGGACTCAAGCGCATGAGCGTGCTGTGCGGCTTCGCGTTGCTGATCTGCATGGGCTATCTGGTCGTCGCGCTGGGGCTCACGGCCGCGACCGGCGCGAACATCGCCTCCATACCGGTGGGCGGTGTGGTAATGACCTTCGTCTCGATCTGCATGTTCGCCCTCATGTGCACGGCCTGCGGTTTCATGCTCGGCGAATTCGGCGCCTCCGACACGGTTGCCAACGGGTTCGCCAACGTATTCGGACTGCTCATCCTGTTCGCGTCCGGCATCGCGTTCCCGATGAGCATGATGCCCGACGCGATGGTCGCCGTCGCCAAACTGACGCCCGGCTGGTGGTACTGCACGGCGATCGACGAGGCGCTTGGCGCCGGTTCCGCTTCCGGCATGGACATGGCCGGTTGGGCCGCCGCCACCGGTATCGTGGCGCTGTTCGCGGTCGCGTTCGTCTGCGTGGGGCTCGCCGCCGGACGGTTCCGCCGCTCCCGGCCGAATGCGGTGGCGTCGACCGTGACTCAACTCGCCGAAGCGTAAGTCGCAGGCGGTGTGCGTCGCCGTTACATCCCCTTCAACCGATACCGCTGGGTCGGGTCGTCCTGGAACTTCACCTTGGCGACCCGACCCTCCCGTATGAGTTCGCGCATGCCGGAGGTCGCCGCCAGGGGAGTGAGCTGCAGCTCGCGGATGATCTCCTTGATACTCATCGCCGAATGACGCTCCAGCACGGTCAGGATCGCCTTCGAGATGTCGCTCGGCGTGCTGTTCGCCGCCGAACGCTGCTTGGTGATGGTCATCGTGAACGTGTTGATGTCGTTGACCGTGGTGGCCGGTTCGATGCCCGCCTCCCTGAGACTCGCCGCGATGCGCTGGTAGCCGTCGCCGCCCTCCGGGTTCACGAATCCGCCGTCCGGATACGGCGTGGACTCCAGCAGCGTGAACAGGAACTGGTTGCGGGTGGAGACGAACGGCACGCCCGTCACCGGGTTCGGGTTCGCCAGCACATCGTGCGTCACCGTGCCGTACAGGCCGCCCGGATTGGTGATCTCGATACGGTTCGTGAACACGCTGATGCGCACCTGCGTGCCGCGCGCGTCGGGGGAGTAGTCACGGTGCGTCAGCGCGTTCGCGATGGCCTCGCGCAGCACCACGGGCGGATAGTCCGGCTTCTTCGCGCCGATCCAACGCATCAGCGACTCGACCGCGTCGTTGATCATCACCGGAATCGGCCCCACGATGGTCTTGGCCGCCACCAGCCGGTCGTCGCCGCGGAACACCTCGTCCCGGTCGGTGCCGGGGAATACGGCGATCGCGATGGAAAGCCGCGGATAGTACTTCTGCGGGTAACGGCCGAGCGCGAGCAGTCCGGCCAGCGTGGGTCGCAGGACCCCGCCCACCTCGCTGTCGTCGGAATCGTCATGACGCAGCACCTGCAGATCGAGCAGCGTGCGCGTGGCGTCGCGGCCGGCGAACACATGCGGATGCTGCTCGCGGGCGCGGGCCAGCAAGCCGGCCACCAGCGTGGGATCCAGATCGTCGGTGGTGGCGTGCGGCACGATGTCCAGATCATAGGTGGGCTGCAGATGCTCCTCGATGAGCCGGTCCACCTCGTAGGAGGTCATGCGTCGGTCGCCGTCGCCGGTACGGATGAACGAGCCGCCATGCGGGCCCAACGCGGTGGTGAAGCAGGGCTTGTCTCGCGGCAGCATCTCGTCCACGCGGGCGAACACCAGATTCGCGCCCTCGAACGGACAAGTCACGATCACCGGGCGCACCACCGGCGTCATCTTCTCACATGCCTGGCTCAGCGCCTCCTGCATGGCGCGCGCGTCGAACCCCTCCACCGGCGTGAACCCGGCCTTCTCCGAAAGCCCCAGGATGATCCAACCGCCCGAACCGTTCGAGAACGCGGAAAGCGTATCCGTGATGGTGGAGGAGATGCGGCGCTTGCACTCCTTGACCTCGCACTGCTGCGTGTCGTTGCCGATCATGCGCATAAGCCCGATGAGCTCGGTCATCTTCGCGGTGTAGTCGTCGACCATGGGAGTGCCTCCTTTGACACCATTGTGCCGCATGCGGTTCGTGCGGTCGTGCGCTGTGTCCTGCGGGAAGGATGCCGTTCATCGAGAATTCACGTCGGTCCGCCAGCCGGCGATGGGCGGGTGCCGGACGAGCGTCATCCGGATGGATGGCATGCTCGCACTGGTGCGCGCGGGAAGCGTCGGTATGCGCGGTACACGGGCGTCGAATGAGCGAGGTGCCTCATTTGAAAATGAGCGCGTAATCCGGAGTGGTGCCTCACCTGTGGTGAGCGTGAAATCCTAGTCCGC
>NZ_QFFM01000051.1 GCF_003129905.1 Bifidobacterium callitrichidarum
AACCATTGCAAACACTGGGCTCCACCGGCGTGTCGAAAACACCCAAAAACAAACCACCAACACCAAAACAACAACCACAAGCCCGGCAACATTGCCCGAAAAATTATCCAGTACCGGCGTGTCGCCAAGACTCAGACACAGTGCAGCTCTTCTCCGTTATGCCAATTGGGTGGAATCGGCCTGCTGAATTTCGTCTACTCCCTGACACAACAATGCGGCTAAAGATTCCTGAGTGGCGAGTACCTCGTCCACAAAACCTCCTGCAGACAGGCTTGCGATCACTTCCCCGGTCGTGGGATCCAGGATCGGCACGCCCACGGCACCGATACCCAACGTCACATCCTCATCCGACAGTGCATAGCCACGTTCCCTGGTCACCGCAATGTCCTCACGCAACTGTTCGGCCGTAACCAACGTGTTCTCGTTATAGGCAGGGAACGGCGCGCCCTGCAGGTATCGCTCGGCACGTTCGTCGTTGAAATGCGCAAGCGTGACGCGCCCCGCTGCACCGGCATGCAGTGGCAGTACACGTCCCGGTCGCAGGATCACCGAATCGATGGCGTGGCCCTGCGCGCATTCCACACATACCGTCTCGTCGCCTGCGGCCACGGTCAAGAACGAGGTCATGCCTGTGGCCGCGGTAATGCGTTCCATTACCGGTCGTGCTCCGGACCATTCCGTGCGCGAAGCCCGTGCAGCATCGGCCAGACGTAGCCAAGTCAGGGACAGTGCGTAGTTGCCGTCCGCGTCCGTGGTCACCCAATCCACGTCTGCCAGGCCGTCCAGCACACGGTAGACGGAGGAACGCGGAATGCCGCACATGTCCGCGATATCGGCGGGCGACAGGCCGCCTTCCTTGGCCAGTGCTTCCATAACGCGGCTTGCTTTGTCCAATGCCCTCGTGGGTTCGCGCTTATCGTCCGCCACTCTTAAAGCCTTTCTATGTTCCGCCTATCCGTTAGCGTTTTATGCGATCATTCCGTCGATTCTCGGGGAAGTTCTTTAGATGTACCGCACCGAAAAACGGTGCGTCATCATGGATTCGCGGAATGATGACCGTTTATCGTTCGGTTCAATGAATGTACGTTGATCGAACCGTGATCCGCCCTGTTACCGACCTACCGTCAATTTTCGAGACCAAGGCCTAGGTAGTCGCCGAAGTAGCCCAAGCCTCGCGAAATCTCACAGCCGACGGACTGCACTAAGCGGACCATTTCGTCAGCCCCATCGGTATCCGAGCCAGTACCCGACCGATCGGAGGTGTCCATCTTCGAGTTTCGAGCAGGGGTTCCGGTTTGGCGACCATCGGCACCCCTTGAACCGGCGGATGCCGCATCGATAGCTCCTGACGGCGATTGCAGGGCGCTCAGGCCTGGTTCCAGCGACCGGGAGAGCCCACCCAACACCACAGCGGCCTGCACCTCACCGGCATGGTTGAATACCGGGACGCCGATAGTCACCGATCCGGCCAGCGTCTGACCAACATCGAACGCGAAGCCCGATTCACGAACCACGCGGGCATGCTCCACCGCATTGACACGCATGGTGGAGAAGGTGCCGCCCATCTCATTGGTGTAAGCGTAATGCTCCAGCAACTGATCGTATCGATCAGCATTCAGCCACGACACCAGCACCAACGAGGGAGCTCCCACACTGATCGGCACGCTATTGCCGACCAACTGTCCGTAACTCTGCAATGCCTCCCGAGTGCGGGTTTCGATGCACACGCTACGCAGACGCCGTCTCACGAACAAACCCCATACGCCAAACTGTCCACGATGGGCGCGGAATACCCGGCGGGCAATCTGCTGGATATCAAGTCCGCTTTCAATCTGCCCACCAATTCGCACGCATGCGATACCTAGGCGATACTCACCACGATTCAGGCCACGCTCAACCCATCCAGCAGCGGACAGATTGTCCAGCAAACGATATGTGGAGCTGACCGGCTCACCTGTACTCTCGCTTATTTCGCGTACCGTGCTCGGTCCGTGCGACAGCACATCCAACACAGCCTTGGATTTGACCAGTGCCTCTACGCTACGATCATCTCGGCCTTGCGCAGCCATGCGCGTCACCTCCCAGCCGAAGTTCCCAATTCCATAATCATCCTACCGGAATAATGGGAATACATAGTTATGGATACGAAAAAGGGACGGGAACTCCAATGAGTTCTCGCCCCTTTTGAAAACTAGTTGTGATGAGCGTTCATGCACGTACGAATAGAAGCCCCTTTGCCGAGTTTCTATGTGCTGCATTCAGTGTGCTGGTGTTGTTCATGGCGTGGTGTGGGTTGTAATTGGTGGAGGGGAAGAAACCCCTGGCGTCCGCTTCGACGTGGCGTCTTGTTGGGGGTGTTGGATGTCTCCGGATACCGGTGAGAACGAGCGCCGTGTGTGGATCCGAGGGACGTCTTTTGACGGGATCCGGATGGATCCGCATGCCGGCCCATGTACGGAACAGATTCCGGATGTCAGGGTGTTCGTGTGTTTGGTGTTGGGGGGGTATAGCAGAAGGCCCCTTGGGGCGTGTGCTCCAAGGGGCCTTCATAACGTGTGAATGCGGCGGTGTGCTACTCTCCCACACCCTGTCGGGTGCAGTACCATCGCCGTGCCAGGCCTTAGCTTCCGGGTTCGG
>NZ_QFFM01000052.1 GCF_003129905.1 Bifidobacterium callitrichidarum
GCGGACTAGGATTTCACGCTCACCACAGGTGAGGCACCACTCCGGATTACGCGCTCATTTTCAAATGAGGCACCTCGTATCTAAAAGAAATTTTTCTTCTGAGTTCTCAAACCACCAAACACAGCCAGCGAACACACCGGGAACCAACCCCAGCCGCTCACCAACCAGCAGAAAGATGAATAACTTACACGAACCCCAACCAAAACGCAAACCCACCCCAACCACACACCCACAAAACCCAACAAACACAACACATCCACCGGCGTGTCGCAACCACGCTACGCCCACGTCATACAACTCGACCCACTCCCCACAGCCGCACTAAACTGGGCCTCACTACGACGCCTCACACATGCGAGCGCCGCCGCTGCAGCCCATATTCGGCAGCGGTCCATTCCAGGGACGGGGCATCATGCCTGCAACACCAGCGTCATCATTCGGATTGCCCAACAACGGGTTTGTGCCTGTGGCCACGATTTCTCCGGCGAGCACCGTCGCCGACCCCGCGCACAACGCCGAGCTCTACTACGAGGGGCTGCAGCGAGCGGCCACACTCGCCGCGAAGGTCATGAACGACCCGCAGGCCATCGACTCCCTCGCCGATCAGGCCTATGACCAGCTACGTTCCGGAAAACGCTACGACATCCCGAAACTTCAGGAGTATATGAAGCGGATGGAGCGCGATCATGACAGCCAATGATTCCGGTTCCATCGTCAAGGACCTGTTCGGCATCGCGGACTGCGAGCTGACGGGCACCGAGGAGACGATCGACAAGGGCAAGCGGGTCAAGAACATACGGCTCGCGTACTGCGGTCCGGTGCCCGAGGCTTGCGGGGTTTGCGGCGGAAAGACGTACAGCCACGGCAGACGCGCGCTCAAAATCGCGGACACCCCCATGGGAGGCGTACCAACCCGCCTGATCATCGAGTTTCCCCGAAGGCGTTGCAGCCAGTGCAACGACATCTGGCAGCCCGACATCGACGGCGTGAACCAGAAACGCATGATGACCTCGCGCGCCTACGCGGACATTGCGCAACGTTCCCTGCGCACCACGTTCCGCGACGTGGCCGTCGACTACGCGTTGACCCATGTGACCGTCAAGAACGTGTTCGAGGAATACATCCGCGACTATGACGAGAAGCTGCGGTTCCGCACGCCCGCATTCCTCGGCATCGACGAGATCAAGATCAAGCGCATCGGAGAGGTCACCGTCATCACCGACCTCGAACACCGCACGCTCTACGACATGCTCAACGGCCGAAACCAAAGGACCCTCACAGAATACTTCATGAACATGCCCGACAGGGACAAGGTCATGTGGGTGTGCTCGGACATGTATCGGCCATTCGAGAAAAGCATCGCCACGGCCATGCCGAACGCACGCTGGGCCATCGACCACTTCCACGTCGTCATGAAGGCCAACGAAGCCGTCGACTCCGTGAGACGGTCCCTGCAAACGACCATGACCAAGAAGGACCGCATCAAAACCAAGCGCGGACTTGCCTACACGCTCAAAACCCGACGTCGCGACCTCACAGGCGAGGAGGCCGAGAAAATACGCCTGCTGCGCGGCGTCGACGAGCTCAAGCCCCTCGCCACGGCCTTCGACGTCAAGGAGGACTTCTTCGACATCTGGGACGAGAACCCCACATCGAAACGCAACGCCCAGAAAGCGTTCCAAACATGGGAGAACAACATTCCCGAAGGCGAATTGTTCGACTCGTTCAGAACCCTCGCCAAAACGGTACGCAACTTCTACACCCAGATCTTCCAATACTGGGACTGCCCCATAGCCATAAGCAACGGCTACACCGAATGCGCCAACAGACTCATACGCGAATCCAACATGAAAGGACGCGGATACTCCTTTGAAACGTTGCGGGGAAGAAGCCTGTACCGAAAGACCAACCTCCTCAACATCATCAACAGCGGCGGCATAAGCATCGGTCCCCGAATCCTCACCAAAGGCGCGCTGTTCACCACCGAAGCGGAAGACGAGAGCAACGAGGAAGACGAATGGGAGCCGTTCCCCGAACCTGAATACGAGGTGGACGAAACCACCGGCGAGATACTCAACTAACGGTAAATCTCTGGTTGAAACGGAAACACGTCTCAAACGATTTTCAACCAGACGGTTCCTTCTGGAACTTAGAGGATGAACGTTCTTCGAAACCCGTCATTCAACCAGAGATTTTACATACCCAAAAATGCCGACTATGGCGCAGCGGAAGCCTACCTCACATTTGAGCATGACGAGTTTACCATGAAGCCCACCCTTGATGGAAACGGGCGACGTGCCTCACGTTTTTTGAGCGCGTAGGGTGTGGTGGTGCCTCATCGGGAATGAGCGCGAACGGTATCGGTCCT
>NZ_QFFM01000053.1 GCF_003129905.1 Bifidobacterium callitrichidarum
CAGTACGCTGATGGCGTGTTCGGCACGGACCTGTACGCGAAGTACGGCAAGCTGACGAACAATGGCTATGAGTTCACCGGCTGGTACACGAGCCCGGATGCCGGCGGCCAGGCCGTCGACCCGTCCGCAAAGCTCGACGATGGCACCACGCTGTACGCCCACTGGGCGGTCGCCGACTCGTCCGAGACCTCCGGCGCCAAGGATTCCGTCACGTTCAACACCAAAGGCCTGACCGAGTTCGCCAACGGCGACCCGGACGGAGCCGGTGACGTCGTCACGGTTGCTGCAGGTCGTGCTGTGTACGTGCGTCTGGCTTCCGGCGATCAGCTGGCCAATTGGCAGATCCCGTCCGATGACGTGGCCGGCGACGGCTACGTGTTCACCGGCTGGGATCAGGATGTCGCGTCCGCGAAGCGCGGTGACGTGCTGACCGCCAAGGCCGACGAGGGTGTGACGGTGAACTTCGGCGGCTCCAGCGCCTACGGCCTGTACAAGGACGGCAAGCTGGTGAACGCCAAGACCGCGTACGACGTGGCCCTGAATGCCACCCTTGATGACTACCAGGCTGTCAAGGGCGCCAACACCAACAACCCGGAGCTGGCGTACGCTTGGCAGTACACCGTTGGTTCCGGCACTTCCGGCGCGACCAAGGTGGAACACGGCCAGTCCCTGAGTGTGCCGAAGGACGCCAAGGACATCACGGTGACCCCGACTGATTTCCAGAAGGCCACCGAGTACCGCGTGCACCTGGCGGATTCCTCCGCTACCTCCGCGTACAACAAGTACTACTTCACCACGGCCAACTCCACCTTCAAGGACGCCTACAACAACACGACCCTTGAGGAGTTGACCCGTATCAACAACAGCGCGTTCGCCGGCTGGTTCGACCTCAACGGTACGTTCCTTGTCAACGGCACCCCGAAGCACGTGGCCAGCTTCTTCACCCCGCAACTCGTGAAGAAGAGCTGGGACACGATTGCGCCGAACACCGTGCCGACCTACGACTTCGATTCCCAGCACGGTCAGGGTATCGTGGACATCATCGCCGGTTACGAGGCCGCTGCCCAGTACCGTCTGTTCACCGTGTACCCTCTGTACGATCAGGCCAAGGCCGTGACCGTCAAGCTGTACAACGACCAGACCATCGGCTCCCAGCTCAAGGCTCTCGACCTCGAGCGCTCCGGCTACAGCATCGAGGGCTACTACACCTCCACCGATAGCTTCGGCAAGGTCGTCGCCTCCTCCAAGATCGATACGACCAAGACCGTGGACAACACCTACCCGACCGGCGACAAGATCTACGTGAACTACACCCTCGACGCGAAGTATGGTGTGAATGGCCTGCTGTCGAACCTGGCCCGTGGCTACGCGACCGGTCTGACCACCAGCACCGCGGTCAAGGAGGACGGCTCCCACGCCGCCGGCTACTACTACGCGACCTACACGCTGCCGGGCGTGCCGATCCAGCTCAACGGCGGCAAGAAGATCGCCGGCCAGTGGGCGTACACCACCAAGGGCTCCGGCGCGTACGTGCTGGTCCAGCCCGAGGGCACGAACGACGCCTCCTGGAAGGACTTCCTGACGACCCGCCGCAGCGTGGTGCTCGACCTGCTGAAGTACTTCAAGCTGTCCACCGCCGTGAAGTCCTCCGACAACGATTATCAGAAGGGCCAGCACGAGGCCCAGGACATCGTGGCCGTGTACAAGAAGGTCGCCGACAACCTGTCCGCCGAGAAGGCCGACGAGTTCGCCCAGGAGTTCGCCGGCAAGATCGTGGCCGACACCTCCTACCCGGATGTGAACTACGACGACTACGGCACCCACAACGCCGAGATCACGTACCTGACCTCGAAGGGCATCGTGAAGGGCTACGCTGACGGCACGTTCGGCTACGGCGCCCCGCTGGCCCGTGTGGATTACATCGTGTGGCTGTACCGCGCCGCCGGCTCTCCGGCTGTGGACTCCCAGGCCCCGTTCTCCGACGTGAACGCCACGACCGTCCCGAACAAGGACTTCCGTGACGCCATCGCCTGGGCCGCCGCGAACAAGATCACCACCGGCTACCCGGACGGCACGTTCGCCCCGTACGCGACCCTGAACCGCCAGGACGCCGCCGCCTTCCTGTACCGCGCCGCCGGCTCGCCGAAGTTCAACGAGTCCTACGCGGACGTGAAGTTCTCCGACGTGACCCCGGGCGACAGCGCGAACCA
>NZ_QFFM01000054.1 GCF_003129905.1 Bifidobacterium callitrichidarum
CAGTACGCTGATGGCGTGTTCGGCACGGACCTGTACGCGAAGTACGGCAAGCTGACGAACAATGGCTATGAGTTCACTGGCTGGTACACGAGCCCGGATGCCGGTGGCCAGGCCGTCGACCCGAACGCGAAGCTGAACGATGGCGACACCTTGTACGCCCACTGGGCATACGCCCCGACCGATGAGTCCGAGGCCGAGGTCACCTTCAACCTGTACAACGCGACCAGCAAGTCCACGCTCGTTGATGTCCGTAGCTGGGACCCGGACGGCGCTTCCAAGGTCGTGGAGAAGTCTTCTGACAATAAGACCGTGACGGTGAAGCTTGCGGACGGCGATGAGGTCGCTGACTGGCAGGTTCCGTCTAAGGACTGGGTCTCCGATGGCTGGGTGTTCAAGGGCTGGGATTCCGAGGTGTCTTCGGCTGTCCGTGGCACCACGCTCAACGCGCTTGCTGATCCGGGTCTGACCGTGACCGTATCTGGTGCCACCGCCTACAAGGACGGCGACAAGGTCGACGGCCAGTTCGACGTGGCCCGTGAGGCCAATGTCCTCGACGGCGTGCAGCTGGTCACGGGTCAGGCTGACGCTAACGGCAATAACGGCAACTCCGTGAAGCTGGCCTACTCGTTCAAGTGGGCCATCCCGGGCTCCGGCGACTGGAAGACCGTCGAGCACGGCCAGTCCCTGGCCATCCCGACGGGTGTGGGCTCCATCAAGGTCGAGCCGGTCGCGTTCCAGAACGCCACCGAGTACGTCGTGCACCCGGTCTCCGTGGTTGACCCGACCTACAACAAGTACTACTTCACGAACGCGAACTCCAGCTTTGTGGACGCCTACGGCCAGGAGAAGCTCGATGACCTGTCCCCGCGCGTGAACAATGACGCGTTCCTCGGCTGGTACGACAAGGCCGGCACGTTCACTGTCAACGGCACTTCCGAGCGCGTGGTCGCTTTCTTCGATATCAACCAGATCAAGAAGCAGTCCGAGTGGGATAGGATCGCCCCGAACACGGTCCCGACCTTCGACTTCGCCAACCAGTACGGCCAGGGCGTGGTAAACGTCTTCGCCGGCTACGACGCTTCTGCCAAGTACGTGACCGTGAACCTCAAGCCGCTCTACGATCAGGCCAAGACCATCTCCGTCAAGCTGTACACCGACAAGACCGTTGCCGAGCAGCTCGACGCTGTCGCTCCGGCCCGCGACGGCTACAGCATCGAGGGCTACTACACCAAGGTCGACTCCTCGAATAAGCCCATTCAGAGCTCCAAGGTCTCCGACGCTGATACGGTTGCGACCCTTTGTCTTCTCAGCGGTGACGATGTCTACGTGAACTACTCCGCCGACTCCAAGTACGGTGTGAACGGCCTGCTGTACAACCTGTCCCGCGGCTACGCGACCAGCTACGGCCCGGACAAGAAGGACGGCAAGAACATCGCCCACTTCGACGCCACCAAGGTGCCGGGTGTGACCAGCTACTCCGCCGATAAGTTCGCGCTGGCCGATGGCTTCAGCGGCGCGAAGAAGGTCAGCGTCTACAGCACCGACACCGACGGCAAGTTCCTGCTCGCCAAGCCGGCCGGTTACACCGACGCTTCTTGGAAGGACTACAACGCCACCCGCAACGCAGTGGTGAAGGAACTTCTGCAGTACTTCAAGCTCTCCGCCGACAAGACCACCATCGCCGATGTCTACAATGCGGTCGCCACGAAGCTGTCCGCCGAGAAGGCCGACGAGATTAACCAGGAGTTCGGCGGCAAGTTGGTCGCCAACACCTCCTACCCGGATGTGAACTACGACGACTACGGCACCCACGCCGACGAGATTAGCTACTTGACCACCAAGGGCATCGTGAAGGGTTACGCTGACGGCACGTTCGGCTATGGCGCCCCGCTGGCCCGTGTGGATTACATCGTGTGGCTGTACCGCGCCGCCGGCTCCCCGGCCGTGTCCTCCGAGGCTTCCTTCTCCGATGTGAACGCCACAACCGTCCCGAACAAGGAGTTCCGTGACGCCATCGCCTGGGCCGCTTCCGAGGGCATCACCAAGGGTTACGCGGACGGCACGTTCGCCCCGTACGCGACCCTGAACCGCCAGGACGCCGCCGCGTTCCTGTACCGCGCGGCCGGCTCGCCGAAGTTCAACGAGTCCTACGCGGACGTGAAGTTCTCCGACGTGACCCCGGGCGACAGCGCGAACCA
>NZ_QFFM01000055.1 GCF_003129905.1 Bifidobacterium callitrichidarum
CATACCCGGTGGCAACCATGCCCCAACACACATGTAAACCATGCCCCAAGAGACCCCGTCAACCATGCCCCAAGACACCTGTCAATTATGCCCCGAGACAATACATTCGGACAGACACCGCTTATCCGGGTGAAATTGTTATCCTTCCCAGCGACAGCGTGAGGTTAAACGATGTATTAGGGGACCCAACCCGGCTCCCTCGTAAAAGGTGGCGTGAGGACCCCCTCCCCATGCTGCGGACGTCGATTGCGCCGAAAACGGCAGCGCAAAGAGAACGGCTGCTGGACGCTCTTACGCAACTTGCGGATACTGACCCGCTTTTGCGCTGCGAGGTGGATTCCATCACCCATGAGATCATTCTTTCTTTTTTGGGCCGGGTGCAGTTGGAGGTTGTTTCCGCTTTGCTGTCGGAAAAATACAAGCTTGAAACAGTGGTAAAGGAACCCACCGTCATTTATATGGAGCGGCCGCTCAAAGCAGCCAGCCACACCATCCATATCGAGGTGCCGCCCAACCCGTTTTGGGCATCCATCGGACTGTCTGTTACACCACTCCCGCTTGGCTCCGGTGTACAATACGAGAGCCGGGTTTCGCTGGGATACTTGAACCAGAGTTTTCAAAACGCTGTCAGGGATGGTATCCGTTACGGGCTGGAGCAGGGCTTGTTCGGCTGGAACGTAACGGACTGTAAGATTTGCTTTGAATACGGGCTTTATTACAGTCCGGTCAGCACGCCGGCGGACTTCCGCTCATTGGCCCCGATTGTATTGGAACAGGCATTGAAGGAATCAGGGACGCAACTGCTGGAACCTTATCTCTCCTTCACCCTCTATGCGCCCCGGGAATATCTTTCCAGGGCTTATCATGATGCACCGAAATACTGTGCCACCATCGAAACGGTCCAGGTAAAAAAGGATGAAGTTGTCTTTACTGGCGAGATTCCCGCCCGCTGTATACAGGCATACCGTACTGATCTGGCCTTTTACACCAACGGGCAGAGCGTATGCCTTACAGAACTGAAAGGGTATCAGGCCGCTGTCGGCAAGCCAGTCATCCAGCCCCGCCGTCCAAACAGCCGCCTGGACAAGGTGCGCTATATGTTTCAGAAGATAATGTAACGTCTTGCGCAATGCAAGCGTTCATTGCTGGCTATTGCGAAATATCATTGATAAAATCAGTATCAGAGAGGAGAAACTATTTTGAACCAGGAACAGACGAATATTACAACAGGAAAGCAAATACGTCATCTGCGAACACAATTGGGAATGACACAGGAAGAACTAGCCGGGGAATTGAATGTTACCCGGCAGGCACTATCGAATTGGGAGAGAGATGTTAATGAACCCGATTTAAATATGTTGAAAAAAATTTGCTTTCTTTTTGGAGTCAACATGGACGATTTTGCGAAGGAGGTAATTTACTTCACCTGGCGGCCGGCGCACCAGACGTGCTGGGCGGTCCAGTCGGCGGGGTCGAGGAGGTTGAGGTCGGCGGCGTATCCGGGGGCGATGAGGCCGAGCGGAGCGCCGGTGACGGGGTTGACCCGGTCGAATCCGAAGGCGCGTGCCGGGGTGAGGGTGGCGGCCTCGACGGCGGCGACGGGGCTGAAGCCGAGTTCGTTGACCGCGCGCTGGACCGCGACCTCCAGGGTGAGCGTGGAGCCGGCGAT
>NZ_QFFM01000056.1 GCF_003129905.1 Bifidobacterium callitrichidarum
CCCCGGCCGGACTTGAACCGGTGACCTCCGCCGTGACAGGGCGGCGCTCTAACCAACTGAGCTACGGGGCCGTGTGTTTCTCACTCTCGCGAGGCACGAGTGGATACATTACCGGAAGCACAGGCATATGCGCAACTTCGGCGTGTCGCGGCGTGTCGTCATCTCCGGCTTCGGCACGCCCCTACCGAATCGGCGTCAATGCAACCGTTTGCTTCCCAATTGGTAATTAAAGCCAATTGGTGTGAACGCTCTCATTCATGCGCAAGTCACGCAATCGATGCGTCAATTGCCGCAAATCATGCGGGAAATACCACGCTACGTCTTCCGCAACCGTTATGATTCCAGTGTTTACAGCGTACCAAGACAATCAAAGGAGAGGCCATGACCACGCTTGCCATCGACATCGGAGGAACCAAGATCGCCGCCGCCGTGTGCGATGAAAACGATACCATTATCCAGCGCTGGCGCGTCCCCACGCCGATGGATGCCGATGCGATCAACCAGAACATCGCCAGCGTCTATCGCGAAGCCACCGCCGCCGGCCATGACATCCAGGCCATCGGTGTCTCCGCCGCAGGCAACGTCGGCGCCGACCGCAAGACCATGACCTTCGCCGCGAACATCCCCGCATGGCTCAACTACGACCTGTCCGAGCACATCGGCGAGCTCATCGACCACGCCGTGCCGGTCATCATCGAGAACGACGCGAACTGCGCCGGCTGGGGCGAGTACGTGCACGGCGCCGGCCAGGGCAGCAAGAACATGGTGGCCCTGACCGTGGGCACCGGCCTCGGCGGCGCCATCGTGATCAACGGCGAGCTGTACCGCGGCTCCTTCGGCATGGCCGCCGAGCTCGGCCACCTGCCGATGGTCCCGGACGGCGACCACTGCGGCTGCGGCCTGCGTGGCTGCGCCGAGCGTTACACCTCCGGCACCTCGCTGGAGAACTTCGCCAAGTCGGCCGTGCGCCGTCGTCCGCAGGACGCCAAGCGTCTGCTGGAGCTGTGCGGTGGCGACATCAACAAGCTCGAAGGCCCGATGGTCTCCCAGGCCGCCCAGGAAGGCGACGTGCTCGGCCTGTACGCCTTCAACAAGATCGGCGAATGGCTCGGCCGCACCATGGCCGCCACCGCCGCCGTGCTTGACCCGGACATCTTCGTGATCGGCGGCGGCGTGGTGGCCGTCGGCGACATCCTGCTGGAGCCGGCCCGCTACAACTACGCCCGCTTCCTGGAAGGCAGCGCCTACCGCGGCCATGCCAAGATCGTCGCCGCCACCGCCGGCCAGGACGCCGGCCTGATCGGCGCCGCCAACCTGGCCCTGCGCTGAGTTCGCTGGGTTTCCGCGGATAACACAAGAAGCGTGCTCTTCCTTGATTTGGGGAGAGCACGCTTCTTTGCTTTTCGGCTCCCCTCTCTGAGGGGAGCTGTCGAACGAAGTGAGACTGAGGGGAGTCGTAGTGTTGAGGCTATCTCCCGTGCAGCTCCCCTCAGTCAGCTTCGCTGACAGCTCCCCTCGGAGAGGGGAGCCAGTGTACCGTGTCCGTTCCAGCCTTCCTGCCGCTGCCCCTGCCCCTGCCCCTGCCCACATACAACGCAAGCGGCCCGGAACCTCCTCGT
>NZ_QFFM01000057.1 GCF_003129905.1 Bifidobacterium callitrichidarum
AGGACCGATACCGTTCGCGCTCATTCCCGATGAGGCACCACCACACCCTACGCGCTCAAAAAACGTGAGGCACGTCGGATACTTGTTTTCCTAAAACTGATGTGATATAATAATTCAATTCCAGAAAAGGAGTAAAAAATATGCGGCAAGGTATTCTTAAATAAAACTATAATCAAATAGTGGGAACAAAGGATTATGATAGTCCCTTTTGTAGGAGCTTAGTTTTTTGTACCCAATTTAAGAATACTTTTGCCTTATCAATTTTGACATATCCCCAAAAACAGCACTCACAAACAGGTGTATGCTGTATATGTGTATGTCCGCAAATTATCATCCCCAGTGGTAAAAGTATTTTACTGCTGGGGATTTTATGCCCTTCGGGGCAGTAAAGGGAGGACAATCACATGAAAATAATCAATATTGGAATTCTTGCCCATGTAGACGCTGGAAAGACGACCTTGACGGAGAGCCTGCTATATGCCAGCGGAGCCATTTCAGAACCGGGGAGCGTCGAAAAAGGGACAACGAGGACGGACACCATGTTTTTGGAGCGGCAGCGTGGGATTACCATTCAAGCGGCAGTCACTTCCTTCCAGTGGCACAGATGTAAAGTCAACATTGTGGATACGCCCGGCCACATGGATTTTTTGGCGGAGGTGTACCGCTCTTTGGCTGTTTTAGATGGGGCCATCTTGGTGATCTCCGCTAAAGATGGCGTGCAGGCCCAGACCCGTATTCTGTTCCATGCCCTGCGGAAAATGAACATTCCCACCGTTATCTTTATCAACAAGATCGACCAGGCTGGCGTTGATTTGCAGAGCGTGGTTCAGTCTGTTCGGGATAAGCTCTCCGCCGATATTATCATCAAGCAGACGGTGTCGCTGTCCCCGGAAATAGTCCTGGAGGAAAATACCGACATAGAAGCATGGGATGCGGTCATCGAAAATAACGATAAATTATTGGAAAAGTATATCGCAGGAGAACCAATCAGCCGGGAAAAACTTGTGCGGGAGGAACAGCGGCGGGTTCAAGACGCCTCCCTGTTCCCGGTCTATTATGGCAGCGCCAAAAAGGGCCTTGGCATTCAACCGTTGATGGATGCGGTGACAGGGCTGTTCCAACCGATTGGGGAACAGGGGAGCGCCGCCCTATGCGGCAGCGTTTTCAAGGTGGAGTATACAGATTGCGGCCAGCGGCGTGTCTATCTACGGCTATACAGCGGAACGCTGCGCCTGCGGGATACGGTGGCCCTGGCCGGGAGAGAAAAGCTGAAAATCACAGAGATGCGTATTCCATCCAAAGGGGAAATTGTTCGGACAGACACCGCTGTCTAGTTTCAGCGGATAGTTGACGTATGTCTCGGGGCATGGTTGACGTCATGTCTTGGGGCATGCCTGACGGGTG
>NZ_QFFM01000058.1 GCF_003129905.1 Bifidobacterium callitrichidarum
CGGAACAGCGTCGGGGCGTTGACCGGGGTGGCCTCCTTGCAGCGCATGATGCGGAACTGCAGGGCCTGGTGGGCCACTTCCATGCGCTCGTTGAACAGCTTCCAGAAGCGGGCCTTGTCGCCGTGGGACTCGATGGCGATGCGCGGCACGTTCACGGTCACCACGCCGAGGTTCATGCGGCCGTCTTCCTCATCCTTGCCGGTGTCTGGATTCTCCCAGCCTTGGAGGAAGGAACGGCAGTTGTGGGAGACGATGCCGCTGCAGTCGAAGTGGTCGGATTCGGTGGTCACATCATATGATGGTTCATCCAATTCAACCGGGACGACCGATTTGATGACCGTGGTACCTTGCTCTCCGCCTGACAGGGGGATCTCATAACCGGGTTTAAGCAGGAACGCTGCGACACGTGTCCTTCCCTTGTTGCCTGGATAGTTCTCAATGGGGAACGGGTGATCCGGAGTGCAGTCGATGGTCTGGCCGTCCTCGAAAGTGACGCGCAACCAACGGCGGCTGGCGTTCTTGATGATGCGGCGCACCTTCACGAACTCGGGTTTGCCTGAATAGCTGTCCTTGATAAGGATCGGTTTGTCATCCAATTCGACCACGAAATCGTCGGGATTGCCGGTCTGCTGTCGTTCCACACCGTACCGTTGCACCATGTGACTCCACATGGCCTTGAACGACTCGTTGTACTGCCGGTCGCCGTCACTCCATGTCACGGTCTCGTTCCCATCGACACATCCCATTGGGGCTTTGAAGGAGCCGGTGATCTTGACGATGTTCTCGTAGAACACCACGTCCGGGTACATGCGCTTGGTGGCGGACTCGAGGGCGAGCTGCTTGAGGTCGTAGTTCGGGTCGCCCGGGTCGGCGTTCACGCCGTGCTTGACGGTGAACACGAGCTTCGGGAAGATGGCGGTGTGGTGCTCCTTGCCCAGGCCGCGAATGCGGTTCAGGAGGATGGCACGCTGGATCTCGCGGGAGAACCAGTCGGTGCCCAGGCCGAAGCCGACGGTCACGAACGGGGTCTGGCCGTTGGAGACGCGGTTGGAGTTGATCTGGTACTCCATGGTCTGCAT
>NZ_QFFM01000059.1 GCF_003129905.1 Bifidobacterium callitrichidarum
CGAGGTGCCTCATTTGAAAATGAGCGCGTAATCCGGAGTGGTGCCTCACCTGTGGTGAGCGTGAAATCCTAGTCCGCGTCGGCTTGTGGGGTTTCGTCGTCTTCCGGTTCGACGCCCGCGATCCGGGCGAGCGTCTTGTTCAAGTATGCCATGTCCGGGCCCATGCGTCTGGCCAGCCGCGCGGTGCGCGGTGCCGCCAGTGCTTCGAGCCGGTCCTGGATGTCGTGGATGCGGCGGACGAGCTCGGCCGGGTTCACGGTCGCGAGCGTGTGTTCGATCTCCTCTCGCTTGTCGTCGGGTATGAAGCCGGGGCCGCCGGCGGCCCTGTCCGCCTCGTCGAACTCCTTGAGCCGCTCCCACGGGGTGCGTGGTGCGTCGTAGACGCGGCGGGGACGGCCGTCCCGGGTGCTTTCGCGCGCGACCGGCTTCTTGGACGGGGTGAACAGGTTGGCCTTGACGCGCACCAGCTCCCATAGCTCGTTGAGCAGGCCGAGCTCATCGACGGTGTACCGGTAGTAGAACGCGTGGCGGCGCACGACGTGGTTGTTGCGGGACTCGACGGTGGCCTGGTCGTTCTTCCTGTAGGGGCGGGAGCGGGTCTGCTCGATGTCGCGCTCCTGCAGCCAGGCGATCAGGTCGCGGTTGATGAACTCGCTGCCGTTGTCCGTGTCGTAGGAGCGGATGCGGAACGGCAGACGGGCCTCGACCAGCGCCTCGGCCTTGGAGAGGTTCGCGAACGCGTTGTTGCGGCACGACGCGTTCTCGGTCCATCCGGTGGCGACGTCGACCACGGTCAGGGTGCGGCAGAACTCGCCCCTGACGCTCGGCCCGCAGTGGGCCACGGTGTCGGCCTCGACGTTGCCGGGCAGGCCGTCCAGCTCGTCGCCGGCCTTCCTG
>NZ_QFFM01000006.1 GCF_003129905.1 Bifidobacterium callitrichidarum
CTCGGCAGCCCGGTCCAGCGCCCGATGGTCCACGGCCGCCACGAGGAGATCGCCCACCGCGTCAAGCACATGAGCGGTGAGACCGGTCGCGTGACCTTGGACGACGGCACCACCCGCGAGTGGTTCGAAGAGGCCAAGTAACTACTGCTAACTACTGCGCGTGAGTCGGCTCCCCTCTCCGAGGGGAGCTGTCAGCGAAGCTGACTGAGGGGAGTCCTGCAATCGGGCGGGGTCTCCCCTCAGTCGCCTAGCGGCGACAGCTCCCCTCAGAGAGGGGAGCCTGCGTGTTTTCGGCAAATACGGAGGTGGACATGTCGGGATTCCAAGAGACCGCGGCGCGCGAAATCAAGCGCCATGACTTTGCGGCAGGCGAGACCGGGCGAGGCCCCTCTGTACCATCCCATGGCCTGGCCAACGATCCACGTGCCGGACAATGGGACGGCCGGCGCATGTCCAAGCGGATGATCGCCGATTACAAGACCTTCATCGTCACCGACGGCGAGGGTGTGCGCAATTCCCTGTACGTCTCCGGCTGTCCGTTCCACTGTGTGGACTGCTTCAACGCCTCCATCTGGGATTTCCAGGCCGGCCATGAATACACCCAGAAGCTCGAGGACAAGATCATCGAGGATCTCCGGGCCCCGTGGGTGCAGGGCATCACGTTCCTCGGCGGCGAACCGATGCTCAACACCCCAGTGCTGGTACCGCTCGCACAGCGCATTCGTGAGGAATTCGGCCACACCAAGGACATCTGGTGCTGGACCGGATACACATGGGAGGAGCTCATGCGCCCCGGAGAGACGCCGGACAAGCTCGAACTCCTGCATCTCATCGACATCCTTGTGGATGGCCGGTACTTGAAGGACCAGAAGAACTCCCTGCTGCAGTTCCGTGGATCCGCCAACCAGCGCATCCTCGACGTGCCCAAGTCATTGGAGGCAGGCAAACCGGTGATCTGGGCCAAGCTCCATGACCAGGAGCGCGACATCCCAGAAATCTACCTCAAGGACCGCGAGGCCGGCGAAGGTTCGCAGGCCTCGTGACGATGGCGCGTTATCTTCGCCGAATCGCATAAAGGACAGCCCAGTGGACTGTCCTTTATGCGATTCGGCGCCTTCCCCTGGTGCGTCTCGATACCGCGCGCATCGTCACGACGCCTTCCGACGTCCTGAACCATATAAGGGGCGGTTCGGGAACGTCCGGTCTGATTTCCGCGGGTCTCCGGCGACACCATCGTGTGTAATGGAACACCAAAGGTGGCCTAATCGTAGGCATTCCAATCGATGGTTGTGGCGCGTCGCGTGATGCCTGCCGGCGCAATCAACTCGCATTGTGCATCACGGTCGCGATTGCCTTCGAGACGGTCGAAGAGCAGATCGGCGGCTCGTTCGGACAGCTGCTCAGGCGTGGTGGATACGTTGGTGACCTGCCATTCGAATGATGTTGCGGCGTAGTCCGAGCAGTACGACACCACGGAGACATCCTGTCCGGGAACCACATCGTGTCGGCGCAACGTGCGCAGCAGCCATTCGGTCGGTTGAGGCTGACGGACGATGATGCCAAGCCGATCGTCGGCATGCAGCAGCAGTTGATCGACGGTCTTCTCAATGCCGGGCCAGCCTTCGCCGAGTCGTTGCACGATGGAAAATCCCAATCCACGTTCGTCCGCGCGCTGGTGCGCGGTGCTGTAGAACTCGTCGACGAAGTTGTATTCATTCGGGTCGCTACCCAGTTGCGTACCGACCATCGTCACATGGTGATGCCCGGTGTCGGCGAGCTCATCCACGGCCAACAGTGCGGCTTTGCGGGCGTCGGCGTCCACGCAGTCCAGCCCGCGCGCGTTGGTCGCACGGCCCACGAGCGTGACGGGTTGGCTGAGTTCGGCGGCGATTGGGATGCGCGGGTCCTCACGGCTGACGTCCATGAGAATGAAGCCGTCACAGATTGATTTGCCGGCCATGCGCTTGAGCGCGGCCACGCCGTCATGCGTGGTGGTGAGGATGACGTCGTAATCGCGTGCGCGTGCGCTGCGCACGATGGCATCGATGTACGGCGTGGTCTCATTGGCGTCGATCGTCTCGCTCATCTCTACGAACAGCGCGATGATGTTGGTACGGTTTGTCTTCAACGTGCGTGCGCCGGCGTTTGGCTGGTAGTTGAGCTTGCGCATCGCATCCTCGACCCGCCGTCGCGTCGCTTCGGACACGGTGTTCTTGCCGTTGATGACGAACGACACCGTGCTTTGGGATACGCCCGCCAGGGCGGCGACGTCCTTGCTGGTCGGTGGTCGGGTTCCGGCTTGTCTGGTGGTCATGAGGTCCTCTTGCGTTGTATTGCGGCGGGATGCGCCGGCGGTCGCGTCGTCGCCACGCCGCTATTCGATATTAGCCCGTACGGCTAACCCCTTATGCTGCCGGTCTCTTGGCTGGCTTTATCCGATCGACTGAGGGGATGGTCTTTGCGAGTCATGCGATCAGCCTTCGCGCATGAAACGCGGCAGCCTGTCGAGCGGGCAAGGCGTGTCGATGACGGCAGGTCCCGCGATGATCCGCCCGTCGTCCCCACGCCATCGTCCTTCGGGAATCGATATTCGACGGGAGACCGCATGGCGTTGCGTGCAGGGGGCGACGATGATGTCACTGCCCAGAAGGAACTGGTCGGTGACGGTATCCATGTCAGGGAAGTGGTAGGCCATCGGGCGGATGATAGGCTCGCCGGTTTGCGCCGCATGATCGGCAAGCCGAAGAATCGTCGGCAGGTATTCCTCGCGAATGGCCAATGCCTTGCGTACGGCTTCGAGATGATCGGCGTCCAGCACGCGGGAGGGCGCGGTGGAGAACTGCATCATCGGGGAAAGCGCTGCGATCTGCGCGTAGCGGACGAAGAACTCCTGGTCCACGTCCGAATGCTTGGTGCTGTTGACTTCGCCGCCGCCGATCATATCGGGACAGACGAACGGCTGCCCGATCATGCCCTGTGCCAACATCTCCGGAATCAGCGAGCCGATGCCGTGCTCATCCCAGGCGGCGGGCTTGTCCTGAAGCCTTTGTGCGAGCGGCTGGCCGCCCATCTTCCAGCAGGCGCGGAACTCGTTGAACGGGTAGTGCACGCCGATGGCGGCCCACTGTTCGCACATGTCATTGGACGTCATCGGAGTGAACGGCAGATCGTCGTCGTGGAAGTCATACAGGTCGGCGCCGTCGAACTTGAAGCCGTCCACGCCGAGCTCGCACAGTGCGTCGAGCCGGCCGCGGATCCACTGCCGCGCTTCGGGGTTGCTCAGGTCGAGCACGGCGCTCAGACCGTTCCACCAGCGGCGGATGGCCGTGCGGCCGTGGCGATCGCGCAGCATGAGCCCACGCGCCTCGAGCTCGCGGAACACCGCGGAATCGGGGCTGACGAACGGCACCAGCCAGACGATGACGTCGAATCCCTTGCCGTGCAACTGGCGGAGCATCTCCTGCGGATTCGGGAACGTGGATGGGTCGAAGGTCCAGGTTCCGTAGTCGGGGCTCCACTTGTCGTCGATCATCAACACGCCCGGGGGCATGTCGGCGGCCAGCATCGCGTCGGCGTAGGCAAGCACCGCCTGCTGGGTCGGGCGATAGGGCATTTCGATCCACGTGTTGTATTGCGGCTTGGCGAACATGGCCTTGGCGGGAGTCTCGCCGGACGGGGGGAAGTGGTTCCGGCTTGCGGCGAGGAAGGCGTCTCGCAACGTGCCGTCGCCATCGCCGTGCACGGTGACGGGATGATCGGCCTGCACGGTCAGGTGTTCGCCTTCAAAGGAGAATGCGAACGGCTTGTCGCACCATATATACCGTCCGCAGGTGGAGACCAGCAATGGCGCGCTCTGGTTCGAGGCTTCGGGCAGTTGTCCGTCCTCGTGCTTCCAGGTGGCCAGGTCGCAGGAGAACGGCTGTGCGCCGAATGGCATGAGTCGGCCGTCCGCCGCGCGGCCTCCCCACCAGAGTTCATTGGGAAGAAGGTCGATTGTTGTGTATTGAGCCGTGTTGTTCATAATCGGTCTTTCCTATGTGCAGTAAACATCTGACGCGGCTGCAGTGCCGCGTATATCTAATACGTATTATTACGACGAAGGTACCGATTTACAAATTCCGGCGTGGCGTGATTTCTTGCGGGTAGCCCGGAGGGTAATTGCTGTGCTGTCTGACGTCAAATAATGGCTTTATTGTGAGGTTTCATGTGAATGATGTTATTGCGACACGCCGCTTTGCCGCCTTTGCCCCTTGGTGGCATACTGAAGTCACGTAGTTACTCATACGTATTAACAAATCAAGACGGTGCACAATGGAGGGGCATAGTGGCCCCGAGGTTCGAGCCGAACTTGATTAACGTTCTTGGCGACACCAAAGCGGGTGCCGCAGGAAGGAAGAAGAATCATGAAGTTCTCCAAGACCATCATCGCAGCCGTAGCAGCAGCGGCGATGATCGTTCCTCTGGCCGCATGCGGTAGCGGAACAGCTGATTCCGGCAAAACCACCATCACCTACTTCTCGTGGAACAACGAGAATCAGGTCAAGCCCATCATCGAGGCCTTCGAGAAAGCCAATCCCGATATTAAGGTCGATCTGAGCACCGCACAGGGCGAAGCCGCCGATTACGCGCAGACGCTGACCACACGTGCCGCAGGAAATCAGCTGCCCGATGTGTTCCACATGTCCATCGAGACGCGCAATGAAGTGCTGGACGCCGGATTGGCCAAGGATTTGACTAATGAGCCGTTCATGGATTCCATTCCGGACACCAATAAGGACCTCTATACCCGTGACGGCAAGGTCTATGGCATGAGCCCCACCGCATGGGTCGGCGTCATTGTATATAACAAAGACCTGCTCAAGCAGGTGGGATACGATTCCGTGCCTGAGACGATCGATGAGTTCTGTGAGTTGGGCAAGAAACTGCAGGCTGCGGGAATCACGCCGTACATGGACGATCCGACCGTCGTTTCCGGCTCGTTCCAGCCGATGCTTGGCGGCTACTACGCCAAGCAGGGCATCGATACCAGCGAATGGCCGGAAATGGGCGAAGGCGGAAGCTTCGAAAAGCAGTGGACCCCGATCATCAAGGAATGGCAGAAGCTCATCGACTCCGGCACCATGCCCAAGGAGGTCGTGGGCGTGAACAACGACCAGATCAAGCAGCAATTCATGACCGGCCAGCTGGCCATGTTCCGTTCCGGCCCGTGGGACTTCCCTGATCTGAACTCCTCCGGCGTCGACTACGCCACCGCCCCGTTCCCCGCGGTGGAAGGCGGCGAACCGTACGTGGGCGGTGGTCCGGACTCCCCGTTCGCCATCTCCTCGAAGATCGATGGCGATAAGCTCAAGGCTGCCGAGAAGTTCCTTGCCTTCATGAATTCCGAAGAGGGACTCAAACTCGAGGAAAAGAACATCGGTCAGATTTCCGTCTCCTCCGAATACGCCGCCGATGTGGCTCCGCAGCTGCAGGACATCTACGACGAGTACGTGACCACCGGCAAGTACTACTGGACCAACTGGTCCCAGAACGGCAACGTGATGGCCACGGAAATGACCTCCCAATGGCAGCTGCTCATCCAGGGCAGTACGGACGCCGCTTCGGTGGCCAAGCACATGGACGAGACCTGGAAGGCCAACGCCAAGTAACGCGATTGGTGTGAATGCGCAATCAAAGCGAATGCGCAAATCAGCGGCGACCGGTTCTCTGGGTGCTGGGTTTTCCGCACTTCAGTGCCAGCCGCCGCTCCGGTCGGGGCGAATCTCCTGACGATTCTCCTCTTCTCTGCGCCTCGAAAGTTTCGCCCCGACGCACTCCTTATGGAAAGGCAATAAAGACATGACGGCACAAACATGCAACCCCGCAATGATGCGGCAGTCCGACAGCAGCGGCGACGCCAAGGTCGGTGGACGCGATGGCGTCCGCAAGACGCCGTGGTACAAGACCCGCGGATTCGTTGAATCGGCATCGTCCACCGGATTCCTGATCCCCGTCCTCGCGGTGTTCGTCGTGCTGACGCTGATCCCCTTGATCCAGACGGTGTATTACTCCTTTACCGACTACACCGGATTCAACCCCAATGTGAATTTCGTCGGATTCGACAACTACCGCAAGGTGTTCACTGATCCCTCCCTGCTGGTGGGCCTGGGATTCACCATCCTGTTCGCGCTCGCCACCACGCTGATCACCACGATTATCGCCATTCCTCTGGCGGTGCTGCTCAACACGAAGTTCTACGGCCGCTCGTTCGCCCGCTCCCTGTTCTTCTTCTTGGGCGTCCCCTCGCTGATCGTGCTGGGTATGGTGTGGAGCTTCATCCTCTCCCCGCTCAAGACGGGCGCGCTCAATTCCGTGCTGGTGTCGATGGGACTGGATTCCGTACCGTGGCTGGCCAATGAGACCTTGGCTCGTGGCTGTGTGATTTTCGTGGCCATCTGGGCTGCTGTGGGTTGGCATGCCACGCTGTATCTGGCGTATCTGCAGGCGATTCCCGCAGACCTTTACGAGCAGGCCGCCGTCGACGGTGCCAGCGGATTCCAGAAGTTCATTCACATCACCCTGCCGCAGCTCATTCCCGGAATTGTGGTCTCCACGTTCCTGCTCATCACCAACGGCCTGAAGGTGTACGACCTGCCCTTCGGCATGACCAAGGGTGGCCCCGGATATTCCACCAACACCATCACCCAGGCGATCATCGTCCATGGTATTTCGCAGTCGCAGTACGGTCTCGGTTCGGCGCTGGCGGTGCTGTTCACGCTGGCATGTCTGATCGTGGTTCTCGGGCAGACGGCTCTCACCAGCGCCATCTCTAGGAGGTTCGCGTAATATGAACAAGCTCAAGCCAAGCACCAGAGCGAAGATCGGCGTGTGGGTGCGCACGATCCTCATCAACGCCGTGGCAATCATCATGGCGCTCCCGCTGTACTACATCATCGTCAACTCGTTCAAGACCTCCATCGACATGGCGAAGTCTCCGTTCGGATTGCCTGAGACATGGTCCATCCAGAACTACATCGACACTTTCGCTAACCTACCGATCGCCCGAAGCTTTCTGAACTCGCTGATCGTCACGGTCGTGGCGGTGTTCCTTCAGCTGTTCATCGGTTCCCTGGCCGCATACGGCATGATTCTGCGTAAAAGCTGGTTCACTGCCGGAGTCGGCGCCGTGCTGATGATAGCCTTCTGCATCCCGTTGCAGGCCACGCTGATCCCGCAGTACCGCATGGAAGCCAATCTCCATCTCGTCAACACATTGTGGGGCCTGATTGCGCTGTATCTGGTCAACTCGATTTTCTGCTACTTCCTGATCGTCGGATACATGCGAAAGCTGCCGATGGAGGTGCTGGAAGCGGCGCGCATCGACGGTGCCGGCCCGTTCAAAATTTACTACAAGATCGTCCTTCCGATGATCACACCGATTCTGGCGACCGTGGTCGTGTTTCAGACGCTGTCCACGTGGAACGACTTCCTGCAGCCGAATGTGTTCCTGTCCTCCACGGACAATCGCACAATCATCCTGCAGGTGTTCAACTCCATGAGCCAGTTCACCACCAACTGGCCGGCGTTCATGGCCATCACGGTGATCGCGCTGGTTCCGGTGTTCGTCTTCTTCATCTTCTGCCAGAAGTGGATTGTGTCCGGCCTGGTGGCTGGATCGGTGAAGGGGTGATTCGGAACGGGATTGGTCCGTGCGGTTTTCCGGAACCATCCCGCGCATGATCGATTCCATTTCAGAGCAGCGCCTCTCTGGTGTGTGCCGTTCGACGGTGTCGACGGTGCTGCCGGAGGGGTGCCTTGCTTTCAAGGAGAGTGGCTATGTCCCAGCAATCATTCATCGTCAGCGGCGTCCCGTGGTTCGATGATCGCGGACGGACGGTCAATGCGCATGGAGGCTGCATCGTCGAGGAAAACGGCCTGTACTACCTGTTCGGCGAATACAAGACCGACGAGGAGAACCGGTTCGCCGGCTTCTCCTGTTATTCGTCGCCGGACCTGGCGCACTGGACGTTCCGGCGAATCGTGCTGCCGCAGCAGAAAGACGGTCTGATGGGTCCCGGGCGCATCGGCGAGCGGGTCAAGGTCATGCGCTGCCCCACAACCGGACAATATGTGATGTTCATGCATTCTGACGATTTGGGATACTACGATCCGCACATCTGCTACGCGGTTTGCGACACGATTGACGGTGACTATGAATTCCGCGGCCCGCTGACGTTCCATGGCGAGTCAGTTCACCGCTGGGATCTTGGTGTTTTCCAAGATGATGACGGCACTGGCTACCTGCTCGTCCATGAAGGCGACATCTACCGTCTGTCCGATGATTATCTGTCCGTTGCCGAACAGGTGGGGGAGGGCATTGCGCTCGGAGGTGAGGCGCCGGCCGTCGCCAAACTCGGCGGACGCTACTGGATGCTGTTCTCCGGCAAGACCTCATGGGACTGCAATGACAACTACTGTCTGTCCGCGCCCACAATGCGCGGGCCGTGGACCTATCAGGGACTGTTCGCCCCGGAAGGCTCGATGACCTGCAATTCGCAGACGCTGTACGTGCTGCCGGTGCGCACCGCGCATGGCGAGATCGCGATGTACATGGGCGACCGTTGGTCGTTCCCGCATCAGGCGTCGGCGGCCACTTATGTCTGGCAACAGTTGTCCGTGGACCATGGACGGCTGCGGTTGGCAGAATACCAGCCTTCATGGTCGCCGATATCAGGTAAGGCGGAACCGTTCGAAGGGCGGCACGTCGATGTCGGGTTCTGGTCGGACAAGGCCGGAGAATCGGTTTCCATTCCATTCCACGGCTCGCGGGTAGCGCTGACCGGAAAGGCCGACCAGTGGGGGTCATACGCGAGGGTCGGTATTCGCGGTGCCGGGATGAGCGAGGAATCCGCGATGGTGGTGGATCCCATCTTCGTGAGTTGGTATGCCAAGTCGCCGGATGCCGGGTATCGATACGTCTCGCCGGAATTGCCCGAGGATGACTACGTACTTACCGTCACGGTCACCGGCGAAGTGCCGCAGTGGACCGACAAGTCGGGCCAGCGGTTCGGTTCGGTGGGCTCCATGGTGGACGTGGATGAAGCCATCGTTGCACAATAGCGGAGCGGCGAGCGGTGCGACGGCACGGTTATGGACATTCTGCGCAGAGGCCCGTCAATATCTTGAAAAGTGTCGGGAAACGTGCTTCCCGTGAGCGAAATCACCTTGCGGGGCGTCATGTTGGGCAGGTGGTCGGACTATTCTTAGGGCGAGAAGTAGCCGGGCGAAGCCGTCCGCAGGGTGCCTGCCAGCCGTCCGAAACGGTTCGGGATGCCTTGCGGTGCCGTGAGAAAGGCGATTATCCCGGAGGCCGAAGCTAAGAGGAATACATGGTTGACACCGCATCGAACGTGACCACGGATGCCGCCCGCACCGCGAATGCGAGCGTGAACGCCGCGCCGAACACGAATACGAGCGCGAACGCGGCAGCCGTATCGGGGAACGCCAAGCCCCTGCGCGTGGGACTCGACATCGGTTCCACCACCGTCAAGGCCGTGGTGCTGGACCAGTCCGACTCCCTGGGCAGCACGCTCTTCTCCGATTACCGCCGTCACCATGCCAACGTTCGCGCAACCGTGGCCGGCCTGCTCGTCGACATCCATAAGAAACTTGAGGAGCTCGGCCGCGGCGACGAGCCGATCCGTCTGGCCATCACCGGCTCCGGCGGCCTGGCCCTCGCGGACAACATGCATGTGCCGTTCATCCAGGAGGTCATCGCCGAGACCGAGGCCATCGACAAGGAATACCCGGCCGCGGACGTCATCATCGAGCTCGGCGGCGAGGACGCCAAGATCACCTACCTGAAGCCCACCCCCGAACAGCGCATGAACGGCTCGTGCGCAGGCGGCACCGGCGCGTTCATCGACCAGATGGCCACGCTGCTCGACACGGACGCCGCCGGCCTCAACGAGATGGCCAAGAGCTACGAGAACCTGTACCCGATCGCATCCCGTTGCGGCGTGTTTGCTAAGACCGACCTGCAGCCGCTCATCAACGACGGTGCCGCCAAGCCGGACCTTGCCGCCTCCATCTTCACCGCCGTGGCCACGCAGACCATCGCCGGTCTGGCTTCCGGCCGACCGATCCACGGCACCGTGATCTTCCTCGGCGGCCCGTTGTTCTTCATGTCCGAGCTGCGCGCCGCCTTCCAGCGTGCGCTCGAAGGCAAGGTGGACGAATTCATCGTGCCCACCAACGCCCACCTCTACGTGGCGTACGGTGCCGCGCTCCAGGCGGACATCGACTCGGACGACGAAGGCCACCACTTCGAAGCCCGCACCTGCGCCGACATTTTGCACACGCTGGAAGAGCTGAAGAACCTGCCCTCCAACACGCCCACCATGCCCCCGCTGTTCCCCACCGAGGCCGACCGTGAGACATTCAACAAGCGTCACCACCGCGAGCACATCCACATCGGCACGCTCGAAGGCGCGCACGGCCCCCACTTCCTGGGCATCGACGCCGGCTCGACCACCATCAAGGCCACGCTCGTCAACGACGACCGCGAGATCGTCTGGTCCTCCTACGCCAACAACGAGGGCAGCCCGCTGACCGCGGCCATCAACATCGTCAAGAAGATCCAAGCCGAACTGCCTGCGGACGCATGGATTGCACGATCCTGCGCCACCGGCTACGGCGAGGGCCTCATCACCACCGGCCTGCACCTGGACGAGGGCGTGGTCGAGACCATGGCCCACTACCGCGGCGCCGAAATGGTCAGCCCCGGCGTTACCGCCGTCATCGACATCGGTGGCCAGGACATGAAGTACCTGGCCATCACGGACGGTGTGATCGACTCCATCGCCGTCAACGAGGCCTGCTCCTCCGGCTGCGGTTCGTTCCTGCAGACTTTCGCCATGTCCATGGGCCTGACGATCCAGGAATTCACACAGAAGGCGCTCGCCTCCACTCATCCGGTGGACCTCGGCTCGCGCTGCACCGTGTTCATGAACTCGTCCGTCAAGCAGGCGCAGAAGGAAGGCGCCTCCATCGAGGACATCGCTGCCGGCCTGTGCTATTCCGTGGTGCGCAACGCCTTGTATAAAGTCATCAAGCTGCGCGATTCCGGCGAACTCGGCGACACCGTGGTGGTCCAGGGCGGCACGTTCCTCAACGACGCCGTGCTGCGCGCCTTCGAGCTGCTCACCGACCGCAAGGTCACCCGCCCGAACATCGCCGGCCTCATGGGCGCGTTCGGCGCGGCCCTGACCGCCCGCATGCACTATCAGGACGAGGCCGACCATCTGGACGTGGTCGTCAAGGCCGATGGATCCGAGGAGGCGGCCACCGCGTCCGGTGAGGCCGACTCCGCTCCTGCCGATACCACCGACAAGGCTCCGGCCGACGGATTCAAGAAGACCGCCATGGCCGCCTCAGCCGAGCCCGAGACGCACACGGTCGTCATCGACGGCGTGACCCACACCGCCAGCTCCATTCTGACCGGCGAAGCGCTCGACACCATGTCCATGACCACCGAGCGCGACGTGTGCAAGCTGTGCCAGAACCACTGCAAGCTCACCATCACCACGTTCTCCGACGGCTCCCGCTTCGTGACCGGCAACCGCTGCGAGCGCGGCGGCGACGCCAAGAAGAAGCGTTCCGACCGCCCGAACCTGTACGACTACAAGTACAAGCGTTGCTTCGCCTACCGTCGCCTGACGGACAAGAAGGCCACCCGCGGCGAGATCGGCATCCCGCGCGCGCTCAACATGTACGAGAACTACCCGTTCTGGTTCACGCTGCTCACCTCGCTCGGCTTCAAGGTGATGATCTCCGGCCGCAGCTCCCACGAGCTGTTCGAGACCGGCATCGAATCCATCGCCTCCGAGAACATCTGCTACCCGGCCAAGCTCGTGCACGGCCATATCAAGTGGCTGCTCAACAAGGGCATCAAGACCATCTTCTACCCGTGCGTCTCGTATGAGGACAACCTGGTGCCCAACACGGACAACCACTACAACTGCCCGGTGGTGGCCAACTATCCGCTCGTGGTCGGCGCGAACATGCCCGAACTGCGTGAGGAGGGCGTGCGCTACATGCACCCCTACTTCAACCTCGCCAACCATGAACTCATGGTCGACCGCATCGTCGAGGAGTTCGCCTGGGCCAACGTGACCCGCGAGGAGGCCGAGACCGCCGTCAAGGCCGCCTACGCCGAAGACAAGGTCTTCAAGCACGACGTGCAGCAGGAGGGCCTCGCCGCGCTCGCCTACATGAAGGAACACGGCTGCCGCGGCATCGTGCTTGCCGGCCGTCCCTACCACATCGACCCTGAAATCAACCACGGCATTCCCGAAACCATCTGTTCGCTCGGCATGGTGGTGCTCTCCGAGGACTCCATCTGCGAGCTGCAGCCGGGGGAGAAGCTCAACCTCACCGAATTCCTTTCCGAAGGCGAGCAGAGCCCGCGTGCCAAAAACGCCGCCGGATTCCGCCACGTGGGCGATCGCACCGTGACCAAGATGCCGTTGCGTGTGACCAACCAGTGGGCCTACCACTCCCGCCTGTACGCCGCCGCGCATTTCGTGGCCTCCTATCCCGGCCTCGAACTCGTGCAGCTCAACTCGTTCGGCTGCGGTCTCGACGCCATCACCACCGACCAGGTGGCCGAGATCCTCGCGGACAAGGCGGACGTGTACACGCTGCTCAAGATCGACGAGGTCTCGAACCTCGGTGCCGCCAAGATTCGTCTGCGCTCGCTCAAGGCCGCCGTGGAGGAGCGTGAGGCCAACAAGGCCCGTGAGGCCGCCGCTGCCGCAGGTCAGGACGTCTCCGGTGAGACCGCCGATGACGAGACCGCTGCCGAGGCGCGCAAGGCCCGTGAAGCCGCGCGGGCTAAGGCCGAGGCCGATCTGGCCGCCGCCAAGGCCGCGCTCGCCGAAGCGCAGGCCGCCGTGGACGCCGCCGAAGCCAAGGTCAAGGCCGAACAGGCCGCGTCCGGCAAGCCCTCCGGTCCCAAGCCGATGGGCTTCCGCAAGACCGGCACCAAGGCGCCGACCCCCGGCCGCCAGGTGCTGCTCGACACCACGATGGCCGCCAACCCGAAGCTCACCAAGGCCATGCGCGAAGCCTCCAAGAAGGCCGCCCAGCGCGACATCAAGGCCGCGGCGAACGCCGTGAACGCCGGGAACGTGCTCGCCGGATCGAACGGCACCGTCGACCAGCCGACCGGCAAGGCTTCCGCCAAGAAGCAGTCCGCGCACAACAACGCCACGATGAGCCGCTACGCCCACCGCGAGAAGTTCGTCAAGGACATGAAGAAGGACTACACGATCGTGGCCCCGCAGATGAGCCCGATCCACCTGTCCCTCGTGGAAGCGGTGATCCGCTCCGGCGGCTACAAGTTCGACGTGCTCAAGCACGCCAGCCGTGGCGACGTGGAGACCGGCCTCAAGTACGTGAACAACGATGCCTGCTACCCGGCCATCATGGTCATCGGCCAGCTCATCGACGCGATCCTGGAAGGCAAGTACGATCCGGACCACGTGGCCCTGGCCATCACCCAGACCGGCGGCATGTGCCGTGCCACCAACTACTTCGGCCTCATCCGCAAGGCCCTGATCGATGCCGGCTACCCGCAGATTCCGGTCATCGCCATCTCCACGCAGGGTCTGGAGGACAATCCGGGCTTCAAGGCCACCGTGCCCATGCTGCACCGTGCCGTCAAGGCGCTGATTCTGGGCGATCTGCTCATGAAGTGCCTCTACCGCGTGCGTCCGTACGAGGTGGAGAAGGGCTCGGCCAACCGCCTGTACGAACAGTGGGACGTGATCGTGCGTGAGACGCTCGAGCACCACGGCTATTCCAAGACCGCGGCCAAGACCCCGTGGCTCAGGAAGGGCTGGCTGCCGTACGCCACGCTCGCCAAGGAGATCGTGAAGTCCTTCGACGCCCTGCCCCTCAAGGACATTCCGCGCAAGGTGCGCGTCGGCGTGGTAGGCGAGATCCTCGTCAAGTACCAGCCGGACGCGAACAACCACGTGGTCGACGTCATCGAATCGCAGGACTGCGAGGCCGTGGTGCCCGGCATCATGGAGTTCATGACCACCCGCCCGTACATCACGGACTGGAACGAACGAAACCTCGGCATGGGTGGCAACCAGACGCTTTACGCGCTCATGCGCTGGGGCCTCGACCGGTACAACGCGCCCATCAAGGCCGCCATCGCCACCGCCCACGGCAAGTTCAAGCAGGACGATCCGATGCCGGAACTGGTCAAGAAGGCCGCCGAAGTCACGTCCATCGGTGTGCAGGCCGGCGAGGGCTGGCTGCTGACGGCCGAGATTCTGGAGCTCATCGAGCAAGGCTGCCCGAACGTGATTTGCGCGCAGCCGTTCGCCTGCCTGCCCAACCACGTGACCGGCCGTGGCATGTTCGGCAAGATCCGTCGCCTGCACCCGGAGGCCAACATCGTCTCCATCGACTACGATCCGGGCGCCTCCGAGGCCAACCAGCTCAACCGCATCAAGCTCATGATCGCGGCGGCGAAGAAGGCCCACAACGCCAAGTTCGCCGAAGCCGGCGAGCCGCAGGGCTTCACCTCCGCCGACTGAGGCGTAACGTTGCCGTTCACACGGTGTGGCCATCCCCGCACCGTGTGGTCTTTTTCGCACTGTGTGGTGTAAAGGATGCTTGGAATAAAGCCGTTTTGGCGGAATACAGCCATTCCGGGAAACCACACGGTGGAGGATTTACCACATGGTGGGAGATCCTCCACACGGTGTATGGCTCGAGACCGCAATGCCCGCTATCGGTTTTTCGTATAGCCGATTGGCGGGCGTTTGGGCGCGGCAATGCCCCGGCTCGCATACCATACCGATTATGGTTACTCCGAGAATTAGTTATGCCCATTTGCTGGCCAAGCCGAATCCGAAGCACGTCGAGAGCCTGCTGAAGTTCTTCGAGAACGGTCGCGCGCAGCGTGGCACCGGCGGTTTCGGCGTGGAGATCGAGCACCTGCCCGTGCACAACGGCAGCGACACGGCCGTCAGCTACTACGAGCCCAACGGCATCGAGACGCTGCTCAAGCGCCTGGCTCCCTACTATGACCCGGAGAAGGAGTACTGGGAGAACGGCCATCTGGTAGGGCTCGCGCGCCCCGGCGTGTCCGTCTCGCTGGAGCCGGGCGGCCAGGTGGAGACCTCCATCGGCGTGCTCAGGAAGCCCAGCGACCTCATCACGCTCTACTCCAAGTTCCGCCGCGAGGCCGACCCGATCCTGGAGGAACTTGGCTTCCGTTTCGTCAACTACGGCTACCAACCCAAGTCCAGCTTCGCCGATGTGCCGGTGAACCCCAAGGATCGCTACGATGCGATGACTGATTACCTTGGCCGTGTGGGCCAGTTTGGTCCGTGCATGATGCGCTGCTCCGCCTCCACCCAGGTCAGCATCGACTTCGTGGACGAGCGCGACGCCATCGAGAAGATGCGTCTCGGCACCGTGATCGGCCCGATTCTGGCGTACTACTTCCGCAACACCCCGTACTTCGAAGGCCAGCCGAACCCGTACCCGCTGCTGCGCCAGCGCATGTGGGACTTCCTCGACTTCCAGCGCACCAACGTGCTGCCCGGCCTGTTCGACCCGCGCTACGGCTGGGAGGATTACGCCATCGACGTGCTCTCCACGCCGCTCATGTTCGCCGACCTGACCCACACGCCCGAAGCGGTGGCTTCCGGCGCCTCGCCGAAGGAACTGCACCGACCGGCCTTCCGCGAGAACGCAGGCGAGGTGTACCCGGACCGCGAGCTCAACCCGTACGAGATCAACCACATCATCTCCACGCACTTCAACGACGTGCGTCTCAAGAACTTCATCGAGCTGCGCCACTGGGATTCGCTGCCCATCGAACGCGCCGAACGCTTGACGGAGATTGTGTCCTCGCTGTTCTACATCCCCGAGAACCGCGACCGTCTGGAAAGCTACTTCGAAGGCATCACCGAGTCCGAGGTGTACGAGGCCAAGGCCAACCTCCAGGCCCACGGCCGCGAAGCCACTCCATACGGCCAGCCGCTCGACTTCTGGAAGGAATTCCTGGGCCTCGAAGGCCTGCTGGCGGACATCCCCGGCGACCCGAACCACCCGGACGTGTTCCAGGAGTAGGTTTCAACGACTGCGTTCTCCGTGTCGTCGATTTCCTTCGCTGATTTCGGCGCAACGGAATTGCGGTTGTCGGGAATTCCGCCTCGAATGCATGATGCGTGTGGGATGATGCGGCCGAAACCACCGATTCAGGCCATCGTCCCACATGGCTGCGGGGCCACAGCGTCGTCAATCGATTGAAGCGGGGATTGTCCCGCATGCCCTTTTGAAGGAAACCTTGGAATCAAGCCGTTTTGACAAACCAAGACGGTATCGGGCTCGCAAGAGGTGTGGGATGATACGCGAAATTCGCTGAAAATCATGCATCATCCCACACCGGGGCGCCCGACTACGCCCGCATCGCAGCGGTGACGGGTATAGCGTACCCGCATCGAACCTTCGGCGGTGTGGCTGCCCCAGATCTCGCAGACCGTGGCGTGGGGCCATTCGGCCGGGTCGTTGCGGGTCACCATCGCCAGCGCCTCGTCGAAGCAGGCCGACAGCGATTCCCGCTCGATGACCTGGCCTTCGGCGGGGCCGCCGGTGGGATGGAAGACGGTCAGTGACGAGTCGAGGCCGAAATCCGTGGTACCGGGGGCGTCGGCGGTTCCGGTGACGGGTGCATTGGGGGAGTGGCCTGCGGTAGGACGTCCGGTATCGTCTGCTTCGAACTGCTGGTAGGCGTAGGCCTTGCCCGCACGGCAGTCAACGATGATGCCGCGGCGCAGCAGTCGTGGCAGTCCAGCCTCGCGCACGGCGGCGCGCAGCGCGGTCATCGCGCGCAGATATGGCTTGAGCATGAACGGGCCGCCGTAATACGGCCAAGGTTTACCCACCATCCATGTGGGCGGCAGGTCGGAGCTCACCACGCCATCCTCGGGCGTGCGGGCCTTGCGCGTCACCTCGCCCAGAAAATCGTTGAGACTCGTCTCCAATGTGCGCAGACGGGCGGCCTCGCGGGCCACGCGGTCGCGGCCGGTCTCCATCAACGCCCGCCAGTCAAGAGAGCCGTCCTCGTTTCTGAACGTTTCGATGGACTCCAGCGGCACGCCGGCGTCCAAGCACAGGCGGATCACGTCCATCTCCAGCATCTGGTCGGGGGAGTAGTAGCGGTATCCGGTGCGCGGGTCGGTTTCGTACGGCGTGAGGATGCCGTGCGCGTCATAGTAGCGCAGCGCCTTGGCGCTTGTGCCGTCCAGTTTGGCCACTTCTCCGATGGTCAGCAGCTCGTCGTCATCGCGCATTGATGACACTCCTTCGTCCATCTTGTCCATCGGCCCGGCAGTCGGCGGGCCATCGCGCCGATTTGACCTTACCCTCGGGGCAAAGTCTAGCATCGCAGCTGTCGCGCCCGAGGCGGGCGGGATGGAACAAGTGAACAAGGCTTGGTCGAATCGGAATTGACTACCCCTCAGTCGCTTTCGGCACCAGCTCCTCTGACAGGGGGAGCCAAGTGGATGGGCTGTCGAGCCGGGTGGACCATGGCTACGAACAACGGCGCGCACAGGCGCGTGCCGGACTTATCGAACAGGAGGTTCGTCATGGTTGACGGGCACAAGGACAACGGCTGGCTGGGCCTGGCCGGTGACGTATGCGTGGTCACCGGCGCCGTGGGCGGCATGGGTACCGCCATCGCCGCGGAGCTGGCCCACGCGGGCGCCAGGCTCGCGCTGGTGGACATCAGCGAGGAGCACACCGCGGCGTATGCGGCGCAGCTGGCCGCCGAATACGGCGTCGAGGCGCGCGGCTACGGCTGCGACGTCTCGGACGCGGACGACGTGGAGATCGTCAAGAACAGGATCGTCGCCGACTTCGGCACGGTGGACGTGCTCGTCAACACAGTCGGCATCCTGCGCTTCGCCCCGCTGGAGGACCTGCCTCTGTCCGACTGGAAGGACGTCATCAACGTGAACCTGACCGGCGCGTTCATCCTCTCCCAGGCGTTCGGCAAGGTAATGCTGGAACACCGGGCCGGTCGCATCGTGCACATCTCCACCGTGGCCTCCCACTCGCCCGAAACCTTCTCCGGTGCCTACTCGTGCGCCAAAGCCGGACTCGGCATGCTCTCCAAGATGATCGCCGCCGAATGGGGACCGTTCGGCATCCGCTCCAACTGCGTATGCCCGTGCTTCGTGAAAACCCCGATGAGCGCCTCCTTCTACGCCGATCCGAAGGTGACCGAGGAGCGCGAACGACTCATCGCCTCCCGCCGCATCGGCGAGGTGCAGGACATCGCCAACGCCGTGGCCTTCCTGGCCTCCAAGCGCTCCGACTTCGTCAACGGCGACGAGGTGAGCGTGGACGGCGGCTTCCACCTCATGATGGGCGACCTCACACCCAAGCCGGGCGGCCGCCGCCAGTTCGCCATCAATTCACTGAAACAGCGCGGCCTGCTGCCGGAGGGCGGCCCGGAGATTAACCCGGACGCCGGTCCGGAATCCGGTCCGGAGACCAACACGGAAGGAGCGCAGGCATGAGCGCCAAGCACGAAACGAACCGTTATGGCGTCCTCTCCGCCGCGTTCGTGGTCATGTTCTTCGTGGCCTCGATCGCACTGTTCAGCGTGTTCCTCAACCCGCTGTCCGAACAGCATGGCTGGACGCCGGCCGAAGTGAGCCTGTCCTACTCCATCTTCCAGACGGTCATGGCCGTCACCGGCATCTTCTCCGGCCGCATCTCCGACAAGTTCGGCCCGCGCACGGTGATGCTCGTGGGCGGCTTCGTGTTCGGCCTGGGCTGGTTCCTGACCGGCATGGCGAACAGCCTGCCCATGCTGTACATCTGCCACGGGCTCATCGCCGCCGTGGGCAACGGCCTGGTCTACAACCCGGCGCTCACCACCGCGCAACGCTGGTTCCCGGACATCCGCGGCAAGGCATCCGGCATCCTGCTGGCCGCCGCCGCAATCGGCCCGGCCACGCTCGCGCCCGTGGCCAACGCCCTGTCCAGCGCGTTCGGCGTATCCAATGCGCTGCGGATCCTCGGTGTGACCTTCTGGGTGACGATCACGCTTGGCTCGCTGTTCGTGCAGCCCGCGCCCGCCGATTACCGTCCGAAAGGCTGGAATCCGCCAGTTGCCGACAAGCCCGCTGCAGCGGCCGCGTCCGGTGACGACGGCAGCTTCGACTTCAAGGCCATGCTCGCCTCCCCGCGCTTCTACGTGCTGCTCGCCGTGTACGCGATGGCCGCGTCCTCCGGCACGATGCTCGTGGGCGCCGTCTCCTCCATCTCGCAGGAGCACGTGGGCGCGGTGGGCACCATGACCGCCGCCGCGTTCGGCGCCATGGCCGTGTCCATCTCCACCATCTCCAACTTCCTGGGCCGACTGACCTTCGGCGCGCTCTACGACAAGTTCGGCGCGTTCAAGTGTCTGTCCATCATGCTGGTGGTCACGGCGCTGGCCATGATGGCCATGTCCTTCGCGTACAACGCGGCGTTCTTCGTGGTGTGCGTGATCGTGCTCGGCTTCGCGTTCGGCGCGCTGCTGGTCATCTACCCGCCACTGACCGGCGAAACCTTCGGTACCAAGCACCTCGGCGTCAACTACGGCATCATGTTCCTTGGCTACGCGCTGGGCGCATGGATCGGCCCGAGGCTCGCCACCGGCCTGCATTCCGAGGCCTACGGCTACCGCATGGCTTTCTACGCGGCCGCCGGCATCACCATCCTGGGCCTGGTGATCGTGCTGCTGCTCGCCGCCCGCGTCAGGAAGGCCGGCACGATGATGCCGCCGCGAAAGTAGCCGAGAGGCTGCCGCAGAGCCGAATCAGGACGAATCAATACAAACAGACAAGAAGGAACACATCATGACCGAACAACTTCGACTGGCCGTCATCGGCGCCGGCGCCATGGGCCGCGACCATATCCGCTACATTCAGGACGATCCGGACGCCCGGCTCGTGGCCATCGCCGACCCCGTGCCCGCCACCGAACAGGTGGCCAAGGATGCCGGCGTGCCCTGGTTCGCCGACTACAAGGAGATGCTGGAGTGCACCGCGCTCGACGGCGTGGTCATCGCCTCGCCGAACCACCTGCACGTGCCGATGGCCCGCGAAACCGTGTCCCGCGGCATCCCCACCCTGGTGGAGAAGCCCATCAGCGACGACCTGGACGACGCGCGCGCCTTCGCCGCCGAGGCCCGCGCCTCCGGCGTGCCGGTGCTCGTGGGACAGCACCGCCGCCATAATCCCAAGGTGCGCCGCGCCAAGGAGATCATCGAATCCGGGGCCCTGGGCCGCATCGTCACCGTGGCCGTGCTGTACAACCTGTACAAGCCGGACACCTACTACGACATCCCGTGGCGCAGGCAGAAGGGCGCCGGTCCGATTCTGGTGAACATGGTGCATGACGTGGATCTCATGCGCTATCTCATCGGAGAACCGGTGGAGATTCAGGGCATGAGCGCCAACGCGGCGCGCGGCTTCGAAGTGGAGGATTCCGCCGTGGCCACCGTGCGCTTCGAGAACGGCACGCTCGGCACCATCACCCTGTCCGATTCGGCGGCCAGTCCGTGGAACTGGGAGTCCACCGCGCGCGAGAACCCGTTCTTCGCGCCGTACGACACGGACGCCTACTACATCATGGGCACCAAGGCCTCGCTGTCGCTGCCGCGCCTGCACCTGTTCTCACATGCGGGCGGTGTGAGCGACTGGACCAAGCCATTCACCTGCGAGGTGCAGGGCGTGCGCGAGGGTCTGCCGCATCGTCTGCAGCTCAGGCACTTCGAGCGCGTGATCCGCGGCGAGGAGGCGCCGCTGGTTACCCCGGAGGACGCCATCAAGACGCTTGAGGTGCTGAACGCCGTCAAGCGCGCGGCCGACGGCGGCGAACTCGTACGGTTGTAGCCTGTTGTAGCTGGCCGTATCTGGCTGTAGGCTCCGCGGCTGAATCATGATCACGATCCGGCTTTCCTTTCCCGGGAAGCCGGATCTTTTTGATGTCGGTGCGATATATCGAATGGTTATTCGATATACTGACCTGTATGACAACGACGACAAAAACCAAGCGAGTGCGCAAAAGCCCCGAGGAGCGTCGCGCCGAAATCGCCCAGGCAGCGGTTCGCCTGGTGGGGGAGAAGGGCTACTACGGTACGTCGCTCAAGGACGTGGCGGACGCGGTGGGTATGAGCCAGCCGGGGCTGCTGCACTACATCGGCAACAAGGAAGGTCTGTTGTCGATGCTCATCACCGACAACTACGACGTCTACGGCACTCCGGATGATTTCATGGCCTCGGGCCTGCCGGGCAGCGACCCCGACCGCCTGCTGTTCCCCGCCTACCTGCGGTATCTGGTGCGATACAACGCGCAGCGCCGTGAGCTGGTGCGGCTGTACATGAGCCTTGAAGCCGAGGCGTTCAGCCCCGAGCACCCGCTCTACGACTACTTCGAAAACCGTCCGGCCGCGGTGTGGGACCATTACTGCCGCTACCCGTGGGTGATCCCGCCGGAGATGGGTTCATGGGAAAACTCGATGAGGCTTGTGGTGCGCATGTGCATCGAGGCGATGGACGGTGCGCAGTTGCGCTGGATGCGTCAGCCCCCGGTGGATCTGTACGACGAATGGCTGGCGTTCGAGCGGGTCATCTTCCCTTCGCCGTTGTGGGACAACTACCGCTGACGCCGTCGGGGATCGCCGGCGTGCCGGCGGATCGCTGATAGGTCGATGACGATGCGGTTGGTGGGTGATGTCGCTATCGGAAGCGGTTCGACAATCGTCTGCAGAATTGTTGATAGTTATCAACCGTCCCGCGTGTCGCGGTGAGAGTAGAATCGTTGGAAAATCAACGTTTTCTGTTATCTAATAGTCACTCAGTAAGGATTTGACAAACCTGTGGCCGCGGAGCTATTCTTCTAGGTATCTAACGGGTGTTAGATACCTGTCAAAGCAGACATAGAAGAATAGGAAACACGAGGTCAAGGATGAGTGCTTCAACCGCAATCCCCGCAGACGAGCGTCTGGCGGCCTTCAATGCGAACATTGCCGCGGCGGATAAGGATCCGTCGCTGTCTCCCGAAACCGGCAAGCAGATGGACAAGGTCACGCTGATCCGCTTCGGCGCCGGCTTCCTGGCCTTCGGCCTGCTGTGGATGAGCGGTTTGGCCATCGTCTCCGCCGTGCTGCTCACCAAGCACCTCCAGTCCATCTTCGGCCCCGACGTTGAAGGCCTGACCGGTGTGATCAACGCCTGCACCGCAGTGGCCTCCCTGGTCTCCAACCTGCTGTTCGGCACCCTGTCCGACCGCTCCCGCTCCAAGTGGGGCCGCCGCACCCCGTTCATTGTGCTCGGCGCCATCCTTGGCGGTGTCACCCTGTTCCTCACCGGCATGGTCACGAACCCGGTGGCCATCACCGTTATCTACTGCCTGTGCATGTTCGGCCTGAACGCCATGATCGCCCCGCTGGTGGCCATGATCTCCGACCGTATCCCGATGAACGTGCGCGGCACCATGTCTGCCTTCTTCGGTGCCGGCCAGACCTGCGGCGCCCCGATCGGCACCCTCATCGGCTCCGCCTTCATTCTCAAGCCGTTCCCGGGCTTCATCCTCGCCGGCGTGCTCATGTTCCTCGGCGGCATCGTGGCCGTCATCATCGTGCCGAAGGAATCCTCCGCCGACTTCCTGCCCAAGGACGAGGGCAAGGCCTCCGACGTGCTGCGCAGCTTCATCCCGCCGAAGTTCTCCACCGCCCATGACTTCTACAAGGCGTTCGCCGGCCGTATCTGCATGCTGCTGAGCTACCAGATGATCACTGTCTACCAGCTGCTCATCTTCCAGAAGTACATCGGCCTGGACGACACCGCCGCCGGCGCCGCCATGGCCACCATGTCCGTCATCACCATGGTCGTCTCCCTCGGCGGCTCCGTGGTCGCCGGCCCGATCTCCGACCTCATCGGCCGCCGCAAGATCCCGGTCGTCGCCGCCTCCGTGCTGTTCGCCATCGGTATGGCCATGCCGTGGATCATGCCGACCACCCTGGGCATGTTCCTGTACGCCGGCATCGCCGGCCTCGGCTACGGCGTCTACTCCTCCGTGGACCAGGCCCTGAACGTGGACGTGCTGCCCAACAAGGAGGAGGCCGGCAAGGACCTCGGCGTCCTGAACCTCGCCACCACCCTCGGCCAGATGCTTGGCCCGGTGCTCATGTCCGTGATCACCATGACCCTCGGCTACGCCGCCGCCTTCCCGATCTCCATCGTGTTCGCGCTGCTCGGCTGCGTGTTCATCATGATGATCAAGGGCGTCAAGTAAGCCCGGCGCGCTGAGGCGCACCATCACAATCAACCTACGGCTGCGGCCGGTCCGCTCGAACCAACCAGTGGACCGGCCGTTCGCATACCTCCTCTTGGCTCCCCTTGTCGGGGAGCCGGCGGCGAAGCCGACCGAGGGTAGCCCAACGAGCCTTGACGCAGGGCTCAACGAGACAGCGAATCAACCGAAACGACCAATCGAACCCAAAATCACACAACACAGGGGAGTGACCTGACGATGAGCAAGCACAGCGTGGACCGCATCCTGTTCGGCGCCGCCTACTACGACGAATACATGCCCGCGGGCGAGGACCGCATCGAAACCGACATGAAGATGATGGACGCGGCCGGTATCAACGTGATCCGCATCGCCGAATCGACCTGGAGCACCTGCGAGCCGCAGCTTGGCGCGTTCGACTTCAGCCACGTGGACCGCGCACTGGACGCCGCGCAACGCCACAACATCAACGTCATCGTGGGCACGCCCACCTACGCCGTGCCCGCCTGGCTCGTGCGCATGCACCCGGACGTGCTCGCCGTGACCCCGAACGGCCCCGGCAAGTATGGCCCGCGCCAGATCATGGACATCGTCAACCCCGCCTACCGCTACTACGGCGAGCGCGTGATCCGCGAGCTCGTCAAGCACGTGGCGAACCACCCGGCCGTCATCGGCTACCAGGTGGACAACGAAACCAAGTACTACGATTCCGTGAGCCCGGACATGCAGGCGCTGTTCGTCAAGTACCTGCGCGGCAAGTTCAACGACGACCTCGACCGGCTCAACGCCCACTTCGGCCTCGACTACTGGTCCAACCGCGTGGACGCCTGGGAGGACTTCCCGGACGTGACCAACACCATCAACCAGTCGCTGCGCGGCGAATTCGACCGTTTCCGCCGCGCGCAGGTGGCCGAATTCCTCGCCTGGCAGGCGGACATCGTGCGCGAGTACGCCCGCGACGACCAGTTCGTCACCCAGAACTTCGACTTCGAATGGCGCGGCTACTCCTACGGCGTGCAGCCGGCCGTCGACCACTTCAAGGCCTCGGCCGCCGTGGACATCACCGGCGTGGACATCTACCACCCCACCGAGGACGAGCTGACCGGCACCGAGATCGCATTCGGCGGCGATATGACCCGTTCCACCAAGAACGGCGCCAACTACCTGGTGCTCGAAACCGAGGCGCAGGGCCAGCACGGCTGGGTGCCGTTCCCCGGCCAGCTGCGCCTGCAGGCCTACTCGCACCTGGCCTCCGGCGCGGACATGGTGGAGTACTGGCACTGGCATTCCATCCACAACTCCTTCGAAACCTACTGGAAGGGTCTGCTGTCGCATGACATGGAATCGAACCCCACCTACGAGGAGGCCGGCGTGTTCGGCCGCGAGGTGGCGGATCCGGCCGTGGGCGAGCGCCTCATCCATCTGAAGAAGCGCAACAAGGTGGCCATCATGGTCTCCAACGAGGCCCTGTCCGCGCTCGAATGGTTCCGCGTGGAGACCGGCTTCCCGGACGGCACGGGCGTCAACTACAACGACATCGTGCGCCGTGTGTACGACGCGCTCTTCCAGCTCAACGTGGAATGCGACTTCCTGCCCGTGGACGCGCCCACCGAGCGCCTCGCCCAGTACGCCATGATCATCACCCCGGCGCTGTACTGCACGCCGGAGGAGACCATCGCCCGCCTGCGCGGCTTCGTGGCCGGCGGCGGACACTTGGTCTCCACGATGCGCTCGTTCGTCACGGACGACGAGGTGACCGTCTGGCACGACCGCGCGCCGCACGGCCTCACGGACGTGTTCGGCCTGAGCTACAACCAGTTCACCCGCCCGAAGGGCCGCGTGCCGGTGGTCTTCGCGGACGACGCCGCGCTCGCCGGCACGTCTGAAGCCCCGGCCGAGGCGCTCATCGAACTGCTCAAGGCGGATGCGGAGGCTGGCACCGAGGTGCTCGCCCGATACGGCCATTACGCCTGGGAATCCTACGCGGCCGTGACCCGCCACGGATTCGGCAAGGGCAGCGCCGAATGGATCGGCACGCTGCTCGACGCCGACACCATGAAGGCCGTGATGCGCGAGGCCGTGGCCCACGCCGGCATCGAGCCGGCCGGACTGGCGCTCGCGGGCAAGGTCGCCGTGCGCCAGGGCGTGAACCAGGCCGGTGAGACCGTGACCTACCTGCTCAACTATTCGGCCGATGAGGTCACGTTCGCCAGCCCCGTGGCCGGTTCCGTGGTCGTGGCGCCGCAGGTCGTGGGCGCCGACGGTCTGATCGACGAAGCCGCGTCCGCTTCGCTCGCCGTGCGTCCCGGCATGCCAGTCTCGGTCGGCGACGAGCTGACGATTCCGCGCTGGAACCTCGCCGTCATCGCCGGCTAAGCGGCCTGACCGGGCCGTCGTGCGGAACCTCGCCGGCGGCCCATGATGTAGGGAATATCCCATGATGTAGGGAAAGTCCCATGGTGTAGTGATGGAAAACGGCGGAATTCCGCCAAAGCCAAAAATGCCATCCCTGCATCATGGGACTTTCCCTACATCATGGGGCATGCGGTGCAGGTACGGCTTATCGGCTGTCTGCCGGGCAACCTGTTCGGATTGGTATCTATCGAAAGGTAGATACCTTCTTTATTTGTCGTTATAGTGAGCAAGACACGCCGGTGAATCGCAATGATTACTTTGCGTTATCATTTATCTAGTAGCTGTTAGATAAAGAAGTCAGCTGACGGCGAAGAAGCATAACTCAACGAAGAGCAGCGCGCCCGCCATGCCCCGCGAGTCGCGCAACCATCACCGAAAGAAAGGAAATCCATCATGACCACATGGATCGCCACCACCCCGGATGCCAAGCTCGTGGACCGTTCGGCCGAAGTCGCCGCCACCGGTGCCACCGCGGCCCCGGATTTGGCTCTCGACGGCAACGAATACCAGGCGCTGCGCGGTTTCGGCGGCTGCTTCAACGAACTCGGCTGGCTGCCGCTGCAGACCGTGACCGAAGCCGAACGCGACCAGATCATCAAGGAGCTGTTCGACCCCGAGGAGATGAACTTCACGTTCAACCGCGCTCCCGTGGCCGCCAACGACTTCGCCGACCACTGGTACAGCTACGACGAGGTCGAAGGCGACTATGACATGGAGCACTTCTCCGTCGAGCGCGACGAGGAGACCCTGATCCCGTACATCCACCGCGCCCAGGAATGGCAGCCGGACATGCGCCTGTTCTCCAGCCCGTGGTCCCCGCCGACCTGGATGAAGCGCCCGAAGGCCTACAACTACGGCCGTCTCATCCAGACCCCCGAAAACCTCAAGGCCTACGCCAAGTACCTGGTCAAGTACGTTCAGGCCTACGCCGAGCACGGCATCACCGTGAACCAGCTGCACGTGCAGAACGAGGTGTTCGCCGACCAGAAGTTCCCGAGCGCCCTGTGGGACGCCGAGGCCCTGAAGGTCTTCATCCGCGACTACCTGGGCCCCGCCTTCGACGAGGCCGGCCTCGACACCGACATCTGGCTGGGCACCCTCAACGGTCCGGAAGACATGAAGTGGACCGGCGGCGGCTACGGCATGGCCCTCAACAACTACAACCGCTTCGTGGACAACATCCTCTTCGACGACGGCGCCCGCCACTACATCAAGGGCATCGCCTACCAGTGGGCCGGCCAGAACTGCATCGCCCGCACCCACGAATCGTGGCCGGAGATCGAGCTCATCCAGTCCGAATCCGAGTGCGGCGACGGCCAGAACACCTGGGAGTACGCGGAGTACGTGTTCCACCTCATCAACCACTACTTCCGCAACGGCGCCACCGCCTACACCTACTGGAACATGATCCTGGACGATCAGGATTCCACCTGGGGCTGGTGGCAGAACTCCCTGTTCACCATCACCGCCGACACGCACGAGGTGCGCCGCAACCCCGAATACTACGTGATGCGCCACTTCTCCAAGTACGTGCGTCCGGGCGCGGTGCTGCTTGGCACCACCGGCCACTTCAACTCCATGGCCATCGCCTTCCGCAACCCGGACGGCACCATCGTGGTCGTGGCCCAGAACGCCCTCGAGACCGAGCGTCCGTTCGAGTTCGCCGACCCGTCAGACGCCTCCCGCGGTCTCAAGGTCACGCTCGCCCCGCGCTCCTTCAACACCTTCGTGCTTGACTGAACGATCCTATGATCGGTGATCGACGGATGCCGATTGGGTGACCAGCATCGACTGATTGCGTTGTGACCGGCTCCCCTCCCATCATCGGGAGGGGAGCTTTTTGCGTTGATTGGCCTGTTGCGTGTGCCGGCAATGCCGATGCCGCGGGCAATGCCGGTGAAGGTGAAAAGGCGAAGGTGGTGCCGCCCCTGTTCGGTGAGTTGGGCGGTCGCTGATGATATCGTTGTCATGGACAGCAGGCAGCACCAACGCAAAGGAGCACGGCATGACCTTCCCGAAACTGAAGACCAATCCCGGCATGAACCCGGCGGCGGTGATCCAGGGCGACCGCTGGCGCATCGGCATCCTCACCGAATCGCTCATCCGCCTCGAATGGCAGGAAAATGGACATTTCGAGGACCATGCCACGCAGATGGTCGTGGACCGCGACTTCGCCGAGGAAACCCCGCACTTCACCCAAACCATCCGCGACGGCCTGCTCATCGTGGACACGCCGGCCCTGCGCCTGACCTACGACATGCAGCCCTTCAGCAAGGAAGGCCTGAGCATCGTGGTCAAAGGCGTGGCCAACTCCCAGATGAACACCTGGCATTACGGCGACGTGCAGCGCGGCAACCTGAGGGGCACCGCCCGCACGCTGGATGAGGTGAACGGCGAGACCAAGCTGGGCCTCGGCGTGATCTCCCACGACGGCTGGGCCGTCATCGACGACTCCGCCTCGAACATCATCGTGGACGGCGCCGAAGCCGCCGAGGTCAAGGGCGAGGCCAACCCGTTCGGCACCTGGGTCGTTCCACGTGACAACGATGGCACAGATCTCTACTTCTTCGGCTATGGCCACCGCTTCGTCGAGGCCGTGCAGGACTTCTATCGCCTGACCGGACCCACCCCGCTGTTGCCGCGCTTCGCCCTAGGCAACTGGTGGAGCCGCTACCACCGTTACACCGAAGCCGAATACCTGAAGCTCGTGGACCGCTTCGAGCAGGAGGGCCTGCCGTTCACCACCGCCGTCATCGACATGGACTGGCACCTCGTGGATGACGTGGACCCCAAATACGGCTCCGGCTGGACCGGATACACCTGGAACCGCAAGTTCTTCCCCGACCCGGAACGCTTCCAGCGCACCCTGCACGAGCACGGCCTCAAAACCACGCTCAACGTCCACCCGCGAGACGGCATCCGCGCCTTCGAGGATGGCTACGAGGCGGTGGCCGAGGCCATGGGCATCGATCCGAAGAGCGGCGAACCGGTGGAATTCGACCTGACCAGCCCGCGCTTCATGGACGCCTATTTCAACCTCCACCACAACCTCGAGAACATGGGCACCGACTTCTGGTGGCTCGACTGGCAGCAGGGCGGCGTGACCCGCCAGAAGGGTCTCGACCCGCTGTGGATGCTCAACCACATGCACTACCTCGACTCCGGACGCGAGGACCGCTGGCCGCTCACCTTCTCCCGGTACGCCGGCCCCGGTTCGCACCGCTACCCGGTCGGCTTCTCCGGAGACACCGTGGTCACGTGGGAATCGCTGAAATTCCAGCCCTACTTCACCTCTACCGCATCCAACATCGGCTACGGCTGGTGGAGCCACGACATCGGCGGCCACATGTTCGGCTACCGCGACGAGGAACTGGAGGCCCGCTGGTACCAGCTCGGCACGTTCAGCCCCATCAACCGCCTGCACTCCACTGATTCGCCGTTCAACGGCAAGGAGCCGTGGAACTTCCACGCCGAAACGCGCAATGCCATGGACAAGGCCCTGCGCCTGCGCCACATGCTCCTGCCGTACCTGTACGCCATGAACTGGCGTGCCGCCGCCGAAGGCCGTCCGCTGGTCGAACCGATGTACTGGCAGTCGCCGGAGAACGCGAATGCCTACGGCGTGGAACAGGAGTTCCGCTTCGGCACCGAACTCATCGTGGCCCCGATCGTGACCCCCGCCGACCGCGACGTGCAGATGGCCAAGGCCGACGTCTGGCTGCCGCAGGGCACCTGGTTCGACTTCTTCACCGGTCGCCGCTACGAGGCCCGTCCCGCCGCTGGCCGCAAGTTCGAGGTCTGGCGCGGGCTCGACGGCATGCCCGTGTTCGCCAAGGCCGGCGGCATCGTGCCGCTGCAGACGCTGGATGAACTGAATGGTCGTGAGAACTCCGTGGCCAACCCCGCACACCTCGACGTGCTCGTCTTCCCGGGCGCATCCGGCGCATTCGCGTTGAAGGAGGACGACGGCACCAACCAGGCCCGTCCGGACGAATCGGCCCTGGCCGTCACTGCCATGAACCTCGCGTGGGGTGGGGAAGTGGCCGGCGAAGGCGAGCCCGGCGAGTCCCGCTTCGTCATCGCGCCTGTGTCCGGCAACCGTGCGGCCGTGCCCGAATTCCGCACGTGGACCGTCACCTTCCGTGGTGTGGCGCGGAACGATTCGTCCGTCACCGGGCCGACCGTCACGGTGGACGGCAAGCCGGTCGAGGCGCAGGTCTCGTACGATGCGGAGTCGCTGAGCCTCACGGTGACGGTATCCGACGTGCCGGTCAGCGCGGAACTTGCGATTGCCGCAAAGCTTGCGATCGCCGACGACCCGTCCGTCGAGGACGCCTTCCGCGTGCTGTACGACGCGCAGATCGACTACCTCACCAAGGAGCGCGCCTACGGGCTCATCCGCGAGAGCGGGGCGGGGGCACTGGGTGCGCTGCATACGTTGGAAAGCACGGCCAGCGACCGCCCGCGCCACGACTTCGATGACTCGCACATGCCGTCCGCGGTGATTCAGGCCATCGCCGAACCGCTGCTGCGCACGATGTGATCGCCTTTCCCGCCTTCTCTTTTTGGGAGGGGGCGGGATACACTGGGCAGCTATGTCCACACAATCCACACAGCAGGCGACGCCCAAGCGCGTCCGCAAATCTCCCGAGGAACGCAAACGCGAAATCCTCGACGCGGCGGTGCGCCTCATCTCCGAGCGGGGATACAACGGCATCTCAGTACAGGACGTGGCCGATGCGGTGGGCGTCACCAAGCAGGGCGTGCTGCGGTATATCGGCAGCAAGGACAACCTGCTCGCCATGGTGTACCTCGAAAACTACAATGCCACCGGCAACGTGGAGGATTTCCGCGCATCGGGCGAGCCGGGTTCCGAGGAAGGCAACCTGCGGCTGCCGTCCTACCTGAGGTTCCTGGTACGGCACAACTCCCGCCGCCGCATGCTGGTGCAGCTGTTCTCCATCCTGCAGGTCGAGTCGTTCAACCCGGATCACCCGCTGCACGATGAGTTCGCCGACCGTCAGAATTCGGTCTGGCGCTATTATTCCTGCTTCGAATGGCGGGTCCCGCCCGCGTTCGACTCGTTCGACGACGTTCGTCCCACCGTGCGCAAGGCCCTGGAGATCATGGACGGCGTGCAGCTAAGATGGCTGCGTGAGCCCGCCATCGACCTCAACGAGGAGTGGGCCGAGCTGGAGCCGATGATCTTCCCGTCGCCCCTGTGGGACGGGTACCGCTGACCCGGCTGATTTCGGGGGCGGACGTTTTTTCGATTGTTGTCGAATCGTTATCTAACAACCATTCGCAAATAACGGACTGTCCGGTCAGTCGGAGGCTTTGCCATGCTACGCTGACTGCGGTAAACGTTTTCTAACGATGGTGAGGTTTTCCATGGTGGAGAAAAGCGCGGCGGACGTGCAGCGACATCGTCCCGAAACCGAGGCGAGGCGCAAGGCGATCCTCCAGGCGGCCGTTGAGGTGTTCGGGCAGAAGGGCTCGGCCAAGGGCACGCTGGAGGAGGTCGCCGAAAAAGCGGGTATGACGCGCGCCGGCGTGCTGCACCACTTCGGCTCCAAGCAGCGCCTGCTGCTGGAAACCATGCAATACCGCGATTCCATCGACGTGGCCGGCTACGCGAACAAGCACATTCCGGACGGCGCCGATCTGTTCCGTCATCTCATCAAGACCGCGCAGATGAACCAGCAGCGCAAGGAGATCACCCGCGCCTACGTCACGCTGTCCTCGGAGTCCGTCGCGGACGGCAACGTCGGATACGAATACTTCAAGCACCGGTACGAGGTGCTGCGCGGCGAGCTGTCGGACGCGCTGAAGGTCATGGGCAAGGCGCGCGGCGTCGAAGTGGACGAGAAGGTCGCGTTGAACACGTCGGCGGCCATTCTGGCTGCCATGGATGGTTTGCAGCTGCAGTGGATCCTCGATCCGGAGGCCGTGGACCTGTCCGAAGCCACGGAGTATATGATTCGTGCGCTGGTGGCGCAGGTGTTTAACCCGGGGGAGCAGGCTATCTGAGTTGCGTTATGCGCGGAATCCGGGTTTGGTGCCTTTGCTGGATACGATCCGGCAAAGGCAGCTTTGTTTTTGGCGGAAGCGGCCATTTGCGCGGCTTTTCAGGTGATTAACGCGATTAAGACATGCCGGTCAATTGTTCTACTTGACTTACTTACTGACTCATCAGCAAGATATTCGTATCACTGATGGAGATAGGAAGGAATTTCCGGCAGTGAACGTCACAACAGGGTGACGGAGGGGGATTTCACAGATGAAATTTTCCCGAGGAAAGAGAAAACGGCATCGCCATAGGAGGTCCGTATGCGTTTTACAAATCATCTGAAGAGTGCGGCGGCACTGGTGGCCGAGCTGCAATGTTGCTGTCGGTGACGGCATGCGGCGGCGGTACCTCCGGTTCCCAATCCAGCGCAGATGATGCCACGTCCATCACCATCGCCAAGCCGGACGGCGCGGTCGGCTCCGAGAACAACAACCCGTTCATCGGCGACTCTTCCGCGATGAAGCTGGGCTACGCCAACGCCATCTATGAGCCGCTGGCCATCGTCAACATGGTCGACCCGACACAGGAAATCAAGCCGATCCTGACCTTCCTGACCTTTGTTTCGCGCGCCGCCGCGCGTCCGTGTGTCGTCGCGGCGGCGTGCTAAACTACCAATTGGTAATTAAAGGAACGTTGTTCGATTTCATCGAAGAAAGCGAAAACCCCAAATGACTGAGAACGCAGCAACCCTGCCCTACAAGAACCCCGACCTGCCCGCCGCCGAGCGCATCGCCGACCTGCTCTCCCGCATGACCCTCGAGGAGAAGGTCGGCCAGATGATGCAGTTGGACGCCCGCGGCGGCGACCTTGACGACCTCATCGTCAACAAGCACGTCGGCTCCATCCTGCACACCAGCCCGGAGGACCTGCCCCGCGCCGTCAAGACCGTCAACGAGAAGACCCGTCTCGGCATTCCGCTGGTCATCGGCGACGACTGCATCCACGGCTACTCCTTCTGGCCCGGCGCCACGATCTTCCCCTCGCAGCTGGGCATGGCGCTGAGCTGGGACCCGGCCGCGGTCGAGGCCGCCGGTCGCGCCACCGCCGAGGAAGTCTCCTGCACCGGCGTGCACTGGACCTTCTCCCCGGTACTGTGCATCGCCCGCGATACCCGTTGGGGCCGCGTGGACGAGACCTTCGGCGAGGACCCGATGCTGATCGGCGAGCTCGCCTCCGCCATGGTCAAGGGCTACCAGGGCGGCGCCAAGGCCGGTGAGGAACTGCCGAAGAACGCCATCCTGGCCTGCGCCAAGCACTTCGCCGGCTACTCCGAGACCCAGGGTGGCCGCGACGCCTCCGAGGCCGACCTGTCCCACCGCAAGCTCGAATCCTGGTTCCTGCCGCCGTTCGAGCGCGTGGCCAAGGAAGGCTGCGGCACGTTCATGCTCGGCTACGAATCCATCGACGGTGTGCCGGTCACCTTCAACAAGTGGCTCCTGACCGACAAGCTGCGCGGCGCCTGGAAGTACCAAGGCACGCTCATCACCGACTGGGACAACGTGGGCCGTTCCGTGTGGGAGCAGAAGGTCAAGCCCGACTACGTGCATGCCGCCGCCGACGCCGTCAAGGCCGGCAATGACCTGGTCATGACCACCCCGCAGTTCTACGAGGGTGCCATCGAGGCCGTGAAGACCGGTCTGCTGGACGAATCCTTGATCGACGAGGCCGTCGCCCGTATCCTGGCCCTGAAGTTCCGTCTCGGCCTGTTCGAGGATCCGCGCCTGCCGGACGCCGAGCGCATCAAGACCGTCATCGGCTCCGCCGAACACCAGCAGGTCAACCTGAAGCTCGCCCGCGAGGCCGTGGCCCTGCTGCGCAACGACGGCAACTTGCCGTTCGCCGCCGGCTCCGCCAAGCGCATCGCCGTGGTCGGCCCGCTCGCCGACGACGCCCAGAACCAGCTCGGCGACTGGACCGGCAACTCCGGCCAGGTCTCCTGGATGCCGGACGGCCAGCCGCGCGAGATGATCACCACCGTGCTCGATGGCATCCGCGAGCTCGCCGGTGAAGGCACCGAAGTCGTGTACTCCCGCGGCGCGAACGTCGTGGATCTCGTGACCGACCCGGCTGGCGAGTTCTACCCGGACGGCCAGCCCCGCCCGAAGATCGGCATCTCCGCCGCCGTGGACCAGTCCATGCTTGATGAAGCCGTGGCCAACGCGCGCCAGTCCGACCTGATCGTGGCCGTGGTGGGCGATACCGTGCAGCTCACCGGCGAATCCTGCTCCACCGCCACCCTCGAACTGCTCGGTGGTCAGAACGCGCTGCTCGACGCGCTCGCCGCCGTCTCCCGCGAAACCGGCAAGCCGATGGTCACCGTGCTCGTGAGCTCCAAGCCGCAGATCCTGCCCGCCTCCATCGTGGGCGAGGCCGGCGTGTTCGCCAAGCGCGTGAGCGACCCGTCCACCGGCACCGGCTCCATCCTGTGGGCCGCGAACCCCGGCATGAAGGGCGGCCAGGCCATCGCCGAAGTCATCTTCGGCCTGACCAACCCGTCCGGCCGCCTGCCCGTGACCTTCCCGCGCCATGCGGGCCAGTTGCCGGTCTACTACAACCAGGTGCGCGGCCAGCACGGCGACCGTTACGCCGACCTCACTCAGGATCCGGCGTTCGCGTTCGGCGAGGGCCTGAGCTACACCACGTTCGAGTATGGCGAGCCCGTCGTCACCGGCGGTGCCTCGAATGCGGACGGCACCTTCGCCGAGGGCGACACCGTGCACGCCTCCATCACCCTGACCAACACGGGCGACCGTGCCGGCGTTGAGGTCGTGCAGGCCTACATCGGCGACATCGTGACTTCCTACAGCTGGACCGACCGCGAGCTCAAGGCCTTCCAGCGCGTGGCCCTGGAGCCTGGTGAGACCAAGACCGTTTCCTTCGAGATTCCGGTGGCCGACTGCACCATCGTGGACCCGGACGCCAACCGCATCGTGGAGCCCGGCGAATTCGAGCTGCTCATCGGCCACTCCTCGCGCCGCGAGGAACTCAAGCGCACCACGTTCACCGTGGCGTGATTGACCAATCGGCCTGGCTGGTCGGTCGGCTGTCCATTGTCCGTCTAATTGGATGGTTGCATGGCCGACCGGCTGCTTGGTTGATTGATTACCGGCCCGTCCGAGGTGTCCCCGTCTCCTTTGGCACCTCGGGCGGGCTTCTTTGCGCCTGTTTTGCCGCACTGAGTGGGGTGTAAGCGAGGTAATCCGGGTAGTTGCTGCCTGTGCGACCCTTTTTGATGATGCCTCGACGTGCTGCATGGCCGATATGTGATATGTGTTGTCTGGTATGTCGAGACGATTCGAATGGAGATGCAGTGGAGCAGTACGGCCTGGTTGAAATCGAACTGAATGGCACCGCGGACGGCAACCCGTATGTGGAGGTCGAACTGTCCGCCACTTTCACTCATATCGAGACTGGCCGCACGGTGCGGGTAGGCGGTTTCTACCGGGGTGAAGGCCGCTACGCCGTGCGTTTCATGCCGGAATCGACCGGCGAATGGACCTATGCGACGGCCAGCAACGATTCCGCGCTTGACGGCATCACTGGCACGTTTGCCACGAAACCGCCGTCGCTGACCAATCATGGGCCCGTGCGGTTGGCCCCCGACGTGCTGGACGGCGAGGCGGCGGCCGCGTACGGAACCGAACTGCCGTATCGTTTCTGCTATGCGGACGGCACCCCGTACCAGCCGTACGGCACCACCTGTTATGCGTGGACCAACCAAAGCCCGGACGTGCAGGAGCGGACATTGGCGACGCTTGCGCAGACACCGTTCAACAAAATCCGCATGTGCGTGTTCCCCAAGTTCTACGACTTCAACACCGCCGACCCAGTCATGTTCGCCTATGAAGGCTCGATGGCTCACGGATTCGACCACACACGTTTCAACGAGCCGTTCTTCGCCAACCTCGACCGCCGCATCGCGCAGCTCGCCGAGCTCGGCATCGAAGCGGACATCATCCTGCTGCACCCGTACGACAAGCCCGAATGGGGCTTCTCACGCATGTCCAAAGCCGATGACGAGCGCTACCTCGCCTACATGGCTCGCCGCTATGGCGCGTACCGCAACGTGTGGTGGTCGCTGGCCAACGAATACGACCTCATGCCATGGAAGGGCCGTGGCGATTGGCGCGATTACGCGCATGTGATCATGGCCAACGATGCGTTCGGCCATTTGCGTTCCGTGCACAACTGCGTCACTCTGTACGACTGGGGCGAGGATTGGGTCACGCACTGCTCATACCAGCGTGTGGATGTGACCCGTACCACCGAACCGATCGCCGAATACCGCGAACGCTATGGTAAACCGGTCATCTGCGACGAGCCCGGCTACGAAGGCAACATCTACTGGGGCTGGGGCAATCTGCCCGGCACCGAACTCATGCGACGCTTCTGGGAAGGCGCGATGCGCGGCGGCTACGTGACCCACGGCGAGACGTATATCGATTGCGGCCCGCAGATCTGGTGGGCGCACGGTGGCGAACTGCACGGCGAGGCACCGGAACGTATCGCGTTCATGCGGTCGATATTCGCCGAGGCGCCGCTCGATGCTGCGCCGCTGGGCGCCGCGCTGCCGCTGGAGGCCGTGTGGCCGTCGGCGGCTGGGGATGCCGGTGTTGATGGAACCGTTGAGTCTTCTGCCGAGACCGCTGAGTCTGCCCACCTCGATGCGCCAACTCCCATCACCCCGGCGCAGGAAAAGGCCATGCAGTACTGGGATGTGCCCGTGCTGCGTTCCGGCCTCGACTGGCAGCTCGTGTACTTCGGCTGGTACCGGCCCGCCTGGCGCGATTTCTCGCTACCTGCCGGTCGTCGATACGCGGTCGATGTGATCGACACCTGGAACATGACCGTCGAGACGCTGCCCGGCATCCACGAACGTACCGTGCGCGTGCCCCTCGGTCGCCAATGGCTGGCCGTCCGCATTCGTCGCGTGGACTGACCGTGGCGGCGAGCGGCACGGCGGACGGGGTGTGCGGCTTGGGGCCTATGCCAATGTGGCGGTCGGCCGTGTCCATGGACGCCGGATGAACACGACCGCGGTTGTGACGGTCAGCCCGCAGGCCAAGGCGGTCTCGCCGAGCTGTAGCCACTGGGCCCATGCCGGGATGCGCCATCCGTTCTGCGCCAACACGTCCAGCGCATTGCGCAGGGCGGTCGCGGTGATGATCGTCGGAAACGTGAACGCCGCCCATGCGGGGGAAGCGGGCGTCGCGAGCATCCAGGGCAGCAGCACGGCGACGAACGCGAACAGCAACTGCGCGCAGGCGACCAGCGTCAGCATGAACGAGGGGGAGTGCCGCGGACACGTCGAGGCGTAGGACGCGACAAGCAGGCTGATCGGGGCCGTGTAGATTGTCATCGTCGGCCGGATGGCGGGCGGCAGGCCGAGCCATGCGATGCGGGTGGAGATCAGTATCAGCATCACAACGTCGATGATGAATCCCATGTGGAAGACCGTGCGCCCGGCCCATGCGAGGCCGACCGTACTGGAGTTGACTGCCGCCACCAGAACGCCCACGAACCCGACCAGCCATGCCGGACAGACGTTCTCGAGCTGGAACTCATGCAGGATGAACCTCCACAGCAGGTACCCCATCAGCATCGCGATGACCGTGGTGCCGAGCCACCACAGGATGCGCGCACCCAGCATTCCCGCATGTCCGAACCGGACCAGATACGTTCCCAGAACGATCAGCGCCATCGGCATCGTCGTCGCCAGCGGCGCAATCGTTGGATCGCGGTAATCGACGGCAAGGCCGCGGCGGATGCGCGGATTCCGGATGGCGCGTAGGTGACGCTCCAATACGGGAATCAGGAACGCGAGCCCGAATCCGGCGCATGCGATGTGCGACGGCATCCACCATGATTCAGGCAGCATCGCCGCCAAGAGATTGCCCAGCGAGAATATCGCCAGGGCGAGCCCGGCCTGTGGAATGGGCGCGGCGCTGGTCTGCGGCGGTCGGAAAAAGAGCTTGGCGGACGGGGTGCTGGGCTGTGTGTCCGCGGCGTGCTGGAACCACGGTGTATTGTTGCGGCATCGGAACATGCAGCATATAGTAGTAAGTACTTACTTACTTTTCAACATGTCGAATCGAGCCGAAAAGCCCGCCATCGCAAAGGAGCCTACGGATATGGATCTCAAGCAATACTTCGCACTGGAGAAACGGCAGAAGATCGAGCAGTTCCGCCGTCTGAACCGATTCGCCAAGAAGGGGCAGATCGTGTTCGCCGGCTCGTCGCTCGCGGAGCAGTTCCCGCTCAACGAGCTCATGCTTGACCGCGGCATCACAACCGTCATGTACAACCGCGGCGTCGGCGGGTTCACTACGCAGGAATTCGTCGACAACCTGGATGTGCTGGTGCTCGACCTTGAGCCGCGCAAGCTCTTCATCAACATCGGCACGAACGATCTGAACGGGGCCGATTTCGATATCGATGCCTTCGCCTCCCGGTACGACGGCATCGTTGGGGCCATTCAAGACGCTCTACCGCTCACCGCGATATATATGATGGCCTACTATCCGGTCAGCGAGGCGATGCTGGCGGCGAATGGTTCGTGCGGTGCGGGATTCGCGCACCGCACGAACGCGCGCATCGATGAAGCCAACGTCCGTGTGCGCGCGATTGCGGATGCGCGCGGGGCCGGTTATATCGACGTGACTGCCGGACTGCGTGATGATGCAGGCGCTCTTAAGGCTGAATCCAGCAAGGAGGGGCTGCATTTCTATGCCGATGGTTATGCGGCCATCTTCGACAACCTCATGCGCTATGCGCTCGATTGATTGCGCCGCAGCCCATATTCCATATGGGCGTTGAATGCGTGTCCGTCAGGCGGGTCTCCCGGTCGGTGCCGGCTGGCGGACGTTTGCTGTGCGGACTGTGCCGTGAGTGCTTCGCTGCCTCTTATTCCGTAACGGTGTAGATGCGTATCGGGCGCAGGTGGTAGGCCATGCAGGCGGCGACGGATGCCAGCACATAGAGGCGAGGGCGCTGACGATCAGCGACGGCGCGTAGGAGCCGAGCAGGTCATAGATGGCACCGTGTGCGGTCAGTGCGATGGCGGAAGCCGACGATGTGAATATCGCGTATCGCGAGAAGATCAGACTATAACTGCGCGGGCCGAAGCATGTGCGGGCCAGCCATGCATGCTGACCAGCAGCAGCCCCTGTGCGATGCCGCCCAGCACGCCGAAGAACACGGAGGTCGTTGGGGTGTGCGCGAGCAGTAGGCCGATCCATCCGGTCACGCCGATCGCCGCATAGCCGGCGATGACGTAGTATGCGCGGAAGCCATCCAACAGCACACCGATGACGACCTTGCCGATGGCCGCGCCAAGCATGATACCGGTCACCACGGTCGCGCCCTGCTGCAGTGTCATGCCTTGGGAGATTTCATAGCCGGAGATGTGCTGGATAAGTCCGGAATTGAATTGAAGCATAAAAGCGGCGGGGATGATCAGTATGAACGAGCGACTGCGGAAGGCGTTTTTCGCGCTAAGGCCGGCGCGAAGTGGCGCGGATGCCTGTTGCCGTGCGAATGCGCCGTATGCGTGCTCGCCCTTGGCTGGATCGGGCCGGAAAGTCAGAAACGCCGCCGAGAACGGCAGGATGAGCAGGGCGATGGCCATGCCGGTGATGAAATAGGAACGTCGCCAGCCCCATGTGGTGATCATGGTGGAGACCACGGGATTGAAGATGGCTCCGCCGATGCCGCTCAATCCCAGCGCAATGCCGAGAACCGTGCCTTGCCTGGCCTGGAACCAGTTGGACAACAGTGCCGATGGGGCCAGATAGATCGCGATAGCATAGCCGGCGCCAAGGAAGGCGAAGGCCACGTAGAACTGCCAAATCGCGGTGAAGCGGGAACACAGCATGAACATTGCGGCGCACGTGGCGACCGCCAGCGAGAGTACGACGCGAGAATCGAAGCGGCTCAACAGCCGGCCTGCGAATATGGAGGTGACGGCGGCCGTCGCGTATTCGATGGAGATGGGCAGCGCCACTTGCGCATGGGTGATGCCGAGTTCCTGGGTCAGTGTGGAGAAATACAGGCCGGGCGTGTTGATGACCAGACCGTAGCCGATGCAGGAGAGCATGCAGCAGCCTGCGAAGACCAGCCATGGTTTCCAGTGGCGAGCTGTCTTCATGTGGTTTGCGTGTGGGGGAGTGAGAGTGTTGACGTATTCGGCTATCTCCCCGTCGTTTGATTGCTTGGCTTCCTGCGTCGGTCCTCCATTTTTCACAAGTAAGTAAGTAATTACTTACCATATTCTTATGTATAGAAAACCGGTAATGAGGGGCCGCCAATCGGACTGTAAATGTTAGCTGTCTGGTTGATTCTGACTGGCCGCTAGGTCTAGCGGTAGCCTTCCCAGTGGGGGAGCGGGAAGAGGATGTCCTCATATTCGGCCCAGCATGCGAGATAGTCAATGCTCGGTTCTCCGAGCCAGCGCATCTGCAATCCCTCCATGGCCGAGCCGATGCACATTGAAAGCATGCCGATTTTATGCGGGGTGTCGTATTCGGGCGGCAGTTTCCAGGGGTAGTGGGAGATCAGCGCGCGCATGCGGTTACCGCGTTGCGCGAAATATTCGTGCGCCGGATGGTTGAGGTCGATGGCCTCGGCTCGTAGGACCAGATACAGCTGTGTCAGCTGGGGGCGTTGCAGGTTGTATCGGGCGATTTGGCGGTAGTACTCGGGCATGAGTAGAGGGGATTGTTCGCGCTGTTGATCGGTGAGCGTGAGCTTGCTGCCGATGTACCCTCTGTCGGCCTCGTTGGTGTCGTCGTATCGTTGCAGCACCAGTGTCAGCAGACCGTTCTTGTTTTTTACGTATTTCAGAAGTCCGGCTTGGGTGATGCCCACGCGGTCGGCCACTTCCTGAATGGTCATACCGTAATATCCACGTTCGGCCACCACCTGAGTGGCGGCTTCTGCGATTTCCAGTAAGCGTGCTTCGCCGCGTGCGCCCATTCGGTTTTGCCCTTTCTCGATGTTTCTGCCGCGTATCGCGGGAATGGCCGGCTTTTGCGGCCGTGTGCTCGGACTCTCTGTGCCGATTGTACGACCAGGGGCATGTTTTATGGGCGTGTCGTGCCCTTGACACAAGAGTAAGTAAGTAGTAACTTAACGTATATCACAAAAAGTAAGTGCTTACTTACTAACTGATGCGGTGACTTTGCAATGTAGGAAGCCGCCGGTGGCAAACAATTCACATCACACGAACATGGAGGTTCGGATGTCAGCCAATAAGTCTTCGGCCCGCTCATGGTGGGTCTTCATCGGATGCTGCGTGCTGTCCCTGGTCGGATTCGGCCTGATCGTTAACACGCCCGGTCTGTACTTCACCACGCTTGGCGAGGTTCTGAACGTCTCGCGTACTCAGGTTGCGTTGGCTTCGTCCATCATGGCCTTCGCCGCGCTGCCGTCCATGCTGGTCGCCGGCAAGGTCATGAAGCTCGTGGACGCACGTATCCTCATCAGCGTGTGCGTCATTGGCGTGGCCGCTCTGTTCTTCATCCAGTCGTTCTTCAACGCCGTCTGGCAGTTCTATGTCTCCTTCGCGTTGATGGGCATCCTCTACGTTATCCCGATCACGCTCGCCCCCAGCGTGCTGCTTGCCAACTGGTTCGAGGCCAAGCTTGGTACCGTGATGGGCATCGCGCTCGGTTTGTCCGGCATCGGCGGCACCATCTTCAACCCGGTCGTCTCCTGGTTCATCACCAACCTTGGCTGGCAGAACTCCTACCGCATCACTGCGGTCATCCTGCTGGTGTGCATCCTGCCGTTCTCTCTGTTCGTCTTCAAGTTCCGTCCTGACGAATCCAAGGGCGAATACGCTTACGGACACGTCGAAGGCAAGGTCGAGAACGCAGGTAAGGACAATGCCGAGCTGCCGGGTCTCGCCGCTAAGCAGGCCTTCCGTACCCCGACCTTCATCCTGTTCGCCGTTGTCGGTATCCTGCTGCAGATCGTGGCTGCCGTGGTCCAGCACATCTCCGCCCATGAGATCTCTCAGGGTCTGACCCTCGAACAGGGCGCGCTCGTCGTCTCTGGCATCATGCTTGGCGCCGCGGCCGGCAAGGCCAGCATCGGCATCCTGCTCGATTACCTCAAGCCTGAGCTCGCCATCGTCATCTACTCCCTCATCGGCCTGTCCGGCTGGGGTCTCATGGCTGTCGCCACCACACCTACTCCGGCCATTGCCGCCGGCTTTATGGCTGGCATCGGCCAGGGCGTCGTGCTCGTGGCTCTGCCTTGGTTCATCCGCCAGTCCTTCGGTCAGCGTGACTACAGCGAAATCCTGTCCATCAACGGCATGATTGCCGGCATCGCCTCCGCCATCGCCGTCACCGCGCACGGTGCCGTGTTCGATGCCACCGGCTCCTACGTGCCGTCTCTGTTCGGTAACGTGGCCCTGTACGTCGTCGCCGCCATCTGCATGATCATCGGCTTCCGTATGCGCCCGTTCAAGGCGGTTGCCAAGTCCGGCAAGTGATTACAGACCGATGACCTCGCTCCGCGCGGCCACATCATTCCTCCTCAGGTGGCTGCGCGGTTGTTTTCCTTCCCTCTTCGTTTTCCTCTCTATCCATTGACGCTGGCCGGCACCGTGCATCGACGCACATGTGCCGTATAAGTACTAAGGAGTATCCCATGAGCGACATCGACGATTTTCTGACCCGCTATCTCAACAACATCACCAATCAATACGAATCCTCCCGTTTCAAGCCCGAATGCGAGCCCGGCGAACGCGAGACCACGAAGGTCGCCTGCCGCGACGGCGTGGAACTGACCGTCGATATCTTCAAACCCGCCACACCCGGCCCGTGGCCCACCATCGTGGTCCGCTGCCCCTACCCGCAACAGGTCGAGCTGTGGAAACTGCACGGCGAACAGCTCAACCGTCGTGGCTACGCGATGGTATGCGAATGGTGTCGCGGCACCTACACCTCCGGCGGTACGTGGGAGCCGAACGTCAACGAACGCAACGACGGCGCCGACCTGCTCGCCTGGTGCGAACAGCAGGACTGGATTGACGTAATCGGCCTGTGGGGCACCTCATACCTGTCCCTGACCTGCTGGACCGTGGCCGACATCACCACCTCGAAGGTCGCTTCCATCTGCGCCAACCACTACGGCACCGACCGCTTCTCCTCCGCCTATCAGAAGGGCTCGTTCCGCTGCGACGTGCTCACTGCCTGGGCCATGCAGAACGCCGGCCATCCCGTCTCCGCCGATTACCTCGAATCCGCGCGACACCTGCCGCAGATGACCGTGGATGAGGACATGTGGGGCGGTCGTCTCGACTGGTACCGCGATTGGATCAGCCACCCCAAGGGAACCGATTCCTATTGGGATGAGGGCTTCTGGGGCTTGCTCAAGCAGATTCCAAGTCGCGTCAAGGTGCCAATGTTCATCCACGAAGGCTGGTTCGACCATCACCTTGGCAGCGCCCTGACCGGCTATGCTGCGCTCAACGAGGACATCAAGAAACACTCCTGGCTGCGTATCGGCTGCTGGAACCACTACTTCCTCAACCCGCTGGAGGGCCTGGAGCCCGAGAACCTGGACGCCACCGAAGTGCCCGCCGCGCTCGAATGGTTCGACCTGACGCTCAAGCAGAAGAAGACCCCGGAGCGCAAGGTGGAATACTACGAGGTCGGTGACGACTCCTGGCACACCTCCACCTCTTGGCCGCTGCCCGCCGAGGACACCAAGCAGGTCAAGCTGTATCTGGCTGAAAACGGTTCTCTGGCCGGTGTCGCTGCGCAGTCCGCGTCGAGCGTCGAGTACGACTACGATCCCGAGAATCCCGTCATGACCCGCGGCGGCGAAGCGTTGCTGACCACCATGAACGAGATCGGCGCACGCATCCAACCCGAACCCGGTTACCGAGACGATGTCATCACCTTCGAATCCGAGCCGCTGGAACACGATCTGCACATCCAAGGCGAAATCAGCGTGGATTTGTACGTCTCCTCCAGCGCGCCGGACACCGCTTTCACCGCCAAGCTCATGTGCGTGGACCCGGACGGTACCGCCCGCAACTACCGCACCTCCATCACCACCATCGGTCTGGACACACCTGATGCCGCCCCATACACGCCTGGCGACGTGCGCCGCGTGACCATCGACATGTGGGACATCTGCTGGAAGGTGCCTGCGGGATCCCGCATCCGCTGCGACATCTCCTCCTCCGACTTCCCGCAGTACGCCGTGCACACCAATCATGCCGGCCTGTGGAGTGAGCAGACCGAGCCGCAGGTGGCGCATCAGACCATTCACATGGGCGCCGATGCCCCCTCCGCCATCGTGCTGCCGGTACGCGGCTGAGCTGCGGGCAACAACGAATAAGTAATCTGAATTTCAATACAAGAAAAGGAAACGAACATCATGATTAGTCAGGAAGCGCGCGACTTGTTCACCGCGAACGTGGCGGCCATGACCGCCGGAGACGCGCCGCATCTGGCAGTGCAGGTGCTGCCGGAAGGCGTGAATCGCCGCAAGGACATCGCGTACATCGATGATGGCAGCGAAGCCCATCTGCTGGACGTGTACACGCCGGCCGATGCCGAGGCCGGAACCAAGCTGCCCGTGATCGTGGACTTCCATGGCGGCGGTCTGTACTACGGCAACAAGGAGAACAACGAGTGCCGTGACATGCTGCTCGCCAAGCAGGGCTTCGCCGTGGTCAACGCCAACTATTCGTTGGTTCCCTCGGTGAGCTTCCCCGCACAGCTCAAGGATGCGATGGCCGTGCTCGATTGGATCCGCGACCGTGGCGCCGAATATGGCCTTGATGCCGAGCGCGTATGCGTGACCGGCGATTCCGCAGGCGGTGCGCTGGCCCTGTACCTCACGGCCGCCAACGGTTCGCCGCAACTGGCGGGCGCCTTGGGGCTCAAGCCCTCCGGCGTCGACGTGAAGGCCCTCGTAGTGACCTCCGGCATGTTCCGTCTGTCCGGCGGCGTACACGCCACCGCGCTGAGCTACTACATGGAAGGCTATCTGCAGACGCCGGCCGACCGCATCAAGATCACGCCGTATCTTGACCTGGATAAGCTCATCGTGGATGGTGCCGTGCCGCCGATCTACATGATCACCAGCGTGGAGGACTTCATCGCGGACAACACCTACGAGCTGGCCCGCATCCTGCACGCGCGTCACAAGGACCATGCCATGAGCGTGTGGCCCAAGGGCACCGAACGTGCGCTGGGACATGTGTTCAACATCGTGCAGGCCGGTGACCCCGAAGCCGCCGAAGCGCATCAGGTGGTTCGCGACATCGCCGACTACTGCAAGCATTACATCTGAATTCGACGGAGACGTCGGGATTCGGCTGGTTCCACCGAACCGGATACCTATTGAGCGGGGTTGGAAGGTCACTTACTGGCCGTCCAACCCCGCTCGCGTGTTCCTGGGTGAAGCAGTCTGGGTTGCCTTTTGCCGGTCGAGCTTCGTGGATGACCGTAGGTGTGGCGTCCGGTGAGTTGATGCCTGTTTTGCCGCGCTGAGACGATTTCGGCGAGGCAAAACGGTTGATTCATGGCTGAATTGCTTCGCTCAGAGGGTATCGAGGCGCTTCTTATAGGTGCTCCGGTGCCCCTGTGCCTTTACCGGTATCCATCCCACATCGGCAGCGGCATGAGCACATCCTCGCAGTCGGCCCACATGGTCGTGAGGTCCTGACCGGGCGTGCGCAGCCAACGCAGCTGCAACCCATCCATCATCGAGAAACCGGCCTGCAGCACATGCTCCACATTCACACCATCCGGCACGCACCAGTTGATGTTCATAGCGTTGGATACGGCCTGGTGCTCGCGGTCAGCGAAATAGTCATGCGCAGGATGTTCGGGGTCCAGCGCCTCGGCGCTGAGCGTGGAGAACATATGCACCAGCGCGGGTCGCTTGGCGTTCACCGTCACGATGCGCCGCCACATATCCGCGATAAGCGGTCGCCGTTCGGTCACCATGGCAGCCATGATGTCTAACGTTTCGCGGTCATACACCTCGCCGAGCACCAAACTGAGCAGTCCCTCCTTGCTGCCCACGTAATGCAGCACGCCGGCCTTGGTAAGCCCCACTTCGGTGGCGATCCGCTGTAGCGAGGTGCCGTAGTAGCCGAGTTTGCCGAACGATTCCACGGTCGCGTCGATGATGGCGGCACGGCGGTCGTCCGTCTGCGTGGTGGGGGAGGGGTTGGAATCGCTCATGCGGGGCCTCTTCTCTGCTGTTCCGTCGATGAGAACACGGCGGTCGAATACGTTGTGCGATGCACGCTGTTGTGTCGAACCGTTCTCCATTGGTATGCCGGTTGTTGCCGATAACAGAATACCTGTAACCTTACGGTCGGTTAGTAGTGATTTCAAATGATTTCGGCGTGTTGGCCTGTCGATTTTGATAATCTACCTACCAACCGGTTGGTCGAGACAAAATCGGCTGAAGGAATTCGCGGACGAATCCCCGAACCGGGCCGAACCGACGTAAACGATTGTCATCGCACGCGACTCAAGGAAAGAGGCACACATGAGCGAGCACACCTACCCCTCCGTCAAGGACCTGACCCTCGAAGAGAAGGCCTCCCTCACCTCCGGCGGCGACGCCTGGCATCTGCAGGGCGTCGAGTCCAAGGGCATTCCCGGCTACATGATCACCGACGGCCCTCACGGCCTGCGTAAGTCCTTGGCTGCCAGCACCGGCGAAACCGATCTGGACGCCTCCGTGCCCGCCACCTGCTTCCCGCCCGCGGCCGGCCTGTCCAGCTCGTGGAATCCGGAACTCATCCACAAGGTCGGCGAGGCCATGGGCGAGGAATGCATCCAGGAGAAGGTCGCCGTCATCCTCGGCCCCGGCGTCAACATCAAGCGCAACCCGCTCGGCGGCCGCTGCTTCGAATACTGGAGCGAGGACCCGTACCTGGCCGGCCATGAGGCCGTCGGCATCGTCGCGGGCGTGCAGTCCAAGGGCGTGGGCACCTCGCTGAAGCACTTCGCCGCCAACAACCAGGAGACCGACCGTCTGCGCGTGGACGCCCGCATCTCTCAGCGCGCCCTGCGCGAGATCTACCTGCCGGCCTTCGAGCACATCGTCAAGACCGCTCAGCCGTGGACCATCATGTGCTCCTACAACCGCATCAACGGCGTTCACTCCGCCCAGAACCACTGGCTGCTCACCGACGTGCTGCGAGGTGAATGGGGCTTCAAGGGCATCGTCATGTCCGATTGGGGCGCCGACCACGACCGTGTGGCCTCCCTCAACGCCGGCCTCAACCTGGAGATGCCGCCGAGCTTCACGGACGACCGGATCGTCTACGCCGCCCGCGACGGCCGCATCGACCCCGCCCAGCTCGACCGCATGGCCCAGGGCATGATCGACCTGACGGACAAGGCCCGCGCCGCCATGAGCATCGACGGCTACCGCTTCGATGTGGACGGGCATGACGAGGTCGCCCACCAGGCCGCCATCGAATCGATGGTGCTGCTCAAGAATGAGGATGCGATCCTGCCGCTCAAGAAGGACGCCAAGATCGCCGTCATCGGCGAATTCGCCCGCACCCCGCGCTACCAGGGCGGCGGCTCCTCCCACATCACCCCCACCAAGATGACCTCGTTCCTCGACACGCTCGCCGAACGTGGCATCAAGGCCGACTTCGCCCCCGGCTTCACGCTTGATCTCGAGCCGGCCGACCCGGCTCTGGAGGCTGAAGCCGTGAAGGCCGCCGAAGCCTCCGATGTGGCGCTCGTGTTCCTGGGCCTGCCCGAAGCCGCCGAATCCGAGGGCTTCGACCGCGAGACCCTGGACATGCCGGCCAAGCAGCTCGACCTGCTGCGCCGTATCGCCGCCGTCAACGAGAACGTGGCCGTGGTGCTGTCCAACGGCTCGGTCGTCTCCGTGGCCCCGTGGGCCGACTCCGCCAAGGGCATCCTGGAGTCGTGGCTGCTCGGCCAGGCCGGCGGCCCCGCGCTCGCCGACGTGATCTTCGGCAAGGTGAGCCCCTCCGGCAAGCTCGCCCAGTCCATCCCGCTGGACATCAACGACGACCCGAGCATGCTCAACTGGCCCGGCGAGGAAGGCCATGTGGATTACGGCGAAGGCGTGTTCGTCGGCTACCGCTACTACGACACCTACGGCAAGGCCGTCGACTATCCGTTCGGCTACGGCCTGAGCTACGCGACCTTCGCAATCTCCGATGTGACCGTGGCCAAGACCGGTGCCAACACCGCATCCGTGACCGCCACCGTGACCAACACGTCCGACGTGGACGCCGCCGAAACCGTGCAGGTGTACGTGGCTCCGGGTACCTCCGACGTGGCCCGTCCGGTCCACGAGCTCAAGGGCTTCGAGAAGGTGTTCCTCAAGGCCGGCGAGTCCAAGACCGTGACCATCGACCTCGACGAGCGCGCCTTCGCATACTGGTCCGAGAAGTTCAACGACTGGCACGTGGAGTCCGGCGAATACACAATCGAGGTGGGCACCTCCAGCCGTGACATCGCCGCGACCGTGACCGTGGAACTCGACGGTGACGGCAAGTCCCTGCCGCTTGACGAATGGTCCACCTACGGCGAATGGGAATCCGACCCGGTGGGCGGCAAGGTGGTCGAGGCCGCTGCCGCCGCGGCCGAAGCCGGCGCCGATGGCCTGCCCGTCCTGCCGAACAACGCCATGATGCGCATGTTCCTCAAGTCCATGCCCATCAACTCGCTGCCCACCCTGCTCGGCGAGGGCGGCAAGACCCTCACCTCCTACCTGCTCGACGAATACGCCAAGCTGACAAAGTAGGGCGTATGGCACGACTGTCATAGCGTGTAAATCCGGCTCCCCTCTCTGAGGGGAGCTGTCGGCGAAAGCTGACTGAGGGGAGTAGCCAAACGGGATATCCGTGGTGCTCCTCTTCAGCCTCGCTACGTTCGACAGCTCCCCCTCAGAGAGGGGAGCCGATGCCGTATCTGCCTGGTTTTGTCATCCTTGTACTCCGCCCCGCGACACGCTGATTGTTGCATGTGCAACTGTTGTATGCGGCACCCATTATCATTTTTCGTTGCATATACAACAGTTGCACATGCAACGCAAGTATGAAAACAGTCGGGCAAACGAATGGGGGAGCGATATGGATCATCATGCCCTCAGCGTCGAAATGCGCTCACTGAGCAAGGCCGTGGATCGGTATCTGGGCGAAAGCATGCCGGAATCGGCCCGCATGGCCACCGGCGGCAACGCCCATATCATCATCTTCCTGGCGCGCAACCGTGACCGCGATGTCTACCAGCACACCATCGAGCAGAAATTCTGCATCACACGTTCCACCGCGTCCCGCGTATTGACGCTGATGGAAAAGAAAGGGCTGATCGTGCGCGAGCCGGTCGCCCATGATGCCAGGCTCAAGCGCATCGTGCTCACCGATAAGGCGGATGCCATCGTGGCCGATCTCAAGGCGAACGGCGAGCGTGTCGAGAAGATGCTGCTCAAGGGGCTCACCGCCGAGGAACAAGCGGCCATGCGTGATTACGTCAGACGCATGCGAGCGAACATCGACGCCGCACAACGAGAATACGAACAAGACATGAAGGAGGAGAGCAAATGAGCGATACGACCGACAACGTCGGCGAGAACAACATCGTCGCCACCGAAACGGCTATCGAACAGTCGCGCAAGTCCGCAGAGCCGGACCGACCGAAGCACGTCATCCGCACGCTGGGCAAGTCCATGCGTGAATACACCAAGGAAAGCTGGTTGGCTCCGCTGTTCGTGACCATCGAAAGCGTCCTGGAAATCGTGATCCCCACGGTCATGGCCGCGCTCATCGACCAGGGCATCACCGACGGCAGCATGCCGGCCATCGTCAAGTTCGGCCTGATTCTGCTGGCCTGCTCGCTGATCTCCCTGGCCTGCGGCTTCCTGGCCGGAAAGTTCGCCGCCATCGCGGCCGCCGGCTTCGCGAAGAACCTGCGCCACGACCAGTTCGAGAAGGTGCAGGGCTTCAGCTTCACCAACATCGATCGCTTCTCCACCGGTTCGATCATCACACGACTGACCACTGATGTGACCAACCTGCAGAACGCCTACGCCATGATGATCCGCATGGGCGTGCGCGCCCCGATCATGGTCGTGGTGGCTTGGATCTTCTCCTTCCGCATCAGCCCGTCCATCTCTATGGTGTTCCTGGCCTGCATCCCGATTCTGGGTCTGGGCCTGTGCGGCCTGGCGGTGCTGGTGCACCCGGTGTTCGAGCGCGTGTTCCACACGTATGACGCGCTCAACAACGTAGTGGACGAGAACCTGCAGGGCATCCGCGTGGTGAAGTCCTACAACCGCGAGTCCTTCGAGATCTCCAAGTTCGATCGCATCTCCAAGCGCATCTTCAAGGACTTCACGCTCGCCGAACGCATCATGAGCTTCAACAGCCCGATCATGATGTTCTGCATCTACGGCTCCATGATCCTCATCTCCTGGATGGGTGCCCAGCAAATCGTCGCCTCCGGCAACAACGCCGCGATGGGCCTGACCACCGGCGACCTGACCGCACTGGTCACCTACGCCATGCAGATCCTCATGTCCATGATGATGCTCTCGATGATCTTCGTCATGTTCATCATCTCCCAGGCCTCCGCCGAACGTATCTGCCAGGTCCTGCAGGAGCAGAGCACCGTGACCGATCCCGCCAACCCGGTCGACCGTGTGGCGGACGGCTCCATCGAATTCGACCACGTCACCTTCCGTTACTCGGACAACTCCGAAAAGCCCGTGCTTGACGACATCGACCTGAAGATCGCCTCCGGCATGACCGTGGGCATCGTGGGCGGCACCGGCTCCGCCAAGTCCTCGCTGGTCCAGCTGGTCCCGCGACTGTACGACGTCTCCGCCGGAACGCTCAAGGTCGGCGGCCGCGACGTGCGCGACTACGATCTGGAGGTCCTGCGCGACCAGGTGGCTATGGTGCTCCAGAAGAACGTGCTGTTCTCCGGCACCATCGCCGAGAACCTGCGTTGGGGCAACCCGGAGGCCACGGACGAGGAGATCCGTCACGCCTGCCAGCTCGCCCAGGCCGATGGGTTCATCCAGGAGTTCCCGGACAAGTACGACACGTACATCGAACAGGGCGGCACCAACGTCTCCGGCGGCCAGCGTCAGCGCCTGTGCATCGCCCGCGCGCTGCTCAAGAAGCCGAAGATCCTGATTCTGGACGACTCCACCTCCGCCGTGGACACCAAGACCGACCAGCTGATCCGCGCCGCGTTCCACCACGAGATCCCGGACACTACCAAGATCATCATCGCCCAGCGTGTGGCCTCGGTGCAGGAATCGGACATGATCCTCGTGATGGATGAGGGTCGCATCATGGCCCGTGGCACGCACGAGGAACTGCTCGCCACCTGCGACGAATACCGGTCCATCTACGAATCCCAGACCAAGAACACCGCGGAAGGCCAGGCCGAGATCGAACAGGCTGCGGCACGCGAAGCCGCCGCCGTGCGCGGCGCCGAACAGGAAGGAGAGGCACGATGAGCGACGCGAAGCAGAACTTCAAGAACCGCAAGCCGGGCATGGGCAAGCCGGCACCCGGCACTACCAAGCGCATCTTCGGCTACATCATGCAATACCGCTGGCGTGTGATGGCCATCGTGGCATGCATCCTCGTGGGTGCCGCCGCCCAGGCCGGCTCCGCGCTGTTCCTCCAGTCCCTCATCGACACGTACATCCTGCCGATGGTGGGCGCCAAGAATCCCGATTGGGGCCCGCTGCTCCGCGCCATCACGCTTATGGGCTGCCTGTACCTGGCCGGCATCGTGGCGAGCTGGCTGTGGCAGTGGCTCATCGTGACCGTCGAGCAGGGCACGCTCAAGAAGATCCGCGACGACATGTTCGCCCACCAGCAGCACCTGCCGATTCGCTACTTCGACACCAACGAACACGGCGACATCATGAGCCGCTACACCAACGACACCGATACGCTGCGTCAGGCCATTAGCCAGTCGTTCCCGCAGATGTTCGCCTCGCTGATCTCCGCGATCGCGGCCGTCATCTCCATGTTGTGGCTCTCCGTGCCGATCACCCTGTTCGTGCTGCTGTTCACCGTGCTGCTGTTCTTCATCGTGCGCGTGGTCGTCTCCCGCGCCGGCCGCTACTTCGTCAAGCAGCAGCAGTGGCTGGGCGACGTGAACGCCTTCGTAGAGGAATCCGTGAACGGCCAGAAGGTCATCAAGGTCTTCAACCACGAGGACGCCACGCAGGACACCTTCGACAAGAAGAACCAGGAACTGTTCGAGGCCTCCGCCGAAGCGAACACCTGGGGCAACGTCACGATGCCGATCGTGGGCAACATGGGCTACATGCTCTACATCCTGCTCGCCATCGTCGGAGGCGCCATGGCGCTCGCCGGCGTGGGCAACTTCGGCCTGTCCGGCTTCGGCTCGCTCACCCTCGGCACGCTGATTTCGCTGCTCACGCTCTCACGTTCGTTCATCAACCCGCTCGGCCAGGTCTCCATGCAGCTCAACATGGTGATGATGGCCCTCGCCGGTGCCTCCCGCATCTTCGCGCTGATGGACGAGCCCGTGGAGCAGGACGGCGGCACCGTGACGCTGGTGAACGTCGAGCTCGGCGAGGACGGCCGCACCATGACCGAAGTGGACCATGAGACCGGACACTGGGCGTGGAAGCGCGAGGCCGGCGACGACGGCACCCGTTCCCTCAAGGCCGCCGAAAAGCTGCGCGGTTCCGCCCGTGAGGTGGCCATCAAGGCCAAGGAGCAGGCAATCACCTCCCCGGACGGCCGGTACACGCTGCTCAGGGGCGACGTGCGCTTCACCAACGTAACCTTCGGCTACAACCCGGACAAGCCGGTCCTGCATGACATCACCTGGTTCGCCAAGCCCGGCCAGAAGGTGGCATTGGTCGGTGCGACTGGTGCCGGCAAGACCACGGTGACCAACCTCATCAACCGCTTCTACGACATCCAGGAAGGCCAGATCCTCTACGACGGCATCTCCGTGGCCGGTATCAGGAAGCCTGACCTGCGCCGCTCGCTGGGCATCGTGCTCCAGGATGTGAACCTGTTTACCGGTACCGTGATGGACAACATCCGCTACGGCCGTCTGAACGCCACGGACGAAGAATGCATCGAGGCGGCCAAGCTGGTGAACGCGGACAGCTTCATCCGCATGCTGCCCAACGGCTACCAGACCGTGCTCGCCGGCGACGGCTCCGGCCTGTCCCAGGGCCAGCGCCAGCTCATCTCGATCGCTCGCGCCGCCGTGGCCGACCCGCCCGCGCTGATTCTCGACGAGGCCACGTCCTCCATCGATACCCGTACCGAGGAAGTGGTGCAGGCCGGCATGGACGCACTGATGAAGGGCCGCACGGTCTTTGTGATCGCCCACCGCCTGTCCACCGTGCGCAACTCCGATGTGATTATGGTCCTCGACCACGGCAACATCATCGAGCGCGGCTCCCACGACGAGCTCATCGCCCAGAAGGGCGAGTACTACCAGCTCTACACCGGCGCGGTGGAACTGGAGTAGCTCGGTTCGGACAGGAGTCCATCCGTCGAGTAGATTCCCAAGGCTCCCTTTGGTCGGCAGAGTCCGGCTGAGGGGAGTCTTGTCATATCCGCGCGCCAATATGTGTACACGCTACACTGATGATGTCTCGCAGTCGCGGGAATGAACCGAGAAGGTAAAACATTTATGAGAATGCCCCGCATTTGCGGGGATTATGACTTATCCGATGTCACCGGATGGTATTCGGAAGAGAAGATAAAAAAATTAAAGGATTTCGAACACTTATTTGAATATCTGTCATCGAATCGTCAAAATTGTGACAGCTTACGGATATGAGTGTGCCCCGACGAAGAATCGATTTCGTCGGGGCACACTCATATCCGCAAGCGAATCGCGCCTACTTCTCCGCCACGATGGCGACGTAGCCGCCCTTGGTGTAGCCTTCGGTCGGCTCCTCGACGCCGCGGTTGGTGTAGACCGGGTTGGCCACGAGCGTCTGGGCGTACTTCAGGTTCTTCAGACCGAGCTGGTCGGTCAGGATGCCGATCTTCTCCTCGGTGGTGTGCCAGTACGCGGACTTTGCAAGCTCGATGGGGTAGGGGAGCTCGGGCATCGTGCCCTCAAGCTCATGGCTGGAATAGCCGTCCTGCACGGAGGCGAGCAGGTACATGAGACCGTAGGCGCTTTCCTTCGGCACATCGATGAGAACGAGCTTGCCGCCGCTCTTCAGTGCGTCGAGGCAGTTGCGATACGCGACGGTCAGATCGGGGATGTAGCTGGAGCTGCCGTTGAAGTAGATCACGTCGTACGCATCCGCTGGCAGGTCGGCGGTTTCGGCGGTGCCGATCTGCACCTCCATGCCGCGCTTGCGGGCGATGGCCGCCATATCCTCGGACGGTTCCACGCCCTCGGTGACGGTCAGGCCGTACTCATCCTTGAGCGCCTTCTCGAACAGGCCGCTGCCGCAGCCGACGGACAGGATTCTGGAGTCGGAGCCGTCTCCGGCGACCCCGGCCAGGTCAAGGGAGAGCTTGAGCAGCTTGAGTTCGCTGAGGAACACGTTCTCGTTGGCGATGAACCAGCTGTCGTAGTCCGCTGCGTATCCGTCGAATTTGGCCTTGGTCATGGCGATTCCTTTACTCCGTGTGCTTCACGAGTGCATCATGAAGCACTTCGTGGGTTGTGCCGCGCGCATTCGTCATCCGCATGCGAAACAGCCCGTTATCGTTACTGCGGCCAGAGCACCGAAAGCACCGGATCACCGCTTCGTAACCCGAACCTTCGCGGAACAACACGTTGCTTCCCTACGCGAGCATTGTCTCACAGGTTCAAAGGGTCCCAAACGGTCTCAGCGAAATCGCTCCCCTAGCCGCATCCCAGTCTAGCCATGCCGGACGCGATTGGGAAGGTTCCGGTTCCGGTCCCGAGTGTCGCCGGGCCGAGATCCGTCACCCCGAAGCCGCTATCAGGGAACACCCTTACGGGGTGCGCACTCTGAACGTTCGCACTAGACTTGCTGGAAAACGTGCGAGAAAGAAACGTCACCGCGGTTCATTCCGCGGCATGATTCGGCCTCAATCGCATGGAACGTCCGCCAATGGCGACGAACGAGAGAAGAAGGTGCGTGTGCCCCGACCCATCATCGAAGTGAGAAACCTACGCAAGGAGTACCCCGTCGAGGACGAGACGGTGGTGGCGCTCGACCGCGTGAACCTCGCCATACCCCAGGGCCAGATCTGCTGCATCTTCGGCGAATCCGGCTCCGGCAAATCCACCCTGCTCAACCAGCTCGCCGGCATGGAGAGACCCACGCGCGGCGGCGTGCGCATCGGGGGAGTGCCGGTCAGCAAACTCAGCGAACGCGAGCTCGCCGCCTTCCGGCAGAAGCATCTCGGATTCGTGTTCCAGTCGTACAACCTCCTGCCGAACCTCACAGCCGTGGAGAACGTGGCCATGCCGCTTATGTTCCGCGGCGTGCCCAAGGAGCAGCGAGAACGCGCGGCCCGCGGCGTCCTGAAGCGCGTGGGACTCGGCCATCGTCTCGGCCACTATCCAAGGCAGATGTCCGGCGGACAGCAGCAGCGCGTCGGCATCGCACGCGCGTTCGTGACCAAGCCGGAAGTGGTGTTCGCCGACGAACCCACCGGCAACCTCGATTCCAAAACCAAGGCCGAGGTCATGGACATGATCTGCGCGTTCGCCCGCGACTTCAACCAGACCATCGTGCTGGTCACGCACGATCCGCAGATGGCGTCCTACGCCGATCGCATCGTCACGTTGTTTGACGGCAAGATCGTCGACGACCGGCTCAACCAGCCCGCATCATCCGTACCATCCATCGTCCCGTCCACCCCAGCAGTTCAAGGAGCTGACCGATGAAGCACATCACCAACCGCACCCTCGCCGTCATCGTGGCGTTGTTCGCCACACTCGCATTGGCGCTCACCGTCATCTCCCTGCCGCACTCCGCCTATGCCGTGGATGAGGGCGGCGACTCCTCCCAGGGCGCGGACACCGCCCCCGTGGCAGGACCGGTGCCGAACATCATCGTCACCAACTTCACGTACGGCGGCGAATCCGTGCCCGCCGGCTCCGATTTCAACCTGGACTTCACCTTCCAGAACATGGGACAGGTGGCCGTCTCGAACATGGTGATCACCGTGGACGGCGGCGAAAGCTTCGCCATCGCGGGCGGCACGAACACGTTCTACGTGGATTCGCTGTGGGCCGGATACGCCATGACCCAGTCCGTGCCCATGCAGGCCCTGGCCTCCGCCAAGTCCGGTGCGCAGCCCGTCACCGTGAGCTTCAAATACGAATACGTGGACGCCGGATCTCGCTCCTCGAACCAGTCCGACATCAAGATCTCCGTGCCCATCAGCCAGCCCGACCGCTTCGAGATCAACGACCCGGTGCTGCCGGACCAGGCCTTCGCCGGCGAGGAGACCACGCTCACCATGGAGTACGTGAACAAAGGCAAAGGCGACATCTCGAACGTCGAGGCCACCATGGAGGGCGAGGGCTTCGACGCCACCATGAAGACCCAATACGTGGGCAATGTGGCCTCTGGCGCCACCGGTTCCATCGGGTACGCCTTCACGCCGCAGGCCTCCGGCGAGCTGGATGCCAAGCTCAAGATCACCTACGAGGATTCGGACGGCCAGACCAAGACCAAGGAATTCCCGGTCAAGCTCACCGTCAGCGATCCGATGCCCGTGGATGACGGCGGTGTGGTCGATCCGAACGCGAACGTGGACGCCAATCAGGGCGTGCCGTGGTGGGTGTGGGTCGTGGCCGTGGTGGTCGTGGCCGGCGTGATCGTGCTGATCGTCGTGATCGTGCGCCGCAAGCGCAGGAAGAAGGCCAAGGACGATATCGATGAGGAGTGGGACGACTGGGCCGGTTCCGGCGACGGTGATTCCGCCAGCGGAGCCCGTCAGGTCAAGTCCGATAGTGACGGGTCCGTCAATACGACCGGTGCGACCGATGCCGTGACCGGTGCGTCGGGCAGCAGCGACACTGCTGCCACCCAGGTCATCGCGCCTGCCGCGAACGGTACCGAGCAGGACAAGCCGGGCAAGTCTCGCTTCTCCGGTCCGTTCCACAAGGCCTGACGAAAGGCCTTGCCATGCGATTCGGCGATATTCTGCGACTATGCCGCCAGAACCTCTGGCGGCGCAAATCCCGCACCATCCTGACCGTGCTCGGCGTGATCGTGGGCTGCTGCTCCATCGTGCTCATGGTCTCCCTGGCCCAGGGCATCAACGAGCGTAACGAGCAGACGCTCAAGCAGATGGGCGACCTGTCCATCGTGACCGTGTACATGAACGGCGGCGGCACGGTGAACACCGGTTCGGGCACCGAAACCATCAAACTGGACGACAAGGCCATCGAATCCTTCCGTCAGATCGAAGGCGTCTCCGGCGTGACCCCGATGATGAACTTCCCGTACAACGCCACGCTCAAGGCGGGTGCAGGCGGCAGATACGTCGCCGACTACGTGCAGATCATGGGCATCGACATGGATCAGTTCGAGCGGATGGGCTACAAGCTTAAGGACGGTGTCATGCCCGCCAAGGACGGGCAGGTGCTGATCGGCGAATGGACCGCCTACGACTTCATGGACATGCTCAAGGGCGGCGATATGCGCTATGCCAACCGCGGCGACGGCAGCTACTCCTGCACCTACAACGAGGCCACCGGCGAATGCGAGGAGCCTGAGGATCAGGAGCCGTTCTTCGACCCGATGAAGACGCAGATCACGCTTGTGACCGGCGCCGACTACCAGGGCGACCCGTCCACCATGCAGATGTACGGCAACATGGGCGGCACTGGCACGCAATCCGAGACGGTGAGCCTTGATCTGAACGTTTCCGGCGTCGTCAAGGCGGACGGCAACAAGGGTTACGCCACCTCCAGCGGACTGGTCATGAGCGTCGACGATCTCAAGGCGCTGATCGCCAAGGTGAACCCGTCCGCCGCCAAACAGGGCACCACCTACGATCAGGTGCTGGTGAAGGCCGCCGACCTGACCTCCGTGCCCGAGGTGGAGTCGCAGCTCAAATCCATGGGCTATGAAACCTACTCCTACGAGGACATGCGCAAGTCCATGGAGGAGCAGACGCGCAGCATCCAGATCATCCTGGGCGGCATCGGCGCGGTGTCCCTCCTGGTGGCTGCCATCGGCATCGCCAATACGATGGTCATGTCCGTGACCGAACGCACGCGCGAAATCGGCATCATGAAGGCGCTCGGCTGCTATGTGCGCGACATCCGCGTGATGTTCCTGACGGAGGCCGGCGCGATCGGCTTCTTCGGCGGGCTCATCGGCTGCGTGCTGAGCGGGCTGATATCACTGGGCATCAACCTGATAGGCATGACGTACTTCGCGTCGATGTATGGCGTCAGCACGAACGACACCGAATCGCTCTCGTTCGGGGAACGATTCTGGCAGGCGCTGACCGGCGGTGAAGATGTGACGCGCTTCTCGGTGATCCCATGGTGGCTGTTCCTCTTCGCTATCCTGTTCTCCACGCTGATCGGCCTGCTCTTCGGCTTCGGCCCCGCCAATAAGGCCGTGAAGATCCCCGCCTTGGACGCCATCAAGAACAGCGAGTGATGGCTTTTTCTTGGCTCCCCTTGAAGGACATTGCCGTGAAGCAAACAGCAGGGCTGTTTGTAGGCAATGTGCGAGACGATAGTCGAGCCGGCAAAATGCGAACGAAGTTCACCATGATTGCTGATGAGCTGGCGGCGAAGCCGACTAAGGGGTAGTCCAATAGGGTTTGCCGCCTTCAGTTGAGTACAGTTCTCCTCTGTTGAGTGACGGCGGCGACGATGGCCGGTACGGTCAGGCCGTAGCGTTCGTTGAGTTCGGCCAGCGGGATGCGGTCGGTGAACTCCTTGGCGGCGCCGAAATTCATCACGCGCGGGTTGCCGCTGGTGTGCTCGGCATGGCCGGTGCCGTCGCCGCAGCCGTCTGCGATGCGGTGATTCGCGTAATACGCGGTCACCTTCTCGCCCCAGCCTCCTTCAAGCTGGCCGTCCTCCAGCGTGACGACAAGCTCGTGTTCCGCACGCAACGACTCCAGCGCAGCGGTGTCCAGTGTGCTGCACTGCCTCGGGTCGATGACCGTAGCGTCGATATTGTGATGCTCGGCCAACTCGACGGCCGCACGCTCGGCCAGCGGATACGTGTTGCCCAATCCGATCAACGCCACGCGGGCTCCCACGTGTGTGACGCGCCACGACAGCATATCCGTATCCGAATGGTCCCCGGCGGTACCGCATACGTTGGCAATGCCGCGTCCGCCCGTTAGCGGCAGCAGCGAAGTGTCACGCTCCGCCGCAAGAATCGGCTCACCCGGCACACGGATCACCACCGGGCCATCCGGGGCGCCCGCGACCCCGGCCGGCATCGTGGCCCAGGCAAGACCGGCCAGAAAGTCGGACTGCGAGGTCGGCGCCAGCATCGTCACGCCGGGAATGTTGGCGAACATCGCCACGTCGTATGCGCCGGAATGGGTGTTATCCGAACCGGACAGACCGCCCAGGAAATCCAGCACGGTCACGCGCGAACGGTTCAGGCTCATTTCCTGGAAGAACTGGTCGTAGGCGCGCTGGAAGAACGAGGCCGTGGTGGCCACCACGGGCGTACCGCCAGCACGCGCGATGCCCGCCGCGAACGCCACCGCATGCGATTCGGTGATGCCCGTGTCCACGTAATGGGCGCCCGCGCACTCGCGGAACTCATGGGTGATGCCGTTGGAACCGGGGGTTGCGGGGGAGATGACCACCAAGCCCGGTTCGGTGGCGAACCGCGGCTCGAGCGCGGCCATCGCCAGCTTGCCGTAGTGCTTGCGCGGGTCGTCCGGGCGCCCGAGTGAGGAGTCCGGGTTCTGCCAATGCGAAGCTTCGCACTGGCCCTCGTGCGGCTCATGGTCGGACAGGTTGCAATGGTCCGAATGCCATGGTTCGGCATGGGCGATGTTCTCGGTGGGCTTGACGCCGGTGTCGTTTCCGGGGTTTACTGCGGACGCCGCGCGTTCGTCCGCAACGTCATGGCCGGCAATTTCGCCACTTGCCGCAGTATCGGCGGCCTGTCCGCCCGCATACCCCGCGCCCTTCAACGTATGGATATGCACCACCACCGGGTGATCGATATCCTTCACCTCGGCGAATGCGTCGACAAGCGCGTCCACGTCGTTGCCTCGCTCCACATACCGGTAGTCGAATCCGAACGCCTCGAACAGGTTCGGCTGGGCCGTGCCGCCGGAGGCGCGCAGACGGGCGAGCGGACCGTACATGCCGCCGAAATCGCCGGCGATGGACATTTCGTTATCGTTGACGATGACGATGATGTTGCCACCCTGCTCGGCCGCGTTGTTCAGCCCCTCGAACGCCACACCGGAACTCAGCGAACCATCGCCGATGATGGCGACCACATTGCCGATGCCGCTGGCCGGGCCTTCCATATCGCGGGTTTTCGCCAGTCCGCACGCCAATGAGATGGACGTGCCGGTGTGGCCGAGCACGAACTGGTCATGCTCGCTTTCGTCCGGGTTCGTGAAGCCGGTCACCTCGCCGAAGCGATCGGCATCCAGATACGCGGCGGCGCGGCCGGTGAGCATCTTATGCACGTAGCTTTGATGGGAGACGTCGAACACGATGCGGTCGCGCGGCGAATCGAACACCTTGTGCAGGGCCACCGTGGCCTCCACCATACCTAGATTGGAGCCGATATGGCCACCGTGCAGATGCCCATAATCCAGCAGCGTGCGGCGGATCTCGCGGCATAGCTCATGCAGTTGCTCGCCGGAGAGGGCCTTGACGTCGGCAGGGCTGGTGATGCCTCGCAGCAGGGTGTCCGAATCATTATGTTGCGTGTTCACCGTGTCATCACCCATGCCGTTCATCCCTGCGAATCCCCTTCCAATACCGGTAACCTCAAAAGTCTTCTTAATGTCAAGACTGACCTGAGTCGTACGGGACTGCCCCTCAGTCGGCTGAGCCGACAGCTCCCCTGACAAGGGGAGCCAAGAAAAAGAGGCATGTCATCTTATTTCGAAGCCTTATCCAAATGAGCCATGCTACCGTCCGATGACGGACCCGCGGCGATCCGCACGGCAATGCGTCCAACATCTCCGTAAATCATGTGCGGCACCCTGTTTTCCGGGCCTCGGTGTGGGAGAATGATGGCGGTATTTGCCGCAGCACACCAGCAAAGGAGCTCGCCATGAAAGCCGTATACGCATCCACCGTCAATCCCGCCGAACCGCTCGCCGCACTGGAGGTGGGGGAGCGGCCGGAACCGCAGCCCCATCCGTATTGGTCTACCATCTCGGTCAAGGCGGCGACCGTGAATCATCATGATCTCTGGTCGTTGCAGGGCGTGGGCCTCGCCGCCGGACAGACGCCGATGATCCTCGGCACCGACGCCGCCGGCATCCTGGACGAGGACATTCCCGGCAAGCATGGCCTTAAGGCCGGTAGCGAAGTGGTGCTGTACACCTTCGTCGGCACGGACGGTGCGGGTGTGGCCCCCGGCGAACGCCGCACGATCCTTTCGGAGAAGTACCCCGGCACGATGGCCGAGAAGACCGCCGTCCCTTCCGCTAACGTGTTCGCCAAGCCCGCGAACCTCAGCATGGCTGAGGCCGCCGCGCTCGGCACCAGCTGGCTGACCGCCTATTCGATGCTGTTCAACGCGGCGAACGTCAAGCCGGGGGACACGGTGCTCGTCCAGGGTGCGGGCGGCGGCGTATCCACCGCGGCCATCCAGCTGGCCCATGCCGCGGGTCTTGAGGTGTTCGTCACTTCGCGCAGCGAGGCCAAGCGGGCCAAGGCGTTGGAGCTTGGCGCGGACGCCGTATTGGAGGCCGGTGCGCGACTGCCGCGCAAGGTGGACGCGGTCATCGAATCCGTGGGCGCCGCCACCTGGAGCCATTCGGTCAAATCCGTGCGTCCCGGCGGCACCATCGCCATCTGCGGTGCCACCACCGGCGACCAGCCCGGTGCCGAACTGACACGCATCTTCTTCCAGGACATCCGCGTGCAGGGCAACACGATGGGCTCGCGCGAAGACTTCGCCCGTCTGCTGCGCCTCGTGGAGCATGCCGACCTCCATCCGGCCATCGACTCGGTGTACCAGGGCCTTGACGCCGCGCCCGAGGCCTTCGCCAGGATGGTCGGCGGCGACATGTTCGGCAAGATCGTGCTGGAAATCTGACCCGGCGATCGAATCGGCACAGGGGAGTACAGTGAAACCATCATTCTCAATAACTAGGGAGTAAATGATAATGGCAAATGAATCCAAGCCCGAAGTCGCGGTGGTCATGGGATCCTCCAGCGACTGGGAGACCATGAAGCGCGCCTGCGACATTCTCGACCAGTTCGGCGTCGCCTACCACAAGCAGGTCATCTCCGCGCACCGCACCCCGGAGCTCATGGCCGATTTCGCGCACAACGCCCGCAAGAACGGTCTCAAGGTCATCATCGCCGGTGCCGGCGGCGCCGCCCACCTGCCCGGCATGATTGCCGCCCAGACCACGCTGCCCGTGATCGGTGTGCCGGTGCGCTCGCACGCCCTGTCCGGCTGGGATTCGCTGCTGTCCATCGTGCAGATGCCCGGCGGCATCCCCGTGGCCACCACGGCCGTGGGCAACTCCGGCGCCACCAACGCCGGCCTGCTCGCCGTGCAGATGCTCTCCGCGTTCGACGAGTCCTTGGCCGCCAAGCTTGAGGACTACCGCAACTCCCTGAAGGAAAAGGTGGCTGAATCCAATGCCCAGCTTGTCTGAGGAAACCCACGGCGCCGTCTCCATGCTGCAGCCGGGTGCCACGATCGGCATCATCGGCGGCGGTCAGCTCGGCCGCATGATGGCCCTGTCCGCTAAGTACATGGGCTTCCGCATCGGTGTGCTCGACCCGACTCCGGACTGCCCCACCGCGCAGGTGGCCGACTTCCAGGTGGTGGGCGAGTACGACGACAAGACCGCCATCCACGACTTGGCGGAGAAGTCCGACGTGCTCACCTATGAGTTCGAGAACGTGGACGCCGAGTCCATCGACGAGGTGCGCCACCTGGTGGCCGCCCCGCAGGGCACCGACTTGCTGCGCGTGACCCAGGACCGCATCAACGAAAAGACCTTCATCAACCAGCACGGCATCGAGACCGCTCCCTGGCGTGAGGTCAACGACTTCGACGAGCTCGAGGCCGCCATCGACGAGCTGCACTACCCGTGCGTGCTGAAGACCCGCTCCGGCGGCTACGACGGCCACGGCCAGCACGTGCTGAAGAACGACTCCGACCTGGAGAAGATCCGCGCGCGCGGTGACCGCGGCGGCGGCTTCCCGCCCTCCATCCTCGAAGGTTTCGTGGATTTCGCGTTCGAGGCGTCCATCCTGGTCTCCGGCAACGGCAAGGACTATGTGACCTTCCCGATCGTGCGCAACGACCACCGCAACAACATCCTGCACATGACCATCGCCCCGGCCGAAGTGAGCCCGGCAATCGCCAAGACCGCGCACGAAATGGCGCTGGCGCTGGCCAAGGGCTTCGAACTGGCCGGCACGCTCGCCATCGAGCTGTTCGTGACCAAGGATGGCCGCGTCATCGTCAACGAGCTCGCTCCGCGCCCGCACAATTCCGGCCACTACACCATCGAGGCCTGCTCCATCGACCAGTTCGACGCGCACATTCGCGGCATCGCCGGTTGGCCGCTCATCCAGCCGAAGCTTCTGAGCCCGGCCGTGATGGTCAACGTGCTTGGCCAGCATGTGTCGCCCACGCGCGCGCAGATCGCCGAGCACCCGGAATGGAATGTGCACGATTACGGCAAGGCCCAAGTGCGCCACAACCGCAAGATGGGTCACATCACCGTGCTCACGGACGACACCGCCCGCACCGTGGCCGAACTTGAGGCCACCGGCTGCTGGGATGATCTGAAGCCCTACGCCCGTCCGTTCGTGCAGCCGTCCGAGCCCGCCGCGCCGTCCGCTCAGGAGGCGTAAGCGCCGGCATGGCTGAGCATATCGAACGTCAGACCAAGCAGAAGGATGCCATCCATGCGGCGCTCGCGGATTGCGATGAATTCATCTCCGCGCAGGACCTGCATCGTCGTATGCAGGACGCGGGCTCCAAAATCGGCCTGGCCACCGTCTACCGCCAGCTGAACGCGCTGGCGGATGCCGGTGCCGCCGACACGATCCGCTTGGACGGTCAGCAGCTGTTCCGCCTGTGCGGGGACGACGGGCATCATCACCATCTGGTATGCCGCAACTGCGGCAAAACCGTGGAGATCGACCCGCCAAGCGAGACCTGGCTGCGCAAGGTGGCCGAGGGACACGGCTTCACCGTGGAATCCCACACGTTGGAGGTCTTCGGCCTGTGCGCCGACTGCCGCAAGGCCGAAGAGGATGAGAACAAAGAAGGCTCCCTCTGACGAGGGAGCTGGCGTTGTAGACGACTGAGGGAGAGAAGAGCGGCGTAGCCGCTGGGGAATTGAATCGGCTTCAGGCCAATGGCTTATTCCAGCGGCTACGCCGCAAACTTCTCTCCCTCAGTCACGTCTGGGGACGTGCCAGCTCCCTCGTCAGAGGGAGCCATGCAAAGCGCAAAGCGCGCTCACTCCGCGGCGATGGCGGCCTTGAGCTCGTCCACCTTGTCGGTGCGCTCCCACGGGAACTCCACGTCCGTGCGGCCGAAGTGGCCGTATGCGGCGGTCTTCAGGTAGATTGGGCGCTTCAGATCAAGTTCGTCGATGATGGCGGCCGGACGCAAATCGAACACCTTGCGCACCGCGGCGGCGATCTGGCCGCGAGTCACGCCGTCACGCTCGGTGCCGAAGGTCTCCACGTTGATGGACACCGGGTCGGCCACGCCGATGGCGTACGCCACCTGCACCTCGGCCTTGTGTGCCAGGCCGGCGGCCACGATGTTCTTGGCCACCCAGCGCGTGGCGTAGGCCGCGGAACGGTCCACCTTGCTCGGATCCTTGCCGGAGAACGCGCCGCCACCGTGATGGGCAGCGCCGCCGTAGGTGTCCACGATGATCTTGCGGCCGGTCAGGCCTGCATCGGCGGCCGGGCCGCCCAGCACGAACGAGCCGGTCGGATTCACCAGCTGACGGTAGCCCTCGTACGGCACCTTATCGCCCAGCACATCCTTGAGCACCGGGTCGATGACGTGCTCCTTGAGCTGCGCCTCAAGCCACTCGTGCGTGGCCTCGGGGTCGTGCTGGGTGGAGATGAGCACGGTGTCGAGGCGTACGGGCTGGTCGTTGTCGTCGTATTCGATGGTCACCTGGGTCTTGCCGTCCGGGCGCAGGTGCGGCACCTCGCCGGACTTGCGCACCTCGGTCAGACGGAAAGCGAGACGGTGTGCCAGGTAGATCGGCAGCGGCATGAGCACGGGGGTTTCATCGGTGGCGTAGCCGAACATCACGCCCTGATCGCCGGCGCCCTGCGCCTCGTAACGCTGTTCGCGGCTGGCGGCGGACTCCTCGGCGGCATTGAGACGGCTCACGCCCTGGTTGATTTCGGCGCTCTGACCGGTGATGGCCACGATTACGCCGCAGGAATCGGCGTCCAGGCCGACTTCGGAGGAGGTGTAGCCGATGTTGTGCAGGGTTTCGCGGACTTTGGCCTGCACGTCGCAATACCCCTTCGACGTGACCTCGCCAAAGACCAGGAACACGCCCGTGGCGGCGGAGGTCTCCACGGCGACGTGGCTCGTGGGATCCTGCGCCAGCAGGTCGTCAAGAATGGCATCGGAAATCTGGTCGCAGACCTTGTCAGGATGGCCTTCGGTTACGGATTCGGCGGAAATAAGCCGCTTTTCTTCGGTCATATCATCCCTTTCCCCAGGACTTATCGCCCCGCGCCGGACGCGAGGCACAATGATACGGTGTGATTGATATTGAATTTTCGGCGGGCCGTGCACATCTGATACATGCCGGATACACGTTGTCCGTCTTGGCGAAGCGGGCATGCAAAAGGGCTCGTGCCAACCAGCGCGGTGGCACGAGCCCTAGCGTGTTTGCTTCTGATGACGAGTTATAGCCCTTATCGGCCAAGGTGGCAAGTGTGTCGCCCAAATTCACCGCTCCGGTGAAAACCTTGGCTTCGGTCCGCAGCCCCGGCTAGTCGACGCTAACCGACTATCAGAGCTTCGGACGTGACGGTCGAGGTCAATTGCCCTCGTTGGTGTCGTCCTCGCCCAGGGTCTCCTCAAGCAGACCCTCGTCGATCTCACGGAAGGCGATGGACAGCGGCTTCTCGTTGTTCTGGTATTCCACCAGCGGGCCGACGTTCTGCAGCAGGCCCTCGTTGAGCTGGGTGAAGTAGGAGTTGATCTGACGGGCGCGCTTGGCCGCGAAGATGGCCAGCGCGTACTTGGAATCGGCGTGCTGCATGAGGTCGTCGATCGGCGGGTTCGCAAGACCGGTGGGGTGCGGGTCGGTGCCAAAAGCCATGATGCTTATCTCCAGACTTGGAAAAATCTATCTCAAACGAAGCCAGTGTAGCCGTCCGGGCAGACTTCCCCGGAATGCCGCCATCCTGATACCCTTTTCATGCTCCCCGAAAAGTTACGTTTTTGAAAATTCCATTATGTGAGTCTTGACAAAACCCGTGTCCCGCGTAAGGGCTTGAATGGAGTCATGACTGAAATGCGATCTGCAAAACTCATGTCCGGCCGCGTCTTCGCAGGCGCGCGCGCCCTGTACCGTGCCGCTGGCGTCAGCGGCGACGACATGGGCAAGAAGCCCATCATTGCCATCGCCAACTCCTTCGACGAGTTCCTCCCCGGCCACGTCCACCTGAACAAGGTCGGTCGTATCGTCTCCGAGGCCATCAAGGAAGCGGGCGGCATCCCGCGCGAGTTCAACACGATGGCCGTGGACGACGGCATCGCCATGGGCCACACCGGCATGCTCTACTCCCTGCCCTCCCGCGATATCATCGCCGATACCGTGGAATACCAGTGCAACGCGCACTGCGCCGACGCCCTGATCTGCATCCCGAACTGCGACAAGGTCGTTCCGGGCATGCTCATGGCCGCCCTCCGCCTCAATATCCCGACCGTGTTCGTCTCCGGCGGCCCGATGGAAGCCGGCACCACCGTGCTGGCCGATGGCACCGTCAAGAAGAACACAGACCTCATCTCCGTGATGTACGCCTCCGCCGACGACAACGTCTCCGAAGAGGACCTGCTCAACTACGAGAAGACCGTGTGCCCGACCTGCGGCTCCTGCGCCGGCATGTTCACCGCCAACTCAATGAACTGCCTGACCGAGGCCATCGGTCTGGCCCTGCCCGGCAACGGCACCATCCTGGCCTCCCACTCCTACCGCAAGGACCTGTTCAAGCGCGCCGCGCAGCAGGTGGTCAAGATCGCCAACCAGTACTACCGCGACTCCGACGATTCCGTGCTGCCGCGCTCCATCGCCACCAAGGAGGCGTTTGAGAACGCCATGACCATGGATGTGGCCATGGGCGGCTCCACCAACACCGTGCTGCACATTCTGGCCATGGCCCAGTCCGCGGACGTGGACTTTACCCTGGACGACATCGAGCGCATCTCCCATACCGTGCCCTGCATCTGCAAGGCCTCGCCGTCCGGCAAGTGGGAGATCTCCGACGTGCACCGCGCCGGCGGCATCACCGGCATCCTCGGTGAGCTCGACCGCGCCGGCAAGCTGCACCGCAACGTGCACTCCATCGACTACCCGACCCTTGAGGACAAGCTCAACGATTGGGACATCATGCGCGACACCTGCACCGATGAGGCCAAGCAGATGTACAAGGCCGCTCCGGGCCACATCATCTCCCCGGAGCCGTGGACGCACACCACGCTGTTCGACACGCTCGACACCGACCGCGTCAACGGCGCCATCCACGACATCGACCACCCGGAGATCCACGAAGGTGGCCTTGCCGTGCTGCGCGGCAACCTGGCCCCCGACGGCTGCGTGGTCAAGACCGCCGGCGTGCCGCAGGAGATCTGGAAGTTCCGTGGTCCGGCCCTGGTGGTCGAGTCCCAGGAAGAGGCCATCAAGGTCATTCTGGACGATACCCTGAAGCCCGGCATGGCTCTGGTGATTCGTTACGAGGGCCCGAAGGGCGGCCCGGGCATGCAGGAGATGCTCTACCCGACTTCCTTCGTCAAGGGCAAGGGTATCGGCAAGCAGGTGGCCATGCTCACCGACGGCCGTTACTCCGGCGGTTCCTCGGGTCTGGCCATCGGCCACATCGCGCCTGAAGCCGCCAACAAGGGTCCGATCGCGCTCATCAAGAACGGCGACATCATCAACATCGATATCGAGAACCGTTCCGTGAACGTGGAGCTGACCGACGAGCAGCTGGCCGAGCGTCGCGCCGAGCTTGAAGCCGGCGACGGCTACGTGGCCCACCGCGACCGCAAGGTGTCCCAGGCCCTTAAGGCCTACGCCGCCTTCGCCCGCTCCGCCGACAAGGGTGCTACTAGGGATCCTGACCTGATCAACAGGCTCTCCGGCCTTGCATGATAAACGCTGGCTCTGTTAAACCAAGATTGACATGTCCCTTATTCTTGGCTCCCCTTGTCAGGGGAGCTGTTGGCGAAGCCGACTGAAGGGTAGTCCAATGGAATTCATGTCAATCTTGGTTTAACAGAGCCTAAACATTTGATGGTATGAAAGAAGTCCTCCCGGTATTCCGTGGAGGACTTCTTTCATATTCTGGGGCTCCCTTCAGAGCGGGGAGCCCCAGAAAGTTTTACTGCACGCAGGCGTCGGCCGCGAGCCGTGCGCCACGGGCCCAATCGGCGGCGCGCATGGCCTTCTTGCCTTGCGCCTTGACCTGGGTGAGTTCCAGCGCGTCGGTACCGGTGCCGACCCAGACGTTCTTCTTGCCCACTTTGAGTTCGCCGGGCCGCAAATCGGCGGGTGTGTTCGGATTGCCCGCATCGGCCGGTTGCGCGGCAAGCACATGCAATGTGATGGGCTTGGCCGTCTTATCGGCATCCGTCTCAGCAGCTGCCGTTTCGCCGGTTGCGGTGGCTCCATCTGCATTCTCCACGGTCGTCGGCAGACCCTCGGCATACAATTCGGTCCAAGCACCCGGATGCGGCGTGCATGCGCGGATCTGACGGTCGATGGCATCGGCCGAATCCGTCCAATCGATGCGTGCATCCTCCACGGTGATCTTGTGCGCGTACTCCAGACCTTCTGCCGGTTGCGGTGTGAACGTGGCCGTGCCATCGCCCACGGCGGCCAGCGCATCCACATACAGGGGAGCACCTTCTTCGGCCAAACGGTCGAGCAGCTCGCCGGAGGTCTCACGGCCGGTCAGGGCAACGGTCATTGAAGCCACGATTGGACCGTCATCCAGACCTTCGCCCACCTTGAACACATCGGCGCCCGTGGTGGTATCGCCCGCCCAGATGGCGCGTTGCGCCGGAGCCGCGCCACGCCACTTCGGCAGGTTGGAGAAATGCAGGTTGTACCAGCCCATCGGTACCGCATCCAGCACGTTCTTCGGCAGGATATTGCCATAGGCAATTACAGCGGCGATATCCGCGCCCAGCGCGTTGAGCGCCTCCAGAAACTCAGGGGAGCGTGGCTTGGAATCGATGATCGGCAGTCCCAGTTCCAATGCCGCCGCCTTCACCGGGCTGGGCATCAGTTTGCGGCCGCGTCCGGTAGGCGCATCCGGGCGGGTGATGACGCCCACCACGTCAAAGCGCGGGTCGGCGGCGAACGCCTTCAGCGAGGGCACAGCCACGTCAGGGGTACCTGCGAACACCAGTTTCAGCATAAATCTCCTTGGAAAACGTCGATGGACTGGAATGATGGACGAACGCTTATTGCACGTCCGGAATATTGACGCCGTTGGCGATGAGCAGCTGACGCAGCTTGACCGGATCCTGGAACCGCACACCGCGGATGCCGGCGGAATTCGCCCCCACGATGTTCATGGCCTTGTCGTCGATGAACAGCGCGCCCTCGGCCTTGATGCCGAACTGCTTGAGCGCCGCCTCGTAGATGTCCTTGTGCGGCTTGCGCAGGTGCACGAAACCGGAGACCAGCTTGCCGTCCAGCAGCTGGAGGATGTCGCACTGCTCTTCGGCCACATGGAACACGTCAGCCTCCCAGTTGCTCAGGCCCCACACGCCGATGCCCGCGGCCTTGAGATCGTTGACCAGTACACGCGCACCCGGCACGATGCCGGTCAGGGAATCGCGGAAGTTATCCATGTAGTAGCGCAGGATGTCCGCCCACTTGTCGCCGGTGCGCTCGCGCATGACGGCGATAGCCTCATCCGTGGGCATGCCGCCGTCCATCAGATCGTTGACATCATAGAAACCGGAGATGTCGTTGTCCAGGAACTCATCGATGGTCTTCTGGCTGTAGCGGGGAATGAGCGCGGCGGCCGGATCCCAGTAGATGAGCACATTGCCGAAATCGAAGATCACATCGGTGATCGGCTTGCCGGCGTTCGCGGCGGCCTCGCCGTCCGCGACCAGCACGTCGTATTCCATATCCGGTTCTCCGGGCCAACCCTTCATCGCGTCCTCCTTAATATGTTGACGTCCGTTTCCATGGTTCCATGCCTAGGCGACGATGGACCGCCACTCAGATGAGGTCCTTGGGATCGATGCGGAACCGCAGTTCCCCCGGTTCCCGGGCCGCCACATGCCGGGCGACCTCGCGATGCAGCCGTGCGGCCAGTTCGGCGCGCTCGCCCTGCGGCACGCGCACCACGGCCTTGACCCGATCCGCCGTGGCCTCCAGTTCCCGGGCGTCCACGGTATCCGGCTGGGCGATGGGCACCGGTCCCAGCATGCCGGGCATCTCGCCGCAAACCGCCCAATCTCCGGACAGTGCGCCGATGCGTTGCATCAGCGTCATCACCGCATCCCGACGTCCCCACACGCATGCCGCGGCCACAGCCGGAGGCATGCCGGTCTCGACACGCTCCTCCATGTCCTTGGCCGCCAGAATCCGCGAATCCCATACCATCAACGACTGGGCGATCGCCGGATCGGTTTCGCCAAGGATCAACGCCTGACCGCCGCGAGAACGCGGCGCGCACAACGACACCGCCCGCATCCACGCGGTCAGCGTATCCAACCGGGCATCCACCCCCAGCGCATACAGGCTGGTCCAGGCATCCAGAATCGCCACCGCACGGTATTCATGTCCGGCCGCACCCTGCTCGGTACTGATGGGTCGCACCCTCGGCTCGAATCCGGGCGTCGCGATGACGATCATCGGCTGGCAGGCCACGTCCCGCACCAATCCCTGCGTCTTGCTGGACAGCACCACCGGCACTCCGCGGAACAGCCAGGCCAGTTCCGCGGCGGTGCCGGCCGCGCCCACGCGCACCACGCGCATACGTTCGTGCCCGCAGCCGGGGCATGCCCAGTTGATGGCCGCAGCCCCGCACCACCGGCACCGCGGCGTGGCATCCCGTCGGTCGGCCGGCAGCTGCAACGGTCCCATGCATTTGGCGCAACGGGCCTGACGATGGCATTTGGCGCAGCTCAGCGTCTCACTGATACCGTCCTGAGGAATGGACAGCAGCACGGGGCCGCTTTCCAACGCCTTGCTCAGCACACGCACCGCGGTGTGCGGCACACGGGCACCGATGCTGGGGTCCGCCAACCTCGCCAGCTCATCACGGTTGAGCCACCGCACCCACGGCGTGGCATCCTTCAACGGCGAGCCCAACGGATGGATGGCCGTGGAGAAACCGCTCACCGGCGTCTCCACCGTGTCCGGTCCCACATTCTCCCACTGGCTTTGCGGGGTGCGTGCATTGGCCATGGCCACGAACACACCGCCATGTGCCTTGGCTCGCAGACGCATCACGCCGCGGGCCTGCGGGTAGGGCATCATGCCGTCCATGTTCTGATAGGCGGCGTCCTCCAGAATGGCGAACAACGCCGGTCCCTCCACTGGCGCATACATGACCGCACGGGTGCCGACCACCACCTTCACCTGCCCCAAAGCGACGGCGAGATACGTGCGATACCGGTCGGCGGCGGGCATGGTCTCCGCGTTGAGCACGGCCACGTCCCCGGTCCAACCGCCCGAGGGAGAGGGGGCGAACGGCGTGAGTCCGTAATTGCGCAAAGCGGGGAGGAGATCCTCAACCTCGCGCATGGTGGGCAATTCCACCACCGCGCATTTGCCGGCGGTCAGAGCCGTGGCTACCATCCAGGCCATGTCCCGCTGCCATTCCTGCGCGCCCGGCAGAAGATCGAAGACGAAGGATTGGAAACGGTTGCCGGTGAGACCGGCCTGCAGCACGTTGGCATCCGCGTAATTGGCACTGATGCGCTTGTACCCCTGTGCGGCGCCATCGGACACCCCTGCAACAGGGGAGCCCGCGCTGGCACCGCCACCCACCGGGCGTCGGAACGATGCCGCGAGTCGCTGCTCGGCCTCCACCTTGGCCACGCGCGGCGGCACCGCGAACCGCAGAATATTGGCCCGCGTACCGCCGTACGCCTGGGCGATGAGACCAATGTCCTCGCGCATCGAGGCGGGCACCAGCACGTCCGGGCTCAGCACCCGTTCGATGTATCTGATGGAGGAACGCGGCGTTTCGCTGGAATCCGTGCGCGCCCAGATCACGCCGCTGACCCGCTGGCCGCCGAAACGGACCCGCACCAATACGCCGGGTTGGGCGGCCTCGCTGTCCTTTTCGTCGATGAAATAGTCGAAGGCCTGCCCCAGATGCAGGGCCTGCACGTCCAGCACCACCTGGGCGATGGGATTGTGCTCGGCCGGGTGGTGTTCGGCGGGCGCGCGCTTGCGACGCTTGCGTGGGGCAAGCCCCGCAAACGTCAGCTGTTCCGCGTCCTCGAAAGTCATGGCACCACTATAAGTGGGGATATTGAAGACGGTAAAATTTTACCGAAGAAGAGGTAGCGAGGCGTGGTGAAGCGTCTCGCTACCTGCGGGCCCACCTATCGCAGGAAATCAAGCACGCGGGTGAGATCGCGCTCGTTGATGGCATCGTCCGCGGCCAGCTGGGTCTTGGGCTTGGCGCAGAACGCCAGACCCAGACCGGCGGCCTGAATCATCGGGATGTCGTTCGCGCCGTCGCCCACGGCCACGGTCTGGCTCATCGGGATGCCCAGACGCTTCGCCCATGCCTCCAGCGCGTGCAGCTTCACGGTCTTGCACACGATCTCGCCGAGCACCTTGCCGGTGAGCTTGCCGTCCGCCGTCTCCAGGCGATTGGCGATCCAGTAGTCGATGTCGCCCTCGGCCGCCAGACGGTCCACCACCTCATGAAATCCGCCGGAGACCACGCCCACCTTCCAGCCATGGGCGTGCAGCGTGTCGATGAGCTCCAACGCGCCATTGGTGAAGTGCAGCTTGTCATGCACGGTGTCGAACACGGAGACCGGCAACCCCTCAAGCAGGGCCACGCGGGCGCGCAGCGCATCGCAGAACTCCAGTTCGCCGCGCATCGCGCGTTCGGTCACCGCGGCGATCTCCTCGCCGCAGCCGGCCGCCTCGCCCAGCTCGTCGATGACCTCCTCGTCGATGAGCGTGGAATCCACGTCCATGACCAGCAGACCGGGCTTGGACAGCGTGGGAACCGGCGGCAAAGATTCGCCGTTCAGGCCGTCCCCGTTCAACCCTTCGGCGGACTTGTCAACAAAATGCACATCTTCTTGCGTCATGCTTCCGATTCTCGAAAAACCTTGGGACAATGCCCCCTATGAGTTTTTCCCCGGCACTGACCACGACATTGACCGACGCCTTCGCCACCAATATCGCCGCCCTCGCCGCGGACCCCACGCCTGTATGCACCGCCGCGGAACCCGGCCTGATCGGCACGATCACCGCCTGGCTCGTCAGTCTCATGGAAACCATCGGCGGCATCGGCGTGGCCCTGGCCATCGCCCTCGAATCCGTGTTCCCGCCCATTCCCTCGGAAGTGATCCTGCCGCTCGCCGGCTTCACCGCGGCCCGCGGCACGCTGAGTCTGCCCGGAGCGATCATCTGGGCCACCATCGGCTCGCTGCTCGGCGCATGGACGCTCTACGGCATCTCCCGATGGGTGGGCCTGCACCGCATCAACCGCGCCGCGGACAGGATTCCGGGCGTCAGCCGCAAGGATGTCGGCAAAGCCAACGACTGGTTCACCAGGTACGGCACCTGGTCCGTGCTCATCGGGCGCGTGATCCCCGTGGTCCGTTCGCTCATCTCGATCCCGGCCGGCTTCAACCGCATGAATTTCCTGCAATTCACCGGCTGGACCCTGCTCGGCTCGGCCGTGTGGAACACCATCCTGGTCTCCGCCGGCTACCTGCTCGGCGACCAGTGGTGCTCCATCCAAGGCGTGCTCGGCGTGTTCGAGGACGTGGTCATCGCCGCCGTGGTTCTGGTCATCGTGTGGTTCGTGGTACGCAAAGTGCGTACGCTGATGCGTAAGTAGGAAATCCGCCCGCGGAGCTGTCCGCGAAGCCGGACGAATCCGGCCGGAACCGGTTCGCCCGGGCCGGAAAGCCAAGAAGGAACACATGACCGCAACCGAAGATCTCGCCGAACTCAACGACCGGCTCATGGCCAAGAACCATGCGCTCGCCGAGGCGCTCACCCGTGCCGGCAAGGAGCTCACCAAAGCCAAGTCGCAGCTCGCACAACTGGCACAGCCGCCGCTCACCTTCGCCACCATGGTCAGGGTGGACTCCACCCATACGGACGAAGACGGCATCCAGCACGCCTCGGCCGAGGTCATCTCCGGCAGCCGCCGCATGGTGGTGCCCGTGGCTGCGAACGTGAACGCCGCGCGACTGACCACCGGCGCCACTGTGATGCTCAACGAGAAGCTGGTACTGGTCGAACAGCGCGACGCGGACACCGTGGGCCAAGTCCGCACCGTCCGCCAGACGCTTGACGACGGTCGTCTCATCATCGCCGACGCCTCCGGCAATCCCGTACTCGTCCGCCGCGCCACCGCGCTTGCACGCCGGAACGTCAACCAAGGCGACCGGGTGATTGTGGACCCGTCCGTGAGGATGGCCATCGAACTGCTGCCGGCCGAAGGCGATCGCGATCTGGTGCTCGAGGAGACGCCGGACGTCACCTTCCGCGACATCGGCGGCCTGGACGAGGAGATCGACCGCATCCGCGACGCCGTGCAGCTGCCGTTCCAGCATCGCGCGCTGTTCGAACGCTACGATCTGAAACCGCCGAAGGGCGTACTGCTGTACGGACCACCCGGCAACGGCAAGACGATGATCGCCAAGGCCGTGGCGAACGCCCTGTGCGAAGGCGGGTACGACGCGGACGGCGACGGAGCGATCAGCGATGCCGAACGCTCGGTCAAGGGCGTGTTCCTGTCCGTCAAGGGACCGGAACTGCTCAACAAATACGTGGGCGAGTCCGAACGGCTCATCCGCCTCATCTTCCAGCGGGCCCGCGAACGCGCCGCCGAAGGCAAGCCGGTGGTGGTGTTCATCGATGAAATGGACTCGCTGCTCAGGACCCGCGGCTCCGGCGTCTCCTCGGACGTGGAGACCACCATCGTGCCGCAGTTCCTCTCCGAACTGGACGGCGTGGAATCACTGGACAACGTGATGGTGATCGGAGCCTCCAACCGCGTGGACATGATCGATCCCGCGGTGCTGCGTCCGGGCCGCCTCGACGTGAAGATCCGCGTGGGCCGTCCCAAGCGCGCGCAGGCCGTGGCCATCGTGAACCACTACCTCACCGACGACCTTCCACTGGAGGACGGCGTGGACGCGCGCGCCCTGTCCGAAGTGCTCGTGGGAGACATCTACGAGGCGTCCGAACGACGCCACCTGTGCGACGTGCAGAACGAGGCCGGCCAATGGTCCGCCCTGTACCTGAAGGACGTGGTCTCAGGCGCCATGCTCAAGAACGTGGTGGACCGCGCCAAGACCCGCGCCGTCAAGCAATCCATCGAATCCGGGGAGGCCGTGGCCATCACCGTGCCGCTGCTCGCCGCCGCGGTGGAGGACGAATACCGCGAAACCAGCGATTCGATGGTGGACGTGGACCCGGCGCAGTGGGCGCTCATCAACGGCATGGACCCGATCCGCCGCATCCGCGCCAAACAGCAGTGAATACGTAAGCATACGCGCAGGCAATACGTAAGCGAAGGAGCATGTGAATGACCGTCAGACGAGTGATGGGCACCGAAACCGAATACGCGGTCTCGCTCAAGGGGGCCGGCCGGTACAATCCGGTCCAGCTGTCCTTCGACGTGGTAGGTGCGGCCGCCGGAGCGGACAGCAAATCCATCCGCTGGGACTACCGGCAGGAGGATCCGGTCAACGACGCGCGCGGTACCCGCCTCGAACGCGCCGCCGCCCGCCCGGACATGCTCACCGACGCCCCGCAGCTCAACATCACCAATGTGATCGCCCCCAACGGCGGCCGTGTCTACGTGGACCACGCCCACCCCGAGTACTCCGCACCGGAGACGCTTGACCCGTTCGAGGCCGTGGCGTACGACCATGCCGGCGACCTCATCATGCAGGCCGCCGCCGAACGCGCCGCCGCACAGACCGGCACGCCCATCGTGCTCCACCGCAACAACGTGGACGGCAAAGGTTCCTGCTGGGGCACGCACGAGAACTACATGATGGACCGCGCGGTGCCGTTCGACCTGGTCATCCGCCTGATGACGCTGCACTTCGTGACCCGCCAGATCTACGCCGGCTCAGGCCGTGTGGGACTTGGCGAGGCCAGCGAGATCCCCGGCTTCCAATTGAGCCAGCGCGCCGACTACATCCATGCCAAAGTGGGACTGCAGACCACCTTCGAACGGCCGATCATCAACACCCGAGACGAATCCCACGCCACGGACGACCGACGCCGCCTGCACGTGATCGTGGGCGACGCCAACCGCATGGACGTGCCGCAGGTCTTGAAGCTCGGCACCACCAGCATGCTGCTGTGGCTCCTCGAACACGCGGGGGAGGCCGGATTCGACCTGAACGGCTTCCTGGACGGGCTCGAACTGGCCGACCCGGTCGAGGCCATGCACGCCGTCTCCCATGACCTGGGCCTCAACGCATCCCTGCCGCTGGCTTCGGGCGGCCAGACCACGGCCTGGCTCATCCAGCTCAAACTGCGGCAGGCCGTCTATCAGGTGGCCGCGCTCGTGAACGGCACGGACACCACCGGGGAACCGGCCTGGCCGGACAAGCCCACCACCTCCGTGATGGCGATGTGGGGACAGGCGCTCGCCGACGTGGCCGCCATCCGCCACGCCTCCGACGACGAGCGCCTGGCCATGACCGGCGAGGCCAGCCGCGTGGAATGGCTGCTCAAATGGCAGTTGCTGGAAAAGCTGCGCCGCAAGATAGGCGCATCCGGCTGGGCGGATCCGCGACTACAGGTCATCGACCTCAAATGGGCCGCGCTCGACCCCAAGGACAGCGTCTTCACCAAGCTTGCACCCCGTACCGAACGGGTCAACACGGCGGCCGACGTGGCGCACGCCGCGGCCGAACCGCCCGAGAACACCCGTGCGTGGCTACGTGCCATGCTCGTACGCCGCTTCGGTCCGGAAGTGGCCGCCGTCAGCTGGTCCAGACTCACCGCACGCGACCCCGAAACCATGAACGTCGGTGATTCCGCGGAATTCTACGGCAACGCCGGTCATATGGCGACCCCCGACCATCACCTGTTCTCGCTGGACATCTCCGACCCGCTCGCCTTCGGCAAGGCGCGCTGCGCGGAGCCGTTGGACGCCGCCGAACACGCCATCGACCTGCTCAGGACGTTGGCGCACGGCAACCGATAAAGATACACTGGGAGATTATGGAAGAAACACGCGAAGAGACTCCACAGCATCTGCGAAGCCTGGCGCTCAAAGTCGCCGGCCTGCTCGAGGAAGCCGGCCACCACGCCCTGCAGGCCCAGCTCAATCCGCGCAGCATCGCGCGTCCGACCGACGCCGAACTCGCGGACTCCCGCACCAAGCTTGAGGTCGACGGCAAGATCCTGCGATTCATGAGTACCCGTCTGGCGGACATCGCCCACTTCGACGGCTTCTGGACCACCCGTCCCTCCGTCAGCCGTCCCGGCCAGCGCTACTGGTACATCGGCAAGATCGACGGCGTGATCAACTATCTGCGTCGTATGAGCGAATGGACGCTGACCGCAGCGCTGTTCGAATTCGACGAGAACAACGAGCCCAAGCCCATCCTCGGCGTGGTTCACGCGCCAGCACTAGGCCTGACCTATCTGGCGGCCAAGGGCGCCGGCGCCGTGCGCATCCACAAGACCGCGGTGGGCGAGAAGCGAGACAAAGTCGTGCCGTCGATGACCTCCTCGTTGGATGGTTCCGTGCTGAGCTACGGCATGTCCTTCATCCCCGAGGAATCCCGTCGTGCGCTGGAGGTGGCCTCCTCGCTGGCGGGCCAGCCGGCCGACATCAAGCGCGTGGGCCCGGCTTCGCTCGATCTGTGCAAGGTGGCGGATGGCACGTACGACGCCTACTTCGAGCCGATGCTGCATGTGTGGGACATCCCCGCCATCGCCGCCGGCACCGTGGTGGTCTGGGAGGCCCAAGGCACGCTCAGCCGCTGGGACGGCGACCGCATCCACTGGCGTCATGACAACGACGTGGTGGCCACCAACGGTCTCATCGGCCGCGAACTCAAGCAGTATCTGCAGTAGAACGGAAGCAATCGGCTCTTGATGATGTCCGGTCGTCCCTCATTGCGGACGAACCGTCGGCCACGGGCTGACCGAGGGAAGTCTTCGGGGCCGATTGATTCTAATTTGCAGGAGTCGTTTATACAAAAGAAGGCACGCATGCCACAGCAATTCGAACAGCCGCAATCCCAATCACAGGAAACCCACGAGGACGACGCCCTCGCCCAGGCCGCAACTCAGGCCGCGGACCAGTCGCAGGACCAGTCCGACGTGCTGGACAGCATCCTCGACGACATCGAATCCACGTTGGAGACCAATGCCGAGGAATACGTCAACAGCTTCGTGCAAAAAGGCGGCGAGTGATGCCCCAACTGCGTGACAGCGGCACCCGAGCCCTCCACGCCACAGAACCCGTGCCATCCGCCGAGATGGACGGGTTCTGCCGTATTTTCGGCGTGGAAACCGAATACGGCGTGGCCGTGACCGGGGCCGAGAAACCCGTGGATGCCGGACAGGTGGCCATGACCATGTTCCAGCCCATCGTCTCCCGATCCCGGTCCACCAACACGTACCTGACCAACGGCTCCCGCCTCTATCTCGACGTCGGCTCCCACCCCGAATACGCCACCGCCGAAGCCCGTGACCCGCGCGAGGCGTTGGCACAGGACCTCGCCGGCGAGCAGGTGATGCGTGGGCTCGCCTTGAAGGCCCAGGCCAAACTGCGCGAATCATACGGCGAACACGCCACCATCCACGTGTTCAAGAACAACGTGGACTCGGCCGGCCATGCCTTCGGCTGCCATGAGAACTATCTGGTGCGCCGCTTCGTGCCTTTGGAGGCCGTGGAACACCAGCTGCTGCCGTTCCTCATCACCCGTCAGCTGTACACGGGCGCGGGCCGTATGACCCCGGACGGCTTCCAGATCACCCAGCGCGCCGACTTCCTGGACGAGGCCGTCTCCTCCGCCACCACGCGCTCGCGGCCCATGGTCAACACGCGCGACGAACCGCACGCCGACCCTGATTCGTTCCGCCGCCTGCATGTGATCATCGGCGACTCCAACCGTTCGCAATGGTCCACGTGGATGAAGCTCGCCGTGACGCATCTCGTGCTGTGCTCCATCGAGGAGGCGTTCCGCCGTGGCGAGCCGTCCGGATTCGAGGATTGGGCGTTCGTCGACCCGGCCGCCGCCAATCGTGCGATGAGCCGTTTCCTGGATGCGCCGGACGCCATGCTGCCGCTCGCTTCGGGCGAGTCGGTGAGCGCGCTTACGTTGCAGCGCCGGTATTTCCGCGCCGTCGAGTCGTTCGTGGCGGATCATCGCGAGACGATGGACTCCGCGTTCGTCGCCGGTGTGCCGGTGACTGGTCTTTCGGGAGATGCTGTTGCAGGTTCGCCGACGACAACGATTCTGGGGGAGTGGGACCATGCGCTCCGCGCGCTGGAACAGGGCGATTACGACGCGCTCGCCGATCGCGTGGACTGGGCCGCCAAGCGCCGGGTCTTCGAAGCGTTGCGCCGCCGCCGTCCGGAAGTGACCTTCGCCCAACTGGAGCAGCTGGAACTCGACTACCACGACATCGCCAACGGACGCCTGTACGGCTCGCTGACCGCGCGCTCGCAGATGCGGCGGCTACTGACCGCCGACGAGACCGAACGCGCGATCCATGAGGCGCCGCAGGACACCCGTGCCGCCCTGCGCGGACGATTCGTGGAAGCGGCCCTCGCCTCCGGGGCCCAGTTCTCTGCCGACTGGACCCACCTGACCGTGACCGCCCCCGAACGCCGCGAAGCCGTCCTCCTCGACCCGTTCGAGGCCGCCCCCACCCCGGAATTCAGCCAACTCATGGAATCCCTCGGGCGCTGAAACTCTCGGTCGCGATCTCCCGCCGCCACCGTCCGCCGTGCATTACAGTGGTACGGTACGTGATCGGTCGGCGGCAAAGGAGGCGCGGCATATGATTCGTGTGGCGATCGTGGAGGACGAACCCGCCTACGCGCAGACCCTGCGCGAGTATCTGGAGCAGTACTCCGAAGAGATCCACGAACGGTTCGACGTCACGGTCTTCCCAGACGGCGAAGACATCGTGGAGAACTACCGCGCCGAATGGGACATCATTCTGATGGACATCGAAATGGCGTCCATGGACGGCATGACCGCCGCCGAGCGCATCCGCGAGGTGGACGGCCAGGTGGTCATCATCTTCATCACCAACATGGCCCAATACGCCATCCAGGGCTACCGCGTGGACGCGCTGGACTACGTGCTGAAACCCATCTCCTACTTTGCGTTCACGCAACGGCTCGGTCGTGCCATCTCCCGCATGCAGACCCGGTCGCGCGCCGAGGAGAAGTATATGGTCATCGCCTCCAAAACCAGCACCGTGCGCGTGCCCATCTCCCGAATACTGTGGATCGAAAGCAGCGGTCACCGATTGGCCTACCATACGGCGGACGGCGTATTCGAATCCACCGCGTCCTCGATGAAGGAAGTCGAGGACAAGCTCGCCGACGAATCGTTCTTCCGCTGCAACAAGGGCATTCTCGTCAATCTCGCGCATGTGCGCGGCGTGGAGGAAGGCAGTGCCGTGATCGGCGGTGGCACGCGCATCCCCGTCAGCCGGGCCAAGCAGCGCGACCTGCTCACCGCGCTCACCGCCTACCTCGGGAACGTGATCAAATGATGGGTGTAGGGGCCGCGGCATGGGGCGGTGCGCTCGCCGACATGATTGGTTTGTTCGGGGTACATGGCTTATCCGGGCCGTCTGGCCTACTCGATGCGTTCGGTTGGCTCGTCCGGTTCACCGAGGTTGATGCCGGGGCCGCCGCCATAAACCTTGCATCGACCGATGTCGCGAACGCCGTGGGCACGGTGCCGGACATCCCCAAAGTGCATACGGCGCTTGCCGAATGGCTGGCATGCGTGACGCTGATTGCTTTGGTGGTGCGCAAACCTCCTCGCATACGGGGAATCGGGGTTCTGGCCGGCTCGTTGGCGGCGCTCGTGGTGGTCCAGATCGGCATCGGCGTAGTGCCGGTGGCATTGTGGCTGCCCGGCATGGCCGTGGCGCTGGCCATCATGTTCGTCACGATTCGTCTCTGCTGTGATTGCTCGGCGGCCACATGCCTGTACTGGCTGATGCGCGCGTTCGTCATTGCCGAATTCGCCGCCTCACTCGAATGGCAGCTGTACTACTATCTGTCGGGTCGGTACGGCTGGCCCATTCACGTGCCGTGGCTCGATGGCCTGTATCTCATCGTCGTCTATGGAGCGGTGTTCGCCGTGGTGGCGTTGCTTGAACGTGGACAGAACGCCGAAGCGCTGGACGTGGGCGGGCGGGACCTTATGGTGACCGCCATCATTGCCATCACCACGTTCACGCTGAGCAATCTGAGCTATGTATCCACCGCCACGCCGTTCACCAGCACCATCGGCACCGAGGTATTCAATATCCGCACGTTGGTGGGGCTCGGAGGCGTGGCCTTCCTCTATGCCTTCCATATCCAGCTGTGCGAGAACCAGGCCCGGCGCGAGCTCGACTCGATGCGCACCGTATTGCAGATGCAGTACGCGCAATATCAGCAGTCGAAGGAAAGCATCGCCGTCATCAATCACAAGTACCACGATCTGAAGCACCAGATCGCCGTGCTGCGGCGCGAGTCCGACCCCGGCAAACGCGAGGAGTATCTGGACGATATCGAACATGGCATCAAGGAGTACGAGGCGCGTTTCAAAACCGGCAATGCGGTGCTGGATACGATGTTGACCGGAAAGGGATTGGTCTGCGCACGCGATGGCATTGAACTGACGTGTGTGGCGGACGGTTCGCTGCTGAACCGGATCAGCGAGATGGACATCTGCACGATATTCGGCAACGCGCTTGACAACGCCATCGAATACGAGCGTCGGATCGCGGACGCCTCGCATCGGCTGATTCATGTATCGGTCTCGGAAGCGAACGGATTCACGCTGATTCGCGTGGAGAACTATCTGCAATCCGGCGATGCGGCCGGCAATGCGATTGCCGGGACGGGTGACGGTTCGGCCACCGGTTTGGATGGGGATCTACCCGTCACCACCAAGGCGGACAAGCGATTCCACGGGTTCGGTCTCAAAAGCATCCGTCACACGGCCATCAAGTACGGTGGTACCCTGACCATCGCCAAACGCGACGGCTGGTTCGATCTGACCGTCCTCATTCCCCGGTAGATGCTGAGCCTTCTCACTTGAGTGAGGCCGTCACGAAGCCGACTGAGGGGAGCCGCGCCGCACGTGAGTTTATGCAATAAATCGACCGTTCATGCAATTGCCCTTTCCCGAACCGGCCTTTCCCTGATGATGGAACCATCAGGATTCGCTGCGGAATCCTCTGAATCGCCAGACTCGAAAGGGAGCTCATCGTGGAACGCCAGGTCTTCAACCCGTATCTTCCGGCAGGGGAGTACATCCCCGATGCCGAACCGTACGTGTTCGGCGACCGCGTGTACATCTACGGCTCGCACGATCGATTCGGCGCCCCGATGTTCTGCGTCAACGATTACGTCTGCTGGTCCGCGCCGGTGGACGACCTGTCCGACTGGCGCTATGAAGGCGTGATCTACCGCAAGAACCAGGATCCCAAAAATCGCCTTGGTCTGCGACTCCTGTTCGCCCCGGACGTGGCGATCGGCCCGGACGGCCGTTACTACCTCTACTACGCCTTCGATTTCATGGGGCTCATGGGCGTGGCCGTGGCCGATTCGCCGGCCGGCCCGTACGAGTTCCACGGCCACGTGCATTACGCGGACGGCACGGTGTGGGGACGCCGCAAGGGTGATTCCTTCCCGTTCGATCCGGGCGTGCTTGTGGACGACGACAATCGCGTCTACCTGTACTCCGGCTTCTACACGCCTGTGCCCGCCATCGCCACCGGCTTTCGTTCGCTGGGCTTCGACGGGGGTTACGTGCTCGAACTGGAGCCCGACATGGTGACCATCCGCACGCCGGAAAAGCTGCTGTTCCCCAAGTCCGGTCCCGGCTCGTTCGCCGGCCACGAGTTCTTCGAGGCCTCCTCGATGCGCAAGTGGGACGGCAAGTACTACTTTGTCTACTCCTCCCGGCTCAACCACGAGCTGTGCTACGCCGTTTCCGATTCGCCGACTGGGGGCTTCCGCTACGGCGGCACGCTCGTGAGCATCGGCGACGTGGGGCTTCCCGGTCACGATGACGAAACCCGCGCGACGAACTACACCGGCAACACGCATGGTGGCATGCTGCGCATCGGCGACGATTTCTACACGTTCTACCATCGCCAGACCAACCGCAGCTCCTACGCTCGTCAGGCCTGCGCGGAACGACTCGATGCCATGTTCGACGAAGCGAGCGGCGAATGGCGCTTCGTCCAGGCTGAAGTCACCAGTTGCGGTCTGAACGGCGGGCCGCTGCGGGGGCAAGGCAGGTACGAGGCGCGAATCGCGTGCAACCTGTGGAGCAAGGATGGTGCGGGTCGCTACGATGGTGCGAATCCCGCCAAACGATTGGCCGCGCATCCCTACTTCACCCAGGACGAACGTGACGCCAAAGCCGAAGTTGGCCCGATCGAGGCGCACCAGTACGTCGCCAACATGCGTGATGGCGCGGTGGCCGGCTTCAAGTACTTCGACTTCGATGATTCCCGTCCGCTGACCGGCATCGCCGCAACTGTCCGCGCGCATCGCGGCAGGGGAGAAGCTTCGGGAGCGTTCGTGATTTCCGTGGATCCGGCCGGCTTGTCGGTCGTCGCCACGGTGCCGATCACCGTCAACACGGCCGACGGCTGGCAGACGTTCCGGGCGGAGCCGGCGTGCCTTCCCGCTGGAATCAACGCGCACTCCTGCCCGCTCTACTTCCGGTATGCCGGCTCCGGGTCCATCGATTTCCTGAACTTCGAACTCATGACCAGGTAAAGGAGGTGAACAATGACAACACTCAACGAAGACGTGCAGCGTACGGCGGTCCCGGACCGCGGTCCGATCGCCGCCATCCGGCGCGGTTGGGCGCGCTTCGACGCCAAGCACCATGGCATCGCCGAATTCATCATGTTCTTCATCGTGTGCAATGCGGTCACGGTGCTGCAACTGGTGCTGATGCCGGTGTTCAAATGGCTGTTCGGCCTGACCCCGCTGGTCGCCACGAACTTCCAGGTACTGTCGGTCGGCCATAACTTCGACGGCAGCGCATATTACGTGTTCGACTACGCGGCCGGAGCCATCGGCACCACCGATGCGGCCGGCGTCGCGGGCGGTGGCGGACTGGCCTACTTCCTGGCCGTGGAGCTGACGATGGCCATCGCGCAGGTGATCAACTTCATTACCCAGCGCAAGGTGACGTTCAAATCCACCGGCAGCGTGTGGAAGGCCGCGGCCTGGTACGTGCTTGCCTACGTGATTATCACCATCGGTGCAGCCGCGTTGCAGGGTCTGTACAAGGCCCCGCTTTACGGCTGGTGCATCGACGTGATGGGTGCCGGCGCCGGAGCCACCACAGCCGATCTCATCACCATGATCATCAACTGCACGCTCTCGTTCTGGGTCTTCTACCCGATTATGAAGCTGATTTTCAAACAGAAGTAAAACGTATCCCCTCGGGCGGAGCCAAAGAAGGCTCCGTCCTCCCCATCCACTCCCCAATGACGGGGAACCCATATAGAAGGAGAAACCATGAAAGAGGGAAGCGGCGGCCAGCTCGCCATGTATTGCATCATCGGTATCACGGTGTTGGCGGTTATCGCCGTCATCTCGGTGGTTGCACTGGCGTTGGGAACCCGTAAGCGCTACCGCGAAGGTCGCGTGGTCAAGCATATGAAGCTCGGTAATAGCATTCTGGGTACAGTCGGAGTGATTTTCATTGCCGCCGCTGTAGCCGTCAGCGTATGCATGAACGTATTCGCCAACCAGTTGAATAACGTGTTTTACGTGGGTGCTGTCGGTTCCGACAGCGTGGAGACCACGGAGGACGATTGGCGTGCCTTGGCCAAGGAGATCGGCCAGGAGGGTATGACTCTTATGCGGAACGAGAACAATGCTCTTCCGCTGCAGAATACCAAGGTGAATCTCATCGGCTACTACGCCTACAACCCGTACTTCTCCGGCGGCGGTTCTGGTCGTGTCTCCGGCGGTGATGACACTGTGGACGTGCTGTCCTCCCTGAAATCTGCCGGCATTGAGATTAACCCTGCGTTGGTGGATGCGGGCGTCTACGAGGTCAAGGAGCCGGAACCGGTACAGATCGGATTCCATGTGTCTCCGCTGACCGTTGATGAGGTGTCCGTGGATAAGTTCACCGGCGACGCATCCTTCGAATCCATGAAGGAATACTCCGATACAGCGATTGTCGTGCTGGGCCGCACCGGCAGCGAGGGCGCGGACCTGACCTCCTACGAACAAATCGACGATGCGAACTATCTCCAACTCAACGACAATGAGAAAGCCATCATGAAGAAGGCCAGTGAGACCTTCGACAAAATCATCGTGGTAATCAACAGCGCCAACGCGCTCGAAATGGGGTTCCTTGACGAATACAACGTGGATGCCTGCGTGTGGGCCGGTCTGCCCGGACCGTACGGTTTCGATGCCCTCGGCAAGATTCTGACCGGCGAGATCAACCCGTCCGGCAAGCTGCCTGACACCTGGGTTACCGATAACGACAGCGCTCCCGCATCCGAAAACTACGGCACCCAGGTGGCATCCAACTCTAAGACCAGTCACTACGTGGACTATGTCGAGGGCATCTACGTGGGATACAAGTGGTATGAGACCGCTTATGCCGAAAAGGCCGTAGTTACCAACACCAAGACCAATGAGACGTTTGACTACGGTAAGGACTACGACTCCATCGTGTCCTTCCCGTTCGGCACCGGTCTGAGCTATACCACGTTCTCCCAGAGGATTACCTCCATCAGCACTGAGACGCTTGATCCGAAGGACAGTGTCAGCGTAGACGTGGAAGTCACCAACACCGGTGACGTGCCCGGCAAGGAAGTCGTGCAGCTGTACATGAGCGCACCCTATACCGACTACGACAAGAAGAACGGTGTGGAAAAGGCGGCCGTGCAGCTTATCGGTTACGACAAGACCGATGAACTCGCTCCGGGTGCTTCTCAGAAGCTTACGATCGAAGTGCCGGTCGAGGATCTCGCCGCCTATGACACCAGCCATTCCAACGACGACGGAACTGTCGGCTCCTATATGCTTGATGCTAGCGAATACACGTTCTCGATTCGCTCCAATGCGCACGAATCTCTGGACGAAAAGACCGCATCGCTGGATGATCGATTCTTCTACTCCGGCTCCGATCAGCGCTCCTCCGATGATCAGGCCGCTTCCAACCAGTTCGATGAGGCCTCTCGTGGAAAGTACTTGAGCCGCAGCAACGGATTCTCCAACTATGCGGACGCCATGGGTTCAGTGGTTGATACGGTGAATTCCACTGCCAATGAGGACGATCCGGATGCCTATGATCCTTCCTATGACGAGGGCATTGATGCCATGACCAAGGGTGTCGACTATGCGGTCAAGGGAGATTTGACTCTTGACGATGTCAAGGGACTTGATTATGACGATCCGAAGTGGGATGCGCTCATCAAACAGCTCACCGTGGAGGAGCTGAAGTCCTTGGTTGAGGATTCCACGTATGCTTCGCCATCGTTACTGTCCATTGGCAAAGATTTCCGCACCGTTGATTCCGATGGTCCGATGGGTATTTCCTCGATGTGGACTACGTCCATGAACGGCATCGCCTATCCTTGTATACCGCTGCTTGCCGCCACATTCAATACGGATATCGCGACCAAGTTCGGCGATCAGATGGCCGATCAGACCCAGTACTACGGCACCAGCGGTTGGTATGCTCCCGCCATGAACAACCACCGTTGGGCATTCTCCGGCCGTAACTTCGAGTACTACTCCGAAGACGCGGTGCTCGCCGGCACCACCGCTAGCGCCCAGGTCAAGGCCGCACGCGAAGGTGGACTGATTGTCTACATCAAGCATTTTGCTCTCAATGACATGGAATCGGTACGACATGAGAACCTTCATACTTACTCCAACGAACAGGCGATCCGCGAAATCTATCTGAAGCCTTTCGAGGACTGCGTCAAGAAGGGCGGTGCCACCGCGGTAATGGCCAGCATGAACTTCATCGGAGACACCTACGCCGGTGCCAACGAAAGTTTGTTGACTGAAGTACTGCGCAATGAGTGGGGCTTCAATGGCAAGGTGCTCACCGATATGGATCAGGGTGGCATGGCTGCTGGGTCCAACAAGGCCATGCGCGCCGGTCTTGACGGCTGGCTAACCCGCTGGGGTATCTCCGTGAGGGCTAAGACCGACGCGGATATCCACTACCTGCAGCGTTCTGCCCACAATACGCTATATGCGATGGCTAATGGCAACCTGATGCCGGTGAACATTGCCAACTGGCAGGCCTATGGCGCCGCAATTGCAGCGGAGCTTGGTGTGCTGGGTGTGCTATGCATTGTTGCTATCGTGTTGCGCGTCCGCAAGCCAAAGAACGTCGCGGCCAAGGAGGCAACCACCGCTCAGTAGTGTGATCTCTTAACTGAACTTCTTCCTTTCCTCCGGTTGTTGCCGGGATGGATGTTTCCTCCGAGCGTCCATCCCGGCAACAACCGTTTGCGCTATGTACTACAGCGGGTGAGTGGTCACAAATCCAGCCAACTTGCAGCATCGTCGTAGGCCATAATGATGCGTTTGCGGTAGTCCTCGATGAACTGCTGTGCTCCGATCAATGCGATGGCATCGTGATTGGACTGGACCGCGGACTCGAATGCGTCGGGGAGCCTCTGCACCAGGGTTACGAATCGGTGGATGATTTGGTCCCTGTCCATATTCATTCGAACGGCGAAGCGTTCCAGATGCTTGCGTCTAAGCTGCAGTAGGTTCCGCCGTCCCCCGATATTCATCGCCAGTGTGGCACTGGCAGCAAGTCTGCCATGTCCGAGATAGGGGAATATGGAAGCAAGGTCGTAGAGTGGTGCGAGCTGTACGGATTCCCCATCGAGCAGTAGCGAGTAGTTTTTCGCATGGCTGTCCGTGGCCCCGAGCAGATAACTTACCAGGATTCCATCAACAAAGGCCCTGATATTGCTTTCTGCCTGACCGGGTAGTCCATGTGTGCGGAGCATTGTCGCGTACGCTTCCGAAGTAGGGCCATTATGTTCCTCGTATTTCAACGAAGCCGGAAGCCCGAGTGCTTGGGTGAAGTCTTCTTGATGCAGCGCCTGTACCCGTCCGTCATCAGTGATTCGGCGATCATACCGTTCACTGATGATGGCGGGAACGTCGCTGAACAATCGGAATTCGGTATTGGCCACGCGCAGTCCCAGGGCTGTGGCGACGCGCATGGTGAGATGCTCGTCGAATGCCTGCAGGGGGAGCGTGGTGATGCCGGGTTTGATGATGTGCGTGGTGCGGGCGATGCCGTTCGTGATGTACCAGGAACCGTGGTGCAGCCTGAGAGCGATTTTGCCTTGCTGCCCGGCAATGGACCAGTGTTCCGCTGCCGTAGCCGGTTGCAGACCGGTGGGTGCTGCGGCCCGAAGGCGCGCGGCGATTTCGGCGTCGCTGATGGGGATGAGTGAGTCGTTTTCAACCGGCAGCTGTGGCGTCGCGGATAGTCGAAGGGCGCCGGTGGCATCGAACCCGATGGCTTGCAGAAGATCGAATGCGGCAGTCGAACGAGCATGATGCAGACGAGCAGCTTCCTCCCGTGCTTGGGGTGATTCCGGCACAAGGGCTTCGAGGAAATTCTCCGGAACTTTGCCAACGTGCTCGTTCTGAATGAGTGGCATGGATAACGATATCGGCGTTGGATTGCTCGCCCATCGGTAATCATCTCTATACCGAAAGCGCACTGTGCCATTGACATCTTTAAGGAATTCCCCGATTGGGGTTTCTCCAAGAAACGCATACAGGATATCGTCGCTCATAATGGTCACCATTCGTATGACTTGGTGGGGTGCGGCGTCTTGCGTACGTCCAGTGATAGACCCAGTGCGGAAAGCATATTGAGAATAGTGGCGAAGCCTGGATTGGGTACCCTGCCGTGCTCGAATTCGATGAGCCAACGTCGGGATACGCCAAGCTTTTCAGCCATTTCGGTTTGGCTGATGCCTTGCCGCTGCCGTTCGTTCTTGAGCAATTGCGCGTATTCGCCGCTAGTCATTACCAACATGTGAAAAATATATCACATAGCGCATGGTCTGTGCAATATATTGCACTTTCGTCATGATGTGCAGAATATTGCACTACCACTTCGGCAGCAGCACCTGCAGCGAGAAGATACCAGCGTCGTCGCTGACGGACAGCGTGCCGCCGTACTGCTGGGCATGATTCTGTGCAGATACGGACCTGATATAGCCCCGCACATACAAAAGAACCCCAACCGTCATGGTCGGGGTCCTTTTCGTCTCGTTACTGCTCGCTATGAGCGAAGGGTCACTCGGTGACGGCCTTCTTCAGCAGGGAGCCGGCGGAGATGCGCACGCCGTAGGAAGCCGGGATGTTGATGGTCTCGCCGGTGCGCGGGTTGCGGCCGGTGCGAGCGGCGCGCTTGACGCGCTCAGCGGAGAAGAGACCAGTGAGCTTCAGGCCCTCGCCGGACTTCAGAGCCTCGACGAACACGTCCTGGAAGGCGTTAACGGCAGCCTCGGCCTGGGCCTTGGTCAGGTTGGACTTCTGGGCGATCTTCGAGACGAGATCAGACTTGTTGTATGCCATAAAGCATCCTTCTTGGGTCAGGGGACAAGCACTGCCGCTTGTCCGCGTTCATCACATGATGATAGCGCATGCACCTGCCTAAACCCGCATTTTATAAGGCTTTTCACATCTTTTTTCCGTGAAATCGGCCCGAAATGAGCACGATTCGACCGGTAAACGGAAGATGAACCACGGTACAGCCTGATATGGATCCAGTGAGGTGCGGATTTGTTGACGATTCACCGGATTTTGGCACAAAACCAAGGTTTTCGTCACCTTGGATATAGCATCGGGCAGTCACGCAAGGCGATTGCGCCGGATTGTCATGCGTAACCGCCTCCACCGACCAGGCCGTCACACCCTGGCATACACTGGCATGCTCCGTCACACCAGATTGCGCTGGTCCAGCCACTTCATGGCGGCCGCGCCCAGCGGCACCCTGAGCCAGTAGAACACCACGCGATGCAGCAGCGTGGCGGACAGCGCCACGCCCTGCGGCACGCCCACCGCCACGAACGCGAAGGTCAGCGCAGCCTCCACACCGCCCAGACCGCCCGGAGTGGGCACCGCGGAACCGAGGGCGTAGGCCAGCATGAACACGAACGTCGTCTCGATGGGGTTCGAGGAGTAGCCGAAAGCCTGCAACGCCGCCCAGAACGCCAGACCGGTGGTCACGTTCTGGAACAGCGCGCCCAGACAGCTCACCGTGAGCTCGCGCGGCTGCGAAAGCACGTCCAGCAGCTGGTTGATATAGGTCTTAGCCAACGGCATCAGACGCCCGGTCACCCAATGACGCAGCGGCGGGATCATCATCGCCACACTCACCACGGCCACCACCGCGCCCAGCACGATGACCAGCGTATTCGTCGGAATCGCGCCGGTGAACATGTTGCGGCCGGTGAACAGGCCGATGAGCACCAGAATCGCGAAGTACACGGCATAGTAGACCACCAGCGCGGCGCTCATGATGGCACTGGCCTGGGTATTTCGATAGCCGGACTTGCGCAGGAACTGCAGGTTCACGAAGGAGGGGCCCACGCCCGCCGGCATGGACACCGTGGCGAAGCCGCCGGCCACCTGGCTCATGAACACGCCCATATTGTCCCGCCGGTCCGAATCCATCAGCGCGCCCAGCGAGACGGAGGAGCCGATCCAGCCGCAGACGCCGAAGGCCATCACCACCAGTGCCATCACCGGGTTGGCGTTGGTGATGGCGGCGATGATCTCCTCGGGCTTGAGCTGAGTGAAGACCACCACCACGGCCACGATGACCAGTAGCATCGTGATCATCGAGCGCCAGGAGAATCGCGCCAGCGTCACCGGCTCGGCCTGTTCGGCCACCTCCTCATCCATCAGAGCGTTGATGCCGCCGCGCAGCGAGGCCAGCAGCTGCTTGTCCCAGGTGTCCAGCGCGCGGGAGGGGGAGGGGATGGCCACCTTCTGGATGAACGGCGCCAAGGTCACCAACACGGTGTCTCCCCAAGCCTCTCGGGCGGCGGCGATCGCATCGTCCACGCCGATGAGTGCAGCGAACAGTACCAGCAGCTGCACCTTGTCCAACGCGATATTGGCCGGTGCGGAGGCGTTGTCGCCGTTGAGCCAGCCGGCAATCACCGCCGTGCCGTCGTCCAGCCGGGCCAAAGTGTCCGGGGTGATGCGCCGATGCGTGTATCCGCGACGGTTCGCCACCGAAAGGTAGCGCATGTACGCCACCGCGTCCGACTTGGTGAGGGTGCGCAGATTGGCCGGCAGCTCGATGGTGTGCGCGTCCAGCACCAGAATGGCCGACTCGTCCGTGTCAGCGATGCCGTAGGGGGCGGGGGCTGGCAGCTTGATGTTATGCAGGCCCAGCAGCATCGCGAGATGATGTTGCACGGCCTCGCGCACGGAACGGTCGCGCCTGATGGACACGCTGGTGAAGCGCGCCCAGTCCCACAGCTGCTTGAGGTATCCGGCCGTATGGGTCTGCGCGTCGATCACCGAGACGATGAAGCGACGTCCGTTCGTGGTCTCCAGATCGTAGATACGCGAACCTTCGGCCAGATCGTCGTCCAAGGTGGCGGCCAGCGAGCCGTGCCCGGCCAGCGCGGGTTCCTGATGACGGATGAGCGAGGCCGTATCCAGTCCGATGCCCTTGAGCGCGGCCACCAGATCGGCGCCCCACACGCCGGTGTTCTGCGTGCCCATGAGGAAGCGGACGAGCATGCCCACCGTGCGTCCCGCGGCCAGCGAGATCAGCATGCCGGTGACCGAATGCCAGGACAGCATCACCATCACCGCCGCCGTGATGTACAGGATGTTCCAGCTCCACTTCACGCTGGAACGGATGCGTCGCGGCCCGGCCACGGTCAGGAAGGCGGCCATGCCGGCGTAGATGTCCGGCAATAGTCCCGAGCCGAACGTGGTGGTGGCCGAGATCAGCGCCACGGGCAGGGTGCGGTCGTTGAGACCGCTGATGAGTAGAGAGACGCCCCAGACCGTGCCGTATCCGGCGAACATGGTGAGCGCGGAGACTGCTGCCTCCAGCCAGGCGCGTGTCAGCAGCAGCTGGCCCAACACCATCACCACGATCACGATGGTGGACAGCTGGGTGAGCACGGTGGAGGGAATGTCAGCCAGCCAGTTGATGGCGCGGGCCGCGGTGTGCGCATCCGACTCCATGCCTCGCGTCATGCCGCCCAGGTAGACAGCGAACACCATGACCACTGCAGCCATGAGCAGGGAGAGCCCGGCGCGCGTCAGATCGGCGAAGTCGCGTGTACGGCGCGGTGCCACATCCTCGATGATGGGCCCGGCGGGGCTTTCATCCTGCTGCGGGTTCGGCTGCCGGTCCCCTAGCACGTTCTGCGGTTCGTCCTGCCGGGGATTCTTTGTCTGTTCGTTCACTGGGGACTGCTGATCACTGGCCATGGGTTGCTGTCGCACCTGCCTTGACTGGATGTAAATCGTGAACTGGATGGTCGGGGAACCGAGTCGGTCGGGGAGTGCGGCCCGGAAAAGACGAAAGGCGCGAGCCCAGCGGGAATCACCGCACGGACTCGCGCCTGAAGGCTACGCTATCGTCAGCGGTCGAAGGCGACGAGCTTCGAGGCCACGCCGGTGTACGTGGCCGGGGTCAGGGCCTTGAGGCGAGCCGCGGTTTCCGGATCGAAGGACTGCTGGTCGATGAACGCCTCGACCTGTTCCTTGTTGATCTCGTGGCCGCGCATAAGCTCCTTGACCTTCTCGTACGGCTTGTCCATGCCCGGCAGGCCCCTGAGCTCGCAGGCGCGCATGGCGGTCTGGATGGGCTCGCCGAGCACCTCCCAGTTCTCGTCCAGCTCGCAGGAGATTACGTGGTCGTTCGGGTGGATGGACTTGAGACCGCCCATCAGGTTGTACAGGGCCAGCTGGGAGTAGCCGAGCGCGGAGCCGATGTTGCGCTGCGTGGTCGAATCGGTCAGATCGCGCTGCCAACGGGACTCCACCAGCGTGGCGGAAAGGGTGTCCAGCAGCGAGCAGGAGATTTCGAAGTTGGCCTCGGCGTTCTCGAAACGGATCGGGTTCACCTTGTGCGGCATGGTGGAGGAGCCGGTGGCGCCCTTGACCGGCACCTGGGCGAACACGCCGCGGGAGATGTACATCCACACGTCCACGCACAGGTTGTGCATGATGCGGTTGGCGTGGGAGACGGTCGAGTACAGCTCGGCCTGCCAGTCGTGGGATTCGATCTGCGTGGTCAGCGGGTTCCAGGTCAGGCCCATGCGGTTGGTGACGAACTCGCGGGAGACGGCGATCCAGTCGACGTCCGGACAGGCGGCCAGGTGGGCGCCGAACGTGCCGGTCGCGCCGTTGATCTTGCCCAGGTACTCCTGGTTCTCGATGTGCTTGAGCTGACGGTTCAGACGGTAGACGTAGACGGCGAGCTCCTTGCCGAGCGTGGTCGGCGTGGCCGGCTGGCCGTGGGTGAGGGAGAGCAGCGCCTTGTCCTTGTATTCTTCGGCCTTTTCAGCAAGGTGGTCGATGATCTCCTTGAACGCCGGGGTCCAGACGTTCTCCATGGCGTTCTTCACGCAACGGGCGATGGAGAGGTTGTTGATGTCCTCGGAGGTGCAGGCGAAGTGCACCAGGGTCTTCAGGGCGTCGTTGATGTTCGTGAGCTCGGCCGGGGCCTTGTCGATCTGGTCGTCGATGTAGTACTCCACGGCCTTCACGTCGTGATGGGTCACGGCCTCATGTGCGGCGTGCGCGGCGATGCCCTCGGCGCCGAAATCCTCGGGGATGGCACGCAGGAAGGCCTTCTCCTCCTCGGTGAACGGTTTGACGCCGTCCACGACGGGCTGGTTGCCGTTGCCCTCGAAGCCGTTGGCCAAGAGGATCATCCACTCGACTTCGACGCGCATGCGCTCGCGGTTCAGGGCGGGCTCGCTCAGGTATTCCACGAGCGGGGCGGTGGCGTTGTGGTAACGGCCGTCAAGCGGGGTCAGTGCGATTGCGGGGGAAATATCGGTAAGCTTCATAATCTCCTAGGGTACTTCCAGCCGTGAACCGGTGGTGTCGCGCCGTCAAACGCCAAGAACCGGTGGTTGTACGCTTAGGGGACTATGGGCAATGCGCGAATACTGGTGATCGAGGATGATGCGGACATCAACGAGGTGGTCTGTACGCGGCTGATGAAGGCCGGGTTCCTCTGTACGGCTGCGTATTCCGGTTCGGAGGCGCGGTTGTTGCTGGATCGTGGTGTCGATTCCGCGGCTGCGCAGGGCAGCGTGGCGGACGGGAAGATGACAGTGACTGACATACAACCGGTTGACTCTGCGGGTGCGCGGGGCGGCATAGCGGATGGGAAGACGACGGTGACTGACGCGCGGCCGGTCGATTCCGCCGGTGCGAGGGGAATCATGGGCGGCGACGGACGTTGTGCATACGATTGCATCGTCACTGACCTCATGCTGCCCGGCCTCAGCGGGGAACGACTGGTCGCCGAGCTGCGCGAACGCGGCGCCGGCGTGCCGATCATCGTGATTTCCGCGCGGGACACCGTGGCCGATCGCGTGGCGCTCCTGAAACTTGGAGCTGACGACTACCTCGTCAAGCCATTCGACTTGGACGAACTAGTGGTCCGTGTCCAAGCGCAGCTGCGTGGCCGCGGCTACGGGCACGGACATGCCGGCGTCGGTATGGCGCAATCCGGTGCCGGCATTCCTCGGCCCCCTCTGACGAGGGGGCTGTCGGCGCAGCCGACTGGGGGAGAGACCACCCCCGCAACCGCAGTTAACAATCAGCCGTCCCTCCTCACCGCCGGCCGATGGACCCTCGACCCGGCCGCCCACGTTTTCGCCATCGACGGTGAGCCAATACCCCTCACCAACACGGAATTCAGCATCATCGAACTGCTCATGGACCATCCCAACACGGTCTTCACCAAACAGCAGGTATACGAGTTGTGCTGGAACGAGCCGTACATGGTGGACGACAACACCGTTACTGCGCACGTGAGCAAGATCCGCGCCAAATTGAAGCCCTCCGGTACCGAAACCTACATCAAAACCGTCTGGGGACTCGGTTTCAAACTCGACGTGTAAGCAAGGCGGCGCATGATGTACGCAAAACCCTCACTATGTTTGCGTAATCGGCGGGCAGCCGCAAACATAGTGACGGTTTATGCGGTCTAATCATCACTATGTTTGCGCATGGTTCGTCATCACGCAAACATAGTGAGGGTTTCCGGACCGCCGGCCGATGTGCCACTGACCGTCACACTTTCGCAAGACTTTCGTGAGACTTATGCGAGCACTGCGCGAGCGTTGCGCAAGAACCATTCCGTACGGTAGACCCCATCAACGCACGATGGAAGTGAAAGGAGCGCACGATGGATACGATTCGCATACGCTCGCTTGCCAAGCGATACGCCGGCAAACGAGCGGTTGACGGGTTTGACATGACCGTGCCGCAGGGGTCGATCTACGGATTCGTCGGCAAGAACGGCGCCGGCAAGTCGACCGTCATGAAGATGATTGCGGGACTCGCGACACCGAACAGCGGTGAGATCACCCTGTTCGGCAATGTGACCGCCGGAACCGCCCCTGTGCTCGGAGGCGTGCAGCGCGTCGGCGCGCTGATTGAAAATCCCGGCCTACTGCCGCATATGAGCGCGTTCGACACGATGATGGCGCAGGCGCTCGCACTTGGTGTGGCCGACCCGAAGCCCGTCTGCCGCGACTTGCTCGATCAGGTCGGTCTCGGTGACACCGGTCGCAAGAAGACCGGGGGATTCTCGCTCGGTATGAAGCAGCGGCTTGGACTGGCGCTTGCCCTTATCGGCGGGCCGGATCTCTTGCTGCTTGACGAACCGCTCAACGGCCTCGACCCGGAAGGCGCGCGCACCATGCGCAACTATCTGGTGCGGCTCAACCAGCAGCGTGGCATCACCATCGTCGTCAGCTCGCACGTGCTCGACCAGCTGGAACGCATGTGCACCCATTACGGCGTCATCGCGAATGGCCATATGGTGCGCGAGATGACCGCCGAACAGGTGCAAGCGGAATGCGGTGACAGCCTCACCGTACGTACCGCCGACACAGCGACCGCGCTCGCGGTCCTTGAGGATCGTCTGCCCGCGAACCCCGCCAATCCGGTACGGTTTGCCGCCGAGCCCGACGGCTCCATCACCCTCTCGGGTGGTTTCGATACGGCCATGGTCTCCCGAATCCTCAACGAAACGAACCAGACCATCCTTGAATTGTCCGCGAAATCGCGAGACATGGAAGACTATTTCGTCACACTCATGGAAGACGCCCGCACGGAAGGGAGCCGATGATGTTCAACCTGCTGCGTTCCGACCTGTATCGCCTTGTTCACGGCCGCAAATTCTGGGTGGTTACGGTGTTGTCCGTTCTGCTGACGGCCGGCCTGCTTGTCACGCTGATGTTGCTCGGCACCGTCAGCGGGGCCTCCCAGACAGATACGGATGGCGTTTCCGTCACGGCCAATGTCACCGCCGGTCTGATGGCCTCCGCCCGTACGATGGAGTCGCATACCGCGATACTGTCCAGCTCGGGACTGGGTGGCAGCTCCATATTGTCCATGTTCATCGCCGTACTGGCCGTACTGACTGTGATGGACGATTGGGATGCCGGCTTCGTCAAGAACCTGATTGCCGGACGCCACAGCCGAATGACCTACGTCGCCAGCCGGCTGCTGATGCCAACGTTATTGACCGTATGGAACGTGGTCGTGGCGATCGCCTCGCTGGAGCTTACATGCCTCGTGTTGGGGATTCGGTTCCGCCACACGGAAAGCATCGGTGCCTATCTGGGCTTCTGCGGGCTGAAAACACTTGGCATGGTTGCTTTCGTACTGATCGTCGTCGCTCTGACGATGATCGCCCGTAGCAAGGCGTTCGGCATCGCCGCCGCGGTGCTGGTCGGGGCGGGCATCATGGGATCGCTGATGAACATCATCTTGTCGGTGATTGCCGTGTACCTGCCATGGGCGGCTCAGCTGGCGCAATGGCTACCTTCGAACACCGCGAAACTGTACACCGACAGCGCCGGTCTGCTCGCCACGACGGTTGGCGGCACCTCGCTCGGCATGCCGGTTTGGGCGCATGCCCTGATCTGCTTCGCCGGCTGGATTATTCTGTCCGTTGGCGTGGCTCTCCTCGTCAACCGCCGTCGCGACGTGTGCTGACAATCAGTGACATGTGGATTGTGACACTGCTGATCGGGCTGATTGCGGGAATCGCGATCGGCCCGGTGGCGTATGGGCGTGAGATGCGGCGGATGGCCCGGTTCCTGCATGAACGGCCAACGGAAAGCAATACCCGGCTGGGCGTGGAGCTGCCGGGCGAGGCGAGCCGTGAACTGGTCCGGGCGATCAACGCGCAACTGGATGCGATCCAGGCCGAACGAATCACCTCGATAGCCAAAGCACAGGAATTCCAGCGTGACCTCTCGTCGCTGGCACACGACGTGCGTACGCCGCTCATGGGCGCGCAAGGCCATATCCAACTGGCATTGCATGGGGATGACACTCAGGGCGGCTCGGCTCTGCAGCATTCCGGCCGAGAAGACGTAATGAAGAATACCGAAGCCGCAATGCCGGATTCAACGGCAGTCAATCGGGAACGGCATCTCAGCGTGGCTTTGCGGCGATTGGACGACATGCGTGGGCTGCTCGACCAGTTGTTCACCTATGCCCGAGCCAATGATCCTGACCAGACACTCGATATCGAGCCTGTTGCTTTTCAGCCGTTGATTGCCGAGGTGCTTGTGGACCATTATCCCGAATTCGAGGAACGTGGCTGGGAGCCCACACTCGATTTCGAGAACGATCGGTTTATGTTGGAAGCCGACCCCGCCGCGTTGCGCCGTATCATCGACAACCTCGTCACCAATGCGCTGCGACATGGCGCCGGCGCGCCAACCATCACACAGCGCGGCGATGCGATTACGTTCTCCAATCCCATCGCCGCACAAGCGGCTTCCGACATCGACCCAGCCAAACTGTTCGACCGTTTCTATCAGGCGGATGACGCACGTGGCTCCAAGGGGGCGGGCCTAGGGCTGGCCGTCTCTCAGTCTCTGGCCCATGCCATGCACCTCCATTTGTCCGCTGCAGTGGAAACGAGGGAAAATGCCGACGGTGAAGGCGCCCTTCTCTCCATCACCCTTGCACCTGAGCCAAGGGTCAACTCACGTGTTGAGTAGCTGATGGGCGCGCTGGCGGGAGACACCGAGGAGATCGCCGATCTGCTGCAGGGCCAGGCCCATGCCATGCAGCTCCTGCGCGGCGGTACGGGCCTCCCGGGCGGCTTTGGCACGGCAATCGGCCTCCTGCTCACGCAACTGACGGGCCTTATCAAGATGCTGCCGAACCGAATCGGGAAGTTGCGTCCTGACCGCGATGCCGAAGTCGGAGCTTTGCGTCATCAGCACGATGAGATCGCGAGCCATGCCTTCTATTTCCCGGGTGGTACGCGCTTGCGTGAATCCCACGCCCGGCACCTCGAGAACCCAGTACTTCTCACCGGGCCGAACAATAACGTCATACGTCTTCACCGGTACCAATCCTTTCCGAGTTTGATTGCGGCCTCCTCGCAAATAATCTTTGCGAGGACATTGTCGATTTCGCTGTGCCGTGGAATGGGAATCATCAAATCATCCAATTGGAATATTTCATGATTCCCACCTTGCCGAACGCGAGAGAACCGCTCGCTGTTTCGCAGCGTTCCGTAGCAATTTGATGAGTGCTTTTCTAGAGGTCATTATAGTTTCTAGTGCTTCCTTGACAACTCCGTCAAGAGTGATATTGACATTATTCTTCGTATTTCAGGATGATTTTGTTGTCCTTGGTCGGCTCGGTACCGGATTCCAGTGAAATGGTGGGCTCCAGCGGCTCCTTGGACATGCGGCCTTCGAAGTAGCGGGTTTCCTTGAGCTCGCCTTTGATGACGTTCTGGAAATGGGCTTCGTGCCGCTGCACCGCCGGATTGCCCTGGTTCAGCGCGTCCTGATAGGTGGCCTGATGGTATTGCAGCCAATGGCTGATTTCCTTGCCCGAGGTGGCACCTCCCGCCACCGGCGTCGCATCATACGGAGTGACGCCGTTGATGGGCGTGGACCCGGGATTGCAGGAGCCATCCGAATTGATGATGCTTTCGGTCCCTTGAGGCGCCTGCGACACCGAACCGCTAACGGTCAGCCAATTTGGGGTAGCTGGGTTTGAGGCCCCATCCAGTGCCGCCACGAGTTCATCCTGAATCTCCACACTGGTGACCCATGTGCTCTCCGGTATGGGATGATTGGCGATAGGGGAGCCCGCGGTCACAATATGTTTGACGTTGAACTCGTCCTGCCAATCCGAGGCGATGGATGCGGCCACGATGCCGCCTTGCGAATGCCCCACGATCGCTACTTCGTCGTCCTCGCCGATGCCGGCCTGTCGCATCGCCTCGATGACCAGACGGACGCTATCGGCTTGCCTGCGCTGTTCGGGGTCCGAGCTCATGAGTTCTGCGTTCTGCTCCCAATCGAACGGAGAATCGGACTGTCCATCGGTTCCGGGAACCGTAACGAGCCAGGCCGATTTGCCGTCCTCCTTCTCGTAGCGCTGGACGGCGATGGTGGCATATCCCAGTCCGCTCTTCAAATCGACCTTTCCAAGCCGCTCGTTGGCCAGCCGGTACAGGCCGTCAAACGCGCCGGTCACCGTCTGGCTTGACCTGACCACATCCGCTTCGGTCGTGACCTCGCGGACATTGAGATAATTGCCTTGGGCCGCGTTCTTCAGCGGAGCGCTGAGCAGGGAGAGGATGCCCGCGCCTTGGTTGACCTCATCGGTGGTGGAGAATCCCGTAAGAGGCGAGAGCTTGCTGAGTATGGCGCCGGTGCCGCTCATATACCCCTCCTGGAATGGTGACGTGGCGGTAGACATCCACGAGGGATTCAGTTTGCCTTCCTTGACCAAACCGAATAGGAGACCGCCCAGAGCCAAAGTCCCCATCCCCATTGTCATTCCGAGCCAGTTGGCCGTGGTTCCGAACTGTACCGCCTCATTGAACAGCCGTTTCACCGAAAGTTCGGTTTCCGAATACACACCCAACACCTTCAACAGTAACTGGGAGGTACGGGCAAGATCGTCGCTGATCTGCCGGCACGTGTCCGCATGGTTCTGACAGCGCACTTTCAGCACGGTGTAAGGCAGCATGGAAGAGTTATGCGTGTTGCACGCCGATATGAAGGCATGCCGGTTATCGAGCTGCTCCCTGGTGGCGTTCCAGACGGTGGCGAGTTTTTCGAATTCACCAGCCGCTTCGTCCAGAGCCTTGGCCACGGCCGTGTATTCCTCACGGGTCGCGGTCGAATAACCCTTGCCGCCGTACACCTTGGATTCGACCTGCCAGTAGTATTCGTTATCGTTGCCCATCACGCCTCCATCGCCAGTCGTTGGGTGGTTTCCACATCGTCGGTCAGCATTTTGATGGCGTATGCGGTGCGATCAAGCGTGGAACGGAACCATTCGGCGGCATTGCCGGTCCATTCGATGTCCTTGGAGCGGGCGATGGCCGTTGCCGCATTGTCATTGGAAGCGACAGTGACCGCACGTTGTCTGGAGATGAGATCCCGGTCGGTCTGCATGAGCACAAGACAGCGGCAGGCGGAAAACGCCGGAGAGGCAGTGCTACCGTCCAAGGCCGGCAGCGGTTGATCCTGAATGAAGATGGGCTGGCTATTGAGGAAAGGATTATCGTAACTGTTCATGCCTTCCAGCTAAACGGAAGGCGTACAAGACTGTCCAGCCGAACCGGGACATGTGGTTCCAGCTTGCCGTTTTCTGAGGAAGTTATGCACAAATGCTGTGGACAGCGGTGAAAACGGCGGCAGACGCAACGTGGCGGTGCCAGTGCCAGTTATAGGAAGGCTCTGTTAAGCCAAGATTGACATGCCCCTTATTCTTGGCTCCCCTTGTCGGGACATTGCCGTGAAGCAAACAGCGGAGCTGTTTGCAGGCAATGTGCGAGACGACAGTCGAGCCAACAGAACGCGAACGAAGTTCGTCCTCAATTGCAGGACGAGCTGGCGGCGAAGCCGACTGAGGGGTAGTCCAAGGGAATTCATGTCAATCTTGGTTTAACAGAGCCTATAGGACACCACCACCGCCACGATAAGGCCATCGCCAAGACCATCACCACGGCTTGGTGACGCCGGTGCCTTTGTTCTGGGTCTTCTGCTCCGTCTTGTTCGTGGTGGTGGAGTCGCCATCGGCCGACTGCTGGTTGGCCTTCATCAGCTCCTCGACCTTCTTGCGCTGCTCCTCGGTCAACGAACCTTGCTTCTTGGCATTGGATGAGGACGAGGAATTCTGCTTCGAGGACTGGCTCTGCGCGCTGGTCCCGCCCTGCTGTTCCTGCACGCGCTCCAGCGTGATCTTGGTCAGCTCGGCGGAGATGGAGGCGTTGGCGTCGATGGCGTCGCGGATCTCGGGCAGCAGCACCGCACGCATGCGGCCTGCCTCCGCGAACTGCGCGTCGGTCTGCTGTTGCTGGGCATGCAGCGTGTCCGCATCGGTCTTCTCATCCTGCGCGGCCTTGATATTGGCGGTCAGCGATGCGGTCGCCTGATTGAACCGGTTGGCGGCCACCAGGTTCACACCGGCCAGTCCCGCCGTCACGAGCAGCGCCACGGCAACCACGGCCAGCACGATGCGCACGGCCAACGGTCCACGCGCCGACCGCACCGGTCGTGCCGAAGAACGTACCTGAGTCGTTTCGGCGTTCTTGCTCATAGCAGTCTCCTTGAAGTCACGATCCAGGCACCGAGTTCCCATGCCAGCAGCAGTGCCAGCACGATGGCCAGAGGCCAGACCACAGGTGTGGTGCGCGTACGCTCCTTGACCGTGGATGTGACCCGCCACTGGTCGGAGACCTTGCTTGACACCGCATCCGCCAGCGTCTGCGAATCACCGAGCTTCACATATGTGCCGCTGATTTCATCGGCGATATCCTTCAGATTCTTCTCGTCCATTTTCGAGACGCCGGGCTCACCGGTGTCCGGGTCGAGGATCCACTGGTCGGCCGTATCGGAACCGGTTGCCGAGCCGCCGGTGTTCACGCCGTCCGCAATGGCCGGAATCTTGCCGCCTTCGGTCGAGCCCACACCTATGGTGAACCCGTCGTCAAGATAGCGTCGTAACGAGGAGAACGTACGGCGGGTCTTGTCCGAGGTCTGTTCGCCGTCACTGATGAGATACAGCACAATCGCGTCATCCGGATGGGCCTCGCGAATCGACTTGGCGGTGATCAGCAGCTGATCGATCGGCGCATCCAGACTGGAGCCGGCGGAGACGGACGTGGATTCCAACGTCAGCGTATCCGCCCAATTGTCGATGGCCGGGGCGTCCGGCGTCAGCGGCACGTCCAATGTGCCTGAGGCGCCGAAACGGATGGCCGCGAAACTGGCATCCGGATAGGACTTGGTCACGTCATGCACGGCCTTGCGGGCCGCGTCGATACGGCTGATGGCTTCACCGGACCCATACCGGGCGTCGGTCACGGCCATCGAACCGGTCACGTCCACGGCAAGAATCACGTCGGTGGCATTGATGGCACGGGAGGTGGTCGGTGCCACCACACTAGGCGTCAGCACCATCACGGCGGCCACCAGCATCATCAGCGTGCGGCGGACGCAAGCGGCAATGGTCTCGTCGCTCGCGCCGGCCTTGCGCCTGCGCGCAAACTGCATGATTTCCGCCACGGCCAAAACAGCCAGCACACCTGCCAACAGACCGCCGGCCACCCAACCCAGAGCGGGGGAGAAGGTGAATCCGTTCATCGGCGCAACCTCCAGACGCATGCGATCCAGACCATCAGCACCAGCACGAGCACAAGCGTCCACAAACCCGGCGCATCCACCATCGAGGCTTTCGCCTGGTTCTCGTTGGCCGTGTCCCGGCGCGATTCGATGTCCCGCACCAACTCGTTCACGCTCCTGCCGTTCGACTGGGTCAGGAAGACGCCGCCGTGCGATTCGATGGCTGACTTCATATCCGTGGTGGTTTGGTCGTTCTCACTGGATTTCGGGCCGGAATACAGGCCGTCCACGGTGATAGAGGCCTGACGGGCCAGATCCAGCGCCTCGGTGAGCGAGTAGGTGGGCTTGCCGGAGACCACGTTGTCCGTGGCCAACACGATCGAGGCCGCGCGCCTGCGCTCAGCGGTGGCGCTGGAGGACTCGCCATACGCGAAACCGGGCAGCATGGCGGCGCAGGACACCACGCCATCACCGATCAGCGACGTGGCATCCTTGCGGTTCTGCGTGCCGTCCAGCCAGTCGGCGATCTTCTGGTAATCGGAGTCGGACATCTTGTCGATGTCGTCCTGCGATTCCACGCCGCGCAGGGCCTTGCTGGCCGCCGCGAGCTGCTTGGAGACCAGATCGTAGTCGTCGGTCAGCGGGAAGACCGTGCGCGAGGTGGAGTTGAAGATGCTCAGGCCGATGCGCTCGCCCTGGAAGTGCCCCACCAGTTCACGGTACGTGTCGATGACCTCGCGATCGTAGGGAAGCGTGGAACCGGACACGTCAAGGCACAGCACGATGTCACGGCTGGAGGCACGCTCCGCGCCCGCATCCACCTGACTTGGGCGCGCGACCAGCGCCACGGCAAGCAGCAGCGCCAACGCAAGCAGGCCGGCGGCGAGGCGACCGAGCGCGCGCCACTGGCGGAACAGGCGCGAGGCATGTTCGGTATTGAGATCGTCATCCAAGGAGAATACGGCCTCGCTCGATTGCGGACGGCGCGAGAACACCACGATGAGCGTCACCAGCGCGGCCGCCACCAGTACGGCGGCCAACGCGGCCCAAGGCCAATGCCAGGTGAGGGTCATGAACGCCACCTTTCCACCAGATTGGACACCCATTCGGCCGCTTCCTTGACGCTCGCCTCACGTGCGGCCCGATTGCGCGAGGCGTCGGCGAATTCGGGCGGATACAGCGCGCTGATGGTCTGACGCAGCGAATCCAATCCCTGGCGGTTCGCCGGGGTGCGGTTGAGACGGGTCAGATCAGTCAAGGTGCTGGCCGTGAGCTCGCGGCCCGAAGCGGCACCTGCGAACTCACGCGCGATCTGCGCCAATTCAGCAAAGGCGTCCTCACGGCTCAAGGTGCCGGACTCGTTGCGGGCCACCACGTCGGCGATACGATCGCGCCACACGGCCTTGCCGCCAGCACCGCTGTGGACACCGCGCTGCAAGATCTCCTTGCGAGGCTTCCTGGACGGACGGGACAGCAACACCGCCGCAACCGCCAACGCCACCGCAACGACGAGACAGACCGCGATCACCGCAGCCAGTGGGCCGGTCAGCTGCAACGCTCCGACCGGCTTCAGATCGCCGGGGCTAACGGCCAATACCACGGCCAATGATTCCATCATCATCGCGTCACCCCCAGCGTCAACATCAGATCGGGGGATACGCCCAGCTGGTTGCGCGTGGTCCGGGCCAGTGCAGCCGAAACCAGATGCACGAACCGCTCGAACATGGCCTCGCTCGACCCGGCGCGAATCATGTGGGATCCGGTGCGTCCCAGCTCCTGTTCCAATGCGGCCGCCATATAGCCGCGATGCGTATCCACTTCGGCGGCGGCTTTGGCGGAACGCAGGAAAGCCGGCACGCGGCGGCTCGTCACACCATCCGTGGGGGAGGGATGACCGGCCCTGAGCGGACGGAACGGATTGAGCGTGGCCACATCGATGAGCACCACCGGGTGAGTGCGGGCGATACGGCGGAACTCCGGGATGTGCCGTTCGGCCAAGGCATGCTCGTCCGTGGCCAGCACGATAAGCGCATCACGGTCCTTGATTCGGCGGGCGTACGAAAGCAGCGCGTCGATATTGCGCTGATGCTCCCACGCACGGTCCAGCGCTTTGTCCAGCGTGCGCTCGAACTGTGCGAACCCGCCGTTGAACGGGATGCGCGTGATGCTCGACGAATCGCCGAACACCAAGGAAATATCATCGGAGCGACGCAGCGACAGCGCGGCGAACATGCGCAACGCATTGGCCGCCACCTCCCAGGCGCGTTCGCCCGAATCGCACATGCCGCCCATCTCGCGTCCCACGTCCATAAGCAGCCACACCTTGGATGTGGCCAGACGTTCGCGCTGGACCACCATCGGACGGCCCTGCCTGGCACTGGTTTTCCAATCGATCAGGCGCGACTCGTCGCCCGGCTCGTAGGCGCGCACGTCCATCACATCGCCCGCACCACCACGACGGCCGGACGTGTGCTCGCCCTCCAACACACCCAGCGCCTTGCGTACCGTGGGCAGGCTCAGCTGGGTGCCCAGGGCCTCGATTTTCTTGCGGACGGAAACGGAAGTCACGTCGGCACTCACGCTCTGGCTCACGGAACGGGAACGGTCTCGACGATCTTGTCCACGATCTGGTCGCTGACCACGCCATCTGCCAGTGCCTCGAACGTGAGCACGATACGATGGCGCAGCACTTCGTGGGCGAAGGCCTTGATGTCCTCCGGCACCACGTAATCACGACCGGATAGGAGCGCGTTCGCCTGTCCGATGCGCGTCAGGGCGATGGTGGCGCGGGGCGAGGCGCCCAGACGGACCAGCGAGGACAGACCCTTGATGGGGCGGGATCCGGCGCCACGGGAGGTGGCGGCGATATCCACCGCGTACCGCATGATCGCGTCGGACACATGCACACGGCGTGCGGCGCGGCGCAGGAAGTCCACGTCCGTCACGGAGATGCGCTCGCCGGTGATGGTGTCCGGGCCGATCATGTCGGAGCCGCGGCGGGTGAGCATGGCGAGCATGCGCGTCTCCTCCTCCGCGGAGGGGTAGGTCATGATGGCCTTCATCATGAAGCGGTCCATCTGGGCCTCGGGCAGGTTGAACGTGCCCTCCTCCTCAATGGGGTTCTCGGTGGCGATCACCATGAACGGCTTGGGCAGCTGGATGCGCTGGCCGCCGATCGTGGTGGCGCCCTCGGCCATGGCCTCCAGCATGGCGGACTGGGTCTTGGCGTTGGAACGGTTGATCTCGTCCAGCAGCACGAAGTTGGCGTGGATCGGGCCGATCTGTGTGGTGAACTTCTGGGAGGCGAAGTCGAACACCTGCGTACCGGTCAGATCCGAGGGCATGAGGTCCGGGGTGCACTGCACGCGCTTGAACGAGCCGGACACACAGGTGGCCAGCGTCTGGGCGGCCGTGGTCTTGGCCAGGCCCGGCACCGATTCGATGAGGATGTGGCCACCGGCCACCAGGGTCACGATAAGGGACTCACGCAGATTGTCCTGCCCCACCAGCGTCTGGGCGAAACGCGCGCGGATGCTGTCCGCCAGTGCGCGTGCGCGTTTGGTATCGTCGGCGCTCAGCGCCGGGGTCTGGATCATGGGCTGACCGACCGGCGGCATGGCGGGCCGGGGCAGCGGTTGTGGGGGCATGTTCGGTTGCGTGGGGAACAGAGTCATGCCCACCACTGTAACGACTCACGCTGACGGCGGTTGTGGATTTTCAGTTGTTGTAAGCCCAACGGTCCTGCAATTGCGGTCGGGCTTCGCCCGCGTTTTGTTGGCTCGCCTGTCGGCTCGCACGTTGCCTAAAAACCGAAATCCTTACGGATTTCCGTCGCGGCGTAGCCGCTCCCCTCACCTACGTACAGCCCACAGGGCTGTACGTTTAACGGTTTGGCCGGGCTGTTTTCTTTACGGCAACGTCCAATCCACCGGTTCCGCACCCATGTTGATGAGGGCCTGGTTGGCGCGGGAGAAGGGCCTGGAACCGAAGAAGCCACGGGACGCCGACAGCGGGCTCGGGTGCGGGGACTTGATGATGAACGCATTGGTGAGCAACGGTTCGAGACTCTGCGCATTACGCCCCCAGAGAATCGCCACCAGCGGTTTCGGCTTGCCGTCGGCGTCCGTACGGGCGTTGAGCGCGCGGATCGCGGCCTCGGTGACCTCCTCCCAGCCTTTGCCCTGATGCGAGTTCGGGCGGCCGACTCCTACGGTCAGGCACCTGTTGAGCAGCATGACCCCGCGTTCGGTCCACGGCGTCAGATCGCCGTTGGAAGGCATCGGCACGCCCAGGTCATCGACCAGTTCCTTATAGATATTGATCAGGCTCTTCGGCAGCGGGCGCACGTCGGGCGCCACGCAGAAGCTCAGGCCCACCGGGTGCCCCGGCGTGGGATAGGGGTCCTGGCCCACGATGAGCACCTTGATTGAATCGAAGGGAATCGTGAAGGCGCGCAGGATATTGTGGCTCGCCGGCAGCCAGGGACGCCCGGCGGCATTTTCGGCCCTGAGAAAATCGCCCATGCGGTGAACGGTGGGTTCCACATCCGCCAGGGCCTCGGCCCAGCCGGGCTCGACCAGATCTCGTAAAGGTTTAACCATGGCTCACCACTGTAGCCAAAGGAGTCCGCTTTGAAGCCCGGCGTGGCACGATAATGCGATTTGACGCTTGCCGGGTTAGACTCGTGGGTAGTTTTTCATACAGGAAGGGCGGCCATGGCACGCGACAAGATGACCTATGACTCTTACGAACGGGATATCTTCGACAATCCGCCGAAGGGCCCGGTGGGCGTCCACCGCGGCTCTCGTCCGCTGATGGCACGTCTTGCGCCGTTCCTCGTCGTGATGCTGATCGCCGCGCTCGCCGGTGTGGGCGCGTGGCTGTTCGTGTCCGGCGAATACAAGGTGATTCTGGGGCAGTCCACCTCCCAAAGCGAAACGGCGAGCGACGCCAATAGCGCCGATAGTAAGGACTCCTCGAATACGTCCGCGAACGGTTCCAGCAATTCCACGAAGAAGGATTCGTCCTCTTCGGATGCCAAGGATTCGTCCTCCGACTCCACGCAGTCGGATTCCACCAACTCCACGAACAGCACCGACCAGAACACACAGCAGCCCGAGCAGACCTCCACGGTGAACAAGGCCACCCAGGTACTCGTGGTCAACGCCACCGGCATCCAGGGTTACGCCGGACAGCGGTCCGACGTGCTGCAGACCTCCGGATACACGAGTGTGACGGCGGCCAATCCCGACGGGACGCTCACCATGCCCACCTACACCGTGGTGTGGTACCAGAACGAGACCGACAAGGCCACCGCCGAGGATGTGGCGAACACGCTCGGCATCGCCACAGTGGAGCAGGCGCAGGGTCTTGCCGTGCCGATCACCGTGGTTTTGCTCAACTAGCGTAAACCCAAGGAAAACCTAGGAAAACGGCCCCAATCGGGTGTGAACGTTCTCATGTTTTTGGACGTTTTCGTATTGAATTGGTTGGGAATGTTCCCTCTTCACTGTACAATCGTGCTCTAGTCGCGAGGTAGGGGGAGCGCGATGCGGTTCTTTCTACGTTCCCTATAGGTATGTGTCGCGACACCTATAAAGGGAACAAAGGAAAGATCAGATATGGCACAAGGTACCGTGAAGTTCTTCCTTGCCAAGAAAGGGTTCGGGTTCATCCAGCCGGACGGCGGCGGCGAGGACGTTTTCGTGCATTACGCGGAGATCAAGGACGACGGCAGCACCAATAAGTTCAAGATGCTGTACGAGGGCGATCGCGTGGAGTACACGCCTGTCCCGTCCGGCAAGGGCACGCAGGCGAAGGACGTGGTGAAGCTGTCCTCCGGTGAGGACCGCGCCTGATACCCGGCGCATGCAAGGATGCGCACACAGAGCCTCGGCCGCAAGGCGGTCGGGGCTTTTCTGTTTTTCATGCCGAGAGCACAATCGCCGGGGCCGATGTTGGCACTCGGCACCCGTGAGTGCTAATGTCTGGGTTAGCACTCGGAGGTCGAGAGTGATAACCGGCAGCTGACGGCCGGGGGTCGGTACTCGGCATCCACGAGTGGACACTGTAAGTACGCAGCCATTTGGAGGAACACACAACCATGGCAAAGATCATTGCTTATGATGAGGAAGCCCGTCAGGGTATGCTGGAGGGCCTCGACAAGCTCGCCAACACTGTCAAGGTCACCCTGGGCCCGAAGGGCCGCAACGTGGTGCTGGACAAGACCTACGGCGCCCCGACCATCACCAACGATGGTGTGTCCATCGCCAAGGAAATCGATCTTGAGGATCCGTACGAGCGCATCGGCGCCGAGCTGGTCAAGGAAGTCGCCAAGAAGACCGACGACGTCGCCGGCGATGGCACCACCACCGCAACCGTGCTGGCCCAGTCCCTGGTTCACGAGGGCCTGAAGAACGTGGTCGCCGGTTCCAACCCGATCGCCCTGCGTCGCGGCATCGAGAAGGCCACCGACGTCATCGTCAAGGAGCTCGTCGCCGCCGCCAAGGACGTCGAGACCAAGGATCAGATCGCTGCCACCGCCACCATCTCCGCTGCTGACCCCGAGGTCGGCGAGAAGATCGCCGAGGCCCTGGACAAGGTTGGCCAGGACGGCGTCGTGACCGTTGAGGACAACAACCGCTTCGGCCTGGACCTCGACTTCACCGAGGGCATGCGCTTCGACAAGGGCTACATCGCCCCGTACTTCGTGACCAACGCCGACGACCAGACCGCCGTGCTGGAGGATCCGTACATCCTGCTGACTTCCGGCAAGGTCTCCTCCCAGCAGGACATCGTCCACGTGGCCGAGCTGGTCATGAAGACCGGCAAGCCGCTGCTGATCATCGCCGAGGACGTTGACGGCGAGGCTCTGCCTACCCTGATCCTGAACAACATCCGTGGCACCTTCAAGTCCTGCGCCGTCAAGGCCCCGGGCTTCGGCGACCGCCGCAAGGCCATGCTGCAGGATATGGCCATCCTGACCGGCGCTCAGGTCGTCTCCGACGAGCTGGGCCTCAAGCTCGACTCCATCGACGTGGACGTGCTCGGCCACGCCAAGAAGGTCATCGTCTCCAAGGACGAGACCACCATCGTCCAGGGTGCCGGCTCCAAGGAGGACATCGACGCTCGCGTGGCCCAGATCCGCGCCGAGATTGAGAACACCGACTCCGATTACGATCGTGAGAAGCTGCAGGAGCGCCTGGCCAAGCTGGCCGGTGGCGTGGCCGTCATCAAGGTCGGCGCTGCCACCGAGGTCGAGGCCAAGGAGCGCAAGCACCGCATCGAGGACGCCGTGCGTAACGCCAAGGCCGCCATCGAGGAAGGCCTGCTGCCCGGCGGTGGCGTGGCCCTCGTTCAGGCCGCTGCCAAGGCCGAGAAGGATGAGGCTGTCACCTCCCTGACCGGCGAAGAGGCCACCGGTGCCGCCATCGTGTTCCGCGCCATCGAGGCCCCGATCAAGCAGATCGCCGAGAACGCCGGTGTCTCCGGTGACGTGGTGATCAACAAGGTTCGTTCCCTGCCGGACGGCGAGGGCTTCAACGCCGCCACCGACACCTACGAGGACCTGCTGGCCGCCGGTGTGACCGACCCGGTCAAGGTGACCCGTTCCGCTCTGCAGAACGCCGCTTCCATCGCCGGCCTGTTCCTGACCACCGAGGCTGTGGTGGCCAACAAGCCGGAGCCGAAGGCCGCTGCCCCGGCCGCCGGTGCCGACATGGGCTACTGATCCGCTAGGGATTAGTCGTTCCGATTAGCTGAAGAAAAGGGACTTCCTTCGGGAAGTCCCTTTTCGTATTGTCCCTGGCTTCCTTTGCTGTGGGGCCTATGCTCCTCCACGAGGCTCCCCTCAGTCGTCTACGACGACAGTTCCCCTCGGAGGGGAGACAGTGTCAGGCTATGAGGCGAACAGTCGCGACGCCTGGGATTCGGCATCGGCGTAGACGGTGGAGGCCTGGGTCAGCGAACGCTGGATGGACTCAAGCGAGGCCTCCATCTGCTGTTGGGCCGAACGCCATTGCGCGGCGACCGAGGTGAACTGGGTGGCCGCCGAACCGCGCCACGCCTCCTGCAGACTGTTGAGATTGGTGTACATACCGGCCACGGCCTGCCTGATTTGGGCAACCGAATTGGCCACAGCGGCCGAGGATGATTGGATCCGTTCCGAATCCACTTGATATTGGGGCATGATGCGCTCCTTTCGCGGCATTGGTGAATCATGGTCGATAACGACCGACAATGCCAGTACCGGCCGCTATGGTGGAGCCTATGGCACAAACGAATTGGGCAGAAGGAAAAACGACCACTGTGGTTCCATCTTCGGCGCAGGCGGCGCGTATCGCCGGCAGGAAGTCCCGAATGTGGCTTGTCTGCTGTGTTTTCATGGTTGTCGCGGCGTTGTTGGGATCCATGTGGATAAGCGGATTCGCCTATGGGGACAACTCGGACGGCGCCACCGGCAGCGGCGATTCCTCCAGTTCGGACAGCGGCGTGACCATCACCGAGAACATCACGGATACTGAGAACCTGCTCGGCTCGCATGTCTCCGAGGTCTCCGACGCCATCGCGAACACCGAGAAGGAGGCCGGCGTCCACGTGCATCTGCTGTACCTGTCCACATTCAACAGCAAGCTCACGCCGCAGAAGTGGGCCAAGAACGTGCTTGAGTCCATGGATCCGAAGCCCAATACCGTGCTGCTGGCCGTGGCCTCGAACGACGGCAACCTGGTGGTGGCCGTCTCCTCCAATTCAGACGAATGGCTCAAGGACCAGGACACCGTGGACAAGCTTTCCGAAGCCGCACAGCAGCCGCTGATGAAAAGCACTCCCGACTGGTCCGGCGCAGCCACCGCCATGATGGATCAGATCGTCAAATCGCAGAAGACCTCCACCTCATCGTCCTCGATCAAGATCGGCATCATCGTGATGGCCGCAGTGCTCGTGGTGCTCATCATCGTGGTGGTGCTGATGGTGGTGATTCGCGTGCGTTCCGGTAACAAGAAGCCGCGTCGCGCCAGCGCCCAACCGCTCAGCTGGCAGGAGAAGAAGGCCCGGAGAAAAGCCAAGAAGGAACTCCAAGGCGACATTCAGGAAACGCCCAGACGAACGCGACACTCTAGGAAGCATGAGTAAGCCTATTGAAGCATCGATCGTAGTTGTAGATGACGAGCCGTCCATCCGCGAACTGCTCGTCGCATCCCTTCATTTCGCCGGATTCGAGGTGAACACCGCCGCATCCGGTTCCGAAGCCATCGAAGTCATCGAGAAGGTGCAGCCGGACCTCATCGTCCTGGATGTTATGCTCCCTGACATCGATGGCTTTACTGTGACCCGCCGCATCCGCCAGGAGGGCATCGACGCGCCCGTGCTGTTCCTGACCGCGCGCGACGATACGCAGGACAAGATCATGGGCCTGACCGTGGGCGGCGACGATTACGTGACCAAGCCGTTCAGCCTGGAGGAAGTGGTGGCCCGCATCCGCGCCATCCTGCGCCGCACCCGCGAGCAGGTGGAGGACGACCCGATCATCCGAGTGGCCGATCTGGAGATCAACGAGGATTCCCACGACGTGACCCGCGCCGGCCAGCCCATCGATCTGAGCCCCACCGAATACAAGCTCCTGCGCTACCTGATGGACAACGAGGGCCGCGTGCTTTCCAAGGCGCAGATCCTCGACCACGTCTGGCAGTACGACTGGGGCGGGGACGCCGCCATCGTCGAATCGTACATCTCCTACCTGCGCAAGAAGGTGGACGGCGTGACCTACACCGACGAGAACGGCGAGACCCGCAAGGTCACCCCGCTCATCGAAACCAAGCGCGGCATCGGATACATGATCCGCGAACCCAAGAACTGACCTCGACACCTTCGATATCATGAGTTTTTCCCGCATCCCCTCCGGCCCCGCCGCGCCCATGCCCGCGCCTCCGGCGGCGGCCGGTCCCACCATGACCCCGGCGGCCGCGCGGCTCAAGGAACAGCACGAACGCAAGAAGAACCTGTTCCTGCGCCATCTCGACCGCGTCTCCCTGAGCAGCAAACTGGTGGTGTGCACCATCGCCGTGCTGCTCATCGGCGTGACGGTGATCTCCTTCTCCATCCGCACGCTGGTGGGCAACTACATGCTGGAGAAAATCGACAGACAGCTCAACCAGCAGCGTGAACTGGTGTTCAACAACATCGATCTGCTGGCCAAGAACGACTCAAGCGGCATCAACTCATACTTCCTGCAGATTCAGTACACGGACGGCACCACGGACGACAACGGCGACCCGCTGACGGTGACGCCGTTGCTGCCGCAGCTGCAGAGCGGCATCGTGTCCATGCCGGTGCTGCCCACCGACGGAGACACCACCGGCATCAAACTCGGACAGATCTTCACCGCGCCGGCCGTGGCCAGGCAGGTCAAGCAGGTGCAGAGCGAAAGCAGCCAGTCCACCTCGCCGGACAATTCCGACAAATCCAACGATTCGGGCAATTCCGAAGGATCCAGTGGTTCCAATGGTTCAAGCGGGTCTGATAGCTCCGGCGGGTCCGCGGATGGCCAGAGCGGATCGGATACGCAGAACGGCACGGGAAACTCGGATAGCAGCTCAGGCAGCGGACAGAGCGAATCTTCGGGCGGCACCATCAGAATCCTGGGCAACCCCTCGGGCAACGTAAGCCATTCGATTATTTCTGCGGCCAATTCGCCGTGGCGCATCCTGCCGCTGCAATTCACCGGGCCCGACGGTAAGGGCGGCGAGAAGGTGCGTGGCGTGGTGTACATCGGCCTGTCGCTTTCCGACCAGATTGACATCATGAACACCCTGACCCGCTACTGCGTGGTGGTCGGCATCGCCGTACTGCTGCTGGGCGGATCGCTGTCCACGCTCATCATTCAGCACACGCTCACCCCGTTGAAGCGTATGGAAAAGGCCGCCGCCAAGATCGCGGCCGGCGACCTGAGCCAGCGCATCCCCTCCGCTCCCGAGAACACCGAAGTGGGTTCCCTGGCGGCGTCCCTCAACACCATGCTGGCCCGAATAGAATCGAGCTTCCATGAGCAGGAGGAGACCACCAACAAGATGAAGCGGTTCGTCTCCGACGCGAGCCACGAGCTGCGCACGCCGCTCGCCGCAATCCACGGCTACGCGGAGCTGTACAAGATGCAGCGGGACATGCCCGGCGCCTTGGAACGCGCGGACGAATCCATCGAACACATCGAGAAATCCAGCCAGCGCATGACCGTGCTGGTGGAGGATCTGCTGTCCCTGGCCCGACTGGACGAGGGCCGCGGCATCGACGTGACCGGCACCGTGCGCCTCTCCTCGCTGGTGACCGACGCGGTGGACGATCTGCACGCGCTGGACCCCGAACGCGCCATCACCCGCCAGATCATCATGCTGGAGCCCGCACGCGATCTCAACCATCCGGCCACGCTCCATGTGGAGGAAGGCGACTGGCAGGACGTGACCTTGCCCGGCGATGCCTCGCGCCTGCGCCAGGTGGTGACGAACATCGTGGGCAACATCCACCGTTACACGCCCGTCGATTCCTCGGCGGAAGCCGCGCTCGGCGTGATGCCCGCCGCCATCGACCCGAAGCAGCTCGCCAAGATGCCAGCCACAGACGCTTCGCTGCGCCGTTTCATCGATGCCGCCGAAGTGGGCTCCTCGATGCAGACCGGTTACAAATACGCGGTGCTGCGGTTCATCGACCACGGTCCCGGCGTGCCGGATGCTTCGCGCTCGCAGATATTCGAACGCTTCTACACGGCCGACCCCTCCCGCGCCCGTGAAAAGGGCGGTACGGGTCTCGGCATGGCCATCGCGCAGTCCGTGGTCAAGGCACATCACGGCTTCATCTGCGCAACGGCCACCGATGGGGGAGGTCTGACCCTGACCGTGGTACTGCCTATCGAGCCGATGGCCTCGGCTGTTGCCGCCCAGCCTGCCGGTGCCGGATTGGCCAGCGGCAAGGCGAAGGACGGCAAGTCGGGCAAGGGCGCGAAGAACGCGAAGGGCAAGCAGAAGTCCTCGTGGTTCTCCGGCGAGAGTCGGGGCCAAGCCGCCCAACCGCCGGCGCAACCGGTGCAGCCGGTGCAGCCTGCACAAGTTGCCCAGGTGAATGCGTCGGGGCAGACGAATCCGGGTCAGCCGGGCCAATCGGATCGGAGTGGCCAGCCGAGTTGATTGGCGGCAGGCCTTCCGACTCAGCCCAAAGCGTGAGGTCAAGCCCTTTGCGGTAAACTGGTACTTTGGTTTACTACTGATTGAGGATTAAGGAAGGTTTGCAATGCCCACCGGTCGAGTTCGTTGGTTTGACGCAGCCAAGGGATATGGCTTCATCACCAGTGAGGAAGGCAAGGACGTGTTCCTGCCGGCTCAGGCCCTGCCCGCAGGCGTGACCACGCTGCGCAAGGGTGCCAAGGTGGAGTATTCCGTGGTGGACGGTCGCCGCGGCCCGCAGGCCATGGGCGTGCGCACCATCGCCTCCGCCCCGAGCCTGGTCAAGGCCACCCGCCCGAAGGCGGACGACATGGCCGCCATCTGCGAGGACCTCATCAAGATGCTTGACACGGCCGGCAACACGCTGCGCCGCCATCGTTACCCCTCCGCAGCCGAAAGCAAGAAGCTGGCCACCCTACTGCGCGCCGTGGCGGACCAGTTCGACGTACAGGACTGAAGATTTGTCTATGACTGATAACACCGAAACCGCAGCTGCGCCCGATCCGCGCGCCATCGCGCAGGCCGTGCTGCTCGAAGTGGCCGACGAGCCCGAGCAGGTGGGGAACTTCGTCGAGGCGATCGAACTCGAGGACCATGTCACCGACTTCCGCTTCCAGGCCGCCGTGCGCGGATACGAAGGCTGGCAGTGGTCGGTGACGCTGTTCCATGACATCGAGCTGGATTCCTGGACCGTCAACGAATCCTCGCTGGTGCCTACGGACAGCGCGCTGATGCCGCCCAAGTGGGTGCCGTGGAAGGATCGTCTGGAACCCACCGATCTTTCCCCCACCGACTCCATCGGCACCGATCCGGACGATGAGCGCATCGAGCCCGGCGAAGTGGAGGAGTCCTCGTTGGAGGACGTGAACGACGCCGTCCAGACCTTTCGGCTCACCCGACGCCATGTGCTGAGCCCGCTGGGCCGCGCGCAGGCCGCCAAGCGCTGGTATGAGGGCCCGCGCGGTCCCAAGGCGCTGAGCACCAAGACCGCCGAGGGCAACCTGTGCTCCACCTGTGGTTTCTTCGTGCCGCTGACCGGCGAGCTGGATCGCATGTTCGGCGTGTGCGCCAACAAGTGGAGCCCGGATGACGGCCGCGTGGTCTCGTTGGATCACGGTTGCGGCGAGCACTCCGAGATCGAGCCTCCGGAGCCGAGCCATCTGTGGGTGCAGTCCAAGCCGGCCTTCGATGACATGCATGTGGATGTCGTGGCTTCGGCGTCGCACCGCAAGGGCCAGGCGACGGATGACGATGCCGAGGATGAGGAATCCGTGGAGGAGGCTCTGTCCGGGGTGATCGCCGATGCTGCGGCTGCCACTGCTGCGCAGGATGCGACGACGAATGACATCGATGGCGTCGATGATATCGATGAGCGTAACGATGACAGCGAAGTTGCGCCGGTGTCCGAAGATGAGGAGGATGACGCCGATTCGGATGAGGCCACCGAAGAGGACATCCTGCTCAACACCGAGCCGGACAGCGACGATGACGATTTGGATGACGAATCCGATGAGGATCCCGAAGGCATCGTTACCGTGGACGACGATGTGGCACCCGGTTTGGAAGCCGTTGTCGATCTCATTGAACAGCTCCGTCAGGCGAAGGCCGAATCGATGGCATCCGACGAGGATGATGATGACGAGGATTCGGACGTCGTTGCCGATTCCGGCGAATCCGAAGAGCCTGTGGATTCGGATGATTCTGATGAGTCGGACGCGCTCGAAGATGCCGCCGGTTCCGATGACGATGATGATGCGGGTTTGGATAACGTTGACGATTCCGGTGACTTCGATGAGTCCAAAGTGGGTGAATTCGATGAACCCGACGTGAATTTCGCAGATGAGCCGGATGCGGCGGAAACGGTGAATGATGCCGAATCCGTTGAGGCCGGTGTCTCCGACCCGTCTACAGAGGCCGCGGAGTCCACCGGTCACGACACGGCAGTTGAAATGGACGGTACCGACCACGATGAGGCCGCCGAGGACCATGCCGCTGAAACGGACTCCGCCAATTCGCGCTAGTTTCGCGGGCGATTCAACGGCACCGTCCGTTTTCCAACGACATGTTTAACGACATGTTCCAACGTCATGTCGCTATAAGCCGTGGCCGGCCCTGTCGACCCCGCTCCACGATTCTGGCGCATCGACTCATTCCCTTGCGCAACAATTCCGGGAAATCAACCGCATCGTCCCGGATTTGTTACGCTGAGTGTTGGTGAGTGCAACAAATCCGGGAGCAATGGGCTGATTACCGGGATTTGTTGCACTGAGCTGTGGTAAGCGCAACAAATCCGGGACGATGCAGCTGATCTCCCGGATTTGTCGCGCGAAAGATGGTTTGGCGGTGAATCAGACCTGTACGACAGTGGTCCACTGGCAACATGCCCTCCGTGAGGGACGACATTGCGTGTGTCACGTAGCCGCACCCGTGTTTCCGACGGCCTATATCCCATCCATTCGTTTCATTTGGCTCTGTTACACCAGAGCGGACATTGATGATTTCGGGTCATGGGAATTTTTGTGGTGCTTGAGAAGCCTGATGCAGGGTCCGCCGCTGGTGGAATGCACTCATGTCGATTGACTGTTTTCCGGCCGCGTCTGGCTAGTCGCGTCAAAACTCTTGTAAATAAGCCGCTCTTGATCTTAGTGGATTGATCATCGTAGACTATCCAAACTATTAGAAATATGCATTGCAGAGACTACTTCCACATGTTGCAGCCTCGTAAAAATAACACCTCGACACGCCTACTCCCGTAAGGTCAAACCCCGGTTATAAACACCACAAAAGTTCCTATAGCCACTGATCTACGGCTCTTAAAATTGTTGACATTCCTCGGAATGCCAACAACAGGGAACTGGATGTACGTCGGTTGGTTGAACGGAGCGTCATATTCCGCCATAAATGGTTCCTACCGGATTTTCGGCACTCCCGCTTCTGAAAGCTTGGCACCCAAGCGCACGCGATCGATCACATCTTCGTAAAACAAATGCACGATGCTGGTCACTCCTTGGTTTGCAAGATGCTGTTCCCTGCGATAAGCGTAGTTGAGCTTCGCCTGCAGACTCGCACGATTGGGGTTGCTGGTATCCGCGTATTTCGCCATACCGTCGTATTCGGCCACGATGATGCGGCCATCGGCGAGTTTCCAGCAGAAATCGACCCGATACGGCATCCTCAGATTATCGGGATTGTCGAATGTCTCCTGCAGCTGCGGCACTGCGTACCCCAACTCGATGATGCATCCGCATGCCCATGATTCGCCGCCGCTTTCCCTTAAGGGATCGGCGTATTGCAGAAGCCGGCGTACCGCCGATTCGTCGCAATTCGTCTGCAGCATCAGCACGGTAACGTCCATAGCGCTGACACGGCCGGCCCGCAACGCGGAATCATAGATCGCCAGTGCATACGGGAACGAGATCGTCGCGCAATCGATGAGCGTACGGGCCGGTGACGTAACCAGTATCTCACTGCATCGCCACTTCGGTACGTTGGACATGTAGATGCGTTGCAATCGTTTGGTGTCATGATGTCCGGTGCCGTTGGACGAGGCGATGAAAACCGTACCGTCATGCAACGAGTAGGAATGCTGGTATCCATATATACATGCGGCGCTGAGCCCGGCGAATACCCATTGCGGGTGAAGCGTGGCCAATGCGCGGATGATATGCAGTGATTGCTGCTCAAGGCTGAGATTGTTCCAGTAGGATTGCGATGCGAACAGATTGGGGTAGGGGGATATGAGTTCTCCGGTCCTGACCCGTCGTCGCAGAGCATGGTAGAGAGCCCGATTGGCTCCGATGACGCAGCGCTGCGATGCTTCGGATTGCCGAAGAGCTGCCGATACCTCTTTGTGCTCCTTCATATTTCGACGCTAAGGCAGCGTCCGTGCACAGTGCAAGCTGAAACGACCATTGTGGTTCCAGCTTCCTGTTTGGCAGTGAATTGTGGATAACTGTGCCGCTTATTTGAACATTTGTTCAAATGAATGTGGCTAAAAGTTATTATTGCACCTCGTTATTGTTGACTCTCCAGGATTTTTTGGAGATCCGATTCTCGTCGGAGGGTGTAACGAGGCAAGCCCTTAGCTCGATATAACTATATGACCTATAGCAAAGCGTCGGGCAATACGCTGGCGAAGTGTCGGGCAATACGGTGCAACAATTCCGGGAAATCAGCCGCACCGACCCGGAATTGTTGCGCTGAGTGACGATAAGTGCGACTGTATTGTCTTGGGGCATGGTTGACGGGGTCTCTTGGGGCATGGTTTACATGTGTGTTGGGGCATGGTTGACACCGGGTATGGGTTTGCGGTACTGGTAGTCGCGGGTGGTGTCGAGGGTTTGTTCGGCGAGGATCTCGCCGGTGGCCGGGTCGATGACGGTGATGATGCCGTGGCTGATTTCCAGTTCCACGGTCTTGCCGGCGTTCTCTTTGCCGACGTTGACGGTACGTCGTCCGCCCGCGATGCCTTTCTGCATGATGCAGCCGTCCTTGCTGACCTTGTGGAGTTTGGCAGGGACGGTGACATCGACCCGCGTGGGTTCCGTTCGCTCGGCGACGGGGACTGGCCTGCGCCGCCCGTTCTTCTTTTCGATGGCATCCCGTTCGCCCGCGGTTCGTGCTTCCTCGTCGCGTCTGGCCTGTTCGCGGGCGGCGATCTCGGGGTCGGGGCCGGCCTTGCCCTTCGCCTCGTACGCTTCCTTGGGCGTGCGACGGTTCAACGCTCGGTGCGGGCGTTCCTCGTTGTATTCGCGGCGGAACTCGTCGAGCTGCCGGTTGAGCGCGTCGAGATCGCGTGCGAGGGGCCGGACCATGAGCCATTGCTTCAACGTGCGGTGCCATCGTTCGATCTTGCCCTGCGTCTGGGGATGATACGGTTTGCCGTTCTTCTGCCGCACGCCCATCAGGGCGAGCAGGCGCTCGAACGATCCCGGTTCGGCCGACAAAAGCCGGGTCGTGTACACGGTCCCGTTGTCGGTGAGCGTGGACGAGGGAATCCCGTACCGGGAGCACGCCTCGCGGAACGATGATTCGATCGTCTCCATCGTGACCGTCGAGAACGCGCGCGAATACAGGAGGAAACGCGAATGGTCGTCGAGCCAGGAGACGATCAGCATGTCCGTGCCGTCGCCGATCGGCCAGTGGGTGAAGTCCGACTGCCATGTCTCGTTCGGCAATGCGGCCTCGAACCTCGCGTACGATGACTTCGGCCGCTTGCGCGGCTCGGGCTTGACCAAACCGGCATTCGTCAGGATCCGGTGGATCGTGGAGTTTGCGGGAGGCGCGACGCCTTCACGCTCCAGGCGGGCGGCGATGGACTCCGCGCCAGCGTCCAAACCCTTGGCAATCAGTTCCCGCCGGATCGCGACGATCCGTTCGATCAGACGCTCGTCGGTCCTGTTCGCGATGCGATGCGCGCGCTTGGAACGCGGCAGGAGCCCGGCCTCGCCTTCCCGTTCGTACCGACGTTTCAACTCGTACGCCCACTGGCGCGTCACTCCATAGCGGCGGGCCGCCTCCGTAACCGGCACGCCCGAGAGGATCGTGTTGACAATGGCCTTGTTACGCAGGAACTCACTGCGAGTCCCGTCACTATCATTGCTGGACCGTGTTGACTGCTGCTGTGACTGTGTATCCATACATGGTCAACAACCTGCGACCTGTCAACCATGCCCCAAGACACCCGTCAGGCATGCCCCAAGACATGACGTCAACCATGCCCCGAGACATACGTCAACTATCCGCTGAAACTAGACAATGGGGCGGATGGGGCAAAGCACATGAAAATGCGGATTTGGTATGCCGCCGTCCTCCCGGTCTGGCTGGTGTACGGCGAAGTCAACCACCATGCCCCGGCTCACAAAGTTCTCCAACAAAAATTGCCTTGCAAGAGCGATGTTTTCCTCAAGGGAAAATTCATTCTGCAAGGCAATGTCAAAGCTGTATGCAAGCTGGGCGTTCTTTCCACGCTCGGCTTTTTCCACGGCGTTCCATAGCGTCTGGCGGTCTGCGTATTCGGGCGGTGCATGGGACGGCAGGAGAATGTCAGAGCAGATCACGCCGCCCTTGCGTGTGTAGTCGCTGTATTCGCCGTAATACTCGCTATACAATCGCTCCCCGGCTCGGTAGGCGGCAGAAGCAATAGCGGACTGTCCTGCGCTTCGTTTAGTCTGCGTGACGCTCAGATGAAATAGTGCCATCGACTTTCAACTCCTTTTCTCTGTTTGCTTGGCTGATGTGGGTAATCGCCATATGGTGGACGGCTCGCTGGACTTCTGCCAGAGAAAAGATGTACTCCATCAGCTCTGTCATTTCGGTGCGTGTGAGATCTTTGACCTCCGGGGCAAGGCTCTCAATCGTGCCGCCCAGATTGCAAAGGCGGTGGGTGCGCTTGGTGCGTTCGCCTTTCTCCAGATACTTCTTTCGATTCTCCAGACGCTCCAGCTTGTGCTGTTCCTGCGCAAGCTGCGTCTCGGCTCGTTCCTTTTCGGCTCGGAGCTGTTCAAGGGTTTTCGGTTTTGTCATTGTGCTTGACCTCCTTTTTTGATTTTGGGGATAAAAAAAGACCGCCGACTTTTCGCATAGTGCGACCAGTCAACGGTCTGATTTTCGGTATTTGTTTTTCCAAACTTGCTGGCGGCGAACAGCATTTTATGCTGTTTGCGGACGGCAAGTCCACAGGGGATAGCCGCATTAGCGGCGCAAGGGGGTGTAGCCACCTTGACGGAACGAAGTGACGCAACATTCTCGGTCATGCAGTTTTCTTCTGCCGACCGGGAATGAAGCTCCGCAGGACGCACGATACTTCCGACAGGGGAGTATAGAAGTGCGCCCTTTAGTTCCTAAAGGGATTTTATCAGTTCGACAAATCGGAAGTTATCTATTTCTCCTCTTCGTTAAGACCTAGTTCATTACATATTACTTGCTATCCCTGATACCTTATTCTTTCTACCAGCGTTTCCTTTTTCAGATTACTGCTTAAAACACAGGAAAGCACAATTTGTAGAATACCAACCAGAAGAATCATAACAAGAATCGGGATAAGAGGAACGTGATAAACGTTCATTCCAAAAATCCCATTATGCTTCGCATAGGAAAACAGTGCATAGCCAAGGGGCAGACCGGCAGCAAGTGCGACGCAGATGGTGCCAACCGTAAAAATCAAGCCCTGTATTTGTAAGCTCAGATTCAACTGCTTATTGGTCATGCCTACCGCTTGCAGCACACCGTATTCCTGCTTCTTCGTGATGATATTGATGATCATGGTGTTTGCCAGATTCATAAACCCAATGAGACCGACAATTGCCATGAACAGATAGCAGCCAAGCTTCATCATACGGCTTGCGTATTCTGCGGTTTGCAATTCTGCGTGATAGGTGTTCAGCTTGATATGAGAAGTATCGGAGAGCAGGTCATTCAGGCTTTGCTCTACAGATGCCACATCTTTTTTATCACAGTCCACCCACAGATATCCATAGGCTGTTCCCCTCGGATTCATGGAACGGTATACACCTTCCGGAATGACAAGATAAGTGTCCGCGCTTACAAAGGATCCTGCAATCTTTCCCTGATAGGTATAGGTTTCACTTCCGTTGTCAAAGTTGAATGTAATCGGTGCACCCGCAGAATACCCGTCAGCTTCCATCCACTTGGACCAGCCAAAGAAAACATCCCCGTTTTTGACAGCCTGTGCATAGTCCATGGAACCGATATCGCCATCCCCGCGCATCATTTCAAAATCCTCTTGATTTACGATTGCAACCGGAAATTTTGTTCCGTTCAGATCTGCAGAGACGATTTCTCTCGTCAGTACATCCGTTACACCGGGGATGGATTTGATTTCTTTAATCAAAGAATCATTCAGTGGGTTGTTCTGTAGGATTGTGTCCAGATTATTCTCCGAATAGGCTTCATCATAATTCTGGGAATAATCCAGCTGCAACTCAAATTGTCCATGGTTGATTGCAATCCGCGCCTCGTGCTCCGTGTCAATATTCCCAACATAATTAGAGATAATTACAAACAATACACAGGAAAGCCCCATGGTAAGAATCGTAGCAATGGTTCTTTTCGGATTGCCTGTCACATTTGCCATTGCCATGGAGAAAACGGTGACATCTTTTCTGCCTTTTCGTCTGCCCTGTTTTTGCGTTTTGGAGCCGTCAAGATACCGTGTCGCTTCGATGGGTGAAATCCGGGAAACAATTTTCATGGGTTTGCGCAGAGCCAAAACGACCGTAAGAAACGATACAAAAATGCAGATGAGCATAATTGTCAGTGAAAACAGAGGCACCTGATGGTTCTTGATTCCGGACGATACCAGATTTCCCTGCTCCACCAGCCAGTTGAAGCTGACGTTTGCAATCAGGAAACCAAACAGCAGCCCCAGCGGTATCGAAGGAACCGCCAGAAGAATGCCCTCACGAAAGATCAACTGCTTCATCTGCTTTCTGGTTGCACCCAGCGCCTTGATTTTTCCGTACTCCTGAACCTTCTGGGCGATCCCGACCTGGAAGATATTATAAATGACCACAACGGAAAACAGCACGATTCCGAGGATCAGGGTTCCACAAACCACAATCATTTCATAGCTCGGCTGCAATACCCACTGCAGGTAGAGGTCATTGATGATCACGTTTTTCTGGTCAATGCCGCAGGAATCCGCGATTTCTTTTATAACAGGCGCAACATTATTCATAGATACATTTGCAGAATCGCTCAAGGTAAAATAGATATTATATTGCCTGTCACCCTCCGCAACACGCTCATTATAAAAATCCTGCGAACCGAATACAACATAGGAAGCCTCGATGGTATATTCATCCCGGTCATATAAAAGCCCGCTGACAGTAAATTCCATCGGTGCGTATTCCGACTGCATGCCGGAACGGTACTCCAATGTTACGGTGTCTCCGACCTTTACATCATGGTATCCCACTGCATCAAAGAAAGCGCGTCCTGCGGCAATTTCCTGCGCCTTTTCCGGATAGGTACCTTCCTTCAACACATATTCCTGATTATAGGGAAGCATTTTCCTGACCGTTTCATCCGCACTGACAAAGCCGCCATTCTCATTTCCTTTCAGGATGCCCTCCGTACACATGATGCCGATATCAGATATCTCAGCTCTGCGTTCCACTTCTTTTAATTGCGTACCATCTGCGGCGATAAACAGGCCGTAGTTGCTTCCGTATGAGCTTGCAGCCTGATCCTTCTGTAAGAGGATCAGTCCATTTCCAATTGTACTGATAATGACCAGAAGCATGGTAGTCAGGCAAATCGCCGTCATAATGAGGACACTTCTTGTCCGATTTCTTTTGTCGTTGCTGAATGCAATTTTGCTGATCGTCCTCAATTGAAATCCACCACCTGTCCATCCTCGATGACTAAAATACGGTCAGCAACCTGCGCGATCTCATCATCATGGGTAATCATTACAATCGTCTGTCCATATTTTTTTGCGCTCATTTTCAGCAGCGCGATCACCTCGTCACTTGTCTTGGAATCAAGATTTCCGGTTGGCTCGTCCGCAAACAAAATCTCCGGTCTGTTTACCAAGGCTCTTGCAATCGCAACGCGCTGCTGCTGTCCTCCGGAGAGGGTATTCGGAAGATTATGAATCCGGTGTTCAAGACCCAGTGTGGTGATAATATCATTGACATAAGCTTTATCCACTTTTTTTCCGTCAAGCCCCAACGGAAGAACGATATTTTCCCACACATTGATGGAGGATACCAGATTGAATGCCTGAAATACAAATCCGATCTTTCTTCTCCGGAAAACGGCAAGCTGATCCTCCTTCATGGAATACAGGTCCTTGTCAGACAAGATCACGCTGCCGCTGGTTGGTGTATCCAGCCCGCCCAGCATATGCAGCAGGGTACTTTTTCCGGAGCCGGATTTTCCGACAATGGCGACAAATTCTCCCTGTTGAATCTGGATATTCACATGATTGACGGCTTTGACCTGATTTTCCCCCGTCCCATAAAATTTGCAAAGCTGCTTGGTTTCTAATATCACGCCCACTCCAATGGCCTCCTTTTCTTATTTACCAGCATTGTATCAAAGGAACCTTTCATTTCACTTTCAAAAAGAGAGCAGAAGTCTTACAGATTTGAAAGACTTCTGCTCATCATCTCTACGAAAGTCCATTCTCCGGCAGCTGAATCAAAAAGGTACTTCCTTTTCTGACTTTGCCGGAGGCTACCGTGATTGTCCCACCATGCTGCTCAATAATCTGTCTGGACAGATACAGACCGATGCCAGTTCCGCTCTTTTCGCGGACTTCCGGCGCAGTCCCTCTGTAAAACCGCTGGAATATTTTATGGTATTCACTCTGCGGGATTCCGATTCCCTGATCCTCGATCTCAATTCTCACAAAGCCGGTTCTTTTTTGTAGACGGATCGTGATTTTTGAATGTTCTGGGCTGTATTTGATGGCATTGTCCAAAACGTTAATGATTGCTTCTCCAAGCCAACGTTTATCCTGCATGAGTGCACAATGCTCCAGTGATTCGTTGCAGTCGAAAATAAGTTCTATCCCTTTCTCCGCTGCCTTTGGATACGTTCGGTTTACTGCGGAGATGATCGTATCCATAATGGGAAGTGTTTTCTGATCAAGCTGAATCAAACCTGTCTCCAGTTTGGATATTTCCAGCAGAGACTGCAACAATGTTTCCAATCCGTCCAATGCACTCCGGCAGCGGATGCGAAATTCCTGTTGCTCCGTCTCACTCAGATTGTTCCGCAGCAATATGCTAAAGCAGGTATCCAAGGCTGCAACCGGGGTTTTCAGCTGATGGGAAATGTCGGATACCATTTCCTTTGTGCTTTCCTTCTCCGCTCTGGCTTCCTCTTGCAGCAGCTGGATATGATGTCCGATTGCTTCAAGCTGAAATTTCAGTCTTTCCTGCCAGACATGATCTTCTGTGTCCGGCACTACCTCAAAGTGATTTTCCCGAAATGCAATCAGGATTTGCTCTAGCTGCTCCAATCGTTTCCGACTTTCTTTCGCCTCAGCTTTCTTCCGGTAAAACAGGAACGTTAGCAAAGACAGACATAGCACTGCGCTTGTACAGCCGGTTATCATGATATTCTGCCGGAAGCGCACATAAAACGAAGTCCCTTTGTTTTCCCAGTACCCGTATTGCTCTAATAATTGCTTACCTTGTTCATTGGCTTGATGGTCGTTTCCTTTCAGCCATCCTGCGGCAACATCCATGCCGGTGGTCTCTGCGCCCGCCGCAACTTCTGTCAGGATATCCATTTTACATTGATAATCCTGATAATATAAATAGGTGGTAAAGCAGTTCAATACTGCAAAAAAGAGTAGAACCGGCAGCACCAGTGACAAGGCATCAACCCACTTTTTACGATGTCGTTTCGTCACTGACTTACCTCCTGATTCCATATATACCCAAGCCCGCGGATGTTTTTAATATAGACCGGAGCCGCCGGATCCTCTTCGATTTTCTTCCGAAGCCTTCTGATGTTCACAGCTACCGTGTTTTCATCCATAAAATCACCATCCAGATCAAACACGTTTTCTAACAGCTGTGTTTTTGAAAGAATCTGTTTCGGGTTTTGAAGAAAAAAGGACAGCATTTTCAGTTCATTCTTCGTAAGGCTTATTTCTCTTTCCTTTACGAACGCCCTCATCTCTCCGGGGATAAACACGATATCCTTTGAATGAATTTTTGGAGTTCCGGGTTCATTCTTTCTGCGGCGGAAATGAGCCTCGATTTTCAGAAGAAGTACGGAAAGGCTGAACGGTTTCGTCATATAATCGTCCGCACCGGCTTCATATCCCATGACCTGATCTGTCTCCTGATCCAACGCGGTAAGACAGATAATATATACATTTTGACAATTCCGCATCCATCTGACAAGCTCTAATCCGTTTCCATCCGGAAGATTCACATCACAAATGGCAACATCCACATTATTATCACTTGCAATTCTTTTCGCTTTTTTCACTGATTCTGCTGAAAAAACCTCATATCCGGATTTTTTCAGTGAAAATGTAATTCCACGATTTAAATTTTCATCATCTTCAACCACAAGTATACCTGGCATAGCATATGCACCTCTCTTTATTAACTATTTTTCCTCTTCGTTACATATTTGTTCTGCCTCAATATCCTCGGTAGTGACTTTCCCTGTAATATCCCTATAGGCTTCTTTTATTCCATTTTTGACCGCCCACTTAATTATAAAATATAATGCAAGTAAGACGATTATAGTGCTGTGCCAAAACTAATTCCTAATTCTTCAAACATTTCATTACCTCTGTCAATTCCGATTTGTTGCTTAATTTTCGTATTCAAATTATACCATCGACGTGCCTCACGTTTTTTGAGCGCGTAGGGTGTGGTGGTGCCTCATCGGGAATGAGCGCGAACGGTATCGGTCCT
>NZ_QFFM01000060.1 GCF_003129905.1 Bifidobacterium callitrichidarum
CCGCTCATGTGCTTGACGCGGTGGGCGATCTCCTCGTGGCGGCCGTGGACCATCGGGCGCTGGACCGGGCTGCCGAGGTAGCCGCAGGTGCGCTTGGTCACGTTGCACTTGTCCGGGTCGGAGTTGCCGCACTCCGGGCACTTGAAGCCTTCCTCGGTGGGCTCGAAGTCGCCCTGGAAGCCGCACACGAAGCAGTGGTCGATCGGGGTGTTGGTGCCCAGGTAGCCGATGCCGATGTTGTAGGCGTAGTCCCACACGGCCTCGAGCGCCTTCGGGTTGTCCTGCAGGCACGGGTACTCGCAGTAGTTGATGAAGCCGCCGGAGGCGTAGTACGGGAAGTCCTTCTCGTAGTTAAGCTTCTCCATCGGGGTCGGCTGCAGCCACACCGGGTAGTGGAACGAGTTGGTGTAGAAGTCATGATCGGTCACGCCCTCGATGCGGCCGAACTTCTCGCGATCCATGCGGTTGAAGCGGTCGGTCAGGGACTCGGACGGCGTGGAGTACACGGAGTAGTGGTATCCCTCCGCCTTGCTCCACTGCTTGCACAGCTCGTTCATGCGCTTGACGATGGACAGCGCGAACTCCTTGCCTTCCGGATCCCAGCCGTGGTCGCGGATCCAGTTCTTGCCGTAGAAGACCGCGGTGGTCTCGGCCAGGCCGATGTAACCCAGGGACACGGTGGCGCGCTCGTTCTTGAACAGCTGGTCCACGTTGTCGTTGGCGCCCAGACGTCCGAAGGCGCCGAAGCGGAACAGCGTCGGGGCGTTGACCGGGGTGGCCTCCTTGCAGCGCATGATGCGGAACTGCAGGGCCTGGTGGGCCAC
>NZ_QFFM01000061.1 GCF_003129905.1 Bifidobacterium callitrichidarum
AACCCGATGGACGTGATCTGCCGCAACATCCGCACCGTGCGCGAGAAGATGGCCACCCGCCCCGACATCCTTGGCTGTCACCTCGAAGGCCCGTTCCTCGCCCTGAAACGCAAGGGCGCGCACGATCCGAACTGCCTCAAGGACCCGGTGCCCGAACTCGTGGGAACCATGCTCGACGCCTCGGGCGCCGACCCCGCCGCCGGCAAGATCGGCTGCATCCGCCAGATCACCATCGCGCCGGAGCTTGAGCACGGCATCGGCGCCATCCGCCAGTTCGCGGCCGCCGGCGTGGTGCCCGCGGTCGGCCACTGCGACGCCGACTACGCCACCGCCCAGGCCGGCTTCAACGCGGGCGCCGGCATCATGACCCACATGTTCAACGCGATGAACGGCCTGCACCATCGCGAACCCGGCCCCATCCCGGCCGCCGTGGAGGACCCGCGCGTCACCATCGAGCTGATTAATGACGGCTTCCACGTCCAGAACCCGATGGTCAAACTCGGCTTCGGACTGGCGCCCCACCGCATCGCGTTCGTCACCGACGCGATGGCCGCCACCGACTGCCCCGACGGCGCGTACAAGCTCGGCGAACTCGACGTGAACGTCATCGACGGCCACGCTCGCCTCGTGTCCAACGGCGCCATCGCCGGCTCCACGCTCACCCTGGAGGTCGCGGTCCAGCGCGCGGTCAACGAACTCGGCTTCAG
>NZ_QFFM01000062.1 GCF_003129905.1 Bifidobacterium callitrichidarum
CGGAACAGCGTCGGGGCGTTGACCGGGGTGGCCTCCTTGCAGCGCATGATGCGGAACTGCAGGGCCTGGTGGGCCACCTCCATGCGCTCGTTGAACAGCTTCCAGAAGCGGGCCTTGTCGCCATGGGACTCGATGGCGATGCGCGGCACGTTCACGGTCACCACACCGAGGTTCATGCGGCCGTCTTCCTCGTCCTTGCCGGTCTCCGGGTTGATCCAGCCCTGCAGGAAGGAACGGCAGCCCATCGGGGCCTTGAAGGAGCCGGTGATCTTGACGATGTTCTCGTAGAACACCACGTCCGGGTACATGCGCTTGGTGGCGGACTCGAGGGCAAGCTGCTTGAGATCGTAGTTCGGGTCGCCCGGGTCGGCGTTCACACCGTGCTTGACGGTGAACACGAGCTTCGGGAAGATGGCGGTGTGGTGCTCCTTGCCCAGGCCGCGAATGCGGTTGAGCAGGATGGCACGCTGAATCTCACGGGAGAACCAGTCGGTGCCCAGACCGAAGCCGACGGTCACGAACGGGGTCTGGCCGTTGGAGACGCGGTTGGAGTTGATCTGGTACTCCATGGTCTGCAT
>NZ_QFFM01000063.1 GCF_003129905.1 Bifidobacterium callitrichidarum
CGACGTGCCTCACGTTTTTTGAGCGCGTAGGGTGTGGTGGTGCCTCATCGGGAATGAGCGCGAACGGTATCGGTCCTGTTTGGCTTGTCTTATGGAAGACAGGATCAGCATGGCGACGAAGCGGCAGGTCACCCTGAGATTCAGGGATGAATACATGAAGGCGTCGAAGAAGGACAAGGGACGCATCCTCGATGAGATGTGCTCCGTGCTGGGAATCGGCAGGAGCACCGCGAGACGCAGACTCACGGAAGCCGGGCGCGGCAGGCCGTCGATGTCGCCCGCGGAGCGGCCGAAGCGGTATTCGGAGCAGTCGCGCGAGCTGCTGGTCCAGGTGTGGCTGATGATGGATGCGCCGTGCGCGAAGTACCTCAAGGCGATGCTGCCCCTGTGGATGCCCATGCTGCGCGCGCACGGCGAGCTCGCCGACTGGGACGGTTTCGCGTTCCGCGAGCTGGAGCGGATGAGCGCGGCCACGATGGACCGGTACCTCAAAAAGACGCGCGACGCGGCACGGCCCAGAGGCA
>NZ_QFFM01000064.1 GCF_003129905.1 Bifidobacterium callitrichidarum
GGTCTTGGCCCCGCCGCCGTACGTCACGGTGGCGCTCACGCTCGCCGTACCGGACAGTCGGCCGGTGACGACGCCGCTACCGTCCCCGCCGGCCACGGATTCATGGCTGGAGGAGAACGGCACGCCGGCCGCGCTGCCCCCACCCAGGTCGATGGCGGCACCGGTCTCGTCCGTGGCATTCACGGTGAGACGCACGGTTTCGTCCTCGCCCACGGTGACGGCAGGCGGCACCACGGTGACCTCGGCCACCGGTGCCGGCGGCACGTCCAGGTCGAGCGCGTAGGCGGCGTGTTGTTCGCCGTTTTCGGAGACCACGCGGATCACATACGAGCCGTACGGGTAGTGGAGTGGCGGCACCACGTAGGCCACCGCGTTGTCCTTGGTCTCCACGGCGATTTCGGGGGCGCCCGCGGTGTAAGCGCGGTGCAGTACGGCGCGATTGGCGGAATCGAAGGCGACGGCCTGTCCGTCCACCGTCACGCTGGCCAATTCGGTGGTGTCGTGGGCGAGGG
>NZ_QFFM01000065.1 GCF_003129905.1 Bifidobacterium callitrichidarum
TGATTGGGACTAAGTCGTAACAAGGTAGCCGTACCGGAAGGTGCGGCTGGATCACCTCCTTTCTACGGAGTATTCAGTCGGATGTTCGTCCGACGGTGTGTGCCCCCGACGCGGGATAGTCCCGTGGTTCGTGGGGTTGCTGGTGTGGAAGAGATCGTTGGCTTTCGCCCGCCGGTCGTGCGGTGGGTGTGGAGTGGTGCGGATGCGCTTTTGGGCTCCCGGATCGCCACCCCAGGCTTGATCGCCTGGTGCGGTCCGTTGCCCCATGGGTCCGGCCGGCCGGTTTGTTCCGGTTCGTGTCGTGGCTGGTGGGTGCGTGGTGGTTTGAGAACTGGATAGTGGACGCGAGCAAGATAAGTTTCTTTTGATTCTTTTCTTGTTGTTGATTTCGTTTCGAACTCGAAAATGAGATTTTTGTTTTTGTTGTTCGTTTCGATCGTTTTGTGATCGTTTGATGTGTTGATTTGTTGTCTGGGAGTCCAGAGTTAGCTGTT
>NZ_QFFM01000066.1 GCF_003129905.1 Bifidobacterium callitrichidarum
TGATTGGGACTAAGTCGTAACAAGGTAGCCGTACCGGAAGGTGCGGCTGGATCACCTCCTTTCTACGGAGTATTCAGGCTTCTGTTTGGAAGCCGGTGTGCGCCCCGCGTCCGCGACAGTCGCGGTTCGGTCGGGGTTGCTGGTGTGGAAGAGATCATGGGCTTGTCGCCCGCCGGTCGTGCGGTGGGTGTGGGAAGCGGTATGGATGCGCTTTTGGGCTCCCGGATCGCCACCCCAGGCCTTAGGGTCTGGTGCGGTCCGCTGCCCCATGGGTTTGGTCCCGGGCCTTGGTGCCTGGCGGCCCGATCGGTGGGTGCGTGGTGGTTTGAGAACTGGATAGTGGACGCGAGCAAGAAAGTTTCTTTTGATTCTTTTCTTGTTGTTGATTTCGTTTCGAACTCAAAGTTTTTTTTGTTGTTCGTTTCGATCGTTTTGTGATCGTTTGATGTGTTGATTTGTTGTCTGGGAGTCCAGAGTTAGCTGTT
>NZ_QFFM01000067.1 GCF_003129905.1 Bifidobacterium callitrichidarum
ACGCTCGGCAACGCCCCGATGGCCTCCCCGAAGTCCATCGCCATCGCCGCCACCCAGATCACCCAGATCATGAAGGACGTGGCCTCCAGCCAGTACGGCGGCCAGACCGCCAACCGCGCCGACGAGCACCTGGCCCAGTACGCCCGCAAGGACTACGAGAAGTTCCTCGAGGAGGCCCGCGAGACCATCCCCGACGGCATGCCGGTGGAATTTGCCCGCCGCCAGGTGGAGAACGCCAAGAAGAACGAGCCCGCCAAGCTCCACTTCGGCAACCGCGAGCCGCTGCCGATGGACACCCCGTTCCACACGGACGTCGACGAGCTGGAGCAAGAGCGCGAGATCCTGGCCAAGATCCGCACCCGCAAGGCCATCTACGACGCCATGCAGACCATGGAGTACCAGATCAACTCCAACCGCGTCTCCAACGGCCAGACCCCGTTCGTGACCGTCGGCTTCGG
>NZ_QFFM01000007.1 GCF_003129905.1 Bifidobacterium callitrichidarum
AAGAGCCAGGCACGGTGGCGCCGGCCTTGGGGAGCTTCTGGAGGCCTGCGCGGATGGCGTTGCGGCTCTGCGGGTCGACGGCCACGGTCGGCTCGTCGAAGAAGATGAGGTCGGGTTTGTGGGCGATACCACAGGCGATGTTGAGACGCCTGAGGAGACCGCCGGAGAGCTTGCCGGGCCGGAATTTGCGGAAGTCCTGCAGTCCGGCGAATTCGATGGCCTCTTCGACCAGGGGCGCGCGTTCGGCCTTCTTCGGCACGTACAGTGAGCAGAAGTAGTCGATGTTCTCGGTGACGGTCAGTTCGTTGAACACGGCCACGTTCTGCGGAACGATGCCGATGCGGCGCTTGAGGTCGTATGACGTGGGCGTCATCGGCTGTCCGAAGACACGGATGGTGCCAGAATCGTAGGTGAGCAGCGCGAGGATGCAGTTGATTGCCGTGGTCTTGCCGGAGCCGTTAGGGCCCAGCAGGCCGAAGATCTCGCCCTGCTTCACGTCGAGGTCGAAGTAGTCGAGCGCCACCATGTCGCCGTACCGCTTGACGAGCTGGCTGACGTGGACTGCCGTGGTCGTCTCCACTTCGTTCGTCTCAGCCGGTGCGGTGGGCCCGGTGTCGGTGTGGGCTGTGATGTCGGTTGCCATGTTCGCTCCCTTCCTTGGATGACTCCATCATCCCAAGCGGGCGCCGCGACTCCCACCCACAAACGTCACGCCGTACGCTCCCGGCGATGACATTTGTCACGATGTTGACTTGCTAAGCAGGCAAACGGCCATTTGTCGGAGAGCCTTGTTCTAGCGGCGTAGGTAGTTCGATCTTCGATACATCGATTGCACCCGACATGAGTTTAGGTAGCAAAGAATCTCGAAGAGCGACAAGATTTTGTATCTTGTTTGAATTTGTCTGTAATAAATTAAATATAGGGATTACTTCTTTATAGAAAGAATCAAGACTCTTCTCGTCAGGAAGAGGAACATCTAATAATTCAAGTTCAGATCGAGACAATTCTGTTTGTCCGGTACTTCCTTTTGCCAATGATTCAAACAATGGTTCCGAAGAGAGTGCCCAACATCCAAGGAAAGGCATGAATCGCATGCTACAAGGACGAACGATTGTCACATGTGAATCGACGGTCATTTCTGTTGGACTAAAAAGTACTTGAGCACAACGGCCTAAAGTTCCAGTACCCGTCGAACAGATTAAAATATCACCATATTGAAGCTGCTTCTCACTTTTCTTAGGTGGCGTCATCTTCCTGGAAGGCACCAACGATACGGAATGATTCCGAATACATTTCTGATTCAACACGGTGTAGGAAGAAGAATCGTCATATTTTGGAGTTACGCCACGAGATACCAGTCTGGTACAAGCCTTCAATGCTGTTTTGGAATCGATGGCACTAGCCAATTCCTTATACAAGGTCATGGCCAGCTCCAACAAATGGCCGTTTGTCTGAGTGAGGTTATCAATTTGTGCGCTGATACTCCTGACCAAGGCGGTTAGTTTTAACTGTTTGTCATAGTCTGGTACCTTAATGTCAATAGCTTCTATGGTTGCCTTGGTCAGGGCATTCCTTGTTGCTCCTGAGGAGGCAATCTGTAGAAGAGAGTTTTTGCGATGCTCTAGAAACATGAGTAAATACAGGCTGTCAAGCTGCCCAGCTCTTGGCCTGATAATGCACACATGTTGATTGACGCGAGCTTTTTGAATGTTATCTGGGACAATGCAAGTACGTGCAACAGAATCTCCAGTGATGTTAAGTAGTACATCGCCGGGCCTAATCTGAACATTATCGAGTTTGGATGCTTGCTCGTCGTTGATGAAGGCTAATCCGTTATCGGAGAATTGCCAATCTAGTACATTTTGGCTACGTATAAGTGCGTAGTCTCCGCCTTGATATGAGTCCTTCCCTCCTTTTGGTGTTGCTCCACTACCGATTTTTGTGCATAGATTTTTAAGACGAGTCATTGTAAAGTCTCCTAGATTAGGTGCTGGCTGCGATCATGGATGCCAATCGCTGTAATAATGCTTTGCGCTTGCCGGGGAATGGTCTCTGTGATGCCGTCGATTAGAGAGAAGAACTTTTGGAAGAATGTGCCATAAGATTCTTTGTCCATTAGATATGCCAAATCGCATACCGTTTGGAAAACGGATTCATTGAGGCGATTGTCGTAGTGAGCACAATAACAGCGTTCGTCGTGGGCGCATAGATTCCTGAAGAATACAAGTCGATTGAATATGCGGTCAAGTTGTTTGATTGTAATCACCCGAGGCTTGGCGTGAGTGTCGGCATATAGTGCAGTAAAACTCTCCGCAATCGCGAGACGGACCTCTTTTGTCTGTGTCTGGAAAAACCAGACAGTCTGTCCCAGCGATAGGTCATTGGCCAGTACCCAGAACGGCACCTGACCATCTAAATCTTCCATACAATGTCGAATGTAAGTTTTGCCGCCGTATTCGCCCTTGTTATGCGGGTTGCCATCAAGCTCAAGAATTTTTGTAAATACTTTGTTGATGAGTGTCATGGCGCTGGAACGACGAGATTGGCTGTAATTGTCTGGGATAAGATATGGATTTACCTCATCGGGATGAAGTTTAGTGAATTCATGGGCGCAGGCTGCTTTCAGCGATGCTTCCGCTTGAGTAATACCCTCAAACAGTAATCCGCGAAGCTGTCGATCGAATGAAAACAATGCAAATAGGTCGTCGAAAGTGGTTCCTGGTAAGTAATGATCCTCATTCGTGTGTTTCAAATTTGCGTCGAGGAACAGATTCTTGTAGCCGTTGACGATGGAATAGTAGCCTTCTCGTCTGAGAGCGTGCACTGCGGAATCATGCACTATCATTCCACGTGACCGGAGAATGGCGATCTGCTCGTCCAGACTTTTGTAGGGCTTGTGCAGCATGTTTTCTCCTGTCGCTGAAAGCACTGAGGCCATCCCGTTTTGTGGGGATGGCCTCAGCGAACTGAACGTAGTCCAGCTTATTTCGCTGTTTCAGACTACACCCCTAACCGAGAGAACGCAACAACAAACAACAAGAGTTGGTGTCTATGCTCGTTGTTCTACGTGGCCACTCAGTATTGACGAATGCTCAAAAGCTTGAGCCTTTATACATTGTTCTTTATCAGTTGCGAGCTATCTTTACTTTCTTGATTGGTTGTAGGAAATGGTTGGCATCGATGTACAGATTTGTAAGTACTGGTTTCAGATCGATGTATTCCTCTTCTGGCGCGTTGTTATGCTTGTATTTTGCATCCACGACGAGGTATCCGTTATCCCATTGCTTGACATTGGTATACCGTTCCAATGAGTAGGGAGCGCGGAACTGAATACGAGCCTTGCCGTATTCAAACACGGTGAAGCCGTTCTCTGCACTGAGATATGCAGTATTTGCCTGCTCTGAACGGGTGCACGATGTAGCCACAGTGCGTCTCCTTTCGGCTTTACCGGGTTGATTTGTGCTGGTTTCGATTATAGGGGGATAACGCTGATTACCCCAGATACTTGCGATGCGACGCTTTCACGTTGCTTTGGCTGACCAATGCGTATTGCATGGTGGTGTCTATCTTGACGTGTCCGAGTAGTTTCTGAACCTGTTCCACTGGCATGCCGCGGTTTATGGCATTGGTGGCCATGGTGCGACGGAACTTATGTGGATGTATGCGGGGGAGTTGCAGCTTTCTGCCGAGAGCTCGGAGCCTGCTTTCCACGGAACAAATGGCAATGCGTTCGTGGTCACCGCTGAGACTGACGAACAGGGCGGGGTTGGCGTCATCGCGGCCTCGCAGATATTCTTCAAGATGAAGTTTGGCTCTGGCGTCGAAGTAGGCTTTTCGTTCCTTATTGCCTTTGCCCTGCACGATGCATTCACGCTCGTTGAGGTTGACGCTGTCACGGTTAAGCTTCACTAATTCGCCGACTCGCATGCCGGTGGAGGAGAGCAAGTCGATCATCGCGAGATCTCGTGGCGTTTCGCAGCCGTCGCGTAGACGCTCCATATCCTCATCCGAAATGGTTTCTTTGACTCTAATCGGAGCTTTCACACGGCGTATCTTGCGCGCTGGGCTTTTGACGATATAGTCCTCATCCTCTAACCATGAGAAGAAAGTGGCAAGAATACGGCGGATGTTGTCTACCGTGACCTTCCCCACAGCATGTGTCGTCTGGTATTCGGCGAGATAGGTTCGAAGTTGGTCGGTATCCACTTGAGTTAGGGGAGTGGTGGTTTTTCTGATGTAGTGAGTAAGTGTCGAATCATAGTATTTCAATGTGCGTTCGCTGCATCCTTCAAGTTCCTTGGCGGTAAGGAAGGAGTTCAGCAGTTCCATTGCTTCGTTGTCATTGCCAGCAAGATTATCTGTGCTGAGATTGGCTGACAGCACGGCTTTGAGCTGTCTGAGCTGTCGCGCATCCAACGTGTTCTGCATGGATTTCAAGATTGACTCGATGGTGTTGCTTCCTATCATGTGGAGCCTTTCGCCTCGATGCATGTATGAATACATATAGGCATAATGTGAATCGCAGAAAACAACGATGCTGACAGACAAACGGCCATTTGTTGGAGCTGTGCATTACCCGGTGGAGAAAGGCTCTTCAAAAGGGCAAATCCTCGATCTCCTTGGGAGAGATAATTCGGGTTGAAGACAGCAAACGAATTCCTCTTAGTAAGAAAGAACGTGAGAAGAGGAAAGGTAGATATCCATATTATGGAGCGGCAAGCGTCATGGATTACGTGAGCAGCTATCTCTTTGACGATGTTCGTTTGCTCATGGGGGAAGACGGTACTGTGACTGATGCATTCGGACATCCCTCACTTCAATACGTGTGGGGAAAATATTGGGTGAATAATCATGCGCATGTTCTTGCTGGCACGAAAGGTGTCACTACGGAGCAACTTTATGTCGCACTATCTGATTTACGCATTACGGAATATATAACGGGAGCCGTGCAGCCCAAACTTAATCAGAAAAATATGAAGTCGATTCCTGTTGAATGGCCCGATGCAGCTCCATCATTTGACTATGAATTCCGCCTATACCGGACGAATTGCAGTCAAATATCTCTACTAACAGAATTACGTGATGCCCTGCTGCCCAAACTGATGTCTGGCGAGCTTGATGTGTCGAGAATCGAATTGCCTACGCCGCCAACACAAATTCTGATGGGTACAAATGGCCGTTTGTCTGAGTGAGAGCACGGCAAGAATCTTCGATAGAATCAAGCAGAGTCACTGCCTTATCTTGATAATCCCTTGAGGGCACCGGAATAGGAAGAGAAGCAAATGCACGTTCATTGATATTTCCCCGTGTACTTCCGCTTATATGTGACGTTACCCAATCTTGGTAGCTCTTGCTCTGACAATAGTATTTTACCCATCGAGGGTTAATCAACGCTTTATCTAGAGTAAATCCGATAAGGAATCCGGCGAACACAAAATTTCCGTCACGAACATCATATAGATAATTCCGACCGACGCTCGCTCCTGTCCGAGCAAAAACTATATCCCCTTCCCGAAGCTCATATTTTTTTGAGTTCGTATCATCGATAGATTTAAGCCCAGACAAATTAAGGGTTCCATTATCGTTAATATCTGTAATACGGAGATATGTAGGTAAGTTTGGCGAATAGTCTACCGCCGAAGCCGCAATGCCGTACCGTCCTTTTCCAGTCAAGCACAATTCCGAAAGATTGACCTCAGAGCCCATACCCAATCGCCTCCAGATTCTTCTTGATTTCGGCTTGTAGTCGGTTGGATTCCTCGAAGCATTTGGCGAGTTCTCCGGTCAGACGCTTCATCTTCTCATCGAATGGCTCATCGTCCTCTTCTTGCTCAGCAATGCCGACATAGCGGCCGGGAGTAAGAATGTAATCCTGCTTGGCAATGTCTTCGATAGACACTGCGGCGGAGAAGCCTTTCTCCTCTTCCAGCGTCCCATCACGGAACGTATCAAACGTGGATGCGATCTTCTGAATATCCTCATCAGTGAGCGTACGCTGTGAGCGACTAATCATCGTGCCCATGTTGCGAGCATCTACGAACAGCGTCTTGGAATCAGCAGGACGCCCTTTGCGCAGGAACCATAGGCACACTGGAATCTGCGTGGAGAAGAACAACTGCGTCGGCATGGCAACAATACCCTCCACCAGTCCGGCGTTGACGATGTTCTTGCGAATCTCTCCTTCATTGTTCGTCTGCGACGACAGCGAGCCATTGGCGAGCACTAAGCCGATACGGCCAGACTGCGACAGGTGGTGAATCATGTGCTGCATCCATGCGAAGTTTGCATTGCCCTCGGGCGGCACGCCGTATTCCCAGCGTGGATCGTCCTTGAGCTTATCGCCACCCCAATCGGATAGATTGAATGGCGGGTTCGCGAGAATGTAGTCGAATCGCTCGGTGCGATGCAGATCGTTGAAGAACGTATCGTCGTTCTTTGGGCCAAGATCGGCATCAATGCCACGGATGGCGAGGTTCATCGTGGCCATCTTCCACGTTGTCGGGTTCGACTCCTGACCATAGACGGAGATGTTATTAATGTTGCCCTGATGGTTACGCACGAACTCGGCCGACTGTACAAACATGCCGCCCGAACCACAAGCCGGGTCATAGACACGCCCCTTGAACGGCTCAAGCACATTCACCAGAGTCTTCACCACGCATTTCGGCGTGTAGAACTCGCCGGCGTTCTTACCCTCCTGAGACGCGAACTGCGACAGGCAATACTCATAAGTGCGGCCAAGCAGATCATGGGTGTCTCCGTTCTCAGCCATCTTCACGTTGGTGAACAGGTCGACCACTTCCCCAAGCCGGCGCTTGTCCAGTTCAGGACGTGCGAAGTTCTTGGGCAGCACGCCCTTGAGTTTCTTGTTCTCCTGCTCGATGAGCCTCATTGATTCATCGATGACCTTACCGACTTCAGGAGTGTGTGCAGCCGCGGCCACGACTTCCCAACGGGCTTCTTTCGGCACCCAGAAGATGTTCTCGGACGTGTACTCGTCACGGTCTTCCTCGAATCCTTCGCCTTCGGCCACCAATTCGGCGTGTTTGGCCTCGAAGTTATCCGAGATGTACTTGAGAAAAATCAAACCGAGTACAACATTTTTGTATTCCGAAGCATCGATGTTGCCACGCAGTTTACAAGCCGCGTCCCAAATCTGCTCCTCAAAGCCCAGGGCTTTGGTGCTTGTCTTTTTCGCCATGAATCAGTTTCCCTCTCCGTAGTCAACCCACAACTCGCACTGCTGCATCACCGTCTCGATGGCCTCCGGCACCTCATCCGGCGGGTACTTATGCTTCTTCAGCAATCGTTTGATTGACTTACGCATGCGAGCGCGGGCATCGTCTTTCTTCTGCCAGTCTATCGTGCGGTTCCTGCGCAACGTGTCAGTCAGCTCTCGGGTGATAGCAACCAGCTCATCGTTCTCGTAGAAATCCTTGATAGCTTGTGGCTTAGTCAGTGCATCATAAAAGGCAAGCTCTTCATCATCCAGACCAAGCGTCTTACCTTCCTGCCGCGCGGCCATGATCTCCTTGGCCATATCCAACAGCTGCTGTATGACCTCGGCGTTGGTGAGCATGCCGTTGAGATATGCATTAACCGATTGCTGCAGCATCTCGGAGAACTTGCCAGCCATGACCACGCTCTTCTTGCGATATGCCTTGACCTGATCGTCAATCAGCTTGCGCAACAATTCCATCGCGAGATTCTTCTGCTTCATCTGTGCGACTTCGGCAAGGAAGGATTCATCAAACAGCGAGACCTCAACTGTCCGGTCTTCGAACAGATCGATAACGCCTTCGTTATGTACGCCTTGCTCCATGATGGCGGCGATTTGCTTGTTGATCTCCTTCAAAGACATGCGCGGATTGCCGGGATTAACGTTCAGCACTTTCAGCATCTGCGTGCGCAACACATCGATGTACGCTTCTTCGATCTTCAATTCATCAGCGACCATGCTGCGGCACAAGCCGAATGCTTGGGCCATCTCCTTGGCGCACTTGATAAAGTCCTTACGATCTTTCTCCCGCTCGGGATCAAGTAAGTAGTCCGCACCGTCCGCGATGGCTTCAGCCATCTGTTCGGCAGAATTGGTATGGATTCGGTTCTGATAATCCAAACCATGTAGAAAGTCTCGGCACGCACTCAGCTTGTCAAGGAACAACGGATATGCGGTGTCGGCCACGTTCATGTCGCCATACCGTTCACGATCACGCTTAGTGTAGTCGTGCATCGCGCGTTTCAGGGCACCAGCGATGCCGATGTAATCAACGATCAGGCCGCCTTCCTTGCCCTTGTACACACGATTCACTCGTGCCACAGCCTGCATGAGGTTGTGTCCTTTCATAGGCTTGTAGACGTACATCGTGGATAGCGAAGGTACATCGAAACCAGTCAGCCACATATCCACTACGATGGCGATTTTGAACGGACTGTCATCATCCTTGAACTCTTTAGCGAGCTCATCTTTATGGGCTTTATTGCCGATGACCTTATGCCATTCCTCCGGGTCCTGATTGGAAGACGTCATGACCACATGCACTTTGTCTTTCCATTGCGGGCGCAGTTCAAGGAACTTCTTGTACATACGCATAGCAATGGGCCGTGAATAGGCAACGACCAACGCCTTACCCGTCAGCTCGTCCGCGCGATTCTCCTCATAGTGATTCACGATGTCACGGCATAGGGAATCGATGGTCTCAGGAGCACCCAACACACTGTCCATCGTCGCCAAGTCACGTTTACTGCGATCAATAGCCATCTCATCGGCATCATCCGAGATGTTCTCGTACTGCTTATCCAATTCGCGGAGTATGTTTTCATCCAGCTTGAGCGAAACCACACGACTCTCATAGAACACCGGACGAGTGGCACCGTCCTCGACCGATTGGGTCATGTCGTACACGTCCACGTAATCACCGAATATCTCGCGGGTGGATTTATCCTGAGTCTCAATCGGAGTGCCGGTAAATCCTATATAGGAAGCGTTCGGGAGCGCTTGCCTGACTTTCAACGCATCACCCACTGAATGAGTACCATCCGCATGGAGTTTTATTTCCAGTCCGTACTGACTGCGGTGCGCTTCGTCGGCCATGACCACGATGTTGCGGCGTTCTGATAGCGGTTCATCGGATTCACTGAACTTCTGCATCGTCGTGAATACGATGCCGTTCGCCTGCCGATTGTTCAGGAGTTCGACAAGATTGTCACGGCTGACCGCCTGCTGTGGTTGCTGGCGCAGGAAATCTGCGCACTTGGCGAATTGTCCATATAGCTGCCCATCCAAATCGGTACGGTCAGTGGTCACCACAATCGTCGGGCTGTTCACCTGTTCAGCCAGCAAATGTGCGTAGAACACCATCGACAATGATTTGCCGGAACCCTGTGTATGCCAGAACACGCCGGCTTTGCCATCGCTGTTCATGGCGCGCAAGGTGCTCTCCACAGCCTTATGAACGCCGAAGTACTGATGGTACGCCGCTAGAATCTTTGCGGTTCCGTCCTCCGACTTGGAGAAGCAGATGAAGTTGCGAAGAATGTCAAGCAGCCGGTCTTTGGGGAACATGCCATCGAGCAGCGTGGTCCATCGGATAACGATCTTGTTGGCAATCTTCGAGTAATCGCCGTCAGCAGTCTTCCACTGCATGAAGCGATCCTCGCTGGCCGTGATGGTTCCGACACGGGTATCGCTCATATCCGTCATCACGCAGAATGCGTTATAAGCGAACAGTGACGGAATCACTTTCATATAGTTACGCAACTGCAGGTATGCATCCGATGCGTCGACATTCTCGCGCGACGGTGATTTCAGTTCAAACACCACCAATGGCATGCCATTTACGAACACGATTACGTCGGGCCGTTTCTCCTCATACTCAACGTACGTCCATTGGTTTACCACGTTGAATACGTTTCGATCAGGATGCTCGAAATCAATGATCCGCACATGGTCGGGAGTCATCTTTTCTCCGTCGAAAAACGATACTTCTACACCTGATTGCAGGTATTCCATGAACTGAATATTGCGTGTCAGCAGATCGACACCTTCGATATCCGACACCTTTCGGACGGCTTCCGCAAGGGCAGCCGGATGGATTCCCGGATTGATCCGGCGTAGGCAGTCTTCCAACACGCCAGGCAGCAAAACATCACGATATGACTCATCCGTGCGCTTCACTTCCGGCCCGTACAGCCATTCGTAGCCCAGAGATTGCAGACGTTGAATGACTGCATGCTCGAACATTGCCTCGTCAAATACGGAAAACTTCTTGTCGCTTTCCGGCTCGGACAAATGATCGTTCGCCATCAGAGTCTCCTTTGCCTCTTCGCACATTGAATAGCTGCTGGGAATACCAATCATGGTACTATCCTGCTCAATAACATGTCAGGTTAGACGCACGCCTTGGGAAAGCATCCCAGCCCGCAGCCTCTTCCCGACTTTAACGAGTAGGCTTATCCGTAGGGAAGGATTTGTGCCTCGGAGGTCTTATGCGAACGATGGCGGAGAAGGGGTTGCTGCTGGCGCTCGGCGTGGCGCTGCTGGCGATGCCGTATGCCGTCGGCAGCGAGGGCGCGCAGGATATCTCCGTGATGGGGTATGCGGGGATGATCGCCGGGCTGCTGGTCGCGGCGTCCGCGACGGGGCTTGCCGAATGGCTGGCGCGTGGGCCCTGGGCCTGGCTGCCGACGTGCGCATATGAGATGGCCGCCGCGGCGTTGCCTTCATGGACCGTGTTCCTGCCCGTCATCGCCTATGATGCGGCTCGCCTGACATCCTGCGTTCCATCTGTTTCGGCGCGAACCGCATCACCCACGACCGCATCCGGCACGATGCCGACCAGTACGACGAATACGTTCGCATCACGCTGGCGGGATGCGCTCCCCTATGTCACGTTGGCCTCTCGATGGTTGTGGCTGCTTCCGCTGGCGGTATCGACATGCCATATCCTCGTCACCGAAGACAGCTCCCAACCATCCTTCGCAAAAGGCGCGATATCGTTCATGCTCACTGTGGGAGCCACTGTGCTGGGCTTCGCACTGGGGGCGAGGACCACGCATGAGGACTCATTGCGGCGGCAGTTGCGCGCCTTGCAGGATCGGTCTCGGCAATCGGCCCGCGCCAATCGCCTGCGGCTCGCGGACGTGGACGAGGAGCGGGCGCAGTCGGTGCGCATGGCCACGCTCGGCGAACGTACGCGCATCGCACGCGAGATTCATGACAATGTGGGCCATCTGCTGACCCGAGCCATCATGCAGGCGCAGGCCGGCCGCGCCGTGGCCGATGCGACCGGCGATACCGTGGCCGCACAAGGTTTCGGCGCGCTTGGCGAGACGCTGAATGACGCGATGACGATGGTGCGCCGGTCCGTGCATGATCTGGAGGATGACGGCACTGATTTCGCCGCACAGATCGAGGCGGCGGTTCACTCGTTCGAGGGGGTCTCCCCCGGGTTCTCGATCCGGCTTGAGAACGATGTCACCTCGGCCCCGGCACCCGTATCCCGCTGTTTCGCCACGGTGATCAGGGAGGCCTTGTCGAATGTGGTGCATCACAGCCAGGCTCGTACCGCACAGGTCACGTTGCGTGATTTCCCCGCGTTCTGGCAGTTGGTCGTACAGGATGAGGGCCCGGCGAAACCAACGGTTGGCGGAACGTCTCGTACCGGTTCCGTCAACCGGCCTGGCGACAGGCTATCGGCCAATGAATTGCCTCGCGGCATGGGATTGGCGGACATCGAATCGCGTGTGCGGGCCATAGGCGGTACGGCGTTGTGCGGACCGTACGATGGCGGCTGGCGGGTGTTCGTTTCGGTACCGAAGCGGGCGTGGAACCATGCAAAAGTGTCGAATGACGGGAAAGCGAAAGGCACTGTATGAGAATCGCAATCGTGGATGACGATCCGATCGTCTGCCAGTCGTTGCAGACCATTCTGACGGCCACCGGCGCGGCGGACGTACTGTGGACCGCGAACGACGGCACGACCGCAGTGGCACGGTATTTCGAGACCCCGGCCAACCACCCGGATATCCTGCTCATCGACATCCAGATGCCCGGCAAAAGCGGTCTTGACGCGGCCGGCGAGATTCTGAGGAAGGACCCCGCCGCGCGCATCCTGTTCCTGACCACGTTCGCGGACCGGTCGTACATCGCGCAGGCCATGGCCCTCGGCGCCAAGGGGTATCTCATCAAGCAGGATGTGACCGCTGTGGCGCCGGCCCTGCAGGCGGTGATGGCCGGTCAGGTGGTGCTGGGCGCCGAGGTGCTCGGCAAACTCACCGGTTCCGCGGCGGGCAACGGCAACCAATCCGCAACCGGCAGCGGCGACATCGTGCACGGAGCGGGCCGGGCCTCCGGACGGACCGGCATCGACGGTATGACGGCATCGGATGGAGACGTCGTCACGGCATCGTCCAATGCGGCTCAACCGGAATCCCCCGCCGCACTGGCCGCGGACCGACGCGCGCTGGATGCGATGGACGAGCGCAATCGTGACATTGCGGCGCTGGTGGCGCAGGGATTCGACAACCGTGACATCGCGGCGAAGCTGTTCCTGAGCGAAGGCACCGTGCGCAACCGCATCAGCGCCATGCTGGACAAGCTGGGACTCACCAACCGCACCCAGCTCGCCATCCTCTGGATCAACTCGCACCGGTGAGACGGAACAACAATCGATGAGTTTTCTTATTGCTCGGGATCTACCCCTCAGCCGGCTCCGCCGACAGCTCGTCCTGCAATTAGGGACGGACTCCATCCGCGTTTCATGAGCTCGACTGTCGTCTCGCACATTGCCTGTAAACAGCTTTGCTGTTTACTTCACGGCAACGTCCTGACAAGGGGGAGCCAAGAAAATGACATCAGCTGTTCTTCATGACGATGCCGTCGACCACATTGGCCACGGCTTCGCAGTTGTCCGCGCACTGTTCGAGGTGGCGGAACACGTCGTGCCAGGCGAACACCTGCAGCGGGTCGGTGCAGGTGGTGTGCAGCGTGCGCATGGCCTCGATGAACACGTGGTCGGCGTCGGTCTCGATGGTGTTGATGGCGAACACGCGCTCGCGTAACGTCTTGGAGCGCTTGAACTGCGGCAGTTCGCCGACGAGCCCGGCGATCTGCTCGCAGCCGTGAACCACCATGTCCGTCAGCTGCAGGGCCTCGGGACGCATGTCGGTCACATTGTCGTAGTACATGCGGTCGAGCACGCCCTCGATGCTGTCGATCACGTCGTCGAGCACGTAGCTCAGCTGGCCGATGTCCTCGCGGTCGAACGGGGTGATGAAGGCGGTGACGAGCTCGTCCATCATCCTGTGACGTACCTTGTCGGCGGCCTGTTCGATGCGGTGCATCTCCTCCATGCTGTCCTTGAGCTGTTCGGAGTCGTAGCCGTGCATGACCTCGGAGAGCAGGTGCGCGGCCTGGCATGCGTATTCCGCGCTCTCACGGAACCCGTCGAAGTAGAAGGAATCGTTTTTTCTTGCCATTGCGGGGTTCCTTTCTAGAACACGAACATGAACAGTTTGGCCATGGCGAAGCTGATGAGGCCGCATCCGGGGAACGTGAAGACCCAGGTGAGCATCATGTCGCGCACTACGCCGAAGTTGATGGCGGACAGCCGGCGGACCGCACCCACACCCATGATGGCGCTGGTCTTGGTGTGCGTGGTGGAGACGGGGATGCCGAGCACGGTCATGACGAGCAGGCACAGCGCACTGGAAAGATCCGCGGAGAAGCCCTGGTATTTCTCCAGTTTGACCATGTCCATGCCCACGGACTTGATGATCTTCTCGCCGCCCACGCTGGTGCCCACGCCCATGATGGTGCTGCACAGGATCATGAGCCATACGGGGATCACCACGCCGACGACGCTCGACTGCCCGTTGCAGAACGCCATGCCGAGGAACAGCACACCGATGAACTTCTGGCCGTCCTGCGCGCCGTGCATGAAGCTGTTGGCCGCGGCGCCCACGATCTGCGCGTAGGTGAAGAAGCCGTTGGTGCGGCGTCGGTCGAATCCGGCGCAGATCAGGGTGACGATCTTGCACACGAGCCAACCCATGCCGAAGCCGATGATGAGGCTTGCCGCCAGACCGTAGAGCACCTTGACCCATTCGCCCATGTTGACGCCGGCGATACCGCCCTGGATGGCGATGGCCGCGCCGGTCAGGCCCGCGATGAGGCTGTGGCTTTCGGAGGTGGGGATGCCGAGCATGGAGGCGCCCACGCTGTAGACCACGATGGAGAAAAGCGCCGCGCACAGGGCGATGAGGGCCGCATGCGTGTCACCGCCGAAATCCACCATGGTGGAGATCGTGGAAGCCACCGAGGCGTTGAACTGGGTCATGAGGAAGACGCCCAGGAAGTTGAACACCGCCGCCATGATGACCGCGGAACGTACGCGCATGCAACGGGTGGTCACGCAGGTGGCGATGGCGTTGGGAGCATCCGTCCATCCGTTGACGAAGATGACGCCGAGCGTCAGCAACGTTGTCACGGCGAGCGCCGGGTTGGAGAACACCTGTTGGATGAAGTAGGCCAGGGATACGTCCACGGCTAGTCATCACCTTCTTCTTCGGGGGTGGCGGAAAGTCGTCACACCGATTGTAACCGATTGGTGACTACGTAGCGGTATTCGTGGCGTTGTGTGTGGCTTCGTTCATAAGAAAGCCCCTCACGGGGAGGGGCTTTGCGTCAGCAGCAACAGCTGGTGTTGGGGTGGAGCCGGTCGTAGGCTTCGCGGGCGCGGAGGTATTCGACCTCGCTCATCGGGTTTTCGCCGGGGTGTTCGGCGGCGAAGTGCTCAAGGTAATGGCCGTACCTCGCCTCGCCGCTGATCTCCCGCAGATACCAGACGATGCCTCGCCATGCGTGCGCGAGTCGTTCCGCGATATCCCCCGGCATCACGCGGCCGCCTGCTCGCTTTGGGCGAGTTCATGCAGTTTGGCGCTGTATTCGCGCTGCACCTTCTTTTCCAGCGAGGTGGCGATCAGGCCGGAGGGAGCGAACCACTGGGATTCCACGAACGGTTCCTCGGAAGTGGTCTCGGCGCCGAATTTGCCGGCGGCGAACGTACGGGCCACGCATACCACGCCCACGATCACGAAGATGCCCATCATGACCAGGAAGAACACGGAGAGCACGCCGTCGAGGTAGGCGTTGTTGAGCGCGGCCTGCGCGTTGGTCAGGGCCTCGCCGCTCAGTTCTCCGGACGCGATCTGCGCCTGGTACTTGGAGGCGACGGTGAAGTAGCTCAGCGGTCCGAAGATCTTCTGGAAGTCGGCGGTGAAGGTCACGGCGATGTCCCACACGAGCGGCAGCACCGGAATCCACAGGTACTTCTTGTATCCCAGCTTGGCCACGCATACGGTCACGAGCACGAAGCAGGCAGCGGCGAGCAGCTGGTTGGAGATGCCGAAGATCGGCACCATGGCGTTGATGCCGCCGTTCGCGTCGGACACGCCCATCCACAGCAGTCCGCCCCACAAGGCTGTGGCGATCATCGTGGTGATGATGTTGCCGGGCTTCCACGTGGGGTCGGCGAACTTCCTCAGCTTGCGCACGTTGCCGAGCATTTCGCCGATCTGGTAGCGGGCCACGCGGGTACCGTTGTCCACGGTGGTGAGGATGAACAGGGCCTCGAACATGATGGCGAAGTGGTACCAGAACGCCATCGAATCATGGCCGCCCAGGTAGGACTTGAGGAAGTTGGCCATGCCCATGGCGAATGTGGTGGCGCCACCGGTACGGGAGACGATGGTCTTCTCGCCGATGTCCGAGGCGGCCTTTTCCAGCGCTTCGGCGCCTTCGTAGGTCTTGGCGTCGCCGTTTTCGTCCACGGAATCCCAGGTGACCTTCATCTGGTTGCCCTCGATGTCGCTCACGGTCATCGAATCGACGGCCTTGACGGCGGCCTCGGCCTGTTCGCTCGGCGTGGAGGTGGCGGTCACGCTCACGCCGGATGCGGCGGAGATCTGCGCGGCGGACATGTTGGTGGAGAAGTAGACGCCCTGCGAGATGGTGATCGCGGCGATCAGGGCGATGATGGCGGTGAACGATTCGACGAGCATCGAGCCGTAGCCGATCATGCGGATCTGGTTCTCCTTCTCGACGGCCTTCGGGGTCAGGCCGGAACTCACCGCGCCGTGGAAGCCGGAGAGGGCGCCGCAGGCGATGGTGATGAACAGGAACGGGAACAGGTTGCCGGAGAAGGTCGGGCCGGTGGATCCGGAGGCGAGTTCGGTCAGCCCCGGCACCTTGACGGACGGGTTGGCGATGATGATGCCGACCACGAGCAGCACAAGCGTGCCGATCTTCATCAGGGTGGACAGGTAGTCGCGCGGGGTCACGAGCAGCCAGTGCGGTAGCGCGGCGGCGGCGAACGAGTAGATGACCAGGGCGATGACGAGCTGCTGGGCGGTCAGCGTGAACACCTCGGCCACGGCCGGGATGGAGGCGATCCAGCCGCCGGCCACGATGTCCAGTACGAGCAGCACGAAGCCGAGCAGCGTGGTCTCGATCACGCGGCCGGGGCGCAGGAAGCGCTGGTAGCAGCCCATGATGAGGGCGATCGGGATGGTCATGCCGATGGAGAACACGGCCCACGGGGAGGCAGCCATGGCCTTGATGGCCACGAGCGCCAGGAACGCCATGGCGATGGCGGTCATGACCACCAGGAACACGGATAGGATCATGCCGCCGAACTTGCCCATCTCGTCGGAGGCCATCTGGCCGAGCGAACGGCCGCGGCGCTTGGCGGAGATCCATAGGACGAGCATGTCCTGCACGGCGCCGGCGAAGATCACGCCGAGGATGATCCACAGGGTGGAGGGCAGGTAGCCCATCTGGGCGGCCAGGATCGGGCCGACGAGCGGGCCGGCGCCGGAGATACCGGCGAAGTGCTGGCCGAAGAGCACTCGGCGGTCGGTGCGTTCGAAGTTCGCGCCGTCATGCACGCGCTCGGCCGGGGTGGCGTTCGCGTCGTCGGTGCGCATGATCTTGATCTGGATGTAGTACGCATAGAAACGATAGGCGATGGCGTACGAGCTCAACGCCACCACCAGGAACCAGATGGCGGAGATCTGTTCGCCGCGCGAGACGGCCAGGATGGCCCAGCCGCAGGCGCATACGATGGCGACGGCGGCCCACAGCAGCGCCTTCTGCCAGGTCCATACCATCTTCGGGCGCACGCCCACGGGCAGGCCCTTCGAATTGCGGATCACGCGCGCGGCTTCCGCGGGCGTGTAGTCGTCCTTGAATTCCAACTTGCCCGGTGCCGGAACCTGGGCTGTCGCTTCGGTCATGATGACCCCTCGTATTTCTTCCCGTCATGCCGGATAGCAAACGGCATACGGGCTCTCTTCTTTGAAATTGCTCTTCTTTGCGGCCCTGTGCGGGGATTGCGTCGCTGCTTGTGGCATTGTTTGGCAACAGTAGCGGGGGTATAGGCCTGTCTTATATTTCGTTCCAGCATGTGGTCTTTTCACCGGTTTTCGCGCGTTCCCCATGAACCGACACCGCGGAACCACACCCCCGATATGCGCGTTCCCCCGAACTTTCACGTCATTTGTGAGAGAATGGACATAGTGTCAACATACCGGCAGCAGGAGGTGTTGCGATGGTCGTGAATACGGACAAGGGCCGCGATCTGCCCGATTGGGTGCGTTACGGCGTGTTCTGGCATGTGTATCCGCTGGGGTTCTGCGGCGCGGACATCCGCCCGTCGGGCCCGCGCGAATTCCACGACCGCGGCTTGGATTCGATGGTCGACTGGCTGGGTTACGCGCGCGATCTGGGTGCGTCCGGCCTGCTTTTGGGACCGATCTTCGAGTCGCGCACGCACGGTTACGACACGCTCGACCATATGCGCGTGGACGTGCGGCTGGGCGGCGATGCGGCGTTCGACCGGCTCGCCGAATCCTGCAGGGACATGGGCCTTCAACTGATCCTGGATGGCGTGTTCAACCATGTGAGCCGTTCGCATCCGGCCGTGCAGGCGGCCCTGGACGAGGCGTCCGGCGCCCTCGACCCGCACGGCAATCCATGGCACGGACTGGTCAAGGCCCATCTGGACAGTGACGGCAATCCCGCGCTGGACGTGTTCGAGGGGCATGGCGACCTAGTCGATCTCGACCATGACTCCCCCGAAACCGTGGAATACGTGACCCGCGTGATGAACCATTGGCTCGACCGAGGTGCGGCCGGTTGGCGTCTGGACGCGGCGTACGCCGTGCCGCCCGCGTTCTGGGCCCGCGTGCTGCCACAGGTCAAGGCCGAGCACCCGTATTCGTGGATCTTCGGCGAGGTGATCCACGGCGATTACCCGCGCATCGTCGAGGAATCGACGATGGATTCGGTCACGCAGTACGAATTGTGGAAATCCGTCCAGCATGCGCTGGAGACGGAGAACTTCTTCGAGCTCGACTGGAACCTCAAGCGGCACAACGCCTTCCTGGATTCCTTCGTACCGCAGACATTCATCGGCAACCATGACGTCACGCGCATCGCCTCGCAGATCGGCGCGCCGAAGGCCGCGCTGGCGCTGGCAGTGCTGATGACGGTTGGCGGCGTGCCGAGCATCTACTACGGCGACGAGCAGGGGTATGTGGGCGTCAAGCAGGAGCGGTTCGGAGGCGACGACGACGTGCGTCCGAAGTTCCCCGACTCCCCCGACCAGCTGTCCCGGCTCGGTGAGCCCGTCTACCGGATGCATCAGGCGCTCATCGCCCTGCGCCGGCGCAACCCGTGGCTGCTGGACGCGCGCACCGAGGCCATCACGCTGGAAAACAAGCGGTTCGCATACCGGTCGGTGAGCGCGGACGGACAGCACTCGCTGACCGTCTCGCTGAGCGTGGAGGGCTCCCCCACGTTCACCATCACCGGCCCCGACGGCACGGTGCTGTATCACTACTGATTCGGTCGTATGAGTGTCCGGCTCCCCTCAGCCGTCTTCGACGGCAGCTCCCCTCATAGAGGGGAGCCAAAAGTAAGCTCCGGCACACCACAATTGGCGAGGCTCTTATTTCTCGGCTCCCCTTGTCAGGGGAGCCGCCGGCGAAGCCGACTGAGGGGTAGTTCCATCGGAGCCGCGCCAATCTTGGCGTACCAGAGCCAAAAAGCTATGCCGTTCTACCTCCGACCGTTGCGGGTGCCGCCCATGCGGAAGGGCGCGCGATGCGTCTTGCCGTGCTTGGAATGGCGGCGCTGCGGTCCTTCCGTATTGCCGTACTTGGCCATCATGCGACGCTCGTGACGCTTCGCGGCCTCGCCGCGCTCGTCGACGATGATGCGGTTCTCGTCCTTGCGATGGATGCGCTTGCCGCCGCCTTCGCCGTTGCGTCGCTTGCCCGGCCGCCCGGTTTCGCCACGCTCGATGTCGCGACGGTTCTCGCCATGGCGCCGGCCGTCGCGCTGACGCTCGTCTTCGCTGCGATCCTTCCTGCGCTTGCCGGTCACGTCCGGTCGGCCCCCGCGACGCTCCTCGGGATGTTCGAACAGATAATCGCGGCGTTCGGCCTGCGGATCGCTCAGGTGCGCCCGACGTTCGGCGCGGTTCCTGTTCGACTGCGTCTTGCGGGCGCCCCTATCGTCACGCTCATCGCGAGCGGAGTGCTCGTTATGGCCGTTACGGCGTGAGTCACGGTACTCGCCGTTCTTGTCGAAATCAACGGACTCGCCTTCGACCTGCGCAAGATTCGCTTGGGCGGCACGCTCGGCACGTTCGGCCGCACGACGGCGCCTGCGCTCCTTCTTGCGGGCCTTGTCCTCCTGCTCGGCGCGGCGGGCACGCTCGGCCTGCTCGGCGGCATCGACCTTGTTCTTCTGCTTGCCCTTGCCTGCACCGGACTGGCTCTGCTTCGCTCCCCCGCCACGGCGCTGACCGCCCACGGGCTGCGACTGGTCCAGGTTCCATCCGTACACGGCAGGCGCGGTCTCGCCCACGAGTTCGGTCACTTCGGGCAAATCGTGCGTCACGGCCATCGGCTTGACCTTGATGCCGGCGAATTTCAGCGTGCGGCGTGCATCGCGGCGCTGCTCGGGCAGCACCAGAGTCACCACGTCGCCGGTACGGCCCGCGCGAGCGGTACGGCCGGAGCGGTGCACGAACGACTTCGGGTCGTCCGGCGGCTCGACCTGCACCACGAGGTCCACGCCGGACACGTCGATGCCGCGCGCGGCCACGTCGGTGGCCACCAGGACATGCACGTCGCCGGATTCGAAGGCGGCCAGGTTACGGTCGCGCTGGTTCTGGTTGAGGTTGCCGTGCAGTTCGGCTGCGGGGATGCCGCTCTGCGTCAGGCTCTTGGCCAGCTTCTTGGCCTGGAACTTGGTGCGCGTGAACAGGATGCGCTGTTCGGTGCCGGAGGCGAGCGCACGCACGATCGCCGGCTTTTCGGCCCTCGTGACCTCGAACACGTGGTGGGTCATGAGATCGGAGTCCGCGCTGGGCTCGTCCACGCTGTGCACCTTGGGGTCGTGCAGGAAGAGGTTCACCACCTCGTCCACGCCGTGGTCGAGTGTGGCGGAGAACAGCATGTGCTGGGCGTCGGGGCGGATCTGTTCGAGCAGTCGCTTGACGGGCGGCAGGAAGCCCATGTCCGCCATCTCGTCGGCCTCGTCGATCACCACGACTTCGACGCTGGAGAGCGTGAGCGCCTTCTGGTGCAGCAGGTCCTCCAGTCGGCCCGGGCAGGCCACCAGGATGTCCGCGCCGGCGTTGAGGTCGCGGATCTGGCGGGTGTATTTGACGCCGCCGTAGATGGTGGTGGTGGTCATGCCGTACATGCGGGCCAGCGGCAGGAGCACGTCGTTGATCTGGTTGGCGAGCTCGCGCGTGGGGGCCAGCACCAGACCGCGCGGGTGCGGCAGGAAATCGTCGGACTGGCGTTCCTCGAGACGTGCCTGCTTGCGACGCTTCATCTCGCGGCGGAACTCGCTCATGGCGATCTCGCCGAGCGAATCATAGGAGCCGAGTCGCGCGACCAGCGGGATGGAGAAGGCGAGCGTCTTGCCGGAGCCGGTGCGGCCGCGGCCGAGCACGTCGCGGCCGGCGAGCGAATCGGGCAGGGTGTCGGACTGGATGGGGAATGCGGTCTTCTTGCCGTCGGCGGCGAGCACGCGCACAAGCGGGCCGGGCACGCCAAGTTCGCCGAAGGTGGGGGCGGTGTCCTCGCCGCCGTTCATATCATCAGTATCCGCGTCCGAGTCGGCATACGTGCCGGTAATGGGCATCATCGGGCTGCGGGAATCATCAACATCGTTATGGGGCACAGTGGCCTTTCATGGTACAGGTACGCATAATGATCGCGTAAGAAATGCAAACCACCCGAGCCTAGCCCAAGCCCCCTACTTTGCGGGATCGCGCCCCAAAGACACAGGCTCCGTTAAACCAAGATTGATATGAATTCATGTCTGACTACACTTCAGTCGGCTCTGCCGACAGCTCCCCTAACAAGGGGAGCCGAGAATGAAGGCCCATGTCAATCTTGGTTTTATGGAGTCAAAACAAAGCCCACGGTGCGGACCGGAACCACACCGTGGGCTTACTTCTCGGGGGTATTGTGATGTGCCCCGTACGGACTGAGTGATTACAGGATGTCCGGATCGTTCTTCTCGATGGTGCCGGTGGCCTTGCCGATGGCCTTGAGGCCGTGGTAGGCAACCAGGATCACGATGGTGCCGATGGCGATGCCGTTGAACGAGATGCCGGAGACGGTGAACGCGAACTGGCCGATGGCGATGATCATCGTGATGGCGGCGACCATGATGTTGAGTGGCTTGTCGAAGTTGACCTTGTTCTCCACCCAGATGCGGATGCCGATCATGCCGATCATGCCGTAGAGCAGGGTGGTCACGCCGCCGAGCACGCCGGCGGGAATCGTGTTGATGACGGCGCCGAACTTCGGGCACAGCGAGAGGATGAGCGCGAACGCGGCGGCGCACCAGTAGGCGGCGGTGGAGTACACCTTGGTGGCGGCCATCACGCCGATGTTCTCACCGTAGGTGGTGGTGCCGGAACCGCCGCCGAGACCGGCGAGCGTGGTGCCCAGGCCGTCGGCCATGAGGGCGGTGCCGATCTGATTGTCGTAGTCACGGCCGGTCATCTGCGCCACGGACTTGACGTGGCCCACGTTCTCGGCCACGAGCACGAGCACCACGGGGATGAACATGGGCAGGATGGAGAAGTCGGCCTGCGGCAGATGGAACTTCGGGAAGCCGATCCAGCCGGCGTCCGCGATGGCGGAGAAGTCGACCTGGCCGCGGATGCAGGCGTAGATGTAGCCGATGAGCACGCCGATGAGGATGTTGAGTCGGCCGATGAGGCCCTTGAACAGCACGGCCACGAGCAGCACGGCCAGCAGGGTCACCACGGCGGTGTCCGGCGCGGCCTGGAAGTTGGTCCACACGGAGGGGGCCAGGTTGAAGCCGATGATGGCCACGATGGCGCCGTTGACGACCGGCGGCATGATGATGTCGATCCACTTGGCGCCCGCGTAATGCACGAGCACGCCCACGAGGGCCAGCAGAATACCGGTGATCATGATGCCGAAGCTGGCCACGGCGATGCCCTTGTTCGCCGTGGTGACGGCGGTGATCGGCGCGATGAAGCCGAAGGACGAGCCGAGGTAGCTCGGCAGCACGTTCCTGTTGATGAGCAGGAACAGCGCGGTGGACATGGCCGTGAAGAACAGCGTGGTGGACGGGTCGAAGCCCGTGAGGATCGGCACCAGGAAGGTGGCGCCGAACATGGCGATCACGTGCTGGGCGCCGATACCCGCCGTGCGCACCCAGGTCAGTCGCTCGTCGGGCTCGACCACCTCGCCCGGGTGCAGCGTCTTGCCGTCGCCGTGCAACTGCCATTGGAATATGTTGGACATTACTTCTCTCCTCGCTCTTGGCTTGGGGGCGCGGCCATACCGCCGGCCGCACGCTGTCCGCCATTCTAGCCTGTTCACGGCTCCTGCACATTTCATCCCGACGAGTCGACGAGTCGGCTGCGTGCCGGTGCGGCAGATAAGAAAAAGACTGTATGTTCGCGCGCCTACGAACCTCGCGCGAACATACAGTCTTTAGGAGCGTCATAACGGACTGTATGTTCGCGGCCTCATCGTTGGAACGCGAACATACAGTCCCCGCCAAGGCAGACTCGTCCTCATCGTCCCATTCCGTTACCGGATGCGGACGCGGGACGCCGTCCGACCGCCCGCTACTTGCCGTAGTACTCCAGCAGGTGCGGGTCCACGGTGCGCACTACGTCCACCAGGTCGCCGTTGGACAGGTACGGGCGCTTGAATTCGCGCCACGGCTCCACCTTGACCTCCCAGCGACCGGTCTCCTCGTCCAGCACGGGACGGGCGGTCTGCTCCCAGCGCACGCGCTTGGAGGTGCGGCCGGTCTCCGGGTCGCGGCGCGTGTAATGCAGGCAGGTGCAGTTGGTGATCTTCCAGTCGTCCGAGTCGGCGCGGTGCAGGAACTCCTCGTCGGAAAGGTCCTCGATGGTCAGCATGAGGGCCAGCATGAAGTCGCCGTGCGTGACCATCACCACGGATTCGGCGTCGGACTTGCGGCTCAGGGAGGTCAGCACGTTGTGCACGCGGTCCTCGGCCACGTCCGCGATCGACTCGCCCGCCGGCGGACGCCAGTAGAGCGGGTCCGTGTTCTTGAACATCCAGTTGCGGGCGTAGTTGTTCTTGAATTCGGCCTTGGTGATGGTGTTGATCTCGCCCCAGGAGCGTTCGCGGATCACGCGGTTCTCCTCCCATTTGGCCTTGGGCAGGGCCATGGTGGCGGCCGTCTCGCGCGTGCGCACGTAGGGCGAGACCATGTACCGGTCGAACAGCTGCTGCTGGCTCACGATCCAGCGGCCGATGCAGTCGGCCTGCTTGCGGCCGGTGGCGGTGAGTCGCCAGGAGCGGTCGGGCACGGTCACGTTGTCCTGCGTGTACAGGGATTCGTCGCCCTGCTCGCCCGCCTGGACGATCACGTTCGCCTCGGACTCGCCATGCCGGATCACATACAAATCGAGCGGCATGCTCATGGTGGTTCCTCGTTTCTCTATAACAATTACGATAATTTCCAATGCCACGGCGACGGATTCGCAAGGCCACGCGCCGTGCGGGCGCGGACCTGTTCCGTACGTCGCCGATTGCCGTCGGCAGGTCTGCCCGCGTGCGAATCCGCCGGAAGCCAATGACCTCCACCCTATCCGAAACGCGCGGGCGTCGCATGCTTCCGCCCGTAGCCGAACCGAAGAATTCACCGGCCGTTCAGCCTTGGCTCGGCCTCCGGACCGTTCGGCTTGCCGAAGGCGAAACCGGAACGCACTACGATGGGGAGTCATGGGGAATAACTCAAATATCGACCGTTCGTGGCTGACCTCCGCCAAGGAGAGCATCGGCCAGTGGTCGTACATCATGTTGAAGGATGCGGATAACAACGATATCGATTGGGATTGGGTGCGTGCGCTCGATCTCGAACATGGCATCGGCGTGGCGGGCCCCGCGGATTTGGAGCCGGGCGCCGATTCGAGCGTGCACGACCTGTTGAAGGCGGATCTGGAGATCCGCGACAGGCTTGAGGCGATCATCGCCAAGATGAGCATGGTGTTCATGCGTGATTTCGACCGTCACATCAAGACCTACGAACTGCCGCGCGCGCTGGCGTACGCGGACCGTCGTCTCAACGACCAGATCGCGCTGCTGCGCGACCGTGGCGTGGCCGAAGGGCTGTGGACCGTTGCGGACGAGGATCGGCAGCGTGTCACCGTGCCGGTGCTGACCGCCGCGCGTGACGGCGTGGTCGTGGACGACATCCAGGACCGTACCGCCGAGATCGTCAACGCGCGCGCCGAGCAGCGTAAGGCCGACCGTGCGGCCCGCGAGGAGGCCCGTCACCACCGTCAGATGGCGCTCATCAACGCCGACGAGGTGAAGTACGGCTCCGTGGAGGCCGGTCCCGACGAGTCCGCGCCGGCCGATTCCAGTTCGGACGCCGGCAGCCCGGATTATCTCATCGAGGGGCAGCCGGTCATCAACGACGACAATCCCGCGGTGCCGGGCGTGGAGCAGGTGGCCACGGACGAGACCGCCGTTGCCGAGCCCCGGTACGCGCAGTTCCGTCACGCGGCCGCCGAGCATACGGCCGAGCACATGGCCGCGGCTCCGAAGGAGTATTGGCGCGAGGTGTTCCTGCCCGGCCGCGACGTGGACAACGTCATGGGCATCGATCTGGAGACCAACGGCACCGAACCGTACCGTGCGTACATCATCGACGTGGGCTTCGAATACATGAACATGAAGTCGCCCCGTCCGGCGGACGCGCCGAGCGGCTACAGCTACGACAAGGACTATTACCAGGGCGGCGATGCCTACGACCAGCATCGTTTCTCGTTCGGCGTGACGCCCGAGGCGGCCCGGCACGGCAATGCGTTCATCATCCAGCTGACCGGCATCGATATCAGCCAACGCACGGGCGATGAGTACCCGCTGTTCGATGAGGATCCGGCCGCGCAGGCCGATCTGCTCAAGCGCCTGACCTCGCAGCCGTTCGTGGCGCATATGGCCACGTTCGAGCACAGCTTCTTCATGCTCAATGTGGCCGGCTACGCGGAGGCGTACCGCAACGGCCATGTGACCATCATCGATACGCTGCCGATGAGCCGTCTGTGGGATGAGGGGTCGATTCCCTGCGAGGGTCATCCGGACGGCGACAACACACTCGATGCCTATGCGAAGCGCCAGGGCGCGCTGCGCGAAGATGATGCGGAACGTCACCTTGGCCTGGAGGACACGCATATCATGCTGCTGGCCATGAAGCATCACCTGACGCAGCTCAAGGCCGAGGCGCGCGGACCGTGGGGTCCGGGCGGCAAGGCCGGTGTGGGCGGCAAGCGCATCATCAACCATCGCCGTCACTATCCACGCGAGCGTCGTACGCCGATCTACGACTGACCTTTTTGCAGGATTCCCTGTCCAATGGGGGCCGCCAGCAAATCAGCCAAGATCGATATGCCCCCTTACTCTCGGCTCCCCTTGTCAGGACATTGCCGTGAAGCAAACGGCAGGACCGTTTGTAGGCAATGTGCGAGGCGACAGCCGAGCCGATGGGCTGCGAACGGAGTTCGTCGTTGATTGCAGGACGAGCCGGCGGCGAAGCCGACTGAGGGGTAATCTCATCGGATTCACGCCAATCCCGGTTTTAGCAGAGCCTTTTGCTAGCCCTTGTGCGGCATATCCGTTTCGGTGTCGACGATGATGGTCACCGGCCCGTCGTTGACCAGGCCGACCCGCATGTGGGCGCCGAAACGGCCCTCCCTGACCGGCACTCCCCCGGACCGCAGCGCCTCGTTGAACTTGATCCACGTGATGTCCGCGTGTTCGGGCTTGCCGGCCTTGATGAAGCTGGGACGGTTGCCCTTGTGCACGTCGGCGTACAGCGTGAATTGGGAGATGGAAAGAATCTCGCCGCCGATATCCTGGATCGAGCGGTTCATCTTGCCCTGTTCGTCCTCAAAGACGCGCAGATTGAGCACCTTGTGCGCAAGCCAGGCGATCTCGGCATCACCGTCGGCATCCGAGACGCCGACCAGGATCATGTAGCCGGGACCGATCTGCTGCGGCTCGAACGTGGGGTCAAGGGTTCCCAGATCATTGACGACGTCCACGCTGGCGTGGGACACACGCTGAATCACAATTCGCATACGCCCGATTATGCCATCTCCAGAGAAGCAAGACATACCCGATTCCCGGCGAGCGCACCGGAAGCGACTGATACGCTTGAATCAGGTGGTTTTCGCAACGTCATCGTCGCCTCGTTTGCAGTAATCACAGGCGCTCACAGAGAGCAGGAATCATGGCATCGGAGCAGAGCGGCACATCCGCACCAACCAACACCGTCAATCATCGCGATGCTTCCGGCAACAGCACGGCCGGCTCCAAGAAGGAATGGTCATGGGCTCTCATCTGTGGGCTCTTCAGCCTGGTCGGCGCGATCATGCTGGTGACGATCGCCTTGCCATCCCTGATCCATGAGGTGCAGCTCCAAAGAGACTGCACCGAGCTGACGGACGGCATCGTAACGCAGCTCGTGTTGAATCCCGCCGATGAGTCCGATGACGATTCCTCGGATACATGGACGCCGGTGTTCCGGTACAGCGTCAATGGACAGGCGTATGAGCAGAAGGCCTCGGTAGCATCGTCTCCGCCGCGATACAAGGTCGGCCAGGCCGTCACGGTATTGTACGACCCGGCCGATCCGAGCCGTTATATCGTGAAGGGTGATAATGCCGCTTTCGTGCTGTGGTCCCTCTTAGTGATGATGTGCCTGGGATTCACCGCCGTATTGCCCGTGGCGCTGATGATTCATAAAGCCAATAATCCCGGCCGCCGTAAAGCATCCGGAACTCCGCCTGCGGGAAAACCAATCGGCCCAGAGCCCTTGTCCAAGCCTTCCCGGAAGGATGCAGGTCCGTCTTTCACACCCAGCGGCAAGGAACCAGATCAGCTACCGTACTGAAATAAAGGCGTTCAGTGCGATTGGGAGAGGCTGGCGGTGACCTGCTGTTCCACGCGATCGTAGGCGTGCGACAGGATCATGTTGCCGGGTACGGTGGTCAGCAGGAACGCCAGGATCGCCACGATGACCGAGGTGATGATGCCCTTGACGATCTTGGCCACAATCTTAAACGCCGCGTACGCCACGACCGCGCCCACGACGAGGGTGAGCGCCGTCTGCACGGAGGACGGCAGACCGCCGTACCATAGCGCTACTCGATCCAATGCGGACAAATCCAGGTTCGACAAATCGATATTATTCAGATCCACACCCGCGACGATACCGCCCCGGACCATCGGAATCGAGAATACATCACCCGCCATTCGCAGGATTTCTACACCCACCGTCACGGATCACACCCGACCATACATGCCCACCGCATCCGCATACCGCGTTCATGAATGGTTGCGTCAGCCGTTGCCGTGGTCGATTTCGACCCAGGTTTTGCCGTCATCGTCGAGATAGAGATAGTCGGTCATCGATTGTTCGCCGGCACTCAGCGATGCGTCGCTGCCGTCGCACGTGAAGTCGACGGTGGCGATGAAGATGCGGTCCCGGCCGTACCGTTTGTAGGCGTCGTAGATGGCCGAGGTGTAGGACGGCGATGCGGCTTTGGCCTGGTCCTCGAGGTCGAGCAGTCCGTCGGCACGGTGTTCGTCGTAGGAGATCCGCTCGATGGTGCAACCGGTGAATCCCGAGAACACTTCGGCGGTCTTGTGCCCGGCCGCCTTGAGCTGCGCGTCGGTGAACTTGCCGGATGCGGAGAACGAGTAGTCGATATGCGACGTATCGGCGGGACGGTCGGCGTACCGGTGAAGCCACAACCCGCCGGCAATGGCGGCCAGCGCGATGACGATGACCGCCAACGTGACGGCGCATGGCGTTCGGTTTCGATGCGGCATGGACGGACTCGCCGTCATCGGATCGTCGCGGACGCCGCCGTATCGTCCGCGTAGGTGCGCACGTACCGGTTGATCGGCGCGTAATCGGGGAACAGCATGGCGAGTTCACTCAGTTGGTCGTCGGTAAGCCGGCCATCCGTGGAACGTCGTTGCATGGCTGCCAGTTCGGTGATGATGCGGTCGTTATCGGCGCCGTTCTCGTAGATGTCGAAGAACGCGGCGATCTGCGGGTCGTCCTGCGCGCCGACGCCTTTGGACCAGGCTGCATAGCATTGCCAGGTCAACGGGGTCAGTGGCACGACGCAGTGATGCCTGCTGGCGGACAGGTCCGCGGTGCGGTTCAGCTGTTCCAATGCCGCGGACGGGTCGCGGAACGTGCACAGCAGCGGGTTCGCCTCGCCGTTGACCATGACGGTGCGCGTCCGGTCGACGGCGAACGCCGCATCCGCCGTGGTGTCGATGCCGCAATGATTGGTCCAACGGTCGGACGACGAGATGGCGGCATCGGCATATGCCGCGCGCACCTGCAACATGCGGCCCAGTGGGATCAGTGCCAGCAGCGCCGCGACCGCAATGACGATGGTCAGGATGCGTGTGGTCATGCGTGCGAGTCCGCCTGAGCCGATGCCCGGGTTATGCGATGCGCTTCCCATGATTCCCCGCCTTCCTGCGTCATATGCGCCGATGCCTTGATTATTCGGCATCCATGGCGCTGCCGCAATGCGCGATACAGGAAACCTGTATGGCGCGGCGCGCGGACGGCATTGGACGACTCATTTGACGTCGGCGTCGGGCAGGGAACTCCAGTCGAGGTCGCCGTCCTGTTCGACTAGGTAATAGACGGTCGCGTCGCTTGGCGCGGGCTTCATCTTGATCAGATCGCTTTTGTAGCCGTTCCATCGGGTATTGGTCGGTACAAACGGGTCGGGCGTCGTGTAGTCGTCGGCTGAGACCTCGGTCTTGTCATATTGGCTTGTGTCCCGCAGCAGGATGAACGGGCGGCTCGTATCCACGGCCTTCTGCTTCTTGGCCTTGGCCAGCGAATCGGCATCGAAGTAGCCGGAATCCTCCAACGCGGACAGGTCGGAGCCGACCGGGAAGTAGACCAGGAAGTCCTTCATTCTGTAGACGGAGCCCGTCGGCCCTTTGTAGTTGTCGGAACCGCCCGGCGGATCCAGGCTGCCATCCCCGTTCTCGATGGCGTTGTAGTACTTGCCGTCGATGCAGTATTCACCAACCGAACCGGCACCAAACACCTCATCCCCGCAGTTGGGCAGTCCCATGCCCGAATACAATTCGAACATGCCCCAGTCCTTGAGGAGCAGATGGTTCCTCATCGGCAGCTCGTTCTCGGGCACATTGTCCGCCGGCTCGACCATGGCACCGCTGACATCCTGGGAGAAATTGGTCAGTCCCAACGCATCCATCGGAGTGGAAAGGTCATGGCCCTTGATGTGCAGGAACGTGTTGTCCGAACCGGTGTCCCATGGGCCACTCGTCTGTTCAAGGGTGATGCAGTCCTTCGAGGTGTCCGTCACCGTGCTCTTGCAGTACATGCCGATCATCGGGACGGAGTCCATGCTGGCATACCGGACGCCGCCTCCCGTTTTGGTCAGCAGGGTCTCATTGCTGGACTGATCCACACCGTAGTAGAGCGTCACCGCATCGTCTTTGTCGGGTGTGGAACCGGGTCCCGGGTAGGAGCCGGAGATCTTGCCCACGTACTGCTTGGAAGAATAGTGCGGTTCCAGATCGACTGTATATCCCTGCGATTCCAGTAAATCCACGGCCTCGTTCCGATTCATGCCCATGATGTCCACGGGAATGCCGTCGCCTTTTGAGGCCACGCCGATGTAGATGCCGTCGTCCTTGTTCTCGTCCGGCAGGCCCTGGCCCGCGGCTGGATAGGTGACCGCCACCGAACCCTCCGGGGTCTTGGACGGATCCTTGACCGGCACCTTCTTGTAATGCACCGGCACGTTCATGCCCGCGAATGTATTCACCACGTCCGTTGCCTGTTTGCCGATCGTGTCCTTCGGCACGCCGGGGCCCGCCGACTCCTGTACCTTGACCGTGGTGCCGGCCTCCACGCGCTGGCCCTGGCTCATGCCGTCGTAGCCCAGGAACGTGCCGCGTTCCTCACCGGAGAATACCGGCACGGTCTCGGCGTTGAGTCCCTTGATCTTCAACGCCTCGGTGACGTCCTTGGCCTGCACCTTGGCGACCGACGTGCCGGTCCTTGCCGCCACTTGTTTGGCAATCGTCTCGGTGCTGGGCAGTGTCTTGCCACCCCACATCTCAAGCCGGTAAGTGGCAAACAGCGAAACCGCCGCCACGATCAGCACCACCAGCAATGCCGACAACGCGACGATGAGCTTGTTCGGACCGGGCTTGGCCTGCACCACTGTCGCCGTATTGTCCGGCAACGGTACCGGCCCGGGCACCGGATTGGGGATTGGCGTCAACGGCGTACCGCATTCCGTGCAGAACCGGCAACCCTGCGGCATCTGAGCATGACAATTCGGACAGATCATCGCGCTTCCCCTCTCCCCCGCGTCTCTGCCGGGTCTCTTCCCTCTTCAATCCAATTCAAGCACCAAAGCGCCAGACTATCCAGTCACACCGGTAAGCGCATCAGTAATCACATCAGTGTGACTCGCGTAGTGCCGCTCTCGATTGGTGTTCGTAGTGGTCCACGAGCGGAAGGAACAGCTCGTCGACCGTGGCGACGATGTCCACTTCGGACAGGGGCCGCATGTCGCGCAGGATGATCGCGCGTCCGAGCTCCCCCGGCATGCGCAGCAGCGACTCGGGCAGTTCGCAGGTGATGTCGCCGCGTGCCCGTGCGTTTTCGATGGCCATCATGATGCTGGGCTGGTCGCTCATCATCGTGCGTTCATACAGTTCGTGTGCGCTGACACCCAGCCAGTTGGCGTAGACGCCGAATTTGGCCAGCACCATCACCGCGTCGGACTGTTTGCGATTGAGTTGCAGAAGAATGGAGATGACGTCGCCTCTGAGCGTGCCGGTGCGCGGGCGTTCGATGGCGGCGCGGCCGCGATGCTGCCTCACGGCGGCGACGAACAGTTCCGTACGGTTCGGCCATCGGCGGTACAGCACCGGCTTGCTGGTATGCGCCCTGGCGGCCACGTTGTCGAAGGTGAACTCTTCGGCACTACATGCATACAACTGTTCCCACGCGGCCTCCAGAATAGCCATCTCCAAGGCCTTGCCCCGACGACGTGTCCGCTTCGGTTCGGTGTTCGCTTCCATGGGTTCATCTCCATACTGGCATGGCTGTTGTGCCGATAATTGTTTCACACCGCCTTTTACAAGATACCATGGCGTTTCTTATTTATGGATATCTATAATCATGTGCGGCTTATAAGAAACTTGTCAGTATCTTAAAGGAATCGGATGATGGATGATACGAGAGGAAAGAATCCGAATCTGAACCGCTCCCTGATCTGCTTATGCGCGGCCGAGCTGGTGATGATGATCAACACCACCGCATTCAACGTGGCTCTGCCGAATATCGCCGAATCGTTCGGAGCGGGCATGGCGGAGCAACAGTGGGTCGTCTCCAGTTACAATCTCGTGTTCGCGGCCGTGGTGCTGTTGGCCGGATTCCTGGGCGACAGGCTCGGCCACCTGAAGACCATGATCGTCGGATTGGGCATGTTCGTCGTCGCATCCGCAATCGGCCTTATGGCAGGAAACGTGCCGATGCTGCTCGTGTCGCGGTCGATTATGGGCGCCGGTGCCGGCGTGGTCATCCCGATGGGGCAGGCGCTGCTCGGCATCCTGTTCCGCGGCTCCGAGCTGTCCCACGCCATGACCGCATGGGCGATAGCCGGCACCTTGGGCGTGCCGTTCGGCCCGCTCGTCGGAGGAACGCTCACGGCGACGTTGGGATGGCGTGGCATCTTCGGTTTCGACGGCGTGGTGTTCCTCGCCGTGATCGTGCTCATCCGGATGAACGTTCCGCCGGCGAGCGCATCGCGCAGATCCCGGTCGTTGCAGGTGCCGTGGATGTCGGTGGCGATGATGTTTGCCGGATTCACCTTGTTCTCGGCCGGTCTGGTCAATGCCCAGCATGGTGTTCTGGCCGCGAGCGCCTGGATTCCGATGGCGGTCGGCGCCGTGCTGATAGCGGGATTCGTGTTGCATGATCGCGTGTCCCGCAATCCGCTGATGGAACTCAGGCTCATGAAGGACCCGTCGTTCGCCGCCTGCGCACCGGCGTTGATGATGCTGAACTTCTCGATGTACGGCATCATCTTCATCATGCCGGCCTATTTGGAGACGGTGCTACGCCACGGCGCACTGGTGGGAGGAATGCTGCTGATGCCGCTGGTCATCGCATCCATCGTGGGAGCGCGGATGAACGACTGGATCGTCTCCCGAATCGGTTCGCGCGGCACGAGCCTGCTGGCCTTGGGATGTCTGGCCGCAGGCATGCTGACGATCGGCGCCGCCATGTGGTGGCCCAGCGGAATGATGGAGCAATCGACGGTGATGATCGGGCAGCTTATGGCCGGCCTTGGACTGGGTGCCGGCCAGCCGGCGATGCTGACCTGGGCCATGGGCCGGGTGCCGATCGAGCAGTCCGGCGCCGGTTCCAGTCTGCTGACCGTGTTCCGTCAATTCGGATCCATCATCGGTGTGGGAATCTTCGGCAGCATACAGAGCGGACTGTATATGGCGGAATTCCGCAATCTCGTGCAGCCCGGCGGACTGCACTTGCAATCCGCCGGTTCCGTGACATTGGACTTCCAGCAGGCGGCCGGATTCGCAGGCCCGGCAGGCGACATGATACGGCAAACTGCTTCCCGCGCCTACGAATCCGCGATGATCGGCAGCTTCGCCGCGGCAGCCACAATCATCGTCATCACTCTCGGAATTGTCGCACTCATATCCCGTAAGACGTCACGATGAGGATGCCGCCACAATGCGACCAGCCACCCACCCGTCGTTTTGTCAGGCTATGGCCCAGGACGAATTGGCCCGATCGGAGCCGTTGATCGGACGAAGCACACGGCAAGGATTGCCGACGGCGACCACGTTCGCGGGAATGTCGCGCGTGACGACCGAACCGGCTCCGATCACCGTGCCATCGCCGATGGTCACGCCGGGCAGCACGATGACGCCTCCTCCCAGCCAGCAGCCACGCCCGATACGAATCGGCTTGGCGTACGTGTTCCACCGGTAGTGCGCGTCGCCCGGCTTCCAGCCGTCGACGAGACGGTCAGCGAGCTCGACCGGATGCGTTGCCGTGTACAGCTGTACGTTCGAAGCGATGAGCGTGTCCGATCCGATGTCGATCGTGTTGCAGTCGACGAACGTGCAGTTCATGTTGACGGACACGTTCTCGCCAATGCGGATGTTGCGCCCGTAGTCGCAGATGAACGGCAGTCCGACGGACACGTTCTCACCGACTGACCCGAACAATGATTCGAGGATCTCCCGTTTGCGCGTCTTCGCGTCGTACGGCAGACGGTTGTATTCGGCGAGCAGCCGACGTGCGGTGTTTTTGTATTCGAGAAAAATCGGATCGTGGCAATCGTAGATTTCCCCCGCCATGCACTTGTCCAGCTCGTTCATATCAGTCATACCGTTCTTCTCCATTGACTATGGCCTGTGAGCCAACACAAACCATACTATCGGCGACGATCCGTTCAGGTCGGAATTCCCGCCGTCTGTGACACGCCATGAACCGCATACGATGCAGGACAGGATGCGTCTCCCCCGTCAGACTCCGGCCGACGTACGGCCTATGACGGGAAGCCCGCACCAACGGAAAACGAGGGTCTTGGAATCACTGGAATTCCAAGACCCTTGACACTACTCAGCAATCACTTGCTGACGTTGAACTTGAACTCAAGCCATGTCGCTATACGGCATCACGCCGAAACCAGTTCGCCATAAGCGGCGTACTCGTATGAGTGTTCGTACAGATACGTGGGAGAGATGTCGATGTCACCGTCACACCAAGTCAGAATCCCGTGATCGATATGGAAGTCCTCGAACGTCTTCTTATCCCGCAGCGGGGCGAAGGCGGGAACGTCGTCGTACATTTCGGTGAAATCGCACAGGCGCGTCTCGCCCGTGGAGAACGTCACCAGCATGACATGATCATCCGTGACACGAGCCGACCGGACTTCCAACTCCCGGGCGGGTTCATCCGCATACAGGATGCCGTTTACCTCGAACATGACGGGCTCCCTTCCTCACGAAAGCGGCTTGATACGGTCGAACGGACGTCCGGACACGGCCTCGTTCCATGCCTTGTACAGCTCATCCTCATGCAGCACCAGCCATGCGGCCACCAGCTTGTACTGCTTGGCGGGCAGTGAGCCGGCCAGCAGCTCGCCGTCGATGCCGATGGATGCCTTGAAGTCGCCGTAGTACACATGGACATGCGGCTTGTGATGTTCGCTCTCGTCCTGATACATCATGCGGATGATGATTCCGAAGAAACGACTCAACTCCGGCATGCCACACCTCCCATCCGATATCTCATATGAGTTAAAGCTCTGTCTTGAGTATATTCCCGTAGCAAGAGCGTCATCGCTGGTAATCGACCTGTGCATGGTCATGATCACGCAATAGGGTTCAAGTCAGCAACAGGTTTCGTTGTGCTCCAGCATTGTTAGAAAAGACCCTCATCCCTTAATAAGTTGGTAAGGAAACCCCTACCCCATCTTGCTGGTTGGACGGAGCAACAGTATCAGCGGCAGCTTTGATCCGATCATCAGCGTTTGTCATAGCGACGCCCATCCCTGCCGCGCGCAGCAGTGGAACATCGTTGAGCCCATCACCAAAAGCGATAACATTCCTCAAATCAGCGTCCAAGCTTTTTGCCCAGATTTGTGAAGCATGCGCCTTGTTCGCATTGGCATTTGAGATTTCCATAACACCGCCACTGGAATCGGTAACCGTAAAGTCCCTACCAATTAGCTCACGGCAACCGTCAATATACTGATCCGCTTTGTAGTCAGGTGTTGCCATGACAAGCTCAAGAACAGGAGCATTTGGAATTGACGACATGCGTTGAGGATTCGGATCACGCAGTATTCCTCCCTGCGCGTGCAGATCCCAAAATGCTTGATCGCAACCGAATCCTTCCCTGTACTCCCACCCGAATCCAGCCTGTGGGTATTTATTTTTCAGCATAGCAATAATGTCAACACACTGTCTCTCATCAAGCGGTTCGGAATGAATAACATGGCACGTGGCTGTATCCACAATCTGTGCGCCGTTAGATACAAGAAAAGCGGAAAATAAAGGCAATACCGGTTCTAGTATCTGCTTTGCTAAGCGGAACGGACGCGCTGACGCCGCGGCAAAAAGAACACCAGCATTTTTAGCTCGGTCAAGCATGTTTTGTAACCGAGAAGAGACCTGCTGGCTCTCATTGAGTAACGTGCCATCGAGATCGGTAACAACGAGAATCGGCAACTTAAGACTCATAACGGCCCCCGTTCGTGCATTACAGCGATGCACATAATCGTGTCCGGCAAAAAGAGCAATTATAACAGGAATAACCGAGGGCCTTGGAATCGTTTGGATTCCAAGGCCCTCGAGGCTATACGGCGAACGCTACTGCAATTACTTGGACACGTTAAACTTGAACTCTTTGTGATTATTAGTTTTTATGTAGATTTTCCTACTATTCCAACACTTTGCTAAGATTGATGCAATGACCTTTGACAACAAAATGTCAAAATGAAGGAGCAGCATGACGAGCGGCAAGAAACCTGTTAGGAAGAATCGCAAGGCAATCTCGATACTGAATGGCCGTGCCTCCATGACTGCGCCTACCGCCGCATCACCATACTGGAGACCTCGATGGCGCGATCCGAAAACGGGGAAAATGCGGACTACGAACTGCACGACTCAGGACGCAGCCATCGAGGCAGCCCGCAGGGGGCTCGGCGATGTCACGCAGACACGGGCAAACATCCAACCTCCAACGTTTGAAGAGATGTTCTACGAAATGTCCACCGTGAAAGGAAGCAACTGGTCAGACGGCACTCGAGCGGGAATGATTTCCCTGTATAAGAAGCATCTTGCGCCGGTGCTTGGCAGCAAACCAGTGACACGTATCACGCAATCGGACATTCGCGACATCACGTTACCTACGTTGAACAACGAGCGTCAGCGTAAGATTAAGAGCCTTATCAAAGGAACTATGGCACAAGCTGAACGGTGGACCGGAAACGATGCAACATTTTATTCTTCACAACTCATAATCACGGGGAAAGCATACAAGGGCCGCACCAAGCCCGTTGACGAGCGCGACATTCCCAGTGGTAAATACATTGCCGACATCATCACTGCCGCGTACAGCACCATGAGCATTACGCCACTGGATGATGCAATGCCCGGACAGCGTAGAGGGAAATCAACCCTTATAGACCCTATGACGGGGAAAAAGACCAGCAGCGCACGAGAGGTTACGCGCATGTTCAATGAGTCACCTGACGCCTTCGATGGCATCATGGACATTACCCCGCTTGACGCTCGTATTCGTTTGGGCCTCCCTGTCGATGAGGAAGATGCTCAAACACGATCGGCAAACATGCCGAAAAAACAGACGAAGCACATTCCCGTGTATGCCGGTGACATCCGACGCAGCATACCAAGGCACCTACATCATCAGAATGAACGCAAAGCAGCAGAGGTGGTAGCTTGTGGCGAACGCTTTCGACTCATCGGCCTTGCGTTTGCTTTGAGTGCAGCCGGCGGTCTCCGCGTAGGGGAAATGCTACCGCTGCGTGTCAGGCATTTCCTGACCCGCGAACAGGCAGCGCGCATGTTCGTTTCCAGCCTCGCCATTCATAACGATACTCGAACTGTTACTATCGAGGGCAAGGCGGTTCCCGCCAGCACCGATGTCTACGCCGTTCGTCGGAGCCAAAGCAAGACAGGGACGTTTCCCGTCTGGGACAGCCGTGCGGATTACAACGGGCGGATCAGCATCGAAGAACAGATAACACAGGCGGGAACGAAGTACCTTATTCAGCCGCCGAAAATGGGTATCGGCAGAGAACGTGTAGCGCACTTGCCGTATTTCCTTCCTAATTGGGAATACATAGCAAATCGAACGCACGTCAGCCAGCGCGAGGCAATTGGCAACATCGTCGCACGTTTCAAGCAGCAGCCGGAGTCACAGAACAACGTGTCATTCTGGACATGCACTGACGAAGAAGCCGGCCTGCTGTGGACCAAGGGGTATGTGCCTATAGGATGGATGCTTCTCGAACGTTTCCGCGAACTGTGGAACTCGCCAGCCCTCGCCGACATACCGCCGAATAAGCGTATAGACGAGTTCCGTGAAATGCTCCTATTCCCGGCACGTTCCAATCCACGTATGACCAAGGACGGTCTGCCGGCCATACGCCCCATACCTGGATGGACGAACAACACCGCCATAGTGCCTGGTACCTGCGGATACATGACCGAAGCTAACTTTGTTGAAAGAAGTCTCAATCCGATTTTTGATTACGTATCCGCCAACACTGGTGAATACCCGCTTCACCGTAAAAACTCAATACACAACAGAAAAGGCTGGACCTATCATGGGTTACGTCATTTCGCGGCATCCAGCCGCATACAAGCAGGCGTGCCCATTCCACAGGTAGCGGCGGAGCTCGGGCATAAGAACGCTTCGTTTACTCTTGATCGTTATGCGCATATGGTCAAGGAAGCCATACCTCCAACTGGATTTGAGTACTGACAAACAGTAACCATACATTCCCAGTCGCCATTGAACCTTAAGCACAACGTGCACGCATATTTATCCAAGAAAACGCGAACAAGTTGTGCTTAAGGTATACGTCTCGCATTATTTTTTTCTCAGCGGATGTGGTTTCGTGATGTCGATACCGGCCGATGCATAAACGGAGATGATTTGCGCTTCATTGAGTTCGCTCATCCGATGATGTGCCAATATGCACTTGTTGGGATTGACGCAGAACTCGGCTTCTTCGGGGCTGACGATATGGATTATCGCGGGGTCTTTGACGCTTGGCATGGCTGCTCCTTTCCGGAGAAATGTTGTCAAGGACATATCGTCGAAAAAAAGAAAAAGTCGCTCGCGCTTTTGCCCCGCCGCCGCGCTTCATTACTGCCGCATCGCCTACCGGCATTTCGGCGGGGTCGTTCTCCCGGTCCAGCGTGCTCTAAGCGTATGCGGCGACAAAGAGCTGGCCCATATATCTCAGACCACGACGGCTCTCCAATGAAATGACCATGCCCCGACGCCGGAAGTGTACTACCTGCTTTTCTGCCGTTCTTATTGTCTTTCTGACGGCGGTTATGCGTGATTTGCTCACCGACGTGGTTATGGCGATAATCCCGTTCCACCGGCGTTATCGACGTCAGGCGGTTTCCGGCCTCATCGAACGCGGTATCTAATGCGCGTTCTGCGATATTGACTGGCAAGTCGTCATACATCGTATCTGACGACTTCATACCATCATCCGTACTTAGGGGAAGGACACCGAAATGACCAGCACCTTGCGCCCAACCAAAGGCGATCGGAGGACATTGGAAGCATTGGTGAGGTTCCGTTGCCTTAGCATTCTGAGTGCCGTCCGGTTTTCCGGACTTGCGTTGTCAAGTCGCTATAGGGTCAGCCGTCGTCTTCGCGCCTATGCGGAACGCGGTTATGTGCGCGTCATCACCGGCCCGAGTGCGCACGTCGTGTTCACGCCGACGCCCAAACTGATTCCGTTGTTGGGATTGGAAACACCGCCGTTGAGAGCTACAGATGCTTCGGCACACGCGCTGGCAGTATCGAGCATCGCATCACAACTGGCACATGGCGATAACGTGCTGCGTTTGCCCGTCGATGAATGGGAAAACATTCGCGTGCAGATGGAGGATTATGAAGCAGGTCTGGTTTGTGAAGCAGACCTGCGCATGGCCGAAAGCCGGCTACGCCAGTCTGGTAAACGAGACCAGGCCGTGGCGCAGATGTTGCATCTGATGGATACGCAACGTGATGATGTCGCATACAGGGCATGGGCTGGAGGGAATCCATATCAATCGTGGCCGTGGATTGTCATGGCACACGGCGAGGCATGGAGCATGCGCGAGCAACGCATGGTCAGTAACGTGTATGCCGAATCAGACAGCGCTGTTATCTCACTGACCGACCATCGACCCGACTTGGTTCTTGCCCGACCATTCCATCAATCCATCGCCATCGAGGTCGAGCTGACGCGCAAACCCGTGAACGATTACATCGCCACGATGGCCGGATACTCCACTCGGCAGAGCCGCGACGCTTACGCACTGGTCGTTTGGATTGCGACCAACGAGGCTATCGCTCATGCGATTCGTCGTGGTATCGCGGCGACCGGCACCGAACAGCTGGCACATGTTGTGATGGCCGATTCCAACGGTGGACCGTTGTGGGGCGGCGTCGATTTGACGACCAGAGTATGACGGATGTGCAAACACATTCCGACGGTATCATCCGGCATGGCATGCATCACTTTGTACGTGCCGCGGCAATAGCAGCCGGAACAGGACTCTCTATATTCCCTTAAAACCAAACGTCGGCCGCCACCATAATGGCATCGGCCGACGTAAGAGCAACTGACGATAACACGGGCTTCCCTCCCGCGGAACTGAAACATGGAGGTGTTTCGTAATGTCCTCAACAGCAATATCTACCGCGCAACGGCTCACACTCGCCAAAGATGAGCGTCAACTTGAACGCGCGCATCGTAATAGCGTTTTGCAAAAGCGAATCCATGACGGCGAACTGGAAATGTCCCGCTGGCAGCTGCTGGCAGCGAGGAACACAGACCATCTATTGCGCATCGTCGCGTCGGCCGGAGCCGGTAAGACCCGGACACTCGCCAACGCAATCGCGGCCGCAGCCACGCTTCACGACGCGAAACACATCGCCGTTATCACGTTCACTCGCAAGGCGACGCGCGTCATCGATGGTGCACTCACACGCAATGGCGTGTACGGCGCCAGCGTGAGCACACTCGATTCACTCGCTCTGCGGATACTAAAAGCTGCTGGCATACATATCAACGCTATCACCGACGCTGACAAGAGAGCAATCCTCACCGATATCCGAAAAACCTGCATGGAAGAACAGCCGCACGAACGCATCACGCTGAAACAAATGATGCATGACACGACGTATTATGCCATGCATCCTGACGAACAGCCCGAATCCGAATACCTCAAAGCCATCCTGAAGGAATATACCAAACAATGCAAGGATATTTACAGCGCCGAATGGCCGACCATCGAGTTACTCGCCGCGCAGCACTACCCAAAATCTGGCCTCCAGTTTGAGATACTAGGCGTGGATGAAGCCCAGGACCTTAATCCTACGCAAATACAACTGGTAGAAAGCATCACCGCCACGACGATGCAGACCATCATCGCCGGTGATTGGCGGCAAGGCATCATGACCTTTCAAGGTGCGACGCCCGACTGGTTTCGTGACGGCACAAACTTCGACCAGACATTAGAGCTTCCTATCAATCACCGATGCGCACCGAAAATAGTCAATGTCGCAAATCGCATCTTCGGGGACCACATCAAGGCCTCCAGTAATGCCACGACCGGCATGGTACCACAGCTGATACGAGCGAACAATGAACAGGACGAAGCAGAAAAAATCGCCGACATTATTGAAGGCCTGTTGTCCGATGGGCATACTGCGGCGAGCAACATCAAGTTCCTTGCGTGGCGTCGCAGCCAGTTCCGAGAACTGAAACGAACGCTTGCAGAACGCGGCATGCCAATAAACGAGGATGCCTTCCGCACCATCCATTCATACAAAGGTGATGAGGCAAACATCGTCGTTCTGGTGGGCGTGAGTCGAGCCGTATGGGGCGATCGCAGCGATGAAGCGGACATGTTGCTATATGTGGGAATGACACGAGCGAGACTGGGGCTCATCATCTCCTATCCCGACCAAACGATTCTCCCCGGCGGCCGCACTTCCACAGTCTACGGCCCATATCTCACACTTGAAGACTGCGCCTTGCAAGAGTCATCCGATTCAGAGACGATTCTCGGCAAGCTCCACCGCGACATCAGTAGTCGTCACCTGTTGGAAGATGTCATCGAGGACAACAGGACCGCACAGAACATCGCCATCCAGAAAAAGCAGCAGAGTCGTGTCGTCGCGAGCTACCAACGCCTAGGCAACGTAAAGGTGGCAGCGAAGCTGACGGATTGCGCGGATAAGCTAACGTTCGAGACCATGACCGACGGAAGTGTTCGACGCAGCCTGTTGGCGCACGCATGGTTCTGCAACCAGAAGACCTGCAATATTTGTATGGGAAGACGGGCCGTGCGCAACCAACTGCGCGTTGGCGCGGCACTCGATTGTTTGTTTAACCCCAAATGCTACCAGGATTTACTGCCTGATGAACTGTATGAGCGTATTGCCAGGATGCGGTTTGCGACACCTGCCTTCTTCACGGCGACTATGCCCAACTTCGATGACCTTGCGCTCGGTATCCGCGTGCTCAATCTCGCCGTCCGTAAGCTCACTCACACGAATACCGGCCGTATTATGAGCGAACGCGAACGAGTGTTCACGCAAGGCATCGTCGGCACCACGCGCAGCGACGAAGCGACCAATCGGTACATCAACGCAGGACTGCACGAACTGGAATACCAGCTACAGCAACACGAATCTATGCACGACTTGACCGACACACAACTAAATGAACTTCGCCAGAAGATAACCGACATTCGGGCGGGCGGCGAATGGCACGTACACGCCCACATGATTTTCGCGACGTTGGGAACCTATTACCATGACCAGCTTCATAGCAACGACATTAAGAATGGACACGACTACAAAGGTGACATCGTAGAGGCCAATCACTTATACAAAGACCGTCTGTGGTGGAAGTTGGAGTGGACCAGCGCCGTCCAGAAAGCCGTGAACTCCGTCATCAGGCAGGACCGGGCAAAAGGGATAGCACACGATGATTTCCAGACTGGCCGTTGGAAACGGTTTCTGAGCATGCGCCGCACCGATGTGGAACAAACCATTGAGCAAGCCCAGGCTCAAGTTGAACAATGCGAGCCGGGTACAGTCGCCTATGATGCCGCTCGGGAAGCTGAAAAGCAGGCTTGGGCCAACGGAGCGGTAATTGATATCGAAGCTATCAGCATCAAGGGAAAAAATATGACGTCGGAACAAAAAAGGAAACTTAACAGGCATCCCGAACTGCTGAAATCCGCTATACAAGAAACCTGCAAATATGCCTTCAAGCCGGATGAACTTTTCGTAAAAACCAGCAAGGACGAGCTCGACCAAATCCTGCCACAAATAGACGCCACATCAGGCGCGCGTCTCATCTCTCGCACCGGCATCATCGCTCAAGTGCTTCAAGATGCTGATGAGCGACGGCTCTGCGATCGTTACTTGCAACGTGCGCGAACCGGTAACGTGGACTGGACGCTGGAGCAGTCCGTCACATTCAATTGGCTGACCGACCTCCGCCAATATGTTCAATACGAAACCGTTAACGCGGATGACGGCGAAGCCGATTTTCGGTCATAATCTCAACTGGCACGTAGTGGTGGGGCCCCCGAACAATCAGTTCGGCGGCCCCACCACTACGTGCCAGTTGTTTCTATATAACAATCAATACAGCCGTTGCCAGCTGTTTGGCTTGTATGAACGAGAAGAAGTCGCATGAACGTTCCGACGATCGCGGCCTGACAGGCAGTCATTGCCGCCTCAATACAGGCGGCAGGAACCGTTCGGCTTCGCCTTCGTTGAAGGTCTGCTCTTCTTCTTTCTTTAACGCATGTTGCGCTTCCTGATACGCTTTCTCAGATGTTCGCGGCGTCGTTGCGTAGATGTTCGCTACGGTCTTAGTCAAGTTGTCACGCTTCTCACGAATCTCGTCATCCCTCAGCTCGTTAAAATCTGTAAGTAGTGCCTCATATTCCTCACGTACTATCCATAGGCGATCGGCCGCCTTCTGATGTTCCTCAGCTTTCGCCGCCGGATTAAAATTCTTTGTTGCGGCATTTACAATCACGAGAGCAACGGCAAAAACCGCCCCAATAGCTTTAGCCCATGTAGGGAATACAGTCACCAAAAAACCACCCGCAGTTATTGCTGAGAGGATGAGTTGGCACCACCGGAGTCTACGGTCTTCCGCCCTTAACCGGTGCGCGTCTTTTTCATGCGCGGTGAATGTGTACACCACTTTTCCGTACCGCGTTACCAGCTCAGACCGAAGCCGCTCACGATAATCTGGCTTTAAATTGGTCACCATATATAGACTTCCATTCATCTTCTGCTAATGAATCAATACCAAGGTCTACGTCATATTGAGCCTCTTTAGCATGCTCATATGCAATATTTGCTTTTGCTGTAACATCTACGGAAAAGTCTATAGTTGAAAGACTTCCCGGAGCAAATAAGCTGGAATCGTTGCCATGTTTTACAAGGTACGCGAAGAAATCGCGAGTCATCTCCCCATATTTGGAATAGTTTTTGTACTTTTCAATTGGTACATCATTAAGCAAGAAAAAGTCATAAGCTAACGCATCGATTGCGATGCCGGAAATGTTGACATTATTGGCATTTCTCCATGCACGAAGCATGCGACATAAATCTTTGGGCGAATGCTCATAGTATGATGAAAGACTATTCAGCGCATTGATTTCATCCTTGGGATTTGTTACTTGCCATGAACCTCCGTTATGTGTGTCCGGGTAGTAATATGCATTACCAGAATCTTGGGAGAATGCAGGAACAATCTCGAAGCGAATTCCATCAGACCATTCAATAACGATAACTTGTCCATCACCTCGTAAATGCGAGTTTGAATATTTAGTTTGTATTACAGTCTTTACTTCTTGTAATAAAGCAGATTGACCATTACTGGCATAATGGTTATAACGATGGAATGTTTCAGGCGGCAGTTCTACTAGAATATCGATGTCACTGGTCGAGATTTCAGTCCCTCTGCCATAAGAACCGACGTATAAACCATGGAGCGACTCACTGGAAATGTCCCAGTAAAAAATATTTATCAGCTTGACAATGCTATGGTATCTCAAACTAATGGTATCTGTTATATCTTCATCCATGAGTAAGGATGAACAAAAGCCTTGAAATGTGGAACTTACTCCCATTTTTCTCTTTCTCGCGCTCGTTGCATTAGATGATGGTTTTCCATCGATTTACAAGTGGTTCAGGAAGTCGGTCTTGAACGTGGCAAACGAATATGCGCCATCAATGTCCATCGGGCTATTACCAAACACCATGAAATACTGATAGTTTGGTCCGGCATCGCTGGCCCACTGGTTTCCGAGTCTGAGTTTGTCACGGCTGTCGTCATTCTTCAGCTGTTCCCCCTTGGTTTCGATGACGAACAAGCGACCGCCGCGTGTCATCGCCAAAAAGTCCGGGTAGTGGTTGATGAATCCGTTGATGTAGAACTCGCCCTTGCGCCGTTCCACAACGCGATGCCACCAGATGATACCTTCGCAGTTGGCCAAAGCGTCAGCCATCTGAAGTTCCAGCTCGTTCATACCACCGTCTTCAGCTTCGTACAGCGTGCGATCGAGCGTAGTCAATGGATTGGGAAGGTACGCCGAGGATGGGAATGCGTAATCAGGCGTAATGGTGATGTCGCCACGACGGCGCTCCACATCGAACTCCCTAACGCGGAATGCATCTGCCTTGTCCTTGATTGCATGACTGATTATGGCCGCATAAGCGGATGCGTTGTCCACGTATCCTTCAAGTTCATCATCACTCATTTGGTCCACAACGCGGTTAATAAATGATTTCAAGCCGTGCGCGCCGTACAGTTTCTGCACTTGCGGGCTCATGAGGTTGGGCAGGTCCAGTTTGGCGCTCCGGCGACGGCCTTCGTTGCTGTCGCGCGCGAAAAGCTCCTTCATGCCTCGACGCTGTACATCAGATAGATTACGAACTTTGAGCTCGGAATCACTCGAGATGTCGATTTGCTTGGCGTCAGCAACATGCATAGCATCCAGTCTGATGTCTTCCGTGCCGATTTTGGCAAGCATGAAATGCTCAAGCAGGGAGTCGCGATCGAATAGTTCACCTTCAGCGTCATCCAAGTCTGAGAACAGACCGGCTTGCCGTTCGAGGCGATAACGGGGAATCCTTAGATTACGTACGGTGTCGGCCACCGTATCCCTTATGCGGAACGTGTTCATATCGTCTCCCATTCCAGTAGTGCCGCCGGCAAGGGTTTCCGCGTCATCCTTAGCGCTCTTCGCGCATTCGGCTTCGGCGGCTTCGGATGTACGAATCATTGCGTCAATGGAGACATGGCGAGTGTCCGGGACTTCCTGCGAAGACTCCGGCAGCTTCGCATTTTCATCCGGCAGGGAAATCGCCAAGTCATTGAAATCGTCAGGCTCGTCTTCGGAGCCTGTCTCGTCTTCAGTGCCCTGATGCTGCATCAACTCGTCAATTAGCCCCTGGACAGGCACCGGACCCGATGCGACACCTTCGGCTGTATCCGTCGTATCCGCCAACACGTCGCGCTTGGAGAAGCCGGCTCCATTGAGTCCGGCCACCACCTGGTCTATCGTCGCGTTGAAATCAGCGGACGAGGTCAGCACATATGACGTGTTCAATGCGCCCGACTTGGCATGCTGCGCATACGGCTGGCGCAGCACGCGGCCGACAAGCTGTTCAACGCTGGTACGCGATGTTTTATTGGCGACCGTGGCGAGCACGTAGGCAAATGGGCAATCCCAGCCTTCCGAGAGCGCTTCGACGGTTATCACGTAGCGAATCGGACATCCGCGTGCCTGGAGGTCCGTGCCTCCCAGTTCGTCCACGTCACCGGTGCGGATGGCGATATGCTCTTCGGGAATGCCTGCATCCACAAGCTTTTCCTTGAGTTTGCGGAATGTCGCAGCATTATCCGCGCCTTTGCGTTCCGCCTGAAGCAAGGCTATTGGGCGGATGTGATGCCCGGTCTTCTCCTCATTGATCGCGGCGATTTGCTCCAATCGCCTGCGCAGCATGATGGCATCCTGGATGGTTTCGGTCTTGCCGTCCCTGCGGTAGACGATGACCGGCAGCTTCACCATTTCCTCTGCCTTGAGCTCCTGTGCGGATACTCGTGCGATGACGTTGGATTTGTTGGATGGGGTGGCAGTCAACTCCAAAATGAAACAGGGATTCAAGTTGCGCAGCATCTCAATGGACAGGTTGGACTTCGCGTGGTGGGATTCATCCACCACGACAATCGGATGCATGCCCGCCAGTGCAGTGATGAGAGCCGTATCATCAGCCCCATCGACTTCCACTGCATCGCCTTGGGATTTCTGATAATTGGTCAATGCGACCAATGACGAATTCTCTGCATACGCACGTCGTCCATCCTTGTTCTTGAATGAATCATAGGAGAGTACGAAAACCGTCAACTGGTCTTCCACTGCCGGGCCATTGAGGCCACGTCCGGCAAGGCCATCCTCTTTATCAAGCACTTCGACGCGATGGGAGAAATCGCGGTCTATCGCCATACGCAGCGGATGCGACGGGTCACGCAACTGGCGAAGCGTCTGACGAAGAATCTCATTGCGTGGCACCAGCCACACCACCGCCCGCGTCTTCACGTCGAGCTCTTCGGTCAGCACATGCAGCGCGTTCGCCGCGATATAGGTCTTGCCGCCGCCTGTAGGCACCTTCACACAGACCTTCGGCGCACCGTTTACATCATCGACATACCATCTGATGTCACCATGGCCGGAAAACAGCCCGTCCTGTGCAAGCAGCTGGTCGTAGGCGGCGGCACCAGTGCCGAGCGCCACGGTCAAACGCGCATACTCGCGGATGGTATTGAGGACTTTACGCTGGTATTTCTTCAATTCCATACTAATCACACCCTCGCAATCTGACGGGGAATCTGCTTAAAGACGATATTCAGGGCGTCAAGCCGGTCCTGCGGCAGTACGCATCGATCGGCATAGATGACGGTGGTCGAGCCACGACGCGGCAACGTGCGCAGCAGGTCATAGCCGAGCACGCTTTCATCTGCACCGTCGTAGGCAAGGTAATACACGGTGTCCGCCAACTCTCCGAGTAGATACGGGTGCTCATCGGTCAGGTTCTGGTATTCAGCCTTGGTTTCCGTGTACCAGACGTAGTGGAACAGCTCCTGACGCGGCACCTTGGGATTGAGCATTCCGTCCGGTTCAAACAGTACCGGACCGAGTTCGTAGTAGGAGAAGCCGGAATCGATGCCTGGTACTGTCTCTCCCTTGCTGGTCTCGCCAATTACGGTAAGTGTGTTGTCTATCAGCCTGGGATTGCCGACTTTGTCGTATTCGCCGGCTTCAATGGCCTGCTGTTGAGCGGCTTTCGCCTCTTCTATGTATTTCGCTGCGTTCTTCAGATTCGCTGCCGTCAGCTTCTTCTCATATACGGTCCGGGCGAATTTGGCCGACGTCTCGAACCCTTGTATGATTTTGCGGGCGCGTTCGGCGGTGATGTGATCGGCATAATCGCACATCTCCACAAGGATGAATCGCCGGTGTCCGCCATCGGCCTTGTTCGCTTCAAGCACGGCTTGGGCGGTGGTGCCGGAGCCGGCAAACGAGTCAAGGACGATGGAGTCCTTCGATGTGGCGATGTCGATGATGCGGCGAATCAGGCGGGTCGGCTTCGGTGTGTCGAACGCTGCACGCCCTTCGAACATGGCCTTGATCTCCTTGGACGCCTCATCGGTGTGACCGACCTCAGCATAGGGCCACAGGTTGGTGACGAGACGACCGCCGACGCTGTCGAGATAGGTCTTGCGGGCGATGCCGCCCTGACCGTTTCTGGTGAAGAAGAATCGAGGCCACGGGCCGCGTTCCAGTACGATGGCGGACTTCTTCTTGGATTCCTCCATTGATTCCTTCAGCATGATAGCCGGCACGTCGGGTCGAACATCGTCTGTCGCCACGCCGCATACATGGGCGCGCTTCTCCTCATCGTGAAGATTGCGCAGCTCGTAGGGGCACCAGCCGTTCATGATGTCAAGCATCACATCCTGCTGGTAGCGCCAGCAGGACCCGTTTGCGGGATACAGCAGCTCACCTGTGAACGGGTGCTGTATGGCGTACACCATTCCCTGATGCGTTGCTGCGCCGGGAGCGAATGCGTTATCCGTACGCCATGCGGATGCATCGCCATCGGGGTTCCCGTATTTGGCGTTCATCTCGGCGGTGCGTTCCAGCTTGTTGGGGTTCCAGTCGGGGTATCGGCTGTAGACGAGGATGTGCTCGACCTCGTTGACGATGCCTTTGGAATCGTTTCGGGTCGAGTAGGTGCGCTGCCATGCGATGTTCGACACGAAGCAGCTGCGGCCGAAAATCTCGTCGCATACGCTCTTGAGGACGGCCTCCTCGTTGTCGTCGATGCTGATGAAGATGACGCCAGTGTTGCTCAGCAGCAGGCGCAGCATCTGGAGACGCGGGTACATCATGCACAGCCATTTGTCATGCCGCGAGAAGTCTTCGCCTTCCTTGCCGACGACCTCGCCCAGCCAGCGGCGGATGCGCGGGTCGTTGACGTTGTCGTTGTACACCCAGCCCTCGTTGCCTGTGTTGTACGGCGGATCGATGTAGATGCAATCGACCTTACCCTCGTACTCGGGCAACAACGATTTCAACGCCTCCAGATTATCGCCGTGGATGACCTTGTTGCCATGATCGGTGCCATCAGAGGCAAGCACGCCCTTGTCTGGGACCTGGTCAAGTACACGGTACGGAACCTGGCGATGGTATCCGATGACCTTATCCTTGCCCATCCATTCCAGTGCCGGCATGCTGCATTCCTTTCCCAGCGTTACTTGACAGCACTATTGTCTCATGCGTATGGCCCATCTGCGGACTCGCCGCACATATCGCGCATCATCACCTTCTGCACATCTGTTACGGTTAAACTGTCGCGGCAGTCGATACTGACTGTGTTTAAGGTGAGACTTGGAGCGCCCATGAAGATGTTCTTTCCGAAACTTGGTCTGGATATGGCCTTTCCCCACAGGGACAAAGGGCAGCAGTCTTTAATTCGTGGACGGCATCGTGTGTCCACCACAGCGGCGACTCTTCCGTCAGGCAAGACGGCACGACTTGTGCTGATGTGGATAAGTACCAGTCTCATTCAGCAGGATGGATGCGTTGATGCCAGAACAGGACGTATAAGTCGTTCTGGCTTGCGGGAGTTTATGGCCCGGGCGGGCGTTAGCGTTGGCGGTCGGCAATACGATCGCGTAGAACGCCAGCTCTCATTACTGCTTAGCTGCCGATACTCCGAACACGACGGCCAGCGTTGGCGGTCGTTATCAGTCTCACGTCAAAACAAGCAGGGAGAAGTCGTGTTGACGCGACAGTTCATGCATCGCCTGGCCCATGTCATTAGCGTGGATTCCTCGATAGTACGGCAACTGCGGTCATCCATGTCTGTAGACCTGTACCTTATCGCACGGCGACAGCCTGCCGGAGCATCTGTTAGTTATGACGACTTGTACGCCATAACTGGTAATGGTGGGCGCAATCGTTTCAGGCAGACGGTAACCGCAGCGGCCCAAGAGCTTGAAAAGACAACAATCGGTGCTATCCGTATAGCCGCTAATGGCTTTACCGTGTTAAACGACCTCACTCCGGTGCAAGACACTGAGATGGAATGGGACGATTCGTTACCCGCACGCTGTCTCTGGCATCACGAAAATGGGCTGCGGCTATACCTGGGGGATGCAAAAGCAGTTATGAGCGAATTCCCCGCGCGAAGCATTGATTGCGTTGTCACGTCCCCGCCCTATTTCAATCAGCGAAACTACAGCGGTGGCCGTAGGGAAATAGGCCGCGAGGATACGAGCGACGCATATATTAAGAATCTCGTCGGCGTATTCCATGAGGTAAAGCGCATACTGGCGGATGACGGTACTCTGTGGCTGAATATTGATGATTGCTATTCGACAGGAGATGCACGCGACCCCGCTCCTGCGCACTCTCTGATGGGACTTCCTTGGCGGATGGCTCTCGCTATGATGCAGGATGGATGGCTGTTGCGTAACGAAGTCATCTGGCATAAAACACGAGTGCTTCCCGGCGCGTCAGGCAATCGATTGAACCATAATCATGAACAGATTTTCCTGTTCACCAAGACCGCTGAGAACGTTTACAACATAGATGATGTGCGCGTTCCTTTGACCGACGTTTCCAAGAAGAGACTCCAGTACACTAATCTTGCCGGTTCCGATCGCGGCAGCGGCGGAACCAAAACCATCAAAGCGGTCGGCGACATTGAAGTCGGTCGGAATCTAAGAGATGTCTGGCCAATATGTCCGGCTTATTCGCATGATGCTCATTTTGCCGTCTTCCCAATAGAAATACCCGAACGATGCATCAGGGCGGGATGCAAACGTAATGGCGTCGTGCTGGACCCATTCAGCGGAAGCGGCACAACCGGACTCGCAGCGCGATCGCTTGGCCGTAAGTACGTGGGCATTGACCTCAATGAGGATTACCTAATGCAATCAAAGCGAAAGATAGTGGGCAACTGACCAGAACCCATACGATAGGCCAACAAGATGGGGCGGCATCGAACGTGGATTCGATGCCGCCCCATCTATGTCCGGCTTGTCAAAACTTGTACAAAAACATGCCGACACGCCGTGGTTTTTGACAAATTTTGACAAGCGAAAATCGTTGGAATTACTTACTTTGAGACGTTGAACTTGAACTCGACGATGTCGCCATCCTGCATGACGTAGTCGCGGCCTTCCTGGCGGAGCTTGCCCTCCTCCTTGATCTTGGCCATGGAGCCGTCGGCTGCCACGAAGTCGTCGTAGGAGACGATGTCGGCCTTGATGAAGCCCTTCTCGAAGTCGGTGTGGATCACGCCGGCGGCCTGCGGGGCGGTCCAGCCCTTGTGGATCTGCCAGGCACGCACCTCCTTGACGCCCGCGGTCAGGAAGGTCTGCAGGCCGAGGATGTCGAAGCCCACACGGGCCAGCTGGTCGAGACCGGACTCCTCCAGACCGGCGTCGGCGAGCATCTCGCGGGCGTCCGCCTCGTCGAGCTCGGTGAGGTCGGCCTCGAACTGGGCGTTGAGGAACACGGCGGGGGCCGGGGCCACGGAGTCGGCCAGCTTCTTCTTGAGCTCGTCGTTGGCCAGCTCGTTGTCGTCCACGTTGAACACGTAGATGAACGGCTTGGCGGTCATCAGGTGCAGATCGTAGACGGAGTCCTTGTCGAAGCGGCCCTCGCGCGCGGCCTTGTCCAGGGTCTCGCCGCCCTCGAGGATGGTCTTGGCCTGCTTGACGGCCTCCATGTAGGCCGGTTCGATCTTCTTGCCGCGAAGATCCTTCTCCAGCTTCGGCAGCGCGTTCTCGATGGTCTGCAGGTCGGCGAGGATCAGCTCGGTGTTGATGGTGTCGATGTCGTCGGCCGGGTCGACCTTGCCGTTGACATGCACGATGTCGTCGTCCTCAAAGGCGCGCACGACCTCGCAGATCGCGTCGGCCTCGCGGATGTTGGCCAGGAACTTGTTGCCCAGGCCTTCGCCCTCGGAGGCGCCCTTGACGATGCCGGCGATATCCACGAAGGTCACCGTGGCGGGCACGATTTTCTCGGTGTGGACCAGCTCGGCGAGCACCGGCAGACGCTTGTCCGGCAGCGGCACGATGCCGGTGTTCGGCTCGATGGTGGCGAACGGGTAGTTCTCGGCGAGTACGTTGTTGCGGGTCAGGGCATTGAACATGGTGGACTTGCCAACGTTCGGCAGTCCGACGATTCCGATAGTAAGAGACATGATTCCTTAGCTTAGCCGCGACACCGCCCAACCCGGCGGCGACCGAGCGGTCTCAGCGCGTGTGGCAGGAACTCCCCTCGGCCGTCGTCGATGAAGGCTCCCCTCGGGGGAAGGGAGCCGATCACACGGAGGTTAGCCGACGATGGCGTCCACGGCGTCGATCACCGCGCCGCGGAACCCGTCCTTCTCCAACCGGGCCACGCCCTTGATGGTGGTGCCGCCGGGTGAGCAGACCGCATCCTTCATGGCACCCGGGTGCGTGCCGGTTGCCATGTAGAGCGCACCCACGCCTTCGACCATCTTGGCGGCGAGACGGTACGCGGTCGCGCGCTGCAGGCCGTACTGCACGCCGGCGTCGCCCAGCGCCTCGATGTACATGTCCGTGAATGCGGGCGCGCAGCCGGCCACCACCATAGCGATGTTCATGTGCGCGGAATCCACGCGCTCGATGAGGCTGATCGGCTCGAACAGCTTCTCGAAGATGCGGGTCTCCTCGTCGGTCAGCGTGTTGTCCGTTTCGGTCACGAGCACGCCCTTGCCCACGGCCATCGGGGTGTTCGGAATGGTGCACTGGATATGGATGTCCGTGGGGGCCGCGTCCTCGCCGTCCTCACCGGCGAACAACAACTGGTACTTCTTGAGATCCCAACCGGCCGCGATGGAGACCACGATCTTGCCGGGGCGGGCGAGTTCCCCGGCCAACGGCTTAATCACGGTTTCAATCTGGTAGGGCTTGATGGCGATAACCACCACGTCGGCGGCGGCCACCACTTCGATGGGGTTGTGCAACGGCCGGGCACCCACTTCGGCGCAGGTCCGTTCCAGTTTGTCGTAGTGGGCGGCGCAAGCCACGATCTGCCCGCCGTTGACCACGCCGGCGTCGACCAGCCCCCTGGCGATGGCCTGGGCCATGTTGCCGTATCCGATGAATCCGATGGTGAGATTGCTCATACAATGCCTTCTTTCATACGGTCTTTCATGCGGGTTTCCGCGGAATCAGAAGAGTTCCTCGAGGTCGCCGCGATTCAAAGCCTCGTTCCACAGATGCTTGAACACCAGCGAACCGTGCAGTCCGTCATGCTCGAATTCGTTGGTCACCCAGGCGTGGCTGTTGCCCACGCGGCTCAGCGTGTCGAGCTGCATGCCGGAGTCCACGTACATGTCGTCGAAGTAGACGGCGGCCTGCAGCGGCACTTCGTTGCGGGCCAGCTGATCCTCGTCGTAGATCACGCCGAATCGCGTGTCCTCCATGAGCACGTCCATAGCGGGCTTGAACGGGCGCAGCGCACTCTCTTGCTCGAACATCCACGGGAACATCGCCTCGCCGGTGAAGTTGAGCGGGCGCACATCGGTGCCGAACTCGGGCCGGCTGTCGCGCACGCGCTGCGCGGCCCAGCGGATGGGTTCGTCCAGCTCGCCGTTGGCGTAGATGAACTCCTGCAGCGGCCAGTACAGCGGGCGGGAGGAGGTGGCGTTCATCACCTTGGCCAGGAACTCGTCGGAAAGATCGGCGTCCGCACAGGACGAACCGTCACCGGTCAGGAAGGCGTCGTCGAGAATCCAATGCACCCGTTCGAAGCTCGGCTTCATGCCGAAATCGGAACCAAGGCACTGCAGCCGTTCCACGGTCAACGGATCGCCGTTCGGCAGCAGCGGGAATCCATGGGCGGCCATGCCGGCGATCAACCCCAACCGGTGGTCGACGTCGGTTTCGGCCATGGAGCCAAGCACCGAATCGTTCAGCTTCGCGGTGAATTTGGCAACGTCCTCCACGGTCGGCAGCTTGTCCGCCAGGGTTTCCACGCGCTCCACGTCCTGCGGGTAGCGCGCATAGAACTGCGCTGTCTTACAGGCCATGCGCGGGAACGTGTGCTCGTACACTTCGGTGGCGTCGGCCGGCACGTGCGGGATGCCGCCGGTGGTGAAGCTGGCGATTACGCCGGCCGGGAACAGTGACAGGTAGGTGAGCGTCAGGAATCCGCCGTAGCTCTGGCCCATCGTGACCCACTTGCGTCCGCCGAATTCGGCCAGGCGCAGGTGTTCGAAGTCACGCACGATGGAGTCGGCCAGGAACTTCTTCAAGTAGTCGGCCTGTGCACGGGCGTCCGCACCGGTGGCGGACAGGCGGGCCATGGTGTGCGTGTCCACGCGGGAGGAACGTCCGGTGCCGCGCTGGTCAGGCAGGATCACGCGGAAATGTTTGGTGGCCTCCTCGATCCAGCCGTCGCTGGTCGGGCTGTTGAGTCGTGGACCTGCGCCGCCGGGGCCGCCCTGCAGGAAGACGAGCAGCGGCAGGTCGTCGTGCACGTGTTCGGGCGTGGTGACCACCCGGTAGAACAGTTTGATGGTTTCGCCGTCGAATGCCTGACCGGGTTCATGGCCGGTCCAGTCCAGCGGCACATCGATGGAGTGGTCCTCGATGGCGAGGCCGGGTACATAGTATTTGCTCAGCATGGTCATGTCCTTGACTCTAGCCCACAAATCAATCCTGCGGGTGATACCGGCTGGCTTGCGGACGGGTTAGCCTTGGGGACTATGGAAACTCTGGGGTGGTTTGCGCGCGCCCGCGCCTGGTTCGCCGGTAAGTCGGGCCGCACGCTGGTATTCGATGCGCTGCTGGGCGTGATCTTCGTCGGTCTGTCCGTGCCGATAATCTCCAGCACGGCTTCGGAGACCAATCCCGGTCTGCTGTTCTCCTCATCCACGCTTTCGATGATGCTTTGGGAACTGCCGATCGTGGTGCCCATGACGTTGCGCCGAGTACGTCCCGAACTTGCCGCGTGGTTGTACGTGGGGTTGACCGCCGTCCATCTGTTGGCCGGTCCGGCAGCGGTGTACAGCGACTTTCTGGCCCCGGTGCTGTTGTATTCGGTGCTCGTGTACGGCAGAACGCGGCATACGATGCGATTCGTGGTGGCGGCGTTCACGATGAGCCTGCTGACCGGAGCGGTGTGGTCGGCTGCGTTCAATCTGGGCCCGCTGTTCGGTACCGGTGACGCCGGCACCATCGCCTGGACCGGCTGGCTGCCCACCGCCACAACCCTGCCGGTATGTCCGGGGATTTCCTCGATCGATGCCGTCAGTTCCACGTCCGGTTCCTGCGGTGTAAAAATACTGGAGGACGCCGCCGTACTGGCCGCGATAATCGGCGTCAGCATGCTCAGTGTGACCGTGATGGCGTTCTGGCAGCGGGCCCGACGGGCCACGGTGGAGGCCATGCGGGAGCGTAATGCCTCGATTATCGCGCGAGAGGCCGAGGAGACGCGCATCGCCGCGCTGGCGGAACGCGCGCGCATCGCCCGCGACATGCATGACGTGGTGGCGCATACGTTGTCCACGATTATCGTGCAGTCGGACGGCGGACGATATGCGGGTGCCGCCGATCTTGAGGTCGCGCGGAAGACCATGGGTACGATCCGGCATGAGGCCGAACGCGCGCAGCATGACATGCAGCGGCTGTTCTCCGTGTTCGGCACGCATGCCGGCAACGGATATCAGGACATCCCCTCGCTGCTCGACGGGTCCGTGGCCGTCTCCCGCAGCGTGTCCGGGCAGGTCAGCCCGGACCGTCTCGGCGCGAAGGCGAGCGAGGCCGTGTTCCGTCTAGTACAGGAGTCGTTGACGAACACGCGCAAGCACGCGGGTCCCGGTGCCCGTGCCGTGATTGATGAAATCTGGTCGGACGACATGTTGTCCATTACGATTGCGGACAACGGTCGCGGGGCCGCTTCGGCCGTGGACGGGCATACGCCGGGCTACGGGCTGATCGGCATGCGCGAGCGCATCGGATCGGTGGGCGGCAGCGTCACGGCCGGACCGGGACCGAACGGCGGGTTCATCGTGACGGCGACCATTCCGCTCTCCCCCGCGGTTGGCACCGAAGGCAACGCCGTCCCCCGGGACGCCTCCAAGGGCGTCGAATCGAACGGACACCGCTGCGGCAGCCATTCCAACGGTGATGGACAATCCGGCACGGCGCCCGGCAGCGACGAGGCCCATACGCGGACGAGCGTCATGTCCTTCACGCCGTTCTCCCACGCCTGGGCGCGGCTATGGTCCGGAATGCGAACGTTCGCCCGGAAGCTCAAGTCCAAGCCGCTCGATCAGGGCGACGGATATGGACTGAATTGGATCGGACGGCTGTCCCAATGGACCGAACGCCACTATCTGCTGGTGGATTCGGCATGCGCCGTGGTGCTGATGATGCTGTTCGATTCGGCCACGTTCGGCGATCTGCACTGGCAGACGGCCTATGGATCGGGGCTTCCGCACCCGGTGGCCACGGCGATGACCGTCATCCTGCTGGCACCGCTGGCGTTCCGCCGCCGTTTCCCGGAGGCCAGCGCGCTGGCCGTGGCAATCATGGGGTTCCTGCAGCTGCTGGTCGTGCCTACCGTACTCACCATCGACATGTTCGCGTTGGTGTTCGTGTATTCGGCGGTGTTGTACGGCCGGGAACGGGCGTGGCGCTGGGTGGGCGCGGCGCTGGTGATCGATGCGTGGATGTTCGGCGTCAAGGTGATGACCGGATGGAATGGCGAGAATTCGTTGGCCCGATTCGTGCTGTCCTCCGACTACGGAACGCTGAACAAGTGGGGTATCGTGCTTTCCGGACTGCTGCCGGGTGGCATGGTGATGCTAGCCGGGTTTGCGTGCATCGCGGCCGCCCGGTGGATCCGTTCGCGTGGGTCGAACGCGCTGGTGCTACAGCAGCGCGAGGATGCGTTGCGTGCCGAGCGGGAGCGGCAGAAGGTGTTGGCGGCGAACTTGGAACGCGAACGCATCGGTGCCGCCATGCAGGCCGAAGTGATGGCCACGTTGGAATCGGTGATTGTCCAGGCCGATGAGGGCCTGACCATGCTGAACGCCTCCCCTGCCCCTGACGGCACACAAATCGCGGCTTCGTTCGCGGCGATCGGCGCGCGTGGCCGTGCAGCGCTGGCCCATATGCGCGGATTGTTGAAGGTGCTGCGCGAGACCGGCTTCAGCGACGAGGCGCATGCGGGCGTGCAGCCGTCGATGCAGCTTGCGCCGGCGGCGTCGCTGGACAGTCAGCTGCATGCGGCCGCGCACTGACCGCGATTCCCGAAAAGCAAAGCTCCGTTAAGACCAAGAACAGCGCGATCCCTGCCGCTCGGACTTGTGGCCGAAAGAGCTATCGGCGGAGTCATCCGAGAGATCGCCTGCTTGGTCACATATCAATCAATATTCAGGGAATAATCAGGGTGGCTGCAAACCGTCGTCCGCAGGAGGAATGGATAGAGTGGAAGGCATGAACGAAAGCAACAGCATTCGCGTGGTCATCGCGGACGATCAGGAACTGGTCCGCGCCGGATTCGCCATGGTGATCGGCTCGCAGCCGGATATGGACGTGGTCGGACAGGCCGGCGACGGCGGCGAAGCCGTGACGCTGGCCGAAGCGCTGCACCCGGATGTGGTGCTGATGGATGTGCGCATGCCCGGCATGGACGGGATCGAGGCCACAAGGCGCATCACCGCGCTGACGTCCGATGATGCGCTCCCCCGCTCCACGCGCGTGATCATCCTGACCACGTTCGATTTGGACGAATATGTGATGGCGGCAATCAACGCCGGCGCATCCGGATTCCTGTTGAAGGACACGGAGCCGGAAACGCTGCTCAATTCGATTCGCACGGTGTTCAACGGCAATGCGATCATCGCGCCGTCCGCCACGAAGCGGCTTATCGAGAAGATGATGCAGGACGGCTATGCCACGGGAAATGCACCGGATCATGCAGCGAATGCCGGCATTCCTGGGGCCGGCACCGGCACCGGAAGCTCCCCTACCGCCGGAAACCCGTCAGTGGGTGCCGCGGTCGCGAACGACCCCCACCCGGTCTACACCGACCCGGAGCTGGAGCTGCTCACCGACCGCGAACGCGAGGTGCTGGTGGAGATCGCCCACGGATTGAGCAATCAGGAGATCGCGGACAAACTGTTCATCTCCCTGCCTACGGTCAAAACCCATGTGGCGCATATCCTGGCCAAAATCAACGCCCGCGACCGCGTCCAGGCCGTCGTCTTCGCCTACGACAACCGGCTGGTATAGAGCTTTTTCTGGCTCCCCTCTCTGAGGGGAGCTGTCGTCGTAGACGACTGAGGGGAGCCAGATTTTGCATCTGTCAGGCTTCGGCTAGAGCCTCCACCAGCTGAGCCGTGAAGCGGGAAGTCCAGTGGACTTCCCGTAGGCGAAGTGAGCGGCTATGCCGCGAAGGCCGCCGGTGGAGCGGCGGCCGATGCCGTCAGGCTTCGGCTAGAGCCTCCACCGGCGGCACCTTGACCGCCCGACGGGCAGGGGCCACGCTGGCGAGCAGGGCGGCGAGCGCGGCGACGCCGAGCATCACGCCGTTGCCGACCCAATCGAACAGGAAGGCCACGTTGCCGTACAGGCTGAACACCATGTAGGATCCCAGCCAGCCGAAGCCCGTGCCGAGCAGCACACCCACCACGCCCGAGACGAGCGAGAGCAGCAGTGCCTCCACGGCGAGCGAACGGCGCAGTTGCCCGCGCGTCATGCCGATGGCGCGCAATGTGGCGGATTCGCGAGTGCGTTCGATCACGGACAGGGAGAGCGTGTTCGCCACGCCAACCAGCGCGATGAGCACGGCCACGGCGATCAGGCCCACGAGCAGTGCCATCATGCCGTTGATCATGCTCTCCGCCATCGAGCGTTCGGCCACCGGACCGGATACGGTGACGCCGGCGGATGCGGAGAACGCCTGCTGTACGTTGGTGAGCACATCGTTCAGCGTGACGCCGGCGGCCTTGGCGTCCACGCGCATGAGCAGCATATGCCCGGAGGTCTCAAGGCTTCCATCGGTGAAGTGGCTTTCGTTGACGAACGCCACGGCATGGTAATCCGAGGAGACACGGCGGAAGTCGGCCTGCTGCGGGGTGAGCGTAATGGATTTCCCGGCAGCGGCATTCGACCCGGCAGTATCCGAACCACCACTGCCGTTGCCGTCACCGTCGCCGATCTCCATCCCATCCGGGTTCGCCTGGAAGATCATGGATTTGCCGAACGTAATGGCCTTGCCACTCAGCGAGTCGTATTTCGGCAACAGCACGTTGTCTCCATCGATGGTGACGCCACCAAGGTCGGCCTTCATCACCTTGGCCAGTTCGGCCGTGTCCTTGACGCCCACGAGCAGCACGGTCAGGTCCGTGCCGTTGGCGGACGTGGCGTACATCATCGTGGTCGGTGCGTAGACGGAGGCGCTGACGCCCTTGGTTTCGGCGGCCATGGTCGCCTGCTTGTCGGTCATGTCGCCGGATGCGATCATGTCCACGCTGTACCGCTGGTCCATGGCCTCGCCCATGGTCTGCTTGGCGCTGGCCGCACCGGTGGCGATGGTGGCCACGAGCGTGACGCCGATGAGCAGCGCGGCGCCGGTGGCGGCCACACGCCGCGGGTTCTTCTGGATGTTCGCGTGTGCGATGGTCGCGCTGGGGCCGCCCAATGCCACCAGCGCTCCCACGCCGCGCATGAGCAGCGGCAGCCAGAACACGGCGGAGAGCACCGATCCGAGGAAGAGGATCGCGCAGCCGGCGATGGCGGCCAGCAGGATCGCGGGGTAATGGTCCTTGACCAGCGACTCATGCCCGCCGATCGACTCATGCATCTGCCAGATGGCGAATCCCGCGAGCGCGATGCCGCCCGCCACCAGGATCGCGGAGCAGACGGCGCGCATGACACCGCCCCGACGTGTGACGGTCAATTCGACGGGACGCAGCGCCTCCAATGGGGTCACGGAGGTGGCGGATCGTGCGGAGCCGAACGAGGCGATCACGGTCATCACCATGCCGAACGCGACGGGTACGGCTACCGCCTGCCAGCTCACGATCAGTCGCGCATCCAGTCCGGTGGAGGCCATGATGCCGGACGCGCACAGGGCCGCCATCAATCCGGTGCCGAGCGTCACGCCGAGCAGGGAAGCGATGAGGCCGAGCACGCCGGCTTCGAACAGCACGGAGGCGTACAGCTGGCTTTTCTTCGTGCCGATGGTGCGCAGCAGGGCCAGCGTGCGACGGCGTTGCGCCACCAGCACCTGGAACGTGTTGGCGATTACGAGGGCCGCCACGAACATGGCCAACACGCCGAAGCTCAGTAGGAACACGGTGGTGATGCTGGTGCCTCCGTTCACGCTCAGTGCTTTGAGGGATTCCTCGTTGGCGGTGGCGCGGTCCATGACGGTGTAGTACTTCGGTAGCAGCGCTTTGACGTGTTCGGCCGTGGTGCGCGCCTTGGCGTCACCGTTCCTACCCTGGCCGGCTCCGGCGAGGTCGAGGTACAGGCCGGACGTGAGTACGTCGTTGAAATCGTTCGCACCGCTCATGGCGGCGATCACGTTGTCGGAGAGCACGGATGCGCCGCCGTAGTAGGCGTATGCACCGTTCGGGTCTTCGGTCAGGCCCACCACACGCGCCTTCACGCCGGTATCGCCGCCGTTTGCGGCCATGGCTTGGGCCTGCTGGGAGTCCACGGTCACGGTGTCGCCGATGCGTACGCCGAGCTGGTCGGCCACGGATTTCGGCAAGGCGATTTCGCCGTTGTCGATGGGTTGGTTGCCATCCGCGATGGAGACCGGCAACAGCTTGGAGTCCTTGGCGGTGCCCACGGCGATGCCGGTGACGTTGTGCTTGCCATGGCTCACGATCAACCCGCCCACGGTCACGTCGGCGCGCACGTCGTTCACACCTTCGGTGGCACGCATCCGGTCGAGGTGGAAGTCGTCCACGGTGGTGTTGTAGACGTCGGATTGCGTCTGCTGTGAGGCGCCGTCGAGCGCGTCGGAGTCGACGGTCACCAGATAGTTCGCCTCACCGTACATGGCGGTCCGCTGGCGTGCCAGCGAATCGTTCATCGTGTTGGAGAACAGGAATGTGGAGGCGATGAACGCGGTGCCGATGAGGATGGCGATGCCGGCCGGGATGAGCATCCTGGCGCTTTTCTTCATGAGTTTCAGGGTGATGGAGAACATGTCGGTCACACTCCTCGGCTCAGCGCGCGTGGCGGGCGGTGACGGCGGCGTGACGGGCACCGCCCGTTTCCGGCAGCACGTCGTCGGTGATCGGCAGATGGACCGGCCCGTTCACGCCGGCGAGACGCGCGAGTTTGTCCGCGGAGGTGGAGGTGACGGCGGCGCGTGTGGCGCGTTCGCGCTCGTCCATGAGCAGTTCGTTCATGGCTTCGGCGGTGGGATGTGCCTCGTCGGCCACGATCCGGCCGTCGGCGAACACGATGGCACGGTCTGCATAGGAGGCGGCCACCGCGTCATGGGTGACCATGACGATGGTCGCGCCGAGCTCGTCGACCGACCTGCGCAGGAAGGAGAGCACTTCGGCGCTGGAGACGGAGTCGAGGTTGCCGGTGGGCTCGTCGGCGAAGACGAGCTTGGGCTTGGTGATCAGGGCGCGGGCGATGGCCACGCGCTGCTGCTGGCCGCCGGAGAGTTCGGCAGGCCGGTGATTCAGCCGCTGCCTGAGTCCCAGGGTCTCCACGAGCATGTCGAACCAGGCGCGGTCCGGCTTCTCTCCGGCCAGGGTGAGCGGCATGAGGATGTTCTGCTCGGCGCTGAACATGGGCAGCAGGTTGAAGCTCTGGAAGATGAAGCCGATCTTGTGGCGGCGCAGCAGGGTGAGCTGCTTGTCGTTCATGCGGGTCAGGTCGGCGCCGCCGAACATGATGTGTCCGGAAGTGGCGGAGTCGAGCCCTGCGAGCGTATGCATGAGCGTGGATTTGCCGGAGCCGGAGGGGCCCATGATGGCGGTGAAACGGCCGCGTTCGAAGCTCACGTTCACGCCGCGCAGCGCATGCACGGCATTGCTGCCGGCGCCATAGTCCTTGACCAGGTCGATGGCCTGGATGGCGATGCCGCGCGGGTCCATGGTCGCGGGCGGCGCCGGCGGCGTTGCGGTCGCGGTCGCATGTGCGGTTGCTGACGGCATGGCGGAATGCTGGGGGTTCATAGTCATCTCTTCCTGAAATTCCGGACCCTGTGCCCGGATGATGATTCCAACCTACGGCCCCGCGTCCGCGCACCCCATCGTGCGCCGGGCTGAATCATTCCGCCTCGAATCCCGCCACATCATCCCCGAGGATGAGACGATGCCGACGACGAAATAAGGGAAGCCCGCACTGCATGACGTCAGTGCGGGCTTCCCTGTTTCCTTGAGTCAAGTAATGGCTTCGGAAGGTTCCCCATACGGCGGCGGCCCCATCGCGACGCACCCCATAAGCGTCGCTCCCCTTCGGGTCCGCCGGCCAGCCTTCCGGACGGTGTTACTTGGCCAGGCCGGAGGCGCGGACGGCCTCGAAGCCGCCCTTGAGGTCATCGAGGATGTCCTCGATGTTCTCGGTGCCGATGGACAGGCGGATGGTGCCCGGGTGGATGCCCTGATCCTCGAGCTCCTCCGGGGTCTCCTGGGAGTGCGTGGTGGAGGCCGGGTGGATGACGAGGGACTTCACGTCGGCCACGTTGGCCAGCAGCGAGAACAGGTGCAGGTTGTCGATGAAGACGCGGGCCGCGTCCTTACCGCCCTTGATGTCGAAGGTGAAGATGGAGCCGGCGCCGTTCGGGAAGTACTTCTTGTACAGCTCGTGGTCGCGGCGGCCTTCGATGGCCGGGTGGGAGACGGACTCGACTTCCGGTACGGTCTGCAGGTACTCGACGACCTTCAGCGCGTTCTGGACGTGGCGCTCGACGCGCAGGGACAGGGTCTCGGTGCCCTGCAGCAGCAGGAAGGCGGCGAACGGGGACAGGGTGGCGCCGGTGTCGCGCAGCAGGATGGCGCGGATGCGGGTCACGAAGGCGGCACCGCCGAGGGCCTCGTAGAAGTTCAGGCCGTGGTAGGACGGGTCGGCCTCAGTCAGGGTCGGGAACTTGCCCGGCACCTCGGCCCAGTTGAAGTTGCCGCCCTCAACGATCACGCCGCCGAGCGTGGTGCCGTGGCCGCCGATGAACTTGGTGGCGGACTCGACCACCACGTCCGCGCCGTGCTCCAGCGGACGGAACAGGTACGGGGTGGCGAAGGTGTTGTCCACGATCACCGGCAGATGATGCTTATGGGCGATGGCGGAGATGGCCTCGAAGTCCGGCAGGTCGGCGTTCGGGTTGCCGAAGGTCTCGAAGTAGACGAGCTTGGTGTTCTCCTGGATGGCGTCCTCGAAGTTCTGCGGAGCCTCCGGGTCGACGAAGGTGGTGGTGATGCCATCGCGCGGCAGGGTGTGCTTGAGCAGGTTGAAGGTGCCGCCGTAGATGTTCTTGGAGGAGACGATGTGGTCACCGGACTGGGTGATGTTGCGCACGGCGTATTCCACGGCGGCCGCACCGGAGGCGACGGCCAGGCCGGCGGTGCCGCCTTCGAGGGCGGCGATGCGGTTCTCGAACACTCCCTGGGTGGAGTTGGTCAGACGGCCGTAGATGTTGCCGGGGTCGGCGAGGCCGAAGCGGGCCTCGGCGTGGTCGAAGTTGTGGAAGACGTAGGAAGTGGTGGCGTAGATCGGCACCGCACGGGAGTCGGTGGCCGGGTCGGCCTGCTCCTGGCCCACGTGCAGCTGCAGGGTTTCAAAACGGTACTTCTTGTTCTCGGCCATTGGTGTGCTCCTTGCTGTTGTGCTTGGTCGCGAGGTTCTTTTCCTCGTCACCCGCCTGCCGTGTTCGGCGGTTGGCGAGGTGTTGGTTATGAAGGTACGCGCGCCGCACCGCCTGAGGCAAGCCGAACGTTATCGGGGTTGCCTATAGACCCTTATAACCCGTTGGGATCATTGGGCTCCGAGGTGCCAAGCGAGCCCGAAAAAGTCGTCTCGATACGTGCGACACGCCGGGCGCGCGCAACACGCATCGACTACAGTCGGCTTCGTTCGATTCCACCATTCCATCCGATGATTGGAGCAATTCATGGCTGACGTTACGTTGTACGATCGTGACCCGCTGTACATTCCGCGCGTGGCCGCCGTGCATGACATGTGCGGTTACGGCAAGTGCTCGCTGACTGCGGCGATTCCGATTCTTTCGGCCGCGGGCTGCGACGTGTGCCCGGTGCCGACCGCCCTGTTCTCGGCGCACACGAAGTACGCGGTGTTCACCTTCCATGACACCACCGATATCCTCTCCGGCTATCTCGATGCCTGGCAGAAGGAGAATGTGGACCTGGACGGCGTGTACTCCGGCTTCCTGGGCTCGCCCGACCAGGTGGCGATCATCCAGCGCCTGTACCGCGAGTACCCGAAAGCCCTGCGTCTGGTGGACCCGGTCATGGGCGACGCCGGCCAGATGTACCCCACCTACACGCCGGAGCTGTGCGAGGCGATGGGCGCGCTGGCGGACGGCGCCGACGTGCTCATGCCGAACCTCACGGAGGCCTCGATCCTCACCAAGCGCGATTACCCGGGCCAGGACCTGGACGACGCCGCGGTGACCGACTTGCTCGACGCGCTGCTCAAGCTCGGCGCCAAGAACGTGGTCCTCAAGGGCATCGACCATGGCGACGGCAAGCTCGTGAACTACGTGGCCAGCGCCTCCACCGGCGCGGAGAACAAGATCGAGCTCGCGCATGACAAGCTGCCGTACATGATCCACGGCACGGGCGACGCCTTCGCCTCCGCGCTGTGCGGTGCCGTGCTGGCCGGTCGCGGCCTGGCCGAGTCCGCCGAGATCGCCGGCGAGTTCGTGCGCCACGCGATGGAGAGCACCCGCCACCAGCCCAACTTCGAGGAGCGCGGCGTGAGCTTCGAGCTCAACCTCGGCGAGCTCACCTCCCTCGTGAAGTAAGTCTCCGCTAACTAAACCTCGGCCTTCTCTTTCCGCCCGAGGTTACTTGATCTTGGCTCCCCTGACAAGGGGAGCCAAGTCCTCTCACCGGTTCTTGAAATACTTCAGCAGATGACTTTCGCGCGTAAGCAGCACCGCCGCGCACGCGCCGAGCATCACGCCCACGACCGCCGCCACCGGCACGCGAAGCAGCGTGTCGATCAACGCCAAAGCTTCGGCATCGGCATTCTTAAGCCACACCCAAGCCAGCAACGGACTGGCCAACAGCACGCCCGCCACGGCCCACACCAGTGTTTCCAATGCGATCTGCATGAGCAACGCCGTCTTCGGCACGCCGCAATGCAGCGCCGAAGCCATCTCCAATTTACGCGTACGGGTGGTGACGAACCCCAATGCCAATGCCGCCGCAAACGCAATCCACGGCGCGTAGGCGGTCAGTCGCATCCCGAACATGGCCGAGCTGTCCAGCGCGCTGCCCTTGGATGTGTTGAGTTTGTAGATCTGCGGCCGCTCCGCCTCGGCTCCTGTAGCGGCGCCTTCACCTGCCAGCCGCAGCAATGATTCGAGGTTTTCGGTTTCGGGCCATGCGCGCACCCAGCATTGGTTGAACGCCGCTTCCGAATCCGCGGGCACCGGCGTCAGCGCCGCGTAGGAGAAGCCGGATTTGCGTCCGTCATCCGGCCAGTCGAACACGCCGGCCACCGTGACGCTGCGCCCGTCCTTCAACGCCAACGTTTGCCCCGCCGACACCGCGAACGGATCGGCCGCCTCCTTTGAGAGCAAGACGCCACCGGTGAATATTCCCGCCACATCCGCGGATATGCGCGGCGCAAGAGTTCCGGCGCCGGCCCCGGCACCCGTCGCCGCACTGGACTCGCTTGCTACCAGGACGCCGGCACCGCTGCCCCACCCCGTGCCGGTGGTGCTCAGCATGAATACGTTGGCCGCGCCGGGCGTGATCTCCATTACGGGCACGCCGGTGGACGGCAAGGCCGCGAACGTCATCTTCCGATCGGTCTGGCGCACGGCTCCGGCCGCCTGCACGCCATCCAGCGAAGCAAGACGGTCGCAGGCCGCACCGTCGACGCGGTTGTTGTACTCCATGATCCAAGTGGATCCGCCCGAGGCCACGTACTCGTCCGTCTGCTTCTGAATCGCGGCGATGGTGAGCCAGTCGGCGCCCGCCAGCAATGCCATCAGGCAAGCGAGTCCCACGGCCAACGCGCAGGCATGGCTGGTTCCGGTGATGAGGTCGCGCCACGCCTCCCCCAGCATGCCGGCCAGGCGCATACGCGGCCGGTCCATCCGTGTCCTGTCATTCATTGCGATTCCCCTGCCCTTGCTCACGCCCATTGACGGCCGGCGTCTCATCGCGCCCGGCGACCTCGTCGCTTTGCCAATCCCTCAAGTCGATGAGGTCGGTGCAGGCGTCGCGCGTGCGCGGGTCGTGCGTGGCCACCACCACGATCGCGCCGCTCATCGAGAGGTTGTGCAGATGTTCGTTGACCGTGGCGGCGGTATTGAGATCCAGTTGCGCGGTCGGCTCGTCCACGAGCAGGAGTCCGGCGTGGGAAGCCACGCCACGGGCGAGCATGAGCCGTTGCGCTTCTCCACCGGAGAGGTCCCGGAAGGGTTTGCGCGCCAACGTTGTCAGCCCGAAGGCGTCCAGCAGTTCCATGGCGTGCGTTTCGGCGTCATGCCGCCGTTCGCCTCGCGCGATGAATGGCAATGCCACATGGTCGAGTGCGGACCGCCGCGCCACGCCATGCGGGTTCTGCAGCACCCAGCACACGCGCCCGCATCCGATGCGTTCCACCGTGCCCGTCACCGGTGTGACCCATCCGGCGATGATGGACAGCAGCGTGGATTTGCCCGAACCGGACGGCCCGGTCAGCGCGTACACGTGCTTGGGGTGCAGGGTCATGGTCAGGTGCCGGAACAGCATGTCCTCGCCGGTTCGGTCGAAGCTGTGCCCCACGTCCCGCAAAAGCACGCGACGATCTTCGCCGTCCGCATGCTCACTCGAAGAGGAATCCATATCCGCCCGACCATCCTGCGCATCGGCGGCATAGATCGCGGCACGAACCGATGCCTCAGCTCTCCTCCGCCATGAAGGCCACCGGACGTTGCGCATCTCACTCACCGCCTTGAGCATCATGCGCAGTCGCGCCGCTCGAAACCGTGTCATCGGTGGGCATTCCACCAGTCGCGGCGCTGCAATGCGCACTGGTCCGCGGGGTCACGTCCACGTGGTCGAACGCCGAGGCACCGTCCACGGAGACCATCGTCTTGCCCAGTTGGGAGGCGACGATGGTGACCGGCACCGGTTTGGCGTCCACGCTCACGCATCCCGCGCCACCCGTGGCATCGTAGACGGCGGATGGCGGCACGCTGAGCGCGGTCAACGGTTGCGCGAGCTTCCAGTCGTAGGACACGTTCAACGTTCCTCCGGCAGATGCTCCGCCGGAGGTCACCGCGGACCCGACGCCCGCGCCCATCGAACCGCTCTGGTCCGAGCCGAGCAAGGCCAGTCGGAAAGGCGTGGAGGCGTTGATCGCAGCCAGCAGTGCCGGGTCGGTGAGCTCGGTGGTTCCCGCGGGCACGGTGAAGGTCTGGTCGCCGATGGCGATCATGCGGTCGCCGGCCACCAAGTCTGACGCCGCGGCGGGAATCGTGGCTTTGAGCGGGATCGCGGCCGTGGTGAACAGGTCCGCGCCGGCCGTGATTTGCCGGCCCACGGCGATGGAGGATTGTTTGACCGTCACCGAATCGGCGGGCAACCACACGAACGAATCGGGGCCGATGGACCAGCCACTGTCCGCGCTGATGCGGGCCGCGCCTTCGCTGTCGGCGAGCGCGTTGTAAGCGGAGATGGTGTCCCAGGTCATCCAATCGGAGTCGGGGGCGGCGTATCCGAGCCGGCGCAGCGCGGCGTTGAGCCCGGCCGCGTCAGGGCCTTGCGTGCCGCTGGTGAGGGTGCGGTAGAGCGGCACGTCGGTGTGCAGGGCGAGTATCGACTTGGCGTCCACGTCGAACACGGTGCCGCCCGAGTAGATGGTGGTTCCGGCGCTGGCGACCGTGCCGGTGATGGTTCCGCTCACCGGCGAGGTGACGGTGGAGGACTCCCCCAACGCCACGGTGAGTGCCACGGAACGCGAGTCGTCGAACTGGGCGGAGGCGACTTTCACCGTGGTCGCCTTGGTCGTGGAAACCAGTGAGGGCGGGATCTGCGAGCGGGTCAGGAGGAATCCGCCGCCGACTCCCACCGCCAGCATCACCAGCGCGAGCAGCACCACGATGGAGACCGCCACGCCGTTGCGGGCTGCCCGCTGTTCCGCGCGGTTTCGTTTGGCGGCCGCGCGGGCTTCCTTTTTGCCGTTGCCGGTCTGCGTCCTGTCCATGATGGGCTCCTTGATATCGTGAGGTCGTCGCACCGCGTCGTCGCGGCGTCACTGGTTCATCGGGTCGGTCTGGCATTGCCAGAACTGCGTGGCCTTGGCGGCGTCGTAGTTCGGATTGCGGGTGCCGTCGTCGTTGTACTCCATGTAGATGTTGTAGAACTCGTTCCACTTGCGGATCCTTTCCGCTATCTGTTCCTCGCTCAGACCTTGCGAGTTGCTCACCTCCATGTCCAGGTATTCCTGTTCGGTCAATGGCTTGGGCAGCAGGTCGTGCGTCTTGAGGCATTCATACGACGCCTTATGGAGCGCCTCGGCGTCGAGGTTGTCCGGGTTGCCCTGCATCGCGTCATACATCGATTCGACGTTCCACAGATCCGTCTTCTCGGCGCATTCCGAATTCTTCTGGTTCATCTCCTCATCGCTCAACGCGCTTTCCCGCAGTCGGGCGAGTTGGCCTTTCGTGGCGACCAATCCGTAGGGTGCCAGACATTGGTTCTGCGCATCGAGAATCTCGTTGAGTTCTGCATCGGTGATTTGGCAGTCCTCGAGGATGCGCTTGGCCAACTCGGTTTTGGACTGGTCGTACGCGCCCTTGAATTCGCTGGCGTACGGCCCGGTGAAGTCCGGTGCCTTGCAGGTCACGGAGGTCTGCTTTGAGCCGCTGCCCGCCGCACCGTTCGCGTTGTTCGCCGGCGCCCCGCACGCCGCAATCAACAGGACCAGTGGGATCATCGCGGCCGCAACCAGACGACGGGCTCCCCAACAGCCCGATCGCTTGACGCTGCTCGCCTTCATCGTTTTTCCGTTCATCGCCCCTCCATCGTCCACGACGGACCTCCTTGTCACGATTTCAGCTTAGGCACGGCATCCGCAAAGCCCGCAATTCCCCTGTAGTCGCTGGGACTACACCTCCGCTCGCCGGTCCCGAGCACAACCCATAGCCTGAAGATATCGGAACGGACATCGAGGTCCGGGAAAGGAACGATGCACGATGAAGCGCCCGCAAATCACCAAGGTCGCCGCTCCACTGCTGGCCCTCGCGCTGGCGTGTTCCACCGCCGCATGCACCGGTCCGGCATCCACGCCACAGGCCGGAGCAAAAGCCGAGCCGACGTTCTCCGGACCATGGGCCGAGGACTTCCGCCGGTCCTATGACCAAGCCCGCGAAAACGGCAACATGTTCGCGCAGGATGTGCTGCGCGACGAGCGAATCACCGAGGCGGAGGCCACGGAAGTGGCGAGCCGGTACCAGTCGTGTATGGCGGATGCGGGGTTCGTATACGACTACGTGTATCCGGATGGTTCCGCCCAGATGCAGGCCGGCGATATGGGCGACGCCGAGCAGCAGCGGTTCAATGAGCAGGACATCGTCTGTTCCAAGGAATCGGGCCAGTTTTTCATCACGCACCTGTACAACGCTCTGACTCAGGATCCGGATGGCGAGCTGCGCAACCGCACCGCGGAGGAGGTACGTCAGGATCTGGCGGAATGCCTCAAGCGCAAGGGTGCGGTCGGCCCGGAGTTCACCGCGGAGGATGTTCCGATTGTCGACGCGGACGGCGAGGAATACTTACAGTTCAGCCAACAATTCACCAACCCCGGCGGCAAGTACTACAGCGAGCAGAACTACGAAAGCTGGATCCAATGCAATGACGACCCGCGCAAGTGAAAACGCCGGCCCTGTTGGTGGCCGGCGTCGATCATCATCCGCATGCTTCGAGCTTTTGCCGATACCCCGCATCGGTTCGTCGGGCGTCGGAGAACGGTCCGGTGCCCTCGCGGCTGTCCCGGTCGTAATCATCTACGGTGTACGACTGCTCCACCAGTCCTTCGCGCACATAGCAATCGACGATGGTCTGCCGGATGTCGGCGCCGTCGTTGTTCGGATTGGCCTGCACGGCGCTGGCCAGCTGCCATATGGTACGCGCGCCGTCCCTGGTCTCACAGGTCTGCAGGTCCTGGTTCACCGACCCGCCCCAGGCCGAGGATTCCTCCTGTGTCATGCCGCTGGGCGGATGCACGCTCATCGAGCCGAGCTCGCCCATATCGATGGAGTCCTTCGCGTATCCGTAATCGGTCAGGCATTGCACGATGCGGTCATTCACTTCGGCGAGTTCGGCTTGGGTGATGACGCCATCCTCCAGTATCCCCACGGCGAAGCCGTCGCCTTGCTCCTTGAGTTGCGCACGGGCTTGTTTGAGTTCCGCCGAATAGTGCGCGTTGAGATCGTATCCGTCTGCCGTTCCGGCGGCCGAACCGTCTCCCGCATTCGAGGCCTGTCCCGCGCAGCCCGCCAGCATGCAGGCCATGCCAACCACGCACAGTGTCGTGAACGTCACCGCCGCCAGCCGACACCTCATTCGTTCGCCCTTCATGCCCAGCCTCCTTGCCATCTCGCCGTGCCCATGCGCCGCTCCACCGTCAACCGTACGGAAAGAAGCCGCATATGTCGCGGATAGACGTCGTCCCCAGGATGACAAAAGGCGTCTGCGGCCGTCACCGCTGCATATCACCCAATGCGGCGGGATGGTCGCTGCCATATGCCGCCAATGGCTCGATCCACCGGTAATCGGAGTCGATGGCACACTGGTCGATGACGTCCGACTGCTGTTCGCTGCTCATGGACCCGCGGATCGACACCACCGTCTGCCCATTGGTCTTGCCGTTCTCATCCACGAACGGCCGGGACTGCAAGCCGTAGACGGACAGGCATTGGTTGTATGCCAAGAAGACCTCGCTCCGTTCGTCGTCGGTCACCACGCCGTCTTTCAGCGCGTCACGTCCCAGCTCGGTGTGCAGGTTGTTCCATGCGTTGAGGAATTCGTATTTGTGCGGTCCGGTGAAGTCCGGATGTTCGCTGGTGGTGGGCAGCGGGTCGTTCGTGCCCGTCTTCGCATTTGACTGCACATCCCGCCATGGTTCGGGCAGGAGCGAGACCGCAACCGTCACGGCGATGGCGGCGAGCGCCAGTATTACGGCCGCTGTGGTACGCCACCGACGACTGCCTTGTCGCCGCATCCAGCTGGTGCGGTTCTTGTTCGAACCCGACTCCGGGTGCCGCATCTCGGACGACTCGGTCGTGTCAGCATCCGCGAATGTCTCATCATCATGGTCGGTCCGCTCGGCATCCATGACCCGTTTCATGATGCACGCCCCGATTTCGGCCGGACAGTTCCTGTCCCGGCGGGGATGCGCGCGTACAGCACCCAGTCGCCGTCCTCGGCGCTGGTATTGAGTTCGCCGCCGAGCCGCGTGATGATGCGCCGGTGCATCATCAGTCCGCTGCCGTGCGGTTTGAGTCCGGCGCTCCTGTTCGCCGGCATGATCGGGTTGGTTTCCATGATTTCGATGGCACCGTCGCCGTACGTGATGACGCACCGGTACTCACCTTGGGCCGGACCCATGTGCCGGGTGATGTTGGCCGCGATCTCGCCGAGAAGATTGGCTGCGGCCTCGATCGATTCGTCCGCGTAATCCTGCGGCATTTCGCCGCGCGATTCGATGGTGCCCGCGAATCCCAACTGCCCGAGCTTGGCCCTCGCGTCCCGTATCGCCGTGTCGATCGCATCTTGATGCCGGCCGACGCGGGGCGCGGATTGCCTGGTTCGTTCGGGCTGTTCCAGCAGATCGATGACGTGATGAATCTCATCCAGTACGGCCAGGGCCTGGTCGTTGACGAACTGCCAATCCTGACGCTCGGCCTGATGTTCCGCGTCGTTGCCGATGCGACGCAGTTGCCGTTGCGCGGTCAACGCGATGTACGAGAGTCCGCCGCTGGCCGAATCGTGGATACGCGAGGCCAGTCGCGTGTTGCGTTGCAACGTATCCAGCTGCCATTGTCGGCGTTCCAGCACCATGGCCTGTTCGCGGATCTCGTCGCGTTGCCGACGCCAGCGGAAGGACATGCCGCCCATGGTGGCGAGCGTGAACATGCCGATGTAGTTGACCATGCCGATCCATGTGGCGGACAGCGCATTGAACGTGTTGAGCGCCACCGGTATGCATTCGGCGAGCGCGACGGTCAGGAGCGCCGCCACGGCCACCGGTATCGCACTGTCGTACCCGATGATCGCGAGCGCCAGATACGCGGCCCACAGCGGGTTCGGACCGGACAGGTCGAGCACGAACAGTCGCGCCACCACGGTGACGATGATGAGCCAGCCGGAGATGCGAGGCAGGAAGGGCGAGAGCAGGATGCCCACCACCGAGAGTCCGGAGAACAGGAAGTTCAGCGGATAGATCGGCGGGATCACGGACCATTCCACCAGCGTGGCGGCGAGTGCGAACGCGGCGATGGCCAGTCGGAACCAGTGCGCGCGCAGCCAGCGGAATATGTCCGCCGGACTGCCGGACGTGATTGCCGGTTCCCCGGATCCGATTCCGGCAGCCGCCGCGGGCCCGTTGTCCCGGCCGACGCGCCCGCCCTCCCCGCCGGGAGCCGATATGCCGGCGTTCATCGTTCGCCTTCCGAGGCGCCGGTCCACAGGGCCACGGCCTGGCCTCGCGTGGTGACGCCGAGTTTGCGGATGGCCCGTTGGAGGTACGTCTTGACGCTGGATTGGCTCAGATGCATGTTCTCGGCGATCTGCTCGGTGTCCAGTCCGCGCGAGCACAGGTTCATGGCTTCGGCCTCACGATCGGAGAGCAGCAGTTGCCGCGGCGTGTGCCGCCCACCCAACCGCGCGTGGGCCGCCGCCGCGGTCTCAAACCCCTCACCCCAGGTACCACCGGCGGCTACGGTGCGGATGGCCTGGATGATCGGCGTCTCCACGGATTTGGGCACGATGCCCTGCGCCCCGGCTTCGGCTGCCTTCGCCGCATACACGGCCAACGAGAACGAGGTGACGGCGAGGATCATCACGCGCGCGGTCTCGGTGCGAATGGTCTTGCATACCACCAGTCCGGACAGCTCGTCCATGGACATGTCGGTGAGCAGCACGTTGGGGCTGGTACGTGCGTCCAGGCAGCGGGCCACCGCGTCACGACCGGAGGTGGTCTTCCAGATGACGCGCGCCTCGGGCATGAGTTCGCCAATGGACCGTTCAAGGAACGCCAGGGAGAACTCGTCGTTGTCCAGCAGCCCGATGGTCACGATGGGGCGGACCGTCTGGGTCGATTCGGTTTCGTCTTGCATATGCCGCTTCCCCTGTGATCGCCATGATCGTATAGCGTTGACTCCAACCGTATCACCGCACGGCAGGACTTCACGGCGATTCCTGTCGTCCAGAAGACTACATATCCGCAAACCTTCCTAACAAAAGGTGGATAACCGCGGTTCCGTCCACACGCTGTCCACAACACGCCAAGACGCGTCATGTTCTCCACATTCACCGTTCGTACTTGTGTCCGAATGCACGCGCCCGGCACAGTGGAATCATGAATGCCATAGCCACAGAACCGCCGCCTTCCGTCCCGTACCGTTTCCACCGGGATATCCGCCCGACCGCCCCGCGTCCCTTCGACTGTCCGGGCAATGCTCCGCACACCGACTTCAATTCCAGCGACCGGACCGGCACCGTCGCCGGTTATCGGCAACCTTCATTGGACGTTCCCGACGCCGGATCGTCCTCGCCTCTGGATCATCTCGCCGCCTTGATGGGCGACCGCACCATGAGCGCCAAACGGTTCGGCTCCCTCGGTGAGCAGTACGCAGCCAATTGGCTGGAAGTCCAAGGATGGGTCGTGTTGTCTCGCAACTGGCGCACGCGCTATGGCGAATTGGACATCGTCGCGCTCACTCCCGAACGCATCGTGGCGTTCGTGGAGGTGAAATCCCGCCGCAACGCCCAGTATGGCGTGCCGCAGGAGGCCGTGACGCCCGCCAAACAGCGCAATCTCAGACGCGCCGCCTGCGAATGGCTCGTCGACCGGCGCAATCGCGTACCCCATGCCGGCGTGCGGTTCGATGTCATCACCGTCGTGATGCATCTGGGCCGTCCTTCGGTGCTTCATATCCCCAACGCCTTCTGAAATACGGAAAGGAGCCACGCATGGCCATCGGCAGAACGCTCTCGGTCGGACTGGTCGGGCTCAAGGCCTTCATCGTGCAGGTGCAGGCGTTCATCAGTCCGGGCCTCCCCTACTTCAACATCATCGGATTGCCGGACACGAGCCTGTCCGAAGCCCGGGAACGGGTGAAATCCGCCTGCCACGCCTCGGGATTCGTCTGGCCGCAGACGCGCGTCACCGTGAACATGAGCCCGGCGGCGATGCCCAAGCGCGGTTCCTCGCATGATCTGGCCATCGCGGCCAGCGTGCTGTGCGCCGCCGGCGCGATCGGGCATGACTGTCTGGAGGACACCATCATGCTCGGCGAGGTGAATCTGGATGGCTCGGTGCTGCCCATCCATGGGTTGCTGCCGATCATGCTTCATGCCGAGGAACGCGGCATACGCAAGATGATCATCCCGTACCGCAATCTCGAGGAATCGGCCATGGTGGACGGCATGGATGTGATCGGCGTCAGGCATGTGGGCGAACTCATCGAGCTCATGGGAGGCAACGCCACCTATACCATTCCCGAGTTGATACTCGCCGATGACGAATCCGCGGAATCATCGCCGTCCGCAACGCTCTCATGCGGCGATATGAGCGAGGTGTTGGGCCAGGAATACGCCAAATGGGCGTTGCAGGTGGCGGCGGCCGGCGGCCATAATCTCATCATGACCGGTCCTCCCGGCGCGGGCAAGACCATGTTGGCTTCACGATTGCCCGGCATCATGCCGCCGCTGACCGAACCGGAGCAGCTGGAGGTGGCGTCGATCCGTTCCCTGTGCGGCACGCTGCCTCAGTATGGCATCACGGATGTGCCACCGTTCGAGGCGCCGCATCACACCGCCACCACGGCGGCGCTGGTGGGCGGAGGTAGCGGCATCGCCATGCCGGGCGCCATTACCCGGGCGCATCGGGGCATCCTGTTTCTCGATGAGGCGCCGGAATTCTCGGCACGGGCGTTGCAGACGCTGCGCGAACCGTTGGAATCCGGGTATGTGGCCTTGTCACGGGCCAAGGGCAGCACCTACTATCCGGCACGATTCCAACTCGTCATGGCCGCGAACCCCTGCCCGTGCGGATACTATTACGGCACCGGCGAGCGCTGCACCTGCAAGGAGAAGGACCGCACGAAGTATTTCTCCCGCCTGGTCGGGCCGATCCTGGATCGCGTGGACATCCAGTTGGCCGTGCCGCCGGTCTCCCGCATAGCGGTGCGCAACGAGACTCCGGGAGAGTCCAGCGCGCGGATCCGCGAACGGGTCATCGAAGCCCGGATGGTGGCCAAACGCAGGTTCCAGGAGTTCGGATGGACCTGCAACGCGCAGGCCTCCGGCAACTGGCTGCACGCGAACACGTCGTTGAAGGCCATGGAACTGGTGAACCAGGCACTCTCCAATCATCAGCTCACGTTGCGTGGCGCAGACCGGGCCATGCGCCTGGCGTGGACGCTCGCCGACTTGAACGGCCGGTATTCGCCCACCGAGCAGGATGTCCATCAGGGTATCGAGTTAAGGACGAGGATGTAAATGACCGATCATCATAAGACTCAGACGGCTTCCCAATCCGTCGATTCAGCTGCATCCGCGTCTCCTGCCGATACCGCCGCCTCCGTTCTCCCAGGAGTTCCCGTTTTCTCCGGCAGCACCGGCGGCTCCGAGACTCCCGCCGGCACCGCACGCCGGGCGATTCCCTCCCCTTCCGTCGACGCCCTGTACCGGGCCGCGCTCACCTTCTGTCTGGATGGCACGGATGTGATGATGTACGCCACACTCAAGGGCGCGGGCAGCGCGGAATCGTTGTGGCACGCGCTGGCGCAGTCGCATCCGAGCCATCCCTCCGAGGTGTCCGGGCCGGCGTTGGCGCGCATCGACCGCATGTTCGTCAACGGCATCACCCGATGGGGACGAAGCGTCACCGCGGACATGATGAAGACCTTCCGCGCCTCCCTGTCCTCCTGGCATAATCGCATGCGCGACCTGCCCTCACAGGACATCCTGCATCTGGCCGATTGGTTCACTGCGGACGGCACGATGTGGCTGATCGGGCCGAACCATCCATGCTGGCCGCACCAGTTGGCCGATCTCGCGATCCGCTCCGACTGGGCGCCGCCGCTGTGCCTGTGGATCCGGGGCGATCCCCGTGCGTTGACGAGCTGCGCCAAGCCCATCGGCATCGTGGGTTCGCGTGACGTGAACGAGTATGGTCGTTTCGTGGCGCACACCGTGGCCGAGCAGGCCGCGGCCGCCGGCCATCTGGTGGTGTCGGGCGGGGCGATGGGCACGGATGCCGCCGCCCATTGGGGCGCGTTGAACGCGCTGCACGGGCGCAATCCCGCGAATGTGGGCAAGACCGTGGCCGTGTTCGCGGGCGGACTCAACCATATCGGGCCGATGCGCAACCGCACGTTGTTCGAGCGTATCGAGGCGCAGGGCGGCGCGCTCATCAGCGAACACTGCCCGGATACGATTCCCGAGGCGAGGCGTTTCCTGCTACGCAACCGCATCATCGCGGCATTGTCCTCCACACTGGTGGTGGCGCAGGCTCGACTACGTTCCGGAGCGCTCAACACCGCGGGCTGGGCGTGCGAGCTCATGCGCGAGGTGTACGCGGTGCCCGGAGACATCAACCAGCCATCCAACGCCGGCTGCAACAAGATGATCAGCGACCATCGCGCCATACTGCTGTGCGCCGCCACCTCCACCGACGACATCTGCCATGAGCGTCATCAGCCAATCATGGCGGCATGCCCCGGCTTCGCCGTGAAAACCGAGGATGCGCACGACCGGCAGGACGATGCGGCCACAACAACACCTGCCGTCGCTTCCTCATCAGGCGATGCGGTCTCTTCTCCCGCAAGCAGTGCCGCCAAGGCCGGTTCGAGGGGCGAAGCAGGCCGGTCTCCCCTAGGACGGTCCGGCACCGGCGGACAACCCACCTTGGCCCAGGCTGAGGCCTCTCCCGCCCGCACCCGCGCGAAACCCGGCTCCTCCGGGGTTCGCAGGCAGGTGCCCGATCTACGGGAACCCGCCGATGCCGAAATGCAACTTCCTCCCATCGACGTGAGCACCTTGCCCGAACCGCAGCGGCTGATGGTGGGTCTTATCCGTGAATGCCGCAGACGGCATCTCATCGTCACGCCGGATGCCCTGCTGAAGGTGGCCCACGAGCTGGCCGACGACGAGATCCCGGATATCGGCACCGTGCTGAGCCTGCTCGGCGCGCTGGAACTCAAGGGGGTGGTCGATCGCAAGGCGGACGCCGCCGCCCTAAGCAGCCGCGTCCGCTGATCGGCGGTTGGATCCGCGTTCACGGAATGAAAATCACGAACCGGCCTTCACGGACCAATCCTTCGTATATCGGCTTCGTATATTGGCCTCGCGTATACCAGTCAGTCATGCCTGTTCTCGCATATCAGTCGTTGCGATCTGTCTCATGCCGTCAAAGCCACTGTTCGGCGGGTGTGCGAGAATCGAGACCATGAGTCCGAAACGTTTGGAAGATATGTATGATGCGGTGATCGTCGGCGCCGGAGCGGCCGGCCTGTCGGCGGCGTTGGGGCTGCTCAGGTCCCCTGAGATCGAGGATCTCAAGGCACAGGGCGTGGACCCGAAGATCCTGGTGGTCTCCAAATTGCAGCCGCTGCGTTCGCATACCGGCTCCGCGGAGGGCGGCATCGCGGCCAGCCTGGGCAACGTGGAGTCCGACGACTGGCATTGGCATTACTACGACACCATCAAGGGCGGCGATTGGCTGGTCGATCAGGACGCGGCCCGTCTACTCGCCGAATACGCGCCGGAGACCGTGATCAACCTGGAGCGTCAGGGCGTGGCGTTCTCCCGTACCGAGGACGGGCATATCGCCCAGCGTCGGTTCGGCGGCCACACCCGTGATTTCGGCGGCGAACCGGTCAAGCGTGCGGCCTATGCGGCGGACCGTATCGGCCATCAGATCCTTCACACGCTGTGGCAGCAGTGCGTGGCCCAAGGCGTCGAGTTCGCCGAGGAATGGTACGTGACCGATCTGGTGCTCACCGAGGACGGATCCCAGGCGGCCGGCATCGTGGCCTTGGACACCCATGCGGGCAAAGTCCAGGCCATCCACGCGCGCAACGTGCTCATCGCCACAGGTGGCGCCGGCCGACTGTTCCATACCACGTCCAACTCGTGGGATCTGACCGGCGACGGCATGGCACTCGCACTGGCCGCGGGATTGCAGTTGGAGGACATCGAATTCGTGCAGTTCCATCCCACCGGACTCGCACATACCGGCATCCTGCTTTCCGAGGCGGCCCGCGCGGAGGGCGGCGTGCTGCGCAATGCGGACGGCGAGGCGTTCATGGAACGCTATGCGCCTGAGCACAAGGATCTCGCCGCCCGAGACGTGGTCTCCCGTTCCATCATGGCGGAGATCGACGCCGGCCGTGGCGTTGCGGACCCCAAGGATCCGGACGGCCCGAAGGACTGCGTCTGGCTGGATATGACCGGCATCGCCCCTGAGCACATGGCCGAGGCCCTGCCGCAGGTGGTCGAGACCATCGAGCAGTACGCGAACCTCGATCCGGCCAAGGATTGGGTGCCGATCAAACCCACCGCGCATTACACGATGGGCGGCATCCCCATCACCACCGACGGTGAGGTATACCGCTGGAACGAACCGGACAACAACAATCTGGCCAACGCCCATCCGGAATGGCTCATCGACGGCGTCCTGCCGCCGTCCAAGGCCATCGGCGATCGCACCGTCGTCAACGGCCTGTTCGCAGCCGGCGAATGCTCCTGCGTTTCCGTGCACGGTGCGAACCGACTGGGCGGCAACTCCCTGCTGGATGCCTGCCTGTTCGGCACGCGCGCCGGCCGTACCATGGCCGCACGCATCACCGAAAACCCGGTGGACTCCCCCATGGGCGACGATTCGGCCGATGAGACGCTGATCGAAGCGGTCGACCAGACCAAGGCTCGTCGTGAGACGGAACTGGCCGATCTGCTGGCCGGCAACGCAGGTTCCGACGGCGATTCCGACGCCGATGCCCTGCCGGCCGATGGCAACCCGTATGAGCTCATGGCCCGTCTCGGCTCGCTCATGGACCGTGCGCTTGCCGTGCGTTGCAACGCCGAATCCATCACCACGGCAAGCGAACATCTCAACACCTTCAGGCCCGCGGCCGAAGCCCTGCGTGCGCACAGCAATACTGCCGCGTTCAATCAGGAAATCACCGCGATCTGGGAGGTCCGCCATCTGATCGAGCTGGCCGGTGCCGTGCTCGCGGCGTCGGGGGCACGTGAGGAATCCCGTGGCGCGATGTACCGGACCGACCACCCCGAGCGCGACGATGAGCGGTTCCTCGCCCACTCCATGATTCGTCTGCTCTCTCCGGAGGAGCAGGACCGTCTGCGCACCGCGATCGCCGAAACCAGCGAAAGCGAACCAGAACCGTCCCTCACCCACCATATCTCCTGGCAGCCGGTGCATATCGCCGACTACCCGCCCAAGAAGCGCGAATACTGACGAATACCGGACGAATACCAGACACCCTGCGGGCTCCCCTTACCGAGGAGCCCGCTCCCTTTGGCCGGCCGGCAGGAGCCGGTGGAGAAACCGCCGGTCTTTGACACGAATCCGTGACGGCACAAACCCCGCCCATGGCTTGTGGCACAATAGGTTGGCTGATTATTGGAATTTTGGAGGCAGATGATGGCTGAGGCGAACAACACGACGGTTACCCTGCAGGTGCATCGTTTCACGCCGCGCGCCGAACGCGCCGAACGCGCCGAACGCGCACGCGGTGGCAGCCCGTTCGCCCGTAAGAGCTCCCCGTTCGGCGGTGGTTCGGATTCCGCCGCCCGTCGCCGCCCGCGCGGCAAGCAGTGGGTGCAGGAATACACGATTCCCGCGCGCCCCGAGGACACGGTGCTCGATTGCCTGCTGGCCATCAAGCGCACGATGGATCCCACGCTCGCCTTCCGTTATTCCTGCGGTCATGGCATGTGCGGTTCGGACGCCGTCTCCATCAACGGCACCCCCACACTGCTGTGCACGGCCTCCATCCGGGATTGGGCCAAGCAGCCCGGCACCCTGCCGCAGGTGGATGATGAGGGATTCCGCCACATCGGAGACGAGACCGCCGACGACGCCACTGACATCGAGGCCGGGGATTCTGCGAACGACGGTTCGCTTGGCGTCATCGAACTCGCTCCCCTGCCCGGCTTCCCGCCGCAGCGTGATCTCATCGCGGATATCGACCCGATGTTGAATCAGATCAGGAAGCTCACCCCCTATCTCGAGGCGGACGGCGTGCTGGCCACCACCTCCGAAGGCAAGGTGGACGTGTTCGAATACCTGCAGCACCCCGATCAGCTCGCCAAGTACGAGATGCTGAGCAACTGCATCGCCTGCGGCGTGTGTGAAGGCTCCTGTCCGGTGTTCGCCGGCGGCGATGCCTTCATCGGACCGGCCGCGCTGATCTGGTCCTCCCGGTTCATCAACGATTCGCGCGACAACAAGGCCATGGACCGCATGGATGACATCGACACGGCGGACGGCGTGGCCGCCTGCCAGTCCGTGCGCGCCTGCTCGCGCCACTGCCCTCGCGGCATCGATGTGGGCGAGGAGATGTGGCAGATCGTGGCCAAGGTGCGCGAACGCTGAGCACGGTGCCCGCATAGTCTGCCGGATGGTGGCAGACTAGAGCATAGCGTCGCGTATATCGCCCCGCCGTACAGCCGAAGTGGGCCGGGGACGACACAGAAGGAAAACGAAGGTTATGGACAAAACGCAGTATACGAATCTTGCCAAGGCCTGGGAATTCGCCGAGGAGCACGCCCGCGAGCAGGAGCCGGACGCCATCGCCGACGCCCGTGAGGCCGCCGACAAGAACGGTCAACTTCAGGGCCCGGCCGCCCAGGCGCGTCTGCTGAACCTTCTGGTGCGCATGGCCGGCGCCTCTTCCGTGATCGCCGTGGGCACCGGTTCGCTGGTCGAAACGTTGCAGCTGGTCCGCTCGTTGGATGGTACCGGCCAATTGACCGCCGTTGATTCCTCGGCACAGGGCATCACACTGATCCGTCGTGCCTTCGCCGTGCTGCAGGACACCACCGACACCTCGCTGCGCGCCGTGAACGCGCCGGTCAGCGTGTTCCTGCCCCGTCTCAACGCCAACGACTATGACTTCATCATGGTGGCCGGCGATCCGGAGAACTACGCCTCCACGTTCGCACAGGCCTCCCGTCTGCTGCGCGCGCACGGCACCATCGTGTTCACCGACGTGCTGGCGCTAGGCTCCGAGCAGGGCGGCGTGCTGGATGCGGCCGACCGCAGCGACAAGGCGGTGGCCATGCGCGAGCTCATCGCCACCGTGGAACAGGACGAGGGCTTCACCTCCACACTCACGTCCGACGGCACCGGCCTGCTCATCGCCGTCAAGCGCTGATTCTTCTGCAGCGCTGCACCGCTGCAACGCTGCACCGCTGAGGTGCGCTTCCCCACGGTATCGGGAAGCGCACCTTCTTTTATGCCCGACTTGCGGTGATGGCACTGGTGGCGATGTCCACGGCCTCGTCCGGGTCGTCGGTAAGGGTCACCAGATGCGGGTCGATGGCGGAGATCATGCCATGGTCCGAGACCGGGCCGTTGAGCCAGTCGAACAATCCCTGCCAGTAGTCCTTGCCGTACAGCACCACGGGCATGTTGGCGACCTTATGGGTCTGCACGAGCGTCAGCAGTTCGAACATCTCATCAAGGGTGCCGAAGCCGCCCGGGCAGATGATCACGCCGGAGCTGTACTTGACGAACATGGTTTTTCTGACGAAGAAGTAGCGGAAGCTCATGCCGAGGTTCACCCACTGGTTGAGCCCCTGCTCGTGCGGCAGCTCGATGCCCAGGCCCACCGACTTGCCGCCGGCGAGCGCCGCTCCCCTGTTGGCCGCCTCCATGACGCCCGGACCGCCGCCGGTGATGACGGCGATGTCCCGCTTGGCGATCTGGCTGCCCATGCGACGTGCGGCTTTGTACACAGGGTCGGTGCGCGGGGTGCGAGCGGACCCGAAGACGGCCACCGCCGGCCCGAGCTCGGCGAGCGCGCCGAAACCGTCCACGAATTCCGACTGAATCCTGAGCACCCGCCAGGGGTCCATGTGCAGCCAGTCCGTGTCCGCGTCCGGCCGCAGGAGGTTGGCGGTGGTGTTGTCTGTCGGGATCATCGGCCCGCGCAGGATCACGGGACCGCGATGGTACGTGTCGCCCAAAGGCGAAGCGTCCTGTGGCGCGGCATCGCCGTTTCGTTCGCCATCCACGGCCGAATCGGCTTCCGCAGCCGCGCCGATGACGGCCGGATTCGACGAACCGTCCTGTTGCGCCGATTCGGCCGAATCAGTGACATCGTCTGAATCGGACGGGATGCTCACCGCCGACCCTGACAGCAGGTCCTCCACCTGAGCCTTCGTCGACTTCAGCGATGATTTGGGCTGCTTCGCGCCTGTCTTCCTGTCGTCGTTCTTCTTTGATTTCTTCTGTTTCTTGGCCATGGTCATCTCCTTATGATTGCGGTTCTACCTCGTTGCGTCAGTGGTTGCGTCCGCGAACCGTTTGGACTGCCAGCTCAGCAGGATGCCGGAGACCAGCGCGGAGATCAGGGAGCCGACCAGCACGCCGAATCGTGCTTCGGCGGACAGTTCGGCGTTCGTGTACGCCAGCGAGGCGATGAGGAAGGATACGGTGAATCCGATGCCGCAGGCGCACGCGGTGGGGATCATATCCCGCACGCGCAGCCCCTTGGCCATCTTGAGGCCGCCCAGATGCGTGGACAGCCAGGCGGTGGTGATGATGCCGAGCGGCTTGCCCACCACCAACGCCACGATCAGGGCGATCACCAGGGGCGAAAGCATCAGCGCGGGCGTCAGCTCCTCGAAGTGCACGCCGGTGGCGAACAGGGCGAAGATGGGCAGGGCGAGCAGGGCGGAGAACGGCTGGAGTTTCGAGGCGTACCGTTCGGCGCGCGGCGTGGTCTCGCCGTGGATCTCGCGCGCCGGGGTGGACAGACCCACGAGCACGCCGGCCAGCGTGGGGTGGATGCCGGCTTCGAACATCATGACCCAGGCCAGGACGCCCACGACGGCCACCACGGCCCATGGCACGCGCTTGAGCTGCACCAGGTACGCCCAGACGCCGGCGCATACGGCGATGCCGATGAACCAGTACCAGGCGTTGACCGAGGAGAAGAACACGGCGATGAGGATGATCGCCAGCAGGTCGTCCACGGTGGCGAGCGTCATGAGGAAGGCGCGGATCGAACCGGGCAGGCCGCGCGCAAACAGGGCGAGCACGGCCAGCGAGAACGCGATGTCCGTGGCAGTGGGCACCGCCCAGCCGTGCGCCATCTCGCCGAACGGGATGCTGCTGCCGGTGGTGGTGAGGATCAGGCTGCCCATCTCCCCCGGTCCGAACCGGGAGAACAGGGCGATGACCAGCATGAACAGGATGGGAGGCGCCAGCATGCCGCCCACCGCGCACAGCATGGGCACGGCGGCGGCCTTGGGGTTGGAGAGCGATCCCGTGGTGAGCTCCTGCTTGAGCTCGAGTCCGACGGTCAGGAAGAAGATGGTGAGCAGGCCGTCCTGCGCCCAGTGGCCGATTGGTAGGTCGATGTTCGTGTATGGGATGCCGATATGCGTTTCGGCGATGGTCTCGAACAGGTGATAGGTCAATGGCAGGTTCGCGGCCACCAAGCCGATGAGCGCGAAGCCCAGCATGATGAGGCCGGCGGCGCGGTCTGAGGCGGCGAGCCGCCTGATCGCGGCCCATGCGCCTCGCCTGGTACCGGTGGTCTTTCCCATCGCCGTTCCTTTCGCCGTCCGTGCCCGTGACGATCAGCGTTCGACGATCGTCCCTGTGAAATACGACTATCCATAGTACGGCAACGGCCCCGAACGGTTACGCTCGGGGCCGAGCAGCGTCCGCCGGTTTCCCTGTTACCGTCGTGCGGCGAGCGCGCGGCCGACGTTGTCCAGCACGCGCTCCAGCAGGGCGGTGGGGCATGCGAGGTTGACACGCTCGAAATAGTCGCCGGAACGGCCGAACAGGGAGCCTTCGTCGAACCAGACGCGGGCCTCGTCACGCATGAAGTCGCGCAGCGCCTCCGGGGTCTCGAAGCCGAGTCCGCGGCAGTCGAGCCATGCCAGGTACGTGCCTTCCGGTTCGATCAGGCGCACGCCCTCCGTACGGGCGGCGAATTCGCGCAGCACGGCCACGTTGCGTTCCAGCACGCCCAGCAGCCCGTCCAGCCATGCCCCGGCATGGTTGTAGGCGGCCTGGCAGGCCACCAGGCCGAAGTGGCTGACCGTGAGTCCGCCGATGTTCTCGGCGGCCACATCGAAGCGGCGCTTGAGCTCGGGATCGGGGATGATGGCGTTGGAGCACAGCAGACCCGCGAGGTTGAACGTCTTGGTGGGCGCGGTGAACTCGAAGAGGATGCTCCGGTACCGCTCCCCCAGTGTGCCGAACATCGTGACCGCATGGCCGGGGTGCGCGAAGTCCGCATGGATTTCGTCGCACAGCAGGTAGACGCCGTGTTCGAGGCAGATGTCGCCGATGCGGTGCAGCTCGTCGGTGGTCCAGACGCGGCCGACCGGGTTGTGCGGGTTGCACAGGATCAGGGCCGTGCAGCGCGGGTCGGCGGCCTTGGCCTCCAGGTCGTCGAAATCGATGCCGTAGCGGCCGGCGGCCTCGTCCAACACGAGTTCGTTGTCCAGGATGGTCAGGCCGTTGTGTTCGGCGGCGAACGTGAACGGGTAGTAGACGGGCCGCTGGATGATGACCTTGTCCCCCGGATGGGTGACGGCGCGCAAGGCGGTGTTGATGGCCGGCATCACGCCGTCGGACAGGCTCACCCACGTGGGGTCGATATCGTAGCCGTGACGACGGCTCATCCAGCCGGTCAGGGCGGCGAAATAGTCGTCGGTGGCGTAGTCGTAGCCGAACACGTCGTGCGTGGCGGCCTCGACCAGAGCGTCCACGATTTCCGGCGCGGGCTTGAATTCCATGTCCGCCACGGACAGCGGGATCACGTCCCGGCTGTCCGGCCCCATTTCCGCTTCGATCTCATGCCATTTGATGGACGTGGAGCCATGCCGTTCGAGGATCGTGCTGAAATCGTACCGGTGCTGACCGCGATCCTGTTCCGCCTGCGTCACTGCTCTTCCCTTTCCTGCTGTGAGAACCAACCCGCCTCATCGTAGCGGCGGATTGTGTCGGAATTGGAAAAGCCTCGAAAGCATTTCGCTTCCGAGGCTTTATCGTGCGCGAGACAGGATTCGAACCTGCGACCTGCTGATCCGTAGTCAGCTGCTCTAATCCGCTGGGCTACTCGCGCATACCACTGTTGTCCCCGTGGTTCGGGAGTGCGCGAGACAGGATTCGAACCTGCGACCTGCTGATCCGTAGTCAGCTGCTCTAATCCGCTGGGCTACTCGCGCATGTTGTCGTTCAAACAACTCGATTTATAATACACGTCATTCAACGCTCTGCAAGTCGGATGCCCATACGGCGTGTCGCGTTGGAATCATGCGGTTTTGCGACGTTCGGACGTCGCTCCGCGCATTGCCTCCCTCAATAATTTCGGGCTGCTTTTTCCTTCCACGGACGCCTGGTCCACGATCACCTGCCGCACATCCTCCATGCTGGGCAGCTGGAACATGGTGTCCTGCAGCGTGCGTTCGATGATGGATCGCAGGCCGCGCGCGCCGATGCCCTGGGCGATGGCCGTGTCCGCGATGGCATGCACGGCCTGCTCGGTGAATTGGAGGTCCACGCCGTCCACGGCGAACAGTTTGCGGTATTGCTTGACGAGCGCGTTGGCCGGCTGGGTGAGGATCGCCGCCAGATCGTCGGCGGTGAGCTCCTTGAGCACGCTGATCACCGGCAGTCGTCCGATGAACTCGGGCAGCAGGCCGAATTCGGCCAGATCGTCGGCATTGACCTGTTCCAGCAGCTCGTCGTCCTTGAGGTCGGCGTCATGCCAGTTCGCCCCGAATCCACTCTCCCGGCGGCCCAGACGTTGGCGCACGATGTCCGTCAGCCCCACGAACGCGCCGCCGCAGATGAACAGGATGTCGCGCGTGTCCATCTGCACGGTCTCCTGCTCCTTGTGCTTGCGCGTGCCCTCCACCGGCACGGAGGCGATGGTGCCTTCCAGTATCTTGAGCAGCGCCTGCTGTACGCCTTCGCCGGACACGTCGCGGGTGATGGAGGTGTTCTCGCCGGATTTGCGGGCGATCTTGTCGATCTCGTCGATGTAGACGATGCCATGCTGGGCCCGTGCCACATCGCCGTCGGAGGCCTGCAGCAGCCGCTGCAGCACGGTTTCCACGTCGTCGCCCACGTAACCGGCCTCGGTCAGTGTGGTGGCGTCCGTGATGACGAACGGCACGTTCATCACGCGGGCCAGTGACTGGGCGAGGTATGTCTTGCCCACACCGGTGGGGCCGAGCAGCAGGATGTTGGATTTGGCGACTTCGACGTCGGCCAGCGGGTCGTTGTCGCGGCGCCGCGAACGACCGGAACGACCGGCTGCGGCGCGGGCTGGCGCTTCGGCATCCAGGTCGCCGGCGAATCCCGCGTCGCCGTACCCCATCGTGTCCGGAACGGCTCCGGCGTTTCCCGCACGTCCGGCGACACCCGCGGCACCGGCGCCTCCGCCCTGGCCGTTGAGCCGTCCGGCGTCCTCGCGCAGCTCCATGTTGACGCGCTTGTAATGGTTGTACACGGCCACGGACAACGCTCGTTTGGCGTTCTCCTGGCCTACGACGTACCGGTTGAGATAGTCGAAGATCTGCGTGGGTTTGGGCAGGGTCAGCGCGTTGACCTGGGCGTCCTTGACCCGCTCCTCGGAGATGATCTCCACGCACAGGGCGATGCATTCGTCGCAGATGGAGGCGTTGGGGCCGGCCACGAGCTTCCTGACCTGATGCTCGGTCTTGCCGCAGAACGTGCAGCGTGGAATCTCCTCGTTGTAGCTGACCACACGTCCCATGTGCATCTCCTTTGCCACGCTGCGCGATTGTCCCGGTACGGTCCTTCAAACACAATACCCCCGGCCATTGCCGGCCGAGGGTATTGCGGGGCGCGCACGTGCGCGAAAGGGTCGTCCGGAACTACTGGCGGTGCTCCAGCACTTCGTCCACGATGCCGTATTCCTTGGCCTCGGGGGCGGTCAGGAAGGTGTCCACCTCGATGTCGCGGCGAATCTTCTCCACGTCCTGGCCGGTGTGCTTGGCGAGCGTGTTCTCCAGCCATTCGCGCATGCGCAGCATCTCGCGGGCCTGGATCTCGATTTCGGTGGCCTTGCCGAAGCCCTGGTCGATGGCCGGCTGGTGGATGAGCACGCGGGCGTTGGGCAGCATGAGACGCTTGCCCTTGGCGCCGGAGGCCAGCAGGATCGCGGCGGCGGAGGCGGCCTGGCCGAGGCACACGGTCTGCACGTCCGGCTTGATGTACTGCATGGTGTCGTAGATGGCGGTCATGGCCGTCATCGAGCCGCCGGGCGAGTTGATGTACATCATCACGTCGCGGTTCGGGTCCTGGGACTCCAGGACCAGCAGCTGGGCCATCACGTCGTCGGCGGAGGCGTCGTCCACCTGCACGCCGAGGAAGATGATGCGGTCCTCGAACAGGCGGGAGTAGGCGTCCTGCGTCTTCATGCCGTACGGGGTCTTCTCCACGAACTGCGGCATGACGTAGCGGTTGGTCGGCATCGCGGCGGCGCGGGCCTGGGCCTCGGCGCGCACGGCGGCCGGCATGAAGCCGACGACGCCCTGGCGGCCGGCCAGGCGCTCGGCACGGCCTACGAACTTCGCTTCTTCACTTGCCATGGTCACTCCCCCTTGCTGTCGTTGCCGATGGTGTCCGGCGTGGTCACGAGCTTGTCCACGAAGCCGTAGTCCAGCGCCTCCTTGGCGGTGAACCAGTGGTCGTACTCGTTGTCGCGGTAGATCTCCTCGACCGTGTGGCCGGTCTGCTCGGCGGTCAGCTCGGCCATGGTCTTCTTCATGTCCATGATGAGCTCGGCGTTGATGCGCACGTCGGTGGTGGTGCCGCCGATGCCGCCGGACGGCTGGTGCATGAGCACGCGGGCGTGCGAGGTCAGGTAGCGCTTGCCCTTGGTGCCGGAGCTTAGCAGGAACTGACCCATGGAAGCGCACATGCCCAGGCCCACCGTGGCCACGTCCGGCTCGATGAGCTGCATGGTGTCGTAGATGGCCATGCCGGCGGTGATGGAGCCACCCGGGGAGTTGATGTACAGCCAGATGTCCTTCTTCGGGTCCTCGGCGGCCAGCATCAGCAGCTGGGCGCAGATGCGGTTGGCCATGTCGTCCTTGACCTCCTCGCCCATCCAGATGATGCGGTCCTTCAGGAGGCGGTTGAAAATCGGGTCGACGGGGCCGGCCGGGACGTCATCGCCCGCCATGACCGGTAAGGTCGCAAAGGTATTGCTCACCTTGATTCTCCTTAACTCATAACTCGAACATTGTTCAGACTACCGCCTCGAAGCGACTGGAAGCGAATATTCGCCTGTATTTTGGCGGCCAGCGTAGGCGTAGATGGAAACGCGGAGCGTTCACTCCTCCATGGAGTCGAGTACGTCGTCGATGAGCAGCCGACCGTGCGAACCGTCTCCTTTGAGCCGGGGGAATCGTCGCTCGGCATTGGCCGGGCTTGCCCCGGCGGCGCGTGCGACGTTCGATTTGCTGGCGCCGTGCGCCACCGCCTTCTCCGCGAGACGGTCGACGAGTGAGTCGGATACCTGGCGCATTTGTTCGGCTACCCACAGCTGCGCCATGTCCTGGCTCAGGCCGTAGTCCTCGACCAGTTCGCTGGAGGCTTCCTGGATGGCCGCCCACAGCACCATGAACGGTTTGCGATAGTAGGCGATCCGCTCGTTCAACGGTTCGGCGTCCAGCGTCGCCAAAGCCTTGCGATCCTCGGTGTTCTGGGACATTGCCACCTTCCTTACCTGTCGTTCCGGCTCCCCTCGGAGAGGGGAGCCTAGGCTGGCTGCTACTTCAGCCGACCCAACACCCACTTGGAGACCAATGCGGACACGGCCACAGCCAGACCGACCGGCACGAAGAACGTAATCGGCGCTTCGGTCAGTTCCATGACCAGACACATGGCCATAAGCGGTGCCTGCTGGGAGGCGGCGAGCAACGCGGCGGCACCGATCAGGGCGCAGGCCGTCACCGTATCAGCGGGGAATATGAACATCCACAGGATTCCCAGCATCGCGCCCAGCGTCGATCCCAGGGCGATGCCCGGCTGCAGCACACCACCGGATGCACCGGAGCGGATGGTCATCAGTGTGATGACGGCCTTGGCCACAAACGTCAACAACAGCACGCCGACTATCAGCCCCGCATGGGACAGGGGCAGGGTCGTGCCGGCATTAGGGGCGAATCCCAATCCCAAGGCATCCAGCCAGGAACCGGCTCCCGCACCAGCGGAGGTCGCGCCCACTCCAGCACCGCCGTTCGCCAGCAGCGTCCACGGTGACGCGGCGGCCGAGGTCCCAGACTGCGTGGCTCCGGAAGCGGAAGCGACGTCCAAGACGAACGTGCTGAATCCGAGCTGCGCGGCGGCACGCCCATTGCCCATGACCTGCGGCACGAATACGGCCACCAGACCCGTGAGCAGACCGGCGAGCGGCATCTGCCAGAGGATCCCCTTACCAGTGGGCTTATGCGATTCCGCCCATGACGAGCCTTTGCGGAACAGCGCGCCGGCCACGCCTGCCGCCGCGCCGCACAGCAAGGCGAACAGCATGAGACTTGGCGTCGATCCGGGCTGCATGGCAGTGATGTCGTAGAACGTGTGATGCCCCTTGACCAACGCCGCGGTGAACGCGGCCACCGAGGACATGCCCAAGCCGAATGCCACCTTCTCCAAGGTCACATCCGCGAGCAGGATCTCCACGGCGAAGAACATACCGGCCAACGGGGCGTTGTACACGCCGCCGAGACCCGCACCGGCCGCCACGGCCACCACCATGCGCCGGTCGATGCCGTGTTCGCCATCGATGTGGAACAGGTCGCAGAACCGTTGGGCCAGCATGGCACCCAATTCACGCGGGGCCACTTCTCGACCGATGGAGGCGCCGGTACCCACGATGAAGATCTGCAGGACCACGTGCAGCACGGTCTGCCAGACGGGCATCCGCGCTCCCCCGACAGCCTTCTTGACCGATGGCACTTTGGTGGTCTTGGTGCGCAGCAGGTACCAGATCACGCCGGCGATGGTCAGACCGACCGTGACCGAAATGGCGCGGCGGACGGCGGGGACACCGAACGGGCCAGGTAGTCCCGAACCCTCCACATAACCGAGCATCACATGCTCGACGCCATACAGCAGGAGGGTCAGCAGGCCGGCGCCCGCGCCGATCAGCGCTCCCAATACCACGGTCGCGGCGGCCAACCACCCCAAACGTCTCGCATCGGCGTTCCGCACAACATTTCCCATCGCATCTCCCATGTCATTCACCCAACCGGCAAACGAAAAGGCCCGGAACCATAACGGTCCCGGGCCTACGGTCATGTCATCGCATCTGCGCACGGCAGGTGCAATGACGACTCACCACGCTCACTCGGCGTCGGCGGCCTTGTCCTCGTCGGACTTGGACAGCTCGTCGGCCACGGCGGCAGCAGCGGAAGCGGCCTCGACGGACTCGGCCTCCTCATCCTCGGCGGCCTCGCCCAGGAAGTTGGAGAGATCCACGACCTCGCCGTCGGCGGTGAACTTCACGGCGCGCATGCCGGCGAGCAGGCCCTTGGAGCGGCCGACTTCCTGCACGGCGGAGCCGAGCTGGCCGTTCTTGATGATGGCCTGGATGAAGGCGTTCGGATCCATGCCGTACTGCTGGGCGATGGAGGCGAGGAAGTTGAACACGTCGGCCTGGGAGACCTTGACGTCCAGCTTCTGGGCCAGGGCGTCGAGGACCATCTGATCGCGCAGGTCCTTCTCGACGTTCTTCTCGGCCTCGGCCTTCTGCTCGTCGGTGGCCTTCTCCGGATCCGGGGTCATGCCCTTGAGCTGCTCCTCGACCATCTTGGCCTTGACGCCCTTCGGCACCGGGATCTCCAGGCCTTCCTGCAGCTTGGCGATGAAGGCGTCGCGGGCCTCGGTGGCCTGACGGCCTTCGGCATCCTGGGAAGCGGCCTTGCGGATGTCGGCCTTGAGCTCGTCCAGGGTGTCGAACTCGGAAGCCTCGGAAGCGAACTCGTCGTTCAGCTCCGGCAGCTCCTCGGCCTTGACGGAGTTGACCTTGACCTTGATGGTGGCCTTCTCACCCTCGTGCTCGCCGGCTTCCAGCGTACCCTCGAAGGTGGTCTCCTCGCCGGCGGACAGGCCTTCCAGGGCCTCATCCATGCCGTCGAGCATGGTGTTGGAGCCGAGCTCGTAGCTCACGCCCTCCTGGGAGTCAACGGTCTCACCGTTGATCTCGGCGGTCAGGTCGATGTTGGCGAAGTCGCCCTTGGCGGCCGGACGATCCACGCCCACCAGGGTGCCGAAGCGCTGGCGCAGGGCCTCGAGGCGCTTCTCCACGTCCTCGTCCTTGACTTCCGGCTTGGCGATAGCGATCTCCATGCCGTCGATCTCCGGCAGCTCGAAGTCGGGGCGACGCTCGACGGTGGCGGTGAACTTCAGCTTGGTCTCGTCCTTGGCGGACTGCGGCACGTCCTGAACGTCGAACTCCGGCTGATCCATCGGCTGGATCTTCTTCTCCTCCAGAGCCTTGGAGTACAGCTCCGGCACGGCGTCGTTCACGGCCTCGCCGGCAACGGCGGCGAAACCGAAGCGCTGGTCGATGATCTTGCCGGGCACGTGGCCCTTACGGAAGCCGGGAACGTTCACCTGCTTGGCGATTTCCTTGCGAGCCTTATCCAGGAACGGGTCAAGCTCTTCCGGGTCGGCGGTGATGGTGAGCTTCACCTTGGTGGGCTCGAGGTTACGAACGCTGATCTTCACGAATGACTCCTCAAAAGTCGTATGTTCTTAACAATCTGCCGTAAGGCAACCTCTACATGATAGCGCTACTTACGGACGGTGCAATAAGGCGCACCTGCCAGTTTCTCGCGCCCTGCTCGGCGAGGAAGGCCTCCACGTCGATTCCGGCGAGGTCCTCGGTCCAGCACAGGTTGCGAAGGATCTGCGGCTTGACGATCATCTCGGCCGGCGTGCGCGTATCCTCGGCGATCCGGTTGATCACCTTGCGCACGCGCTGGAGACGGTCGTAACGGTCGGGATGCCGCTGCTGCCACAGGCGCATGGAGCGCGGCGCGTTGACCACCATGCCATTCTCGTCCTGCTCGGGCGAGGGCATGGATGGCCATTGCGAGGGCTTCAGGGCCATGGCCCGGTCGATGGCGGCCTTCCACACCTTGGGCTTGACCTCACGCTGGATGGGCGCATATCGCTCGAACATCTTGTCCTGTTCGGTGCCGGTGCGGATGCGTACCCGCTCGTTCAGGGAACGCAGGGCCCGGAACTGGGCGGCGTTGTGCGGTTTGGCCGTGGCGGCCTCGATGATGGAGGCGTCAGCCAGCAGCAGCGTGGGGGCGATGTCATATTGACGGGCGAGCCGGTCGCGTTCCTCCCACAGCGATTTGGCGATGGCGAGTCCGCGTGGGTCACGGCTGAGCTGGGTGATGCGCGAGACCCTGAGCCACGGGATAGGATGCGGCTTCCTCGGAGCCAGTCCCTCGTTCAGGGCGTGCGAGAATTCCTCGGCGGCCCATTCGTCCTTGCCGTGGGCCTTCAGGTCCCGGCGCATGAGTTCCTCAAGTTCGATGAGCACCTCCACGTCGAGCGCCGCGTAGTTGCGCCAGTCACGCGGCAACGGGCGGTATGACCAGTCGGCGGCGGAATGCTCCTTGGCTAGCGTGATGCCGAGGTAGTGCTCGGTCACCGCGGCCAGGCCGAAACGATGCAGGCCGAGCAGTCGCGCCGCGATCTCAGTGTCGAACAGGGCACGGGGTTTCAGCCCGATGTCCGCGAAGCCGGGCAGGTCCATCAGCGAATCATGCAGGATCCAGACGGCGTCGCCCACCGCGTCGTTGAATTCGTTCCAGTCGGCCCCGGCCTGGGTCAGGGCCACCGGGTCGAGCAATGCGATGCCGGCGCCTTCACGTTTGAATTGGATGAGCCAGTCCTCATGGCCGTACCGGAAACCGGAGGCGCGTTCGGCGTCCGCCGCCAACGGGCCGTCCGCGGCGGCCAGCGCCTCGCAGTACCGGTGATAGTCGGCGAGTGTGGAGGTGACGTTGGGTACTCCCCCACGTGGTTCCTTGAGCAACCGGGGTTCGGTCTCACGGACGTCGCTCACCTGCAGTCATCCTCCTCTGGACGGACGGTAGATCTGATGAAGGCGGCCCACGAATTCACTTGTGCGCCGGCGTCCATCGTACCGTCCGGCCCGGTCCCGTCAAGCGGCGTCCAGGATACGCGCATCTCGCAACCGGAACTGGGGGCCTCGTCGAGCCCGCCGAACGCGGTGTTGCGGGTCACGGTCACGGTGCCGGAGACGGTGTCCGGCTCGGCGTATTCCACGTAGTCGCACATGCCATCCCAATACATGCCGGGGGCGAGCGGGTCGTTCTCCCCCGCCTCCAGCGGCAGCCGGGCGAACGCCACGCACCGCCAATTTGAATCCCATCCGGTTCGCGGCTCATGGGCGTAGAGCATCATAATCCAGCCGGTGGCGAGCCGGAGAGGACCTGCCTCCTGACTGGAGCTTTCCGATTCGAGTTCCACACCGATGCCGAAATCGGCCAGCGTGGAGGGCACGGGAATCTCGCGGTAGCGCACGTCATCGAGGCGCTGCATGGTTCGGACGGATTCGACGGCCGCCCACACGTCGTCCGGCACACCGCGCGGACGCACGGGATGCTGCGGCGCACCGGCTCCATCGCCAGGCCTCATTGCCGCAGGAGTACCCGCCGGAAAAGCGAAGATCTCAGCCATATCATCAGGGTAAGGCAGCAGCGGGCGTTTCCCGGTATCGGCGCGCTTTCCCGCCAAACATCTTCTTCCCAGCCAACAGTCATCCGCTCATTCTGGGCATATACCTACCACCTGAAGGAAGCCGAAAACGGTTCTGGGCATATACGTACCAGTTATCGGCGTTTTCACGTTCCTCGTGGTACGTATATGCCCAGAATCACGTATCTACTACGGTTATGCACAGAATAAATGGCCGGTATATGCCCAGAAACCGCTAGTCCAATCCCCTGACGCCGGCTTTCCGACCATCTGTTTCCGAGAACCCCCTGGCTCCGGACGGCAGGATTTAATACACCGTGAACCCGTGGGCCTTGAACTGGTTGGCAACGCGCTCTCGGGTGGCGGCGTTCGGGCCCTTCTGGTTCTCCAGCGGGTACGGGATGCGCAGCTCGTGCCACTTCGGGCGGCCGAGCTGGTGGAAGCCGAGCACGTCGATGTGTTCCACGGCGTCACCGAAGGTCTCGCAGATCTCGGCCACCTGTTCCACGTTCTCCTCGGAGTCCGTGAGCCCCGGCACGAGCACGAAGCGCACCCAGATTTTCTTGCCGGCCTCGGCCAAACGCTGGCCGAAGTCGATGGTGGGCTGCAGCGTGCCGCCGGTGACCTTGTGGTAGGTCTCCTCGTTGCCGGACTTGACGTCCAGCAGGCATAGGTCGATGTCCTCGAGCATCTCGTCGGTGTAGTTGGTGTTGAGGAAGCCTGAGGTGTCGAGGCAGGTGTGCACGCCCATCTCCTTGGCGGCGTGGAACACGCGCGAAACGAAGGCGGGCTGCATCATGGATTCGCCGCCGGAGAACGTGATGCCTCCGTGCGTGGCCTTGAACAGGTCCTTGTAGCGGTCCACCTTCTTGATCATGGCGTCGAGGTACACGGGCTTGCCATCGCGCATCTTCCAGGTGTCCGGGTTCTGGCAGTACTGACAGCGCAGCGGGCAGCCGGACATGAACACGGTCATGCGGGTGCCCGGACCGTCCACGGAGGTGTTGATGTCCCAGGAGTGGACGAAGCCGATGTCGCCGGATTTGAGCGCGGCGATACGGTCGCGGCGATCGAGGCCGATGGGCGATTCGAAGCCGGACAGACCGCCCATGAGGGTCTGCGAGGCGTACGTCTTGGATTCGCGCAGCATGTGGCGCGTGGTGGTACGGAACTGGTTGTCGGGCATCATTGTCCTCCTGTTCCTGCAAGTGATGCGACAGGCCCCGCGATCGCCGATGAGGCGCCGACCGGGCCCAACCTCCCCTCAGTCATTCGCGGCGAGTTCCCTCCCGAGGGGAGCCAAGGGAGGGAAAGCCGAAGTCGTCATAAGGAAGGGGTGGGACGAAAGCCCACCCCTTCATCGTTCTACCGTTTCACACGGTCGCGTTCACTGACGGATCAGTCGGTGACGGCGCCCTGGTGGAAGGTACGGGAGATCACGTCGAGCTGCTGCTCCTTGGTGAGCTTGACGAAGTTCACCGCGTAGCCGGAGACGCGCACGGTCAGGTGCGGGTACTTCTCCGGGTGCTCGACGGCGTCCTCCATGGTCTCCTTGCGCAGCACGTTGATGTTGGCGTGGTAGAGGCCGTGGCCGTTGCCGGCGTCCAGGATGCCGACCAGGTTGCCGATGCGCTCCTCCTCGTCGCGGCCCAGGCCATCGGGGGTGATGGTGTTGGTCAGCGAGATGCCGTCAAGAGCGTCGTTGTAGTCGATCTTGCCGACGGAGAACATGGACGGCAGCATGCCGTGGGAGTCCATGCCGTTCTCCGGGTTGGCGCCCGGTGCGTACGGGGTGCCCTTCTTGTGGCCAGACGGGAAGGAACCGGTGTTCTTGCCGTACTCCACGTTGGAGGTGATGGTCAGGATGGACTGGGTCGGGACGGCGCCACGGTAGACGGGCAGACGCTTGACCTGGCCCATCACGGTGGACACGACCCACTTGGCGATGTCGTCGGCGCGGTCGTCGTCGTTGCCGTAGATCGGGAACTCGCCGTCGGTACGGTAGCCCACGACCAGGTCGTCATCGGCGCCCTCGACGTACTCGTACTCGTGGCCCTCGAGGTTCTTGGCCTCGGCGTTGGTGATCGGGTACACCTTGGCGTACTTGATGGCAGCCAGGGAGTCGGCGGCGATGGACAGACCGGACATGCCGCAACCTAGGGTGCGGTACACCTCCTTGTCGTGCAGGGCCATCTCGATGGACTCGTAGGCGTACTTATCGTGCATGTAGTGGATGATGTTCAGGGCCATGACGTAGGTCTCGGACAGCCACTCGAGGGCCTTCTCGTAGTTGTTCTTGACCTTCTCGTAGTCCAGGGAGCCGTCGGCCTCGGGCTTGATCGGATCGATCACGCCCTTGTCGATGACCTGCATGCCGGTCATCTCGTCGCGGCCACCGTTGATGGCGTACAGCAGGGCCTTGGCGGAGTTCACGCGGGCGGCGAAGAACTGCATCTGCTTGCCCACGCGCATCGGGGAGACGCAGCAGGCGATAGCGGCGTCGTCGCCCCAGTGAGAACGAATCTCCTTATCGGACTCGTACTGGATGGCGGAGGTGTCGATGGAGATCTTGGCGCAGAAGCGCTTGTAGCCTTCCGGCAGCTTCGGATCCCAGAAGATGGTGATGTTCGGCTCCGGGCCAGGTCCAAGGTGCTCGAGGGTCAGGGTGTTGAGCAGGCGGAAGGAGGTCTTGGTGACCAGCGGACGGCCGTCGTCGCCGAAGCCGGCGTCGGACCAGGTCGCCCAGTACGGATCGCCGGAGAAGATGGCGTCGTAGTCCTTGGTACGCAGGAAGCGCACGATGCGCAGCTTCATGACGATGTTGTCGATGAGTTCCTGGGCGTCGGTCTCGGTGATCTTGCCGGCCTTGAGGTCGCGCTCGATGTAGCAGTCGAGGAAGGCGGAGTTGCGGCCGAAGGACATGGCGGCGCCGTCCTGGGACTTGATGGAGGCCAGGTAGCCCATGTAGGTCCACTGCACGGCTTCCTGGGCGGTCTGGGCCGGGCGGGACAGGTCGAGGCCGTACTCGTTGCCGAGGTTGATGAGCTTCTTCAGGGCCTTGATCTGCTCGTCGTGCTCCTCACGGAAGCGGATCCAGTGCTCGATCTCCGGCTCGGTGAAGTCGTTGCGGTACGGCACGGAGTCCTTGTCGCGCTTCTTGAAGGCGATCAGCTTGTTGACACCGTACAGGGCCACGCGACGGTAGTCGCCGATGATGCGGCCACGGCCGTAGGCATCCGGCAGGCCGGTGAGGATCTTGTTGTGGCGGGCGACCTTGATCTGCTTGGTGTAGACGCCGAAGACGCCGTCGTTGTGGGTCTTACGATACTTGGTGAAGATCTTCTTGATTTCCGGATCCGGCTCCTTGCCGGCTTCCTTGATGGCCTGCTCGACCATACGCCAGCCGCCGTTCGGCATCATGGCGCGCTTGCAGGGGACGTCGGTCTGCAGGCCGACGATCACGTTGTCGACCTCCGGGGAGTCGATGTAGCCGGCCGGGAAAGCGTCGATGTCGGCCGGGGTGTGGGTGTCCACGTCGTAGACGCGCTGCTTGCGCTCCACGGCCAGGTAGTTGTCGTCAAGGTACTTCCACAGGTGCTTGGTCTTCTCGGTAGCCGGAGCCAGGAAGGATTCATCGCCCTCGTACGGGGTGTAGTTCTTCTGGATGAAGTCGCGGACATCGATGTCCTTCTGCCAGTTGCCTTCGGTGAAGCCGGCCCACGCCTTTGCTTCGAGCTCCTCCTGGGAGACAGCTGCATTTTCTACTGCGGTCATGTCACTCCTTTAAATGGGGTTGTCGATTTCGCATCTTCACGGAATCGTTGGTTCTTTAGTGTAGTTTGCACAGGCTTGGGAAAAGCTGAAATCGGAAGTGAGCTATCTCACATTCGTTTGTGAACGCTATCATTCCAATGATTTCTAGCCCTTTTTCGCGGCGATTCCCGGCGGATTGTGGTGTTCGTCACATGAAAAACCGCTCATGCGGCGGTGTGCGCATGAGCGGTTTTTCACTATTTGGGAAATATCGGGTCAGCGATGGTAGCCGTCACCGTTCCACTGGCGGTCCTGCTCCTCCCATTTGGCGTTGCGGTCCACCACGATGTCCCAGGCGTGTTCGGCGTCCTCCTTGGTCTTGTAGGGGCCCATGCGCTGTTCGATGGGCGAGATCGGACCGAGTTCGGCCTTGCCCTTGACGGTGTTGAAGTACCACTGCTTGTCGTTGTCGGTCATGTCTTTTCGGCTTCCTTTCCGATTCGAATACGTAATGTCTCCGGTACATGAGGTTGCCATGAATCCGGATGGACTACCCCTCAGTCGGCTTCGCCGACAGCTCCCCTGACAAGGGGAGCCAAGAACAGGAGCCATGCCGATCCTGGTTTCCGAGACCGACTACTCGCGGAAGGCGTTGGTCACGGGCAGGCGGCGGTCGCGGCCGAAGGCGAGGGCCGTGACCTTGGGACCGAGCGGGTACTGGCGGCGCTTCCATTCGGCGCGGTCCACCAGCCGCATCACCGTGTCCACGGTGGCCTCGTCGAAGCCGTCGGCGAGCAGGTCGGCGCGACCGTGCGCGTGCTCGATGTATGCGGCGAGGACCTTGTCGAGCAGCGCGTACTCGGGCAGGGAGTCGGAATCCTTCTGTCCGGGGCGCAGCTCGGCGGAGGGCGCCTTCTCGATGGAGGAGACCGGGATCATCACGCCGTCCTTGAGAGGCACGCCGGGGTCACCGTTCTCGTTGCCCACGATCTTGAGGCCGCCGATGCCCACGCCAGCGGCCGCAGCCCTGTTGCGCCAGCGGCTCACCTCCCACACGCGGGTCTTGAGAAGGTCCTTGATGGGCGCGTAGCCGCCCACAGCGTCGCCGTAGATGGTGGAGTAGCCGCAGGCGAGCTCGGACTTGTTGCCGGTGGCCACGGCGAGCAGGCCACGCGAGTTGGAGCTCGCCATCACGATCACGCCGCGGATGCGGGCCTGCAGGTTCTCGGCGGACACGCCTTCGAGGTGCAGCTGGTCCTGGTAGGCGTTGAACAGCGGTTCGATGGGCTGGACCTCGTAGTGGGCGCCGATGTTGGCGGCCAGGTCGGCGGCGTCGTCCTTGGAGCCGTCCGAGGAGTACATGGAGGGCATGGAGATGCCCCAGACGTTCTCGCCGCCGCAGGCGTCGGCGGCCATGGCGGCCACGAGCGCGGAGTCGATGCCGCCAGAAAGGCCGAGGGTCACGCCCTTGAAGTGGTTCTTGGCCATGTAGTCCTTGAGGCCGAGCACGCAGGCGGTGTAGATCTCCTCATCCGGGTCCGGCAGGTCGGCGATGGCGGCCTTGGCCTGGTGTTCGGCGGCCGGGTCGAAGTCCCAGAAGGTGAGGTCCTCCATGAACATGGGGCTGCGTTCGAGCAGTTCACCATCGGCGTCCACCACGAAGCTGCCGCCATCGAAGACGAGGTCGTCCTGGCCGCCCACCTGGTTCAGGTAGATGACCGGGGCCTTGACCTCGGCGGCGCGGCGCTGCGCGAGTTCGAGGCGCGTGTGGGTCTTGCCCTCCTCGTACGGGGAGCCGTTGATGGTCAGCAGCAGGTCGATGCCCTTGCCGGCCAGTTCGGCCACCGGGCCGCCGTCCTGCCAGATGTCCTCGCAGATGGCCACGCCGATGCGGGCGCCGTCCACGTCGAGGGTGACGGAGCGGTCGCCGGAGGAGAAGATGCGGAATTCGTCGAAGACGCCGTAGTTGGGCAGGAAGTGCTTGTCGTAGCCGGCCCAGACCACGCCCTCGTGCAGGACCACGAGACGGTTGCGCGGCTTGGAGGTGGCGCGGTCGGTGCCCACGGTGCCCACCACCACGAACAGGGAACCCAGGCCTTCGGCGTCCAGGCGCGAGGCGAGGTCGTTGGCCTTGTCCCACGCGGCCTGGCGGAAGGTGCGGCGCAGGGCGAGGTCCTCGATCGGGTAGCCGGTCAGGGTCATCTCGGGGAAGACCACCACCTGGGCGTGGCCTTCGGCGGCCTTGCGAGAGTAGTCGAGCACCTTGTCGGCGTTGGCGTCGAGCGCGCCGACGCAGGTATCGATCTGGGCGAGTGCGAAACGAAGCTGTGTCATGGTCTTCAGTGTACTCAGCTCAGTTCGTTGAGCACGCGCAGGGCGGCGTTGACGTAGAAGTTGACGAACGTGGGGATGGATTCGTCGAGGCCCACGAAGTTCGGGCTGTGCCAGTCGGCACAGCCTTCCTGGCCGTTGGAGCCCACGAAGGCGAACACGGGCAGGGTCACCTTGGCGAATTCGCAGAAGTCCTCCCCCGCCATGGATGGGCGGATCGGCTCAAGCTGCGCGTAGTCGTTCACGTCGGCCGCCACGGCCTTGGCGAGCGCGGGATCGGAGACGAGCGGATCCTGGAAATCGTCCCAGTCCACGTCGGCCCTGATGCCGTACGCCTCGGCGGTGTGCTGCACGACCTCCTTGAAGCGACGGCCCACCAGGTTGCCGTCCTCCTTGTGGAAGTAGCGCACGGTGCCCTGGAAGCCGGCTTCGGCGGGCACCACGTTCCACACGTCGCCGCCGTGGACCTCGGTCACGGACAGGACCAGCGGGTGGAAGGGCGTGACGTTGCGGCTCACGATGGTCTGCAGGCTCAGGATCATGCTGGCGAGCGCCTCAAGCGGCCCTGTGCCCTTGTACGGGTAGGCAGCGTGGGTGCCCTGCGCGTGCAAGTCCACGTGGAACTTCACGCAGCCGGCCATCATCGGTTCCACGCCGATGGCGAGCTGGCCGGGTGCGTAGTTGGGGTTGTTGTGCGTGCCGATGATGGCGTCCACGTCGTCCACGAGGCCCGCATCGATCATGGCGCGCGCTCCCCTGCCGGTCTCCTCGCTGGGCTGGAACAGGATCTTGATCGAGCCGGCGAAGCGGTCGCGGTGTTCGGCGAGCCAGAAGGCGGCGCCCAACAGGCCGGTCATGTGCAGGTCGTGGCCGCAGCCGTGCATCACGCCGTGGTTGACGGAGCTGAATTCGAGGCCGGAATCCTCCACGATGGGCAGGCCGTCGATATCCGCACGCAGTCCGATGCGCGGCCCCGGTCCGGCCTCACCCTGGATGAGGCCGACGACGCCGGTCTCCAGAGGATTCTCGAGGATCTCGATGCCGTGCGCCTTGAGCTGGTCGGCGAGGTAGATGCTGGTGTCGAATTCCTTGAAGCTGCGCTCGGGGTGGGCGTGCAGGTAGTGACGGATGGTGATGAGTTCGTGGTCGATCTCGATATGTTCGCTCATGGTTGCCGATTCTAGTAAGGCGGATGAAAAGGGAGGGAACGCGCCCGTATTGTGCGGAATTGCGCGAAGATCCCCCGCCGGACGTAGGTCGGCGGGAGATCTTCGCATAAGGGCGCAATGGATGCGCTGGATGAATCCGGCGGCTACTGCTGGCGCTTGAGCAGTCGCTTGGCGATGGCGTTGGCGATGCCCTGGACCACCTGGACCAGCACGATCATGATGATCACGGCCGTCCAGGTGACGGTCTGGTCGAACTTCTGGTAGCCGTAGGCGATGGCGAAGTTACCCAAGCCGCCACCTCCGATGTATCCGGCCATGGCGGACATGTCGAGCACGCCGATGAACAGGAAGGCGTAGGCCAGGATGAGCGGGGCGAGCGCCTCGGGAATGAGCACCGTACGGATGATGGTGAGCTTGCCGGCGCCCATCGAGCGGGCGGCCTCGATCATGCCGGGGTCCACGGGCACGAGGTTCTGCTCCACCAGTCGCGAGGTAGCGAAGGTGCACATCACCACCATCGGGAAGATGGCGGCCACGGTGCCGATGGACGTGCCGACCACCACGATGGTCAACGGCTGCATGGCGGCCAGGAAAATGATGAACGGGATAGGCCGAACGATGTTGACGATGATGTCGAGGATGCGGTAGACCACGGCGTTCTCGAACAGGTTGCCCGGGCGGGTGCCGTAAAGCACCACGCCGAGGATGAGGCCCAGGAAGCCGCCCACCACGAGGGTGATGAGCACCATGGTCAGGGTCTGGCCGATGGACTGGAACAGCAAGGGCTTGAGGACGCTCCAGTCGCTGCGCGGGTTGGCGAGGACGATCATGCTTGGGCTCCTTCGTTGTTCTGGTCGGCGGCGTTCGCCTTTGCGGCATCGACGGCCGGTGCAATCGGCGCATGCTCCGGCGTGTACCCGGAGACGGCCTCGTCGTACGGCACCGGGTTCGCGGCGGTGCCGAAGTCGATGACGTCGCTGTTTTCGGCGAGTTCGGCGAGGAAGGCGTTCACGCGCGCGTCGTCGCCCTTGAATTCGTAGGTGATGGCGCCGATCGCGGAGCCACGCACGGTGTCGATGCCGCCGTACAGCAGGCCGGATTCGATGCCGTGCTTGGCGATAAGTTCGGAGATGTTCTGTCCGGAGGCGGACACCTCGCGGCCGTGGCTGTCGGAGACGTCCTTCTGGCGGATAAGCACGGTGACGATGCGGCCGGACCATTCGGTGTGGAGGCGTTCGACGCGGTCCTGCTCGGGCAGTCCGGACAGGGCGGTGGCGATGAAGCGCTTGGTGACCGGCTGCTGGGGTGCGGCGAACACGTCGTACACGTCGCCGGATTCGACCACGCGGCCGGCGCTCATCACAGCCACGCGGTCCGCGATCTGCTGGACCACGTTCATCTGGTGGGTGATGAGCACGATGGTGATGCCGAATTCCTTGTTCACGCGCTTGAGAAGCGTAAGCACTTCGGTGGTGGTCTCGGGGTCAAGGGCGCTGGTGGCTTCGTCGGCGAGCAGGATCTCGGGGTTGGTGGCGAGCGCACGGGCGATGCCGACGCGCTGCTTCTGGCCGCCGGACAGCTGTGAGGGGTATTTGTCCGCGTGTTCGGACAGGCCGACGAAGTCGAGCAGTTCGGCCACACGGCGGTCCTGGTAGTCCTTGCGCCAGTGGTCGAGCTGGAGCGGGTAGGCGATGTTCTGCGCCACGGTTTTGGTGGAGAACAGGTTGAACTGCTGGAAGATCATGCCGATCTTCTGGCGGATGGGCCTGAGCTTCGATTCGCTCAGGGAGGTGATGTCCGTGCCGAGCACGCTCACCGAACCACCGGTGGGGCGCTCGAGGGCGTTGATGAGGCGGACCAGCGTGGACTTTCCGGCGCCGGAATAGCCGATGATGCCGAAGATATCGCCTCGGTTGATGGTCAGGCTCACGTCGTCCACGGCGCGGGCCACGCCGGACTTGCGGCCGCGGACCTTGAATTCCTTGACCACATGGTCGAACGTGATGATGGGGTCGCTCATGGGTTCTCCTGATTGTCGTATGTCGTTTGCCGTTTGCGTCACGGCGCGATGCCGGGCGGGGTGGAACCGGTTCGTTCCTCCCCGCCCGGCATCGTCAGGCCGTATGGATTCGTATGAATCCTACCGGCCGCCGGTCACTGCTGTGCCTTGGCGTCCTTCTCGATGTCCTTGAGAAAGCCCTGCAGCTCCTCGGCGCTGAACTTGTCGGCGAAGACCGCGGTGCCGCCGGAGTTCTCCTGAAGGGCGTTGAGCACGTCCTTCTCGTGGAAGATGTCGATGAGCTTCTTGTAGGTCTCGTTGTTGACGTCCGCCTTGCGGGCCACCCACACGTTGATGTACGGGCGAGCCTCCTCGGACTCGGCGTTGTCCTGGTAGATGGCGTCCTTCGGGTCGAGGCCGGCGTCGGCGACGTAGTCGTTGTTGATCACGCCGGCGGCGATGGTCGGGTCCTTGAGGGTGGTGGCCACCTGCTCGGCCTTCAGCGGGGTCACCTTGACCTTGCTCTTGGCTTCGTCGATGTCGGCCGGGGTGGAGAAGGCGGTCCAGTCACCCTTGAGGGTCACGAGGCCGGCGGCCTTGAGCACGCCGATGGCGCGGGCCTGGTTGGTTTCATCGTTCGGGATGGTGACGGTGTCGCCCTGCTTGATGTCGTCGATGCTCTTGACCTTGGTGGAGTACACGCCGAGCGGGTAGATGGCGGTGCCGCCGATGGGCTGGAGGTCCTTGTTGTTGCTCACGTTGTAGTTGGCCAGGTAGAGCAGGTGCTGGAACTCGTTGAGGTCGAGTTCGCCGGAGTCGAGGGCCGGGTTCTCGGAGGTGTAGTCCTGGAAGTCGATGATGTCCACGTAGATGCCGGCTTCCTGGGCCTTCTGCTTGAACTTGACCCATTCGGGGTTGGTGGCGCCCACGACGCCGATCTTGACCGGGTTGTCCTTGGTGCCCTTGGCGGCCGACTCGCCGGCGCCGGCATAGGCGCGGTAACCGAAGAACGCGCCCACGGCGACGATGGCGACCACCACGATGGTGATGATGATGTTGCGGACGGTGTGGTTCACGCGCACCGGTTCGTTGTTGTTGGCCGGAGTGGCTGGCTGGGTTGCTGCGGTCATGGGATTTCCTCTCTCTTGTGGCTTGTTTTGCCTTGTACAGGCCGGGCCGGTTCTCTTCCTTTTCGGCCCTTCGCGTTGTTGACGGTCTTAACCATACCGGCTTGCGAGCCTGGAAATGGCGGAAAATGGCCGATTGCCGTATAGGTGTTGCTTATGACGGGTACGTAGCCGACCGGAATCACACGGTTTGATAGCCCGCTATAAGACCGGTTCGAGACGGGTTTGCACCGGGCCTGAGCCGGAAATGATCACTATGCGGACTTTTCTGCGGTTCCGAGTGACGCGCGGACATGTTGCCCGCTGCTTGCCCGGCCCTTGCCCGGCCCGCCCGGACTCGCTCCGATTCATCCGCCGTCCGGCGAACAGGCAATCTACTGACTTTTGAGTCAGTATCCGGCGTGGCGCGTCCGCACAGCACGGACAATGAAAAGCATGAACAACATCATCAACGACGATTCCGCCCTCTCCCCCACCCACGGTCCCGGCAATCCCGCCGCCGGCCAAGGAAACGACATCAGGGCCGTGTTCTTCGACATCGACGGTACGCTCACCAGTTTCATCACGCATAAGGTTCCCGATTCCACCGTGGATGCGATTCACCGTCTGCAGGCCAAGGGCATCAAGGTGCTCATCTGCACGGGTCGTGCGCCCTCCCAGATGGGTGTGGTGCTGGACACCATGCCGGTCACGTTCGACGGCATCGCGGCGTTCAATGGCCAGTACTGCTTCGACGGCAACGGCTTCTTCGCCGCACAGGCCATCGAACCGGACGATATCGGGGTGATCCTCGGCTGGCTGGACCGTCACCCGGATGTGGTGGCCAACTTCGGCGAGAAGGACTACGTATACTTCAACCACACCAACGAGGCGTTGCAGGCCACATGGGCCCAGCTCGGCAAGACCGCGCCCACACGGTACTTCGACGACCCGCACGAGCGCACGGCCACGCATGAGACCTTCCAGATCAGCCCGTTCATCGGCCCGGACGAGGAGGCCGAGCTGGTGGGGTTGTGCCGTAATGTGCGCGGCGTGCGTTGGCACCCGGATTTCACCGATCTCATCCCGGCCGATGGCGGCAAGCCACGCGGCATCCAGCGGTTCATGGCACACTATGGCATCACGCGCGAGCAGACGATGGCCTTCGGCGATGGCGGCAACGATACGTCCATGCTCGCCTACGCCGGCATCGGGATCGCGATGGGCAACGCCACCGACGAGCCGAAAGCCGCCGCGGATTACGTGACCGATGATGTGGACCATGATGGCGTGCTCAACGCCCTGCTGCACTTCGGCGTGCTGTGAACGTCCCCCGGACACCCTTCCCGGCTCGGCCGGCCGAGGCTGTCCGACGGAAACGCAAAAGGCCGGCGCTCAATGCACCGGCCTTAGTTGTGGAGCTAAGGGGATTCGAACCCCTGACCCTCTCCATGCCATGGAGATGCGCTACCAGCTGCGCTATAGCCCCAAACGGGTTTTGACTCACTCACATGAATCAACGGGAAACCATCAACACTGGCCGCTGACGGCTTCTTCGTGGAGCTAGGGGGATTCGAACCCCCGACCCTCTCCATGCCATGGAGATGCGCTACCAGCTGCGCTATAGCCCCAAACGGGTTTTGACTCACTCACATGAATCAACGGGAAACCATCAACACTGGCCGCTGACGGCTTCTTCGTGGAGCTAGGGGGATTCGAACCCCCGACCCTCTCCATGCCATGGAGATGCGCTACCAGCTGCGCTATAGCCCCGTTTTTCATTTGTGTGGTCCGTTTTGGACCTCGTATACATTACGACGAGTTTGCGAATAAGGCAACATTCGGCGTGTCGCAATGTTGAATTCACGTAGGTTTTGCCCGGAATTTCAACGATTTTGGCACATTATTCAGTTAGATTGCACGAGAATCGACCGAGCCGGAATCGGCATGACCCATAGGGAAACCGATTCCGGCTCATTGCGACTCAACGTTCACGTTCCCATTCGTCGGTGTCCGCGATGGCTGGGCCGTGGTTGTATTCCAGCAGCCGCCAGCGCACCGAGCCGTCCGGCAGGTCCATCGGCACCAGTCGCGCCCAATGGGCGTTGCGCATGGAGACCACGGACGCGAACGAGGGATCCACCTGGCTCAGGCCCAGCAGCGTCTGCAGGGTCTGGGCGATCCATGCGCCGTGCGAGAACACGAACAGGTCCGTATCCTCCCCGGCACGCGAGGACCAATCCTCAAGGGCCTCCACGCCGCGCGCGCCCACATGCTCCTTGGGTTCGGCACCGTATTTGAGCTCGCCGCCGCGGTGCTCCATCCAGGAGCGGAAGTCCTCGGGGTACCGTTCGGCCAGTTCGGACACGGCGTGGCCGTCCCAGTCGCCGAAGCTACGTTCACGCACACGCTCGTCGTCGTGCACCTCGGCACCGCCCAGCACGTCCGCGAAGGCCTGTGCGGTGGCGTGCGCGCGGGAGAGGTCGGAGCATACGATGATGCGGTCGCTGGTCTCCGGCCTGCGGTCCACGTAGAGGTCCTTCAGGGCCGCCGCGGTCTGGCGCACCTGCCATTGGCCGACGGCGTCGAGCGGGATATCCACCTGCCCCTGCAGTTTGTGGGCCGCGTTGTAGGACGTGCGGCCGTGGCGGATCAGGAAGATGGAGCGAACATGACGGGTAGCCATGGGATTCCTACCTTTCGCGTCAGTCGACCGGCACCGCGGCCGTTTCGGGGTGCGCCAGCTGCAGGTCGATGGTCTCGCAGTCCTTCCACAGGCGTTCCAGCCCGTAGAATTCGCGGGATTCCTCGTGCATGACGTGGATCACGAAGTCGCCGTAGTCGAGCAGCACCCACTGGCCTTCGGTCAGGCCTTCGCGGGAGCGGGGCTGGCGGCCGTCGCACTTCAAGTAGAGATCCTTTTCGATCTCCTCAGCCACGGCCAGCACCTGGCGTTCGTTGGAAGCGCCGGCGATCATCATGATGTCGGTGATGCCGAGCAGGTCGGCCACGTCGAAGGCCACGATGTCCGTGGCTTTGATGCGGTCGGCGGCCTCGGCGGCCAGACGGACAGCGTTGATGGAGTCCTGGAGTGCCGGCATGATCAGCGCTCCCAGGCGGGCTTCCAGCCCTCGACGTTGTGCTGCGTGTTCTCGGAGTAGACCATCGTGTCGCTGGGCACGGCGTGGCGCACCACGGAGCCGGCGCCGGTGGTGACGTTGTCGCCCACCTCGACCGGGGCCACGAACAGGTTGCCGGCACCCACATGGCAGCCGGAGCCGATCACAGTGCGGTTCTTGTGCACGCCGTCGTAGTTGGCGGTGATGGTGCCGCCGCCGATGTTGGTGTGGTCGCCGAGCTGGGCGTCGCCCACGTAGCTCAGGTGCGGCACCTTGGTGCCGTTGCCGATGTGAGCCTTCTTCATCTCCACGAACGCGCCGGCCTTGGCGTCCTCGCCGAACACGTTGCCGGGGCGCAGGTACGTCCACGGGCCGATATTCGTGCGGGCGCCGATATGCGATTCCTGCACACGGGAGCGTTCGACCGTCGCACCCTCGTCCACCACGGCGTCGATGAGGGTGGTGTACGGGCCCACGACGGCGTCCTCGCCGATCACCGTACGACCCTGCAGGAAGGAGCCGGGCAGGATGGTGGCGTCGCGGCCAATGGTCACATCGTCCTCGATCCAGGTGGTCTCCGGGTCAAGGATGGTCACGCCTTCGCGCATCCAGTGCTCGCAGACGCGACGGTTGTAGGTGCGGGCCAGCGCGGCCAGCTGCACACGATCATTCACGCCCTCCACGGTAAGCGGGTCGGGAGCGGTGAATGCGCCGACCTTGCCGGCGGAACGGGCGGTTTCCAGCGCGTCGGTCAGGTAGAACTCGCCCTGGGCGTTGTTGGACTTGAGGTCGGCGATGGCGCGGGCCAGCAGCTCGGCGTCGAACACGTAGACGGAGGTGTTCACCTCCTGCACGGCCAGTTCGCTGCGGTTGGCGTCCTTCTGCTCCACGATGCGCAGCACGTTGCCCTCGCGGTCGCGGATGATGCGGCCATAGCCGGTCGGGTCGTCGAGGATGGTGGTGAGCACGGTGGCGCCGTTGCCGGATGCGGTGTGGAATTCCACCAGCTTGCGCAGGGTATCGCTGTCGAGCAGCGGCATGTCGGACGCGGCGATGAGCACGGGGCCTTCGATGCCGCCGTTTTCGGCAAGCTGGGCCATCGCGCACTGCACGGCGCGGCCGGTGCCGGGGATATCGTCCTGGTTGACGATGGTGACGTGCTCGTCATAGGAACGGGCGGCCTCGGCCACGCGCTCGGCCTGGAAGTGCACCACCACGGCCAACGTGGCGGGATCCAGCGCGGCCACCGAATTCATGACCCTGTTCAGGAAGGTTTTGCCTGCGAACGTGTGCAGTACCTTCGGTTTGTTGGAACGCATGCGGGTGCCCTCGCCGGCGGCGAGGACGATGGCTGCGGAGAGTGCCATAACTGACGTGTTTCCCTTCGTTCGTGAGGATTCGACGCGGCCCGTTTTCGGGCCGTGTCACTGCAGAAAACAATAGACGGCCGCCCGGATGTCCGGACGACCGTCTGATCGCTCCCCCACCTGGATTCGAACCAAGACAAAGGGTTCCAAAGACCCGTGTGCTGCCATTACACCATGGGGGAATCGTGGGCGCTTGGCCCACAAGTGTTCATTTATACCATACGAATCGGAGTCGGCGCAATCCGCTGCCCCGACACGGACTTTCCATGGGCGTCAAAGAGACGTCATACAGACGTCCTGACGTCACGCGAAGAGGAAGCCCTGGCCGTGGTGTTCGGGGTAGGTGTCGAACAGCTCGGCCACCGAACCGTCCTCGAACACGGCGCGGATGGCGCTGGCCAGCAGCGGCGCGATGGACAGGACAGTCAGGCCGTCCCAGCGCTTCTCCTCGGGGATCGGCACGGTGTCGGTGAGGACCACCTCGCGTGCGCCGCAGTTCTTGAGACGCTCGACCGCGGGGCCGGAGAGCACGCCGTGCGTGGCGACCACGGTCACGGACTTGGCGCCGGCCTCCTGCAGCACGCGGCAGGCTCCGGCGATGGTGCCGGCCGTGTCGATGAGGTCGTCCACGAGCACGCAGTCCTTGCCGAGCACGTCGCCGACCACGCGGTTGGCGACGGCCTGGTTCGGACGGGTGATGTCACGGGTCTTGTGCACGAAGGCGAGCGGGCCGCCGCCGAGGCGCTGGGCCCACTGTTCGGCCACACGGATGCGGCCGGCGTCCGGGGAGACGACGGCGACGTTGTCCAGGTGGCCCTGGAAACGGTCACGGATGTAGTCGACCAGCACCGGCATGGCGATGAGGTGGTCCACCGGGCCATCGAAGAAGCCCTGGGACTGGGCCGCGTGCAGGTCCACGGACATGATGCGGTCGGCGCCTGCGGTCTTGAGCAGGTCGAAGATGAGACGGCAGGAAATGGGCTCGCGGCCGCGGTGCTTCTTATCCTGACGGGAATAACCGAGCAGCGGGCACACGGCGGTGACGGAACGGGCGGAGGCGCGCTTCAGCGCGTCGATCATGATGAGCTGCTCCATGATCGCCTTGTTGATGGGCTGGTAGTGGCTCTGGAGCACGAACACGTCGGCACCGCGAACCGATTCGGTGTATCGGACGTACATCTCGCCGTTGGCGAAGTCATAGGCCGTGGTCTCCAGCAGGTCGATTCCCAGCTGCTCGGCGACATCTTCGGCTAGTTTCGGATGAATCCTTCCCGTGACGAGAATCAGATTCTTATCGGGCTTCCCTTCGAGGATTGCGCTCACCATTACTCCCAACGTGTGGTCTCGTTAGTGCAGTTCTTCAGTCTAGCTGTTCTTGAAGACCATGGGGGTATCGCTGCGTTGCCCGCCGCGTCCCACATGGATCGACTGCGGATACTCAGCGGCTGTCGCCGGTCCAGTGCTTCAGGGCCTGCTTGACGGCCTGGGCGTAGGTGTCGCTGTCCATGCTCGGGTGGATGCCGTCCGAACCGAGCACCTGTGGGTTGGCGTTCGCGGCGGCGTCCCAGTCCACCAGCACCACGTTGTCCGGGTGCGCGGCGGCATAGTCGGCAAGTACCTGGTTGGTGGGCGGAATCCATGTGCGGTCACCGTGCGCGTTGACCAGCACGAGCACGCGATCCGGCCCGATCAGGTCGTGAATCTGGTCCAACTCGTCGGCGGTGATGGCGGAATTGGTGCCCAAACCCACCAGCACCCATTGGCGCAACGTTCCGGCGGCCAGGTCGTTCTGGATCAGTTCGGGGGCCACCAGGATGGAGCGGGAGACCTCGGCGTCGGTCTGGATACCGGGGAACACACTGGACAGCCCCTGTGAAGAGGCCAGCATCACCGAGTCGCCGATGGCGGTGATCTCATCACCAGTGGGCATGGCGAACTTGGGCTTGGGCGGCTGCGGCACGCGATGGCGGATCAGCACATGCTCCTTTTTCTGGGTCTCTTCCAGCTGACGAGCCTGTTCCTCCAATTGCATCTGCATGGCGGTCTTGGCCGGCGCGTTCGCCACGCCCTGGACCGCGCCGAACAGCGATGCGGCCAGCAGCACGTCCACGATGACCGCGCGTACGATGTGCGCGGCGCCAGGTTTGCGAATCGGCAGGATGACGAACAGTGCGGAGCGGGACGCAGCGGGCTTCTCGACCATGAGCCAGGAGATGGTCACAGCCACCGCGGTGAGCAGGGCCGCCATGGCCAGCGGCCAGGGGCCGGGCACGGGGAACAGCTTCGGCGCCAGCGCGCGGGCGAGCAGCCACAACGGCCAGTGCCACAGGTAGATGCCGTAGGAATAGGTGCCAAGCGCCTTGAGCGGGAGGAAGACCATGAGGTCCTGCATCCAGGAATCCTGGCAGATCGTGCCGGCGATGAGCAGGACGGACAGCAGGCTGGAGGCGATAATGCCGCCCCGGAAGGCGAAATCGTCCTGCTTGCCGATCACGGCCATGGTCACCAAAGCGATGAGGCTCAGGAAGGCGAGGACCGGCGCGACGGCGCGCCAGACGCGCACATGCAGCGGTTCGGGCACATGCAGCGTATCCGGCTGCTGGGTGACGTCGTCCGGCAACGGCACGGATATGGGCATGGGCACCGGCGGAACCGGAGCCACTCCCCCATCGGACCGGGCGGATCGGACCGAACGGGGCACGGGCTTGGGGCGCGGGTGGTTACGTTCGGATGCGGTGACCCACCAGGCCAAAGCGAGGCCAAGCATAAGGCCGAGGGCGTGGGTGTCAGTGCCGAAGTAGACGCGGGTGGGGTCGCCGCCGGGACGGTACAGGGTCCACATGCCGTAGCCGCTGCCGGCCGCCAGGGCCAACGGAATAAGCGCGGCGAGATGACTGCGCCGGATCTTCCACATGAGCCACGCGAGCAGGGGCACCACCACGTAGAACTGCATAAGTACGCCGATGAACCATAGGTGGCGGAATACCTGCGGGTTCATCTGGTCGAAATAGCTTTGGCCGCCGGCGATGGCATACCAGTTGTAGCAGCCGAGCAGCACGGTGATGATCTGGTCGCGCACGGAGACCAGCAGGTCATGGTCGAACAGCCATCCGGCCGAGACGATGACCGGGATAAGCAGGAACAGCGCCGGGTAGAGGCGCACGGCGCGCTTGGGGATGTACCGGACGAGGTTCAGCGAACCGCTGCGGGCCAGCGAGCGGAACAGGCTCACGCCGATGAGGAATCCGGAGACGGTGAAGAACACGTCCACGCCGTAGAATCCGCCCGGCAACACCTGCTGCATGCAGTGATACAGCACGATGGCGATGAGCGCCAGCCCCTTGATACCGTCCAGTCCTATGTAATGCCCGCCGAACTGTCTGCGCGCCGCTGTTGTCACTGTCACTTCTCTTGCTCTCGTACCACTCGTTTCTCGCTTGGTATTACAGCAATAGACGGCGACACCGCGGCCTGTGGCCGGTGCCATGCCTCCGTGCGGAAGCGGCACCGGCCGGCCGTCGCATGACAGACCTTATTTGTGATACAGGCTCACGCGCTCGTATTTGGGTTCGCAGCATACGTTGATGCCGAGTTTGCGGTACAGGGCCTCGTCCGTGGAGGAGATGATCACGGAGAAGAAGGCGTCGGCTCCGCGCAGCTGTCCGAGCCCCGCGATCACGCGGGCGGCCTCGGGGCTGGTGGCGCTGGTGATGGACAGCGCGATAAGCGTCTCGTCGGAATGCAGGCGACGGTTGGCGCTGTTGAGATGCTCGGTCTTGAGCTTGCAGATCGGTTCGATGGCGGCGTCGTCAATCACCGGCAGATCGTCGTCCACACCCGTGACCTTCTTGAGCGCGTTCATGAGCAGGGCGCTGGCCGCGCCGAGCAGCACGCCGGTCTTGCCGGTGACGAGGCGCCCGTCGGGCAGGACCATCGCACCCACCGGGCCCCCGGTCATCTGTTCCTTGGCGAGCGCCGCGGCGCGTGCGGGTGAGAGGTCCTCGTCCACGCCGGCCTTCTTCATGATGGAGCGCAGGCGTTCGACCTGCTCCTCTCCGGTGCCGGTGCGCTTCAGGTTCACGCATGCGGTGAAGTAGCGGCGCACGATTTCGAGCTTGGCGGCCTCACGGCATGCCTCGTCGTCGCAAATGGCGTAGCCGGCCATGTTGACGCCCATGTCGGTGGGGCTCTGGTACGGGCTTTCGCCCATGATACGTTCCATCATGGCCTTGAGCACGGGGAATGCCTCGACGTCGCGGTTGTAGTTGACGGTGGTCTCGCCGTGGGCCTCGAGGTGGAACGGGTCGATGATGTTGGCGTCGTCCAGGTCCACGGTGGCGGCCTCGTACGCGATGTTGACCGGATGGTTCAGTGGCAGGTTCCAGATCGGGAAGGTCTCGTATTTGGCGTATCCGGCCTGGATGCCGCGGCGATGCTCATGGTAGAGCTGGCTCAGGCAGGTGGCGAGTTTGCCGGAGCCGGGGCCGGGCGCGGTGACCACAACTAGCGGACGGCTGGTTTCGATGTAGTCGTTCCTGCCATAGCCGTCCTCGGAAACGATGCGTTCGATGTCGTGCGGGTAGCCGGCGATCGGGTAATGCAGGTAGCAGGTGACGCCCAGCTGCTCGAGGCGGTGGCGGTAGGCGTCGGCGGCCGGCTGGCCGGCGTACTGGGTGAGCACCACGGACTTCGCGAGGAAGCCGCGGGAGCGGAAGATGTCGATGAGTCGCAGCACGTCCTCGTCATAGGGGATGCCGAGGTCGCCGCGGGTCTTGCCCTGCTGGATATGATTGGCGTTGATTGCGATGACGATCTCCACCTCCGCGGCCATGCTTTCGAGCATGCGGAACTTGGTGTCCGGCTCGAAGCCGGGAAGCACGCGGGAGGCGTGGTAGTCGTCGAAGAGCTTGCCGCCGAATTCCAGATACAGCTTGCCGCCGAATTGGGCGATGCGCTTCCTGATGTTGTCGGCCTGCAGAGCGATGTACTTGTCGTTGTCGAATCCCTGTCGCATGTGGGTCGGCATTCCTTCCAAAACGTCGTCGTAAAAACTAAAAAATTATACCGGAAAACGTGGGTCGCCGCTCGCGACAGGGTCGTCGGAACTACACTGGATTCTGACAGCGGTATGGGAATTTTGAGTTAGATTCGTCGGCTGCGTTCGGTTTGGCAAGTCGAAAGAATTCCCCTGAGACGACATAGGGATGTGACCGGATGCGCGGAGAGGCACTCAAACTTACGAAAATGCTTCAAGGAACGAGAACTCGTTTCGTGATTCCCGTGTACCAGCGCAATTATGACTGGAAACGAGAGCAGTGTGAACGTCTGTTCGACGATCTTGAGGATGTCGTGAAGCGGGAACGCGAGTCACACTTTTTCGGCAGCATCGTCTCTCAGACGGATGGTGACACAAAGATCATCATTGACGGACAACAACGAATCACCACCGTTTATCTTCTGTTGGCTGCGTTACTGCGACAGATACGAGACGAAGCTATACCAGTTGGCACGAACGACAGGCTCGCAGAATTCATCGAGGACGAATATCTTATCGACCGATATGCACGGGATGACAGTAAGCTCAAGCTCAAACTCGTAAAAGGCGATCAGGCCGCTCTTGCAAAAATCATGAATCCTAAGCAAGAAGAGGACGACAAACTGGACGGAGAATCGAACGTCACCATCAACTATCAGTTTTTCTTGAAACGCATCGCCGAATGCGGACTCGATGCCGAATCGATCGAAAGAGCAGTGGAAAAGCTGGAAATCATCGACATCCGACTTGAGAGGGACGATGATGCGCAGCTTATCTTCGAAAGCCTCAATTCCACTGGACTGGATTTGAGCGAGGGCGACAAGATACGCAATCTCATGTTGATGAACCTTCCCGCCGAGCAGCAGGAATACCGCTACGAACACTACTGGAACGTCATGGAGCGAAATACCGCTTATGACGTAAGTGCATTCATCCGTGATTATCTGACGATGAAAACACGACGGACACCAGTCATCAACCGCGTATATCCGGAATTCCGCCAATTCGCGAAAAGCCTCGATTCCCTTGCACTACTGGAAGATCTTCTGCGATTTTCGCGCTATTACGGACGCATCACCGGAATAATCCAGGAGCACACACAAATCGACAACGCATTGAAACGTATCAGGCTGCTCGAAATGAGCGTCGTCAATCCTTTCTTGCTTTCGCTGCTTGCCTACGCCGATGAGGGACACTTGTCCGGCAAAGATCTCGTGAAGGTTTTTAATATCGTCGAAGACTATTTGTTCCGCCGTTGGATGTGCAACATCGCGACTAACGCACTGAACAAGATCTTCGCCGGACTGCATCATGAAGTGCTGCGTGGCATGGCTACGGACGACGACTATTGCGAGTCGCTCAAGTACGCTCTGCTAAGGAGGGAAGGCAGCGGCCGGTTCCCCCGTGACGAGGAATTCCGACGAGCCTTCGACGAACGCAATATGTATGAAATCAGACGCATACGGCTGTATTTGTATGATTGTTTGGAAAACGGCGACAATGTGGAGCGCGTAAACGTCGTCGACATGTTGGAGGACGGAACATTATCCGTCGAACATATCATGCCGCAGACTCTTTCCCGCCAGTGGCGCGATGCTTTGGGTCCTGACGCCGATGTCATTCATGACCGATGGCTCAATCGCATGGGCAACCTCACGCTCACCGGCTACAATTCGAAATATTCGAACAGCGAGTTTGCGTCCAAGCGTGATTGCGAACATGGATTCCGCGATAGTGGACTTAAGCTCAACAGGTTTGTCGCGGACTGCGATATTTGGGATGAGCCACATATAAGCGAACGCAACGAGCGTCTGTGGCAACGTTTCTTGGAATTATGGCCGGCGCTGAGCACCTCTTATCAGCCGGTGGCCGAAGAACGCGAAAATCATACGTTGGATGAGGATTTTATGTTCACGAATCGCAAAATCGCCGCATACACATTCCAAGGAGCGCGCCATACCGTGAAAACATGGGTCGATATGATGAGGGACGTTCTTTCCGACCTGTATGGAATCGACCCAGTCGCGTTTCGTGCGGTGGCATTTTCGGACAAGTTCCCAGCCCGTTATTTTTCGGACTCGCACCTCGAATACGGATTCGAAGTCGGCCCAGGCGTTTGGTTTAATCCCGGATCCTCTACCTCCACCAAGCTTGATGTATTGGGCAGAATTATCGAAAAAATCGATGGAGTCGAGCCATATGATCTTTCGTTTGAACTCTATGACAAGTGAACCCGGCTGGCGACCGCCGGTTAACACTACGATGTCAAACATCGCAGTCAACCATGCAAAACAGGGTGCATGAGGACGCGCGAAACACATGGCGGCCCGCTCCCTTATGCAACGCATGCCCCGAAAGGAAGCGATCCGGCCAATCAAGCGAGCACGCTTGTTATCCCATGACGCGGAAATCATCCTCATATGAAAATTTGGTTCCCGGCGTAAGGAGAAAACATCTCTACTGCGAGCTTCAGCTGAATAAGGAGGCCTTTCTGACTCAAGCATCGTGTGAGAGCATAGCCACATCGTGCCCCGTAACGCCGATATTATGCCGTAGGGTGCTTGTGTGGCACAAAACCGTGCCACCGCAGGCGATTCAGGCACCAAATCAGCTTATCGGGGCATCAGGCGTGCCCCGATAAGCTTCTCATAGATGTTTTCCGGTTACAGGGGCACACTCCGATAAGCCAAAATCCGCATGATTCCGCCATTTTCTCCCAACCAGACGGTTTCACCCAAAATAAGGGCTTGCCCCTGTAGCCTCAATTCATACGATTCACAGCCGCAGTGGCACATGGATCCACTCACAACGTATGCAGCCAAGCAACACCTACATGCCGAATCGCAAAACCACTAGGCCATTCTTACGATTCCCCCGCCATACAGCCTGTCATGGCACACTCAACCTGACATGCGTAAAAGGGGAAGTCACACAGCACATGTGACTTCCCCTTTTACGCATGTTCCGTCAGAACATCTCGCTTCGGAATAATAGGATGATGCGCGTGTCCTCTAGGCGCACAAAATACTGCTTCATTCCGATTGCTGAGTGAAATTCGGCGATGTGTGCGGAGACCGCCGTCCGAAGGCGAAGGCGTACGAAGGTACGTCGAACCTGAGGAAAGGCGGTATACGCTCCATCGCCGGATTTCACTCCGGAGTAATCGAATGATGCGTGCGTCCTCTAGGCGCACCGAGGGAAGGCGTACAAAGGTACGTCGACCGAGGAGCAACGACGAGGACGCTCCATCATTCGATTACTCCCATTCGATGGTTGCCGGGGGCTTGGAGGTGCAATCCAGCACCACGCGGTTAATCTGGCGGCATTCGTTGGTGATGCGTGTGGAAATGGTGGCGAGCACGTCGTAGGGGACGCGAGCCCAGTCGGCGGTCATGGCGTCCTCGGAGGAGACGGGGCGCAGGACGATCGGCGAGCCGTAGGTGCGCTCGTCGCCCTGGACGCCGACGGAGTGGACGTCGGCGAGGAGTACGACGGGGCACTGCCAGATGTCACGGTCGAGGCCGGCCTTGGAGAGCTCCTCGCGGGCGATGGCGTCGGCCTTACGCAGCAGGTCGAGGCGTTCCTTGGTGATTTCGCCGATGATGCGGATGCCCAGACCCGGGCCCGGGAACGGCTGACGCCAGACGATCTCGTCGGGCAGACCGAGCTCGGTGCCGATAGCGCGCACTTCGTCCTTGAAGAGGGTGCGCAGCGGCTCGATGAGCTGGAACTTGATGTCCTTGGGCAGACCACCCACGTTGTGGTGGGACTTGATGTTGGCCGCGCCGTCACCGCCGCCGGATTCCACGACATCCGGGTAGAGGGTGCCCTGCACGAGGAACTTGACTTCCTTGCCGCGGGCACCGGCCTCCTCGAGCACCTGCTGCTGGGCCTTCTCGAAAGTGCGGATGAACTTCTCGCCGATGATCTTGCGCTTGCGTTCCGGCTCGGAGACGCCCTTCAGGGCGGTCAGGAAGTCGTCGGCCGCGTCCACGGTGATGAGCTTGATGCCGGTGGCTGCCACGAAGTCGTGCTTGACCTGCTCGACCTCGCCCTTGCGCAGCAGGCCGTGGTCCACGAACACGCAGGTGAGCTGGTCGCCGATGGCCTTGTGCACCAGGGCGGCGGCCACGGCGGAGTCCACGCCGCCGGACAGGCCGCAGATCACTTCGGCGTCGCCGACCTTCTCGCGGATCTTCTTGACCTCGGTCTCGATGATGTTCGAGGCGTTCCAGTCGTTGGGCAACGCGGCGCAACGGTGCAGGAAGTTCTCGATGAGCTGCTGGCCGAGCGGGGAGTGCTTGACCTCGGGGTGCCACTGCACGCCGTAGAGCTTGCGGGATTCGTCCGCCATGGCGGCCACCGGGGCGCCTTCGGTGTGGGCGAGCACCTCGAAGCCGGCCGGGGCCTGCTCGACAGCCACGCCGTGACTCATCCACGTGGTCTGCTCGGCCGGGGAGCCGGCGAGGATGCCTTCGGCCTCGTCCACCACGGCGGAGGTCTTGCCGTATTCGCCCAGGGCGGCCTTGTCCACCTTGCCGCCGAGCTCGTAGGCCATGACCTGGAAGCCGTAGCAGATGCCGAGCACCGGGACGCCGGCCTCGAACACCTTAGTATCTATGGAGGGCGCGCCGGGCTCGAACACGGAGGCCGGGCCGCCGGAAAGGATGATCGCCTTCGGATCCTTGGCCAGGATCTCGTCGATCGGCATGGAATGCGGCACCAACTCCGAGTACACGCCGGCCTCACGCACGCGGCGGGCGATGAGCTGGGCATACTGGGCGCCGAAGTCGACGACGAGCACAGGACCGTTTGCCATTGATATTCCCCTAACGTTCATTGGGATTTTACGTGGGTTGCAACACACCGATTATCACCGGTCAAGCAGACAAGACCGACACGCGCGGGGCATGTGCGAAATACGCACAAATCACAGGCGCGTAAGCAACAACACGCCGGTATTAACTTCGTTAAACCGAACGCGACACTCACAGCGCAAATCCTTGTTTGGCGCTATTTTCCGCCATTTTCAGGTTCTTCGCAGGAAAAATCGATTGTGACAATCGAACCGGCAAACCGCACAAATAGTGCTATTTCCGAAACATTTTCGAACACACCCGCAAGAAATCGTTCAAAAGTCGTGTTGTCCTCGTACCATGACGAGTGATTGGGAACGGAAACCCTTAATACCGCAAGGAATCGGGGCCCGCGACCGAACAGAAATAATCAATCGCACGGATACGTGCAGGAGTACAGGAGTACACATGACGAGTCCTGTTATTGGCACCCCTTGGAAGAAGCTCAACGCTCCGGTTTCCGAGGAAGCCCTCGAAGGCGTTGACAAGTACTGGCGCGCCGCCAACTACCTTTCCATCGGCCAGATTTATCTGCGCAGCAACCCGCTGATGAAGGAGCCCTTCACCCGCGAAGATGTGAAGCACCGCCTGGTGGGTCACTGGGGAACCACCCCGGGCCTGAACTTCCTCATCGGCCACATCAACCGCTTCATCGCCGACCACGGCCAGAACACCGTGATCATCATGGGCCCGGGCCACGGCGGCCCGGCTGGTACCTCCCAGTCCTACCTGGACGGCACCTACACCGAGACCTTCCCGAAGATCACCAAGGACGAGGCTGGTCTGCAGAAGTTCTTCCGTCAGTTCTCCTACCCGGGCGGCATCCCGTCCCACTTCGCTCCGGAGACCCCGGGCTCCATCCACGAGGGTGGCGAGCTGGGTTACGCCCTGTCCCACGCCTACGGCGCCATCATGGACAACCCGTCCCTGTTCGTGCCGGCCATCGTCGGTGATGGTGAGGCCGAGACCGGCCCGCTGGCCACCGGTTGGCAGTCCAACAAGCTCGTGAACCCGCGCACCGATGGTATCGTGCTGCCGATCCTGCACCTCAACGGCTACAAGATCGCCAACCCGACCATCCTGTCCCGCATCTCCGACGAGGAGCTCCACGAGTTCTTCCACGGCATGGGCTACGAGCCGTACGAGTTCGTCGCCGGCTTCGACGATGAGGATCACATGTCCATCCACCGCCGCTTCGCCGAGCTGTGGGAGACCATCTGGGACGAGATCTGCGACATCAAGGCCACCGCTCAGACGGACAACGTGCACCGTCCGTTCTACCCGATGCTGATCTTCCGCACCCCGAAGGGCTGGACCTGCCCGAAGTACATCGATGGCAAGAAGACCGAGGGCTCCTGGCGTTCCCACCAGGTGCCGCTGGCTTCCGCCCGCGATACCGAGGCCCACTTCGAGGTTCTGAAGAACTGGCTGGAGTCCTACAAGCCGGAGGAGCTGTTCGACGAGAACGGCGCCGTCAAGGCCGACGTCACCGCCTTCATGCCGACCGGTGAGCTGCGTATCGGTGCCAACCCGAACGCCAACGGTGGTCTGATCCGCGACGACCTGAAGCTGCCGAACCTCGAGGACTACGCCGTTAAGGAAGTCGAGAAGTACGGCCACGGCTGGGGCCAGCTCGAGGCCACCCGTCGTCTCGGTGTCTACACCCGCGACATCATCAAGAACAACATGCACGACTTCCGCATCTTCGGACCGGATGAGACTGCTTCCAACCGTCTGCAGGCTTCCTACGAGGTCACCAACAAGCAGTGGGATGCCGGCTACATCTCCGACGAGGTCGACGAGCACATGCACGTCTCCGGCCAGGTCGTCGAGCAGCTGTCCGAGCACCAGATGGAAGGCTTCCTCGAGGGCTACCTGCTGACCGGTCGTCACGGCATCTGGAGCTCCTACGAGTCCTTCGTCCACGTGATCGACTCCATGCTGAACCAGCACGCCAAGTGGCTTGAGGCTACCGTCCGCGAGATTCCGTGGCGCAAGCCGATCGCCTCCATGAACCTGCTGGTTTCCTCCCACGTCTGGCGTCAGGACCACAACGGCTTCTCCCACCAGGATCCGGGTGTCACCTCCCTGCTGCTGAACAAGTGCTTCCACAACGATCACGTCATCGGCATCTACTTCGCCACCGATGCGAACATGCTGCTGGCCATCGCCGAGAAGTGCTACAAGTCCACCAACAAGATCAACGCCATCATCGCCGGCAAGCAGCCGGCCGCCACCTGGCTGTCCCTGGACGAGGCTCGCGCCGAGCTCGAGAAGGGTGCCGCCGCTTGGGATTGGGCTTCCACCGCGAAGTCCAACGATGAGGCCGAGATCGTGCTTGCCGCCGCCGGCGATGTCCCGACCCAGGAGATCATGGCCGCTTCCGACAAGCTGAAGGCCATGGGCATCAAGTTCAAGGTCGTCAACGTGGTTGACCTGCTCGCTCTGCAGTCCGCCAAGGAGAACGACGAGGCCCTGTCCGACGAGGAGTTCGCCGACATCTTCACCGCCGACAAGCCGGTGCTGTTCGCGTACCACTCCTACGCTCACGACGTGCGCGGCCTGATCTACGATCGCCCGAACCACGACAACTTCAACGTCCACGGCTACGAGGAGGAGGGCTCCACCACCACCCCGTACGACATGGTTCGCGTGAACGAGATCGATCGTTACGAGCTGACCGCCGAGGCTCTGCGCATGATCGACGCCGACAAGTACGCCGACAAGATCAACGAGCTCGAGGCCTTCCGTCAGGAAGCCTTCCAGTTCGCCGTCGACAACGGCTACGATCACCCGGACTACACCGACTGGGTGTACTCCGGCCTCAACACCGCTGAGAAGGGTGCTGTCACCGCTACCGCCGCCACCGCTGGCGATAACGAGTGATTCCAACCGCTCACGGTTTAGCCTAACGGCCTAGGAAAGGGCCCGGGATTCGTCCCGGGCCTTTTTCGTATCCGTACGGGCACTCCCCCGCCGTCTCCGCATATCCGCATCATCGCCGTTTCCCCGGCACTGCGTCCGCAAACGTCCCGGTGTCTTAGACGTGAACGATAACAAGGGCAAGTACAATGATGTGTGGTCCCAATCATTGTTGATCATCAAAGGAGACAGACCAAAGTGACCGTTACCCGCGTATACATCGCAAGCCCCGAAGGCGCCAATGGCCGCAACGTAGTGGCCTACGGCGTGCTCAATGCATTGACCTCGAAGTACAAGACCATCGTGTTTCGCCCGGCCGTGTCCAACCACGACGACTTCACGCCTGTCCTGCTGTCCGCCTCGAACGCCGGTCTCGGCGTGACGCTGTCCACCGGCCTCGACGTGCACAAGGTTCGCAAGGACAAGGACACCGCCCGCGGCGACATCATCGGCGCGTTCAATGACGCGATGGACGTGGCCCGTGCGGATGCCGCGCTGATCGTGGGCACCGACAAGTCCCACGTGAACGACCCGACCAGCTACGAGTTCAACGCCAACGTGGCCGCCGATCTGCAGGCCGGCGTGTTCCTGGCCGTGTGCACCATCGACCGTTGGCCCCATGAGCTGGACGAGACCGTGCAGCTGTCCATCGAGGGCATGGAGGCCGCCGGCAACAAGGTGCTCGGCATCTTCGTGACCGGCTGCGAGCCCCGCCACGCCGTGTCCGTCAAGGAGACGCTGGCCAAGTACGGTCTGCCGGTCTGGACGATTCCGCAGGTGCCCTTCACCGACGCATCCACCAAGGACCTCGCTCTGGAGACCTTCCGCAAGAACGCCCCCACCGAGGAGGTGCTCGCCGCCCTCGACGTGGATGTCGAGGCCCCCACCACCCCGTACGCCTTCCAGTTCGGCCTGCTGGGCAAGGCCAAGACCAACAAGAAGACCATCGTGCTGCCCGAAGGCGAGGAGGACCGCATCATCAAGGCGGCCGACTACCTGCTCGAGCGCGAGATCGTGAACCTCATCATCGTGGGCGACAAGGAAGCCATCCTGGCCCGCGGCAAGGAACTCGGCCTCAACTATCTGGAGCGCGCCCGCTTCCAGGCCATGGACGACGAGAACATCCTCAAGCCCATGGTGGCCAAGCTGTGCGAGCTCAGGGCCAAGAAGGGCATGACCGAGGAGCAGGCCCGCAAGCAGCTCAAGGACGCCAGCTACTTTGGCACCATGCTCGTGGTGCTCGGCTACGCCGACGGTCTGGTCTCCGGTTCCGTGAACTCCACCGCCAACACCGTGCGCCCGGCCCTGCAGGTCATCAAGACCAAGCCCGGCCAGAAGCTGGTCTCCGGTGCGTTCCTCATGTGCTTCAAGGATCATGTGGCCGTGTTCGCCGATTGCGCCATCAACCTCAACCCGGACGCCGAGCAGCTTTCCGAGATCGCCCTGCAGTCCGCCGAGACCGCACGCGCCTTCGGCATCGACCCGAAGGTCGGCATGCTTTCCTACTCCACGCTCGGCTCCGGCAAGGGCCCGGACGTGGACGTGGTCGAGGAAGCAACCCGCCTGCTCAAGGAGAAGGCCCCGGACCTGCCGGTGGTCGGCTCCATCCAGTTCGACGCCGCCTGGTCCCCCACCGTGGCCGCCACCAAGGCCAAGGGCAACGATGTGGCCGGACACGTCAATGTGTTCGTCTTCCCGGACCTGTGCGCCGGCAACATCGCCTACAAGGCCGTGCAGCGCTCCTCCGGCGCCCTTGCCATCGGCCCGGTGCTGCAGGGCCTCAACAAGCCGGTGAACGACCTGTCCCGCGGCGCTCTGGTGCAGGACATCATCAACACGATCGCCCTGACCGCCATCGAGGCGCAGTAGTCATGAATCGGAATGCGGCTCTTCGCTTTGCGGGGAGCCGCATTTTGTAGCAAGCAACGAGTAATCTAATCAACGGTAACCCGCTTCGTTCGGCGGGACGCAACATATCACAATGGAGGATGCCCACAATGGCGAAAACCGTCCTTGTCATCAATTCCGGCTCCAGCTCGATCAAGTACCAGCTGGTGGACCTCGAATCCGGCGAAGGCCTTGCTTCCGGCCTGGTTGAGAAGATCGGCGAGCCGATCGACGGCCACTACAAGCACGAGTACAACGGCGAGAAGCACGAGCTCGAGGAGCCGATCCACGACCACGAGCAGGGTCTGAAGCGCGTGCTCGGCTTCTTCGAGGAGTACGGCCCGAAGCTGTCCGACGCGGGCATCGTGGCCGTCGGCCACCGCGTGGTGCAGGGCGGCTCCCTCTTCCCGAAGCCGGCCCTGGTCAACGACAAGACCATCAACGCCGTCAAGGACCTGGCTGTCCTCGCCCCGCTGCACAACGGCCCGGAGGCCAAGGGCGCTGAGGTCATGCGCGCTCTGCTGCCGGATGTGCCGCAGATCTTCGTCTTCGATTCCTCCTTCTTCTTCCAGCTGCCGAAGGCCGCCAGCACCTACGCGCTGAACAAGGAAATCGCCGAGCAGTACCACATCCGCCGTTACGGTGCCCACGGCACCTCCCACGAGTTCATCTCCTCCGTGGTGCCGGAAGTCATCGGCAAGCCGGCCGAAGGCCTCAAGCAGATCGTGCTGCACATCGGCAACGGCGCCTCCGCCTCCGCCGAGATCTCCGGCAAGCCGGTTGAGACCTCCATGGGCCTGACCCCGCTCGAGGGCCTGGTCATGGGCGGCCGTACGGGCGACATTGACCCGGCCGTGGTCTTCCACCTGATCCGCAACGCCCACATGAACGTGGACGAGCTGGATGCCCTGTTCAACAAGCGTTCCGGCATGATGGGCATGACCGGTTTCGGCGACCTGCGTGAGGTTCACCGTCTGGTGGCCGAGGGCAACGAGGACGCCAAGCTGGCCCTGGATGTCTACGTGCACCGCATCGTGAGCTACATCGGCAACTACACCTACCAGATGGGTGGCTGCGACGTGATCACCTTCACCGCCGGTGTGGGCGAGAACGACGACATCGTGCGCAAGATGGTGTGCGACAAGCTCGCTCCGTTCGGCGTCAAGCTGGACGAGGAGAAGAATGCGAAGCGCTCCAAGGAGCCGCGCGTCATCTCCACTCCGGACTCCTCCGTGATCATCGCCGTGATCCCGACCAACGAGGAGCTGGCCATCGCCCGCAAGTCCGCCGCCATCGCGGAAGCCGGCGAGGACACCTACGGCAACAAGTTCGCCAAGTGAGTCTGAATCGCTGATTCATTCGCGACAAGAGGGGTGGGGGGCGCGAGATGGTAGGGACCACCCCCGGG
>NZ_QFFM01000068.1 GCF_003129905.1 Bifidobacterium callitrichidarum
CCCGTGTCCCTAGAAGAAAGGTTCCAGAACATGACTGGAAACACTAAGGTTTGGCGCGCGCCGCTCGCGGGCCTCGCCTCCGTCGCGATGATCGCGACCATGGGCGTCGCCGCCAGCACCGCCAGCGCCGTGGATGTGTTCGGAGGCAACGGCCCGCAGTATCCGGACGTGACCGTCACGCTTGACGCCAACGGTGGCACGTTTGATAACTCTCTGCGTCCCGATTTCGTGGACCAGAAGGGTACCAAGCTGTCCGTGACCGACGCGAAGGGCACCGATGCCGATGGTTACCAGTACGCTGATGGCGTGTTCGGCACGGACCTGTACGCGAAGTACGGCAAGCTGACGAACAATGGCTATGAGTTCAC
>NZ_QFFM01000069.1 GCF_003129905.1 Bifidobacterium callitrichidarum
ATCGCCGTGCCAGGCCTTAGCTTCCGGGTTCGGAATGGGACCGGGCGTCTCACCTGGGCCATGACCGCCGCAAATCTGTAGTTATACGGTCAGGAAACGTTGTTCCTGCCGGCATGTGGCGGTTTGGGAACCGGATAGGGGACGCGAACCGTTGTCGATCTTTGGTTTTATGGTCGCCTGACATTCCTTGATGCCTGGGCGGTCCGAGCGCAGTATCGGGACCTCCAAAAGAATGTTTGGAGGATGTTGTGTTGTCGTTTCCCCGTTAGTACCGGTCAGCTCCACCCCTCGCGGGGCTTCCACGTCCGGCCTATCGACCACGTG
>NZ_QFFM01000070.1 GCF_003129905.1 Bifidobacterium callitrichidarum
GTCGGGTCCTAAGGCGAGGCCGACAGGCGTAGTCGAATGGATGAACGGGTCGATATTCCCGTACCGGCTGGCGACCGACAAAACCGAGCCCGTGAGTACTAACCTCCGGTCGGCCGTGAATTCCCCTTCGGGGGTCGGATCGGTCCTCTGTTGGGACTGTAGCGGTAGTAGGTCAGCGCAGGAGTGACACGGAAGGGTGGCCGGCTCCGGAGGTGGTTTTCCGGGG
>NZ_QFFM01000008.1 GCF_003129905.1 Bifidobacterium callitrichidarum
GCGAGGCCCGCGAGCGGCGCGCGCCAAACCTTAGTGTTTCCAGTCATGTTCTGGAACCTTTCTTCTAGGGACACGGGTTCGAGCTGATTGTGATTTTTCACAACGCCTAGAAAACAATTGTTTTGCGGAATCGTGCTATTCCGTAGCGGGGTTGGGACACGACAGGACACGATGTCCGTCAGTCCTCTTGTGCAACTGGATATCAGATAAAAGCAATGACATGAATTGCCGAGTTGCATGTCTTAGACCATATGGACACGATACGGACACGATGGCTAGATGCTTTTCGGAATGTCCTTATCGGACGAGTTTTCGTGGAATACGGCCCGGTTTATTCAATCAATTCAAGTGATTCGACGGAATAAAAAAGAGGACCCCGAAGGGTCCTCTGAAAACTCCACGTCACGAATCACACTGTTCGTGTCGTGAGCATCTTCTGCCAACGGCTACATCGCATATCGCGAATCATGACGCGGCATCCGACTAGTTCAGCACGTTGACGTACATGCGGTGCAGGAACGCGGCCATATCCTGACGCACCACAGTCCAATTGCCATGGAACTTCGCGCCGTCATCATCATTCCAGCCAGTGGTTACCCCGGTTCGTGCCAACCAATCGATGTCCTCATGATGAGGCGTTTCATCATTCACATCCACAAAACTGACGCTCTCGCCCAGTTTGGGATTGGCCTGCTGGTAATCAGCGAGACGGTGCAGGAACGCTGCCATATCCTGACGTGCCACCGGGCTCATGCCTCCGAAGGTCACTGTTCCATCCTGCGCGGTGTAGCCCTTGGCTATGCCGGTGCTGGCCAGCCAAAGGATTTCCTTGTAGTGGTCGGTCTTTTCGGTCACGTCGGCGAACGGGTTCTTGGCTTTTGCCGCGTCGAAATCAGGACTGCCGGCAAGGCGATAGAGGAACGCTGCCATATCCTGACGCACCACCGGGCTCATGCCTCGGAATTCCTTGCCCTTATCTGTGTCCCAGCCGGTGGAGATGCCGGTGTCGGCCAGCCACTGGATATCCTCATGATGCGGGGTGAGGTCATTCACGTCGATGAACGTGTACGTGGTTTTGGTCTTGTTCCAGTGCGCATACACGGTGATATCACGCTTGACGGGGGAATCGAAGTTGAACGGTTCGCCGCCGGTTGCTTCGGTGTACCAACCAGTGAATTCGTAGCCCTCTCGCGTCGGATTATTGGGACGGCTTACCGTGGAGCCCTTCACCACGGTCTGGGCGTCAACCTTGTTGCCGCCCTGCGTGTCGAAGGTGACGGTAGCGGTGGAGACCGAGGCGTTGTCCACCGCCAGCGAGTACTTCAGGCCCTCTGCAGCGCCGGAGACCTTGATGTAATAGGTGTCCTTCGCAAGGCCGACGGAATCGGCTTCGTGCTGGGTGGTGGAGGCGTTCCACGGGTAGAGCATGATCTGTTCGCCCTTGTTGTTGAGCAGCGCCACATTCAGTAAGGCCAAGTCACGCTGATCGTTGGTCATAGAGATGGCCACTCGTCCGTCCGCGGGCAGAGTGAGTTTGTACCAGTCGTCATCAACGAAATTGGGGTCTTCGTTGCTCAGGAGCGTCCGGGTGAACGTGCCGTTGACGGCCTTGCCGACAGTGATGTCATCGGCGCTGGCGAGACCGTTGTTCGGTTCGCTTTCCCAAGCATCGGAAAGGGTGTAATTGATACTCAGCGAGTACTTGAGGCCCGAAGCGAGCGTCGGATCGATGCTTATGTAGTAATCACCAGCCGCTAATCCCAGCAGACTGCCTTCGTGGGAAAGTACCTTGGCGTCCCACAATTCCGCGGCGATGGTCTTGGCCGTGGAATCCTGAATCTGCACGTTCCATTTGCTCAGTTCGACGCCCTGATCATTCGTCATCTTCAACTGCACGTAGCCGGCGCCGGGCAATGTGACCTTGTAGTACTGTGGAGTCAGGCCGGACTTGCCGGAAACCGTGGTGTTTGGTTTTACGCTGGTTGCCGTCTCGATGCTATGGATGGAGTCGTTTCCGTCCGCAGCATATGATGCTGGGACGCCCACGAACATCATGGCTGTTGCTGCGATGACGCCTGACGCGGCACGCAGTATGTGCTTTCCGCCCATAATGCCTACTTTCGTTACGTTATTTCGGTTACAAATGCCAATATTCGATTATCCTCAGACTCGGACCAATGCACAATGGACATCGTCCGCTTGGTTGTGCGGTGCGGTCACATGGCGCGTTGCCGTCATTTCTTGGCCAGCAGCGTGACCTTCCGTTCCGCATCTATGGCGTCGGCCACTTGCTCGAGACGCTCGGGGAACAGGAATCCATACACGTCAAGAGTGAGACTCGCTGAGGCGTGGCCCATCTGACGTTGCAGGATTTTCACGTCCGCTCCTGCCTTGATGGCGATTGCCGCATACGAATGACGCAGACTGTGTGGGGTAAGCCCTTGCACGTCCTGCAATCCGGCCAGCTCCACGGCTTTATGCCATATTTTTCTACGCCAGTTATGGTCGTTGATGTGGCCACCTCGCACCGCCCTGAACACATATGCCGTGTCCGGTTGACCTTTGATTTGCGCTTTCAGGGCTTGAATCAAGAATTTGGGTATGGCGACGGTTCGTGGTTTGCCTGATTTCGGCGGGCCCAGTTGCTGTGCTTTCGCACTGTTTTTCCACGTGCGGCGGATACGTGCCTTGCGATGATCCAAATCCAGATCTCCCACCTGCAGCGCGAATGATTCGTTGATGCGAGTCCCTACGTAACTTTGGAATCGAATGATAAGTCCGTCCACGGGGCGTCCTATAGACTCGGCCGCGCTCGCCAGTGCCTCGATTTCGTGGATGTCCAAGAACACCAGATCTCGGTATTCCGATTTCGGTATTTCCACGTCTCGCGCGGGATTGTTGGCCAGATAGTGGGTCTTCACCGCATAATCCAGAATGCCTGCGAACACCACTTTTACAATGCTCTTCACCGATCTGGGAGATAAGGCGCGCGGTGACCGGCCGGCCGATAATGCCACGGGATAGTCTCCCGTGGAAAGCTCACTGACCCATGAGGCTATATCATCGAGAATGATTGACCCAATGGGCACATCCGCCCATTTTGGATTGACATATACGCGCAACTCGCATTCGTACCGTGCACGAACCCCTTCGCTGACTTGGTTTTTGGAACGTAGCCACATCTCCGCGACCTCTTGGAATGGCTTGCGCGCGTCATTGGGGTCTGCATATCTGCCGCTGCGCACGTCATCTTCCATGGCCGCTTGGAATGTCTCGGCGTCGGAGAGTTTCTCAAACGACTTGGAATGCTGCTTGCGTAAACCCTGTTCAAAGGTGTACCAGCGACAACGCCAGCGTTTTCCTCGACCATATCGAGAGGAACGCCATCGGTCGGGAACCTGAGCGTTGAAGGGGTCGCTGACTGCGGAGAGCGATCGTTTCGCGGTCGAGGAAGGGGGAACTCCGTTATCGTTTTTCAGCCATAGGTCATCAATCCAAACGCGAGCCATTCAACCACATTAGTTGTGTGCATGCCTCGCGTTGGGGTATTGATGTGAATGGAGCGATGGCCGGCAAAAGCCCCGAAGGCTTTCGACCAAACTTCGGTTGAGATTTTGGACAAGAACCTCGGCCACGATCGATCTCAGGATTTGTCGGAAGCGGAGGAAATTTCCACGAATCCGAGATTCTTGAGATACCCCTTGCCCACGGTCATGTCGTACTGCACCAGCCGATAATCGTCGAGCAATTGCTGCGCTTTCTTGGACAGCGAGGAGACGTTGATCTGATTGCCATTGGAATCCAAATACGTTGCCTGTCCCGTTCCGATGCCGCCGGCCTCTGCAATCAGCGTGTTCATGGCCGGCACTTCGCTGCGCAGGTCGGTGAGCATGGCAAGGAAGGGGGAGACCTTCGCGTTCATGTGTTCCGCGGCCAGCGACATGAAGTAATTGGATGAGGTATAAGCAGTTTCGTCGCTCGACAGTTTCGTGCCGGCCGAGGAGGACGCCTGATTCGACCAGATGAAGTAGTCGGTCTCGTGTAGCTTTACGGCATTGTTGGTATCCGAATTGGCGGTCTCGTAGATGCCGGGTAGATGATCGCCGTAGAAGATGACGGTGATCGGCCGGTCAATCTGATCGAGCTGTTCGAGGAAGTCCGCGGTCGCCTGATCCGTGATGTTCACGCCCTTGGCGTAGGTGTCGATGAGGTAGCGTTCGCTATCAGGCAGGCCGGAGGTATCGGTGGAGAAGAACTCGTTATCCGGATACCAGTCCGTATATGGCATGTGGTTCTGCATTGTCACCACCTGCAGGAATTGCGGATGTTTACCATCCTCATTGTTTACCCTATCGAGGATGTTCTGATAGGTCTGCTCATCGCTGACGTACGGTGAAGTGCCGAGCATATCTTGATGTTCGACCACATTGGGCTCCTGCAGTGTCCAGAACTTGGAGAATCCGAACTTTTTGTAGTTCGTATCGCGCAAATACATGCCCTTGTAGTACGGATGTATAGCCTCGGAGCCGTCTTCGCCGTATGCATCGTTCCAGATTTGGTTGAATGTAGGAGCCCACTTTTGGCTTGGCACGAGCTGTTGGTATGGCACAGCCATCGAAGGGTTGAAATTGACCAAGCTCATACCGGTGAGTGACTGGTATTCGATGTTCGCGGTGCCGCCGCCATAGCCGGGGGAGAGCATGAGGCCGGAGGTCGTCGTGTCCTTCAACGAGCGGATGTTGGGCATTGGATCATTGTCGAAGGTGACGCCGGGCACTCGCGTCGGGTCGGAGAAGCTTTCCGAAAGCAGCATGATGACGGTGCTGTCCGTCATGTTCTGTGAGCGATTGTCGTTGATGGTGTCCGCTTCGGCTGTGTATTTCTCTGCAATGGCCTGCATCGCATCCTTGCTGTATCCGGCAGGCTCGTTCATCGCCTTGTTGTACATCAGTCGAACGAAATTGACCAGTGGGCCGTTGGTATAGGCATCGGCGAAGCTGTTCCACAGGAACGGCGTATCGGAGAAAACCTTCTGCGCGGTGGCGTAGGTCCAGGAATTTTGCGCGCCAAGCGTACCGCCAAGGAAGCCGATGCATAGGGCGGGCGTCAGTGTCAATAGGATGCGCGCAGACCAGGCGAGGCCTTTATGCTTGGTGGCTTTGATGATTGCTTTGCGGCTGTCGAGAATATAGAACAGCACCAGCACACCGGTTACGATGACCAGCGTGATTACGATGTTCCGCACGAGTCCTTCCGAGCCATTGGGTAGGAAGGATGCGATTTCCGCGGCATTGCCTTTCAAGAAGGTCAGGTCTGCAGGGATTACGGGCTCGTTCCTCATCAGGATTTTAAAGTAGTTTGCCGCGGTGAAGACGGCGATGAAGATGACGTACACCGCTGTCGCCAACCAGAAACGGTTGATGAGGAACACCAAAAATGCATAGATCAGGCCGGCGATGATGCAGTTGAGCAGGTATTGATAATGCTGCTGTTCCCACATCTGCGAAACGAATTCGGCTGCGTATTTGAAGTTATCCACCGTGTGCACACCCAAATGGAGTACAAACACGGAAGACGCCGTCAGTGTGACGAACACCAGAACATAGAGCAGTACATGCGCGAACGGCTGCCAGCCTTGCCAGATCCAGCGGAGCGCTTTGCCGATGGCTCGGAAGGGTCGGGAGGCCCTATTGCGCCAGTCCGCAAGTAGCGTCGATAGATCTCCGGGTACATAGTTGTCCTTGATTTTCCGGAATTCATTCGCCCAATCAAACGATGCCTTCTGGTCTGAAGACATTCGTGGCGCTGTCGATGCAGGGAACGAAGCTGATGCCTGTGATGCTGCGGATTGGGGTTTGGTTGATTGGACTTTGCCGTCCTGCTTGCGCCCTGCCGTCCGCTTCTTGTTCATGACACCGCCTATTAACCCACTGTTCACGTACGTAGCCATAGTAGGAGGACGCCTCCCCCTGACATGTCCCTGAATATTCCCTGAAAAATACCCGTCCGAATCGCGTGCCCTATTCGCCTTGCTTTGTTGGGCATCGACCGTACAGTGTTCGTATGTCTCATATGGAGCCTCATATAGGAATAGGAGATGCTATGAGCGGTGTGGAATGGGAGAGTGTCGTCCGTGTTGTCTACCCGACTCAGGACATTGATCAGGTCTGGCCTCTGTATGCATTGGACTGGACCCAACCGATGCTCTCCGAAGCGCTCCTGGACCCGCGCGTCGATATGCAGCAGCTCGATTTGGGCGGGCTGAACCAGTCCTCATTCCAACGATTGGTGCGCCGTGGCCTTACCGGTGGCAAGGCATCCGGAGCCACGAATGCATCGTTCACGTTCGTCGACCGCGAATGTATTCAGGTGAACGCGGGGGCCCGTACGTCCCTGTGCACGTACTTCAATGCCTTCCCTGCGGGCTACTGGCGCCGCTGGACGAACGTGGATATCGTACGATTCGCCGCGGAGGTGCGCGGTGAAGGTCGGATTCTACTGTATCGCTCGAATGGTCGTGGGCTGTTCTTCCCGGCCGGGGTGATCGCCGTCAGCGGAGCCGATGAGTGGCAGTCGGTCTCCGCGGAGATTCCTATGACCGATCTGATGGACGGCGGTTTCTTCTGGTTCGATGTCGAGGCCGCGCGGAACGGCTCGGGCGTGGAGGTCCGTGCCGCCGAATGGCAGGCCCCGGTCGCCCGCCGTACTACCAAGACCAAGACCACATTGTCCATCGCCATCGCCACGTTCAATCGTGCGCCGTACTGTCTGAACCAGCTGAAGGCCATCAGCAAGGCGGCCGCCCTGCGTGAGCGGCTCGATACCATATATTGCACCGATCAGGGCGCCGATCATGTCTGCGACCAGCCGGACTTCAACGCGGTAGCCGAGGAGCTCGGTAGCCAGCTGACCTACTTGCAGCAGCGCAACCTCGGCGGTTCCGGTGGTTTCTCCCGCGGTATGTACGAGACCGTGGAAGCCGGAACCAGCTCGTACTGCCTGCTGTTGGACGATGACGCCATTAGTGAGCCAGAAGCGATTCTGCGTGCGGTGCAGTTCGCCGATTACGCCTTCAAGCCGGTGCTCGTGGGCGGCGGCATGCTCCATCTGGACAACCGCACCATGCTGTATACGCAGGGTGAGCGGTTCGACTGGCAGCGCATGTGGATGAAGCCCTCGCTTGAACTGGGATACAACCACGATTTCGCGGCCGAACCCTTGCGCGATGCCTCCGAACGTCATCAGCGCATCGATGAAGACTTCAACGGTTGGTGGATGTGCCTGATTCCGGTCAAAGCGCTGAAGACCATCGGCCTTTCGCTGCCGGTGTTCATCAAGTTCGACGATATCGAATACGGCATGCGGGCCAAGAAGGCCGGCTTCCCCACGGTGGGACTGCCCGGCGTTGCCGTGTGGCATCAGGCATGGCACAGCAAGGATCCTTCCCGCACGTGGGAGGAGTACTTCTTTGTGCGGAACCGTTGGATCGCCGCACTGCTCATGCAGCCGAACCGTCCGTTCAAGAGGATGATGTTCGAAAGCATGTACGGCGATGCCGTACTGGGCATGCGGTTCATCTACTCTGCCATGCGACTGCGTCACGAGGCGTTGCGGGACATTCTGCGCGGCCCGCAGTACATCGTGGATTCCTTCCCGACGCGCTTGGGGGAGATCCGCGAACTCCGCGCTTCCTTCCCGGATGCGCAGGGCAAGTCGAGTTTCGAGGACTTCCCGGAAGCGGAACGCGAGTACGTTTCCGCACGCCGCCACCCGCGATCGAAGAAGTTCCAGGCCAAGAACGCCATGAAGGCGGCGGCGTCCAGCTTCTTCTCCCGTGAGGATGCGTCCGGGGCGGAGCGCCCGGATGTGGCGATTCCCGCGCAGGATTCGTATTGGTGGACGTGGCTGGCGAACGGCCATGTGCGTTCGGCGTTGGTCACTTCGCCGGATGGCAATTCCGTGTCTTGGCTCAAGCGGAACGATCCGTTGTTCCGCCGCAGTATGCTGGAGTGCTACCGCTTGGTGAAGCGCATTCTGCGCGACTGGAAGCGACTGTCTGCCGAATACCGCGCGTATGACCTGCCCTCGTTGGAGACGTGGGACAAGATCTTCGCCGTGGATAAGAAGCACTAAAATACTGGCTTCCCTCAAAGAGGGAAGCCAGAGACATACGATGCTTACTTAGCCAGCAGCGGCGCGACCTGCTCCTCGTAGGCGGTGAGGGCGGTGTCGATCACGTTGTGCATGTCGTAGTACTTGTACGTGCCGAGACGACCGCCGAAGACGACCTTCGTCTCGGCTGCGGCCTTGGCCTCGTACTGGGCGTACAGGGCCTTGTCGGCGTCGGTGTTGACCGGGTAGTACGGCTCGTCGCCGCGCTCGGCGAAACGGGAGTACTCCTCCCAGACTACGGTCTTGTCCGGGTTCTGCCGGGCGGCGCGCTCCGGGTTGAAGTTCTTGAACTCGATGGCGCGGGTGTACGGCACGTCGGCGTCGGAGAAGTTCATCACCGGGCAGCCGAAGTGGTCGCCCTCGTCGTAACGGACCTCCTTGAAGTCCACGGTGCGCCACTTGAGGTCGCCGAGCTCATAGTCGAAGTAGCGGTCGACCGGACCGGTGTACACCACGGGCACGCCGGCGGCGAGCAGGGCCTTCTTGTTGTACGGCTGGGACTCGTCGAAGAAGTCGGTCTTGAGGGAGACGGTGATGCGCGGGTCGTCGATCATGCGCTCCATCCACTTGGTGTAGCCGTCCGTGGGCAGGCCTTCCCAGGTGTCCTTGAAGTAGCGGTTGTCGTAGTTGAAGCGCACGGGCAGTCGCTTGATGATGGCGGCCGGCAGCTCGGAGGGGTCGGTCTGCCACTGCTTGCCGGTGTAGTTCTTGATGAACGCCTCGTACAGCGGGCGGCCGATGAGCTGGATGCCCTTGTCGTTGAGGTTCTGCGGGTCGGTGCCGGCCAGCTCGCCGGCCTGCTCTTCGATGAGGGCTTTGGCCTGGGCGGGCGTGCAGTGCGCGTGGAAGAACTGGTTGATGGTGCCGAGGTTGATCGGCAGCGGGTAGACCTCGCCGTCGTGCGTGGCGTAGACGCGGTGCACGTAGTTGGTGAAGGTGGTGAAGCGGTTGACGTAGTCCCACACGCGCTTGTTGGAGGTGTGGAACAGGTGGGCGCCGTACTTGTGGATCTCGGCGCCGGTCTCCTCGTCGATGTAGGAGTAAGCGTTGCCGCCGATGTGGTCGCGCACGTCGATGATGTGCACGCGGGCGCCGGTGTGCTCCACCGCCTGCTGGGCGATGGTCAGGCCGAACAGGCCCGCGCCGACGATTACCAGGTCCGGATATTCAACAGCATCTGCCATGTGCAGTAAACCTTTCAATCCCTGTGTTCGATTCGGGTCTATTCTAGCGGCAGAGCCGTCCTGAATCACCTCGCACGCTTCCCAATCAGGACGTAGTATCCACAATTATCGCTCAATGACATCACTTATCCGTACCAGAGCATCCACTAACTACTGGGGGTTGCGGCCATGTGGTCGCGCCCCCCAATGTCGCACCTGTCTCATGAAGCCAGTGTCACATCTGCTTTATGAAGAAAGCGCCGCTGCCGTCGGCGCTGGCCAGAATATTGCCGGCCGTGGAATTGGGATTAAGTCCTCCTACAGCCCATGCTCCGGTCTGGTTCCGTATTTCTTTGACTGTGGTGATGCCGGGAACATAGTACTTGAATGTGCCGCAGGGTATCATTCCGCTACTCTGCGTAACCTGAGAGCTGGTGCCCTGTTCAAATGACAACGATTCGGCGTCGCATTCGATGTCGTAGCCGTAGTCTGTTTTCTGGATGGAAGAGAACCGGCCGGAAAATGTCGTCGTATTGATTTTCTCGGGTGGAACCGATTGGATGTTATCCATCTGGTTTTTCACTTCTTGGTATTTACCGGTGAAGGTTCCATCCGCATTGAGGACGAGGAGGGACTGACTGACACCCGCGGAAGGCCACCAGTAGCTTCCGGCCACCGAAGCGAACCGACGACTCGTATCGATAGGGGCAGGAACATTTCCTGTAGTGATACGGTTCAGGAATGCAGCCATGTCCTGACGGACTACAGGACGCAATCCTTGGAAAGAACCATCGGAATAACCCTGAGACACACCGGTTCGGGCAAGCCATATGACGTCCTCAGAGTGTCCTGTATGACTGTCGACATCGGCGAAAGAGACATTTCGATTGATTTCGGCTTTCACGTGGTCAGGGAATTTGGCGGCATACCGATGCAGGAACGCTGCCATATCCTGACGAACCACCGGTTGAGCGCCACGGAATTCCTTTCCCGCCGGCGTATCCCATCCTGTGGATATACCGGTGGAGGCGAGCCAAAGTATTTCCTTGTAGTGGGGAGTGGACGTGTTCACATCAACGAATGTGCTCATATCAGTCTGCGATGGTGCATAGGACGGGCTACCGGCCAACCGGTACAGAAAAGCCGCCATGTCCTGCCGTACAACGGTGCGCGAACCGCCAAACGTACCATCCTCATAGCCGGTAGTAATGCCGTTGTCCGCCAACCAGATAATGTCGTCGTGATGAGGTGTGTCATTATTGACATCCGTGAATGAGGCGGCAACTGCAACTGGCGTTACGGCGAACGATATCATCGCTGCTGCGAGGGCTCCTCCTAGAGTCTGCATGAGCTTCTTGCTTACGTTTATCACCATGCTCTTCTCGGTTTCTATGGTTTTTTACAAGTCGGAGGCGACTCAAGACCCACAACGAGACAGCCTCCAGCCGCGACGCTGGGCACCTACCCATAGCCAAGCAAACCAGAATCAGTGTCCATGATTCACAGCTTTCCTCAATTATATGCCGATTGAGGGGTCTGCAGACCATTCATGAATAGGAGCTGAACAAAGTATGAATGATTGCCCGACATGCGGTGAGAAACATATGGAAGTAACAGTTGCAAACCTGTCCTTACAGTGGTGATGCATAAGCAACACTCATGAGATCTTCTGAGAAGAAGGAAGGCAAGGCAATGAAGCGCTTAAAGAAAGCCCTGGCGCTCATCGCCGGTGTGGCGATGGCCATGTCCGGCGCTGTCAGCGTGGCACAGGCCGACGAGACTCCCAGCTATTCGGTCAGCAACGTGAGCGTGTCGGAGATTGGTGCGCACACGGCGAACGTGACGTTTGATTGGAACATTACCGGCGTCACGGCCGACCAGATCAAGGATGTCTGCTTCGTGGTGAGCGTGCAGAAGTACACGTCCATGACCCCGATTGAAAACCGTCATATCCCGTACGCCTCGGGCCCCGACGACTACAACTGCGAGAACGGAGTCAAGGACACCGATCTCTCCAAGATGACCGTTGAGCAAGCGCAGGCCATGTACAACAGCGTGTATAAGCCGAGCGACAAGGATTTCACCTTGCCCAATTGGGACAGCAACCAGTACACCGCGGCGACGATTCACGGACAGAACTTCTACCGCTACTCCAATGGGGAGGCTTGGGACGGCAGCTCGCTTAGTGGCACCCAGACCGTACCTGTCCTCGGCCTTGAACCGAATTCCACCTACGGCAACACCCATTCCTGGCTCGCCCAGACCTTCGAATCGCTCTGGGAACAGGGCGTTCGCACTGCGACTCCGATCGATTACCGCGACATGCACGTCGGCATATATGTCCACCTGAAGGATGGCTCGGCCATCCACCTCTATGATGGTCAGAACGCCGATGTTCCTGATTTCACGACGACTGCGGAGCCTGCCGCGACTACGGAGGATAAGCTGACCCCGGAGACGAAGGACAACGTCACGGTGGACAACGGCGGCAAGGTCGAAGCCGGCAAGTCCGTGCGCATCTACATCAACAACCTGAAGGAGTCCTGCAAGGCCGATGGCGTTGCCTGCTTCTGGACCGGTTACATCTACTCCACCCCACAGAAGCTGATTGGCCTCGGCGGCGAGGAGCTGAGCATCGAGAAGGATGATGCCGGCAAGTTCTATGTCGATGCCTTCATTCCGAACGGTTTGTCTGGTGATCATAAAATTGCGTTGGTTGATGAGTCCGGTGTGGTTCAGGGTTGGACCGATGTGACGGTGGATCGTGGCAGCACGAGCCCGTTCTCTGATGTGGTCAAGGACAAGACCCCGCATTACGACGAGATTCTGTGGCTGGCCGACCAGAAGATCACGACCGGCTACAAGGACGGCACGTTCGGCCCCGCCGGCGACGTCAACCGTCAGGACATGGCTGCATTCCTGTACCGTCTGGCCGGCAGCCCCACGTTCGACGAGTCCGCGGCTAAGAACCCGTTCAAGGACGTGAACAAGGACACGCCGCATTACAAGGAGATCCTGTGGCTGGCCTCCAAGGGCATCGCCGCCGGCTACACGCAGACCGATGGCAGCGTGACGTTCGACGGTCTGGCGGGCGTGCAGCGTCAGGACATGGCCGCATTCCTGCATAGGCTCGCCGACGTCGAGAAGGCCCCGGCTCCCACTGGCCAGGACAAGGCGTTCACCGATGTGGATGACAAGACCCCACATGCCGAGGATATCGCTTGGCTCGTCAAGACCGGCGTCTCCACCGGTTACGAGGATGGCTCGTTCGGCGTTGGGAGGGTCGTCATCCGTCAGGACATGGCCGCGTTCCTGCAGCGCTTGAAGACCAACGTACTCAAGTAAGTTAGGTCAGTACGCGGGACTGGCTCCTGCGTTTGCGGGTAGGGGCGGACTTGTCATATGGCAGTTCGTCCCTACCGCTTTCTGGTTTTTCTAAGGCTGTTTTGTCTCGGGGGGGGCGATTTTTGAAGTGGTGGGAACATGAGCGGTCCCATCACCGACGGGGAGTCCGTCTGGGCTTCCGAAGGGAGAAGCAAGGCAATGAAGCATATAGGGAAGGCCCTGGTCGCCGGTTTGGTGGCATTGGGCATGATGATGGCGGGTGCCGTCACGGCGAATGCGGCTGATTTTTCGGAAGGCTATATTTCCGTGACGCCGGGAACGGTGACGGCGAGCACAATCGGAAATCTGAACCTCAAATACTCAGTGGAACCTTTATTCGGAGGTGACAACCCGCTCTTTAATGGTGATGCCATCCTGACTGTGGTTCCAATCAGTCAAACGACGCCTGAGTGCCCGACGGTTGATGGTATTTCCGGTTCGCATTACGCCTATTTTGATGACGGTTGGCATATGGAGCATAGTTACCCTGACTCTCCTTCGAGTTGGTGGACTCCCGCCCCGAATGCGTTGGACAATCCAACGGCATGTGACTCGTATGGTGTGAAGTTCAAAGGGCGCGATAATCAAAAATACGACGGTCCGGTATTCCAGCAGCTTGTCCCGGCTCTCACAAAGTGGTTCGCGGACAGCAGCATCAAAGGCGTTAAATTCTACATTAATAATGAGTCCGACGTTATTGAGTATTGGTCGGATGATGTGTTGTTCGATCGGAGTTCCCAGGGTTCTGGTTCTGAGTCGACTCCGGGTTCGTTTTCTGATGTGACTGACAAGACGCCGCATGCGGCGGATATCAAGTGGTTGGCCGAGAAGAAGATTGCGGAGGGCTACAAAGATGGTACGTTTGCTCCGTCGGGCACAGTGAATCGTCAGGACATGGCGGCGTTTCTGTACCGTCTGGCCGGTTCGCCCGATTTCACGCCAGATTGGTCGAAGAATCCGTTCGCTGATGTGAGCGAGGGCTCCGATCATGCCAAGGAGGTGCTGTGGCTGGCTCAGTCGGGCATTTCGAAAGGTTATGTGAACAATGGTGTGACCACATTCGACGGTACGGCAGGTGTGCAGCGTCAAGATATGGCGGCGTTCCTGAAGCGTCTTGCCGATTTGGAGCAGGCGGCTTCCCCATCGGGTGAAGGCAAGCAGTTCACAGATGTGAATGCGGATACTCCGCATGCGGAGGACATCGCGTGGCTGGCGAAGACGGGCGTGTCCGAAGGTTACGGGAACGGTTCGTTCGGCGTGGGCGGTACGGTCCTGCGTCAGGATATGGCGGCATTCCTGCATCGTATGAACGACAACGTCCTCAAGAAGTGAGTAATCCGGAATCCTGAGGCATGGCCTTGTGCTGCCGGACTCAAGATTCTGATGGATTCAAGAGCCATAATGGGTGGTTGGAAAGTTTGGTTTCCAACCACCCATATTTCCTTAGTCGTGCTGTTACCAGGTACGGGAAAGGTAATGTGGCCGAAAGCATTTGTTGCCCAAGTTTGTAGGGGCACAAGTGCATTGACAAATGTACATTGTGACGTTGGAGTTGAAGCCATCTGGTTCCAGGCTTTTACTGGATCAGTGCCCCTGTTCGCGATACTTCTCCTCGGTAGCGGCCTTGTCTGGCATCCACCAGTCCTGATGTGCGCGGTACCAGTCGATGGTCCGGTCAAGACCGGTCTCGAAATCGGTGAATCGCGGGTGCCAGCCGAGTTCGGTCTCGATTTTCGTGGCATCGATGGCGTACCGCACGTCACCGCCCGGACGGTCATTGACATGGTCGAAGTCGTCCGGGCTCCTGCCCATGCGTTCCAGAATCATGCGGAGCACATCGATGTTGCTGTGTTCCCCGTTCGCGCCCACCAGATAGGTCTCACCGATGCGGCCGCGCACCAGAATCGTCCAGATGGCGCTGCAATGGTCCTCGACGTTGATCCAATCGCGTACGGCCAGCCCCTGACCGTACAGTTTCGGCCGGATGCCGGCCAGAATATTGGTGATCTGACGCGGAATGAACTTCTCCACGTGCTGATACGGGCCGTAATTGTTGCTGCAATTGCTGATGGTGGCCCTGAGCCCGTATGTGCGGTGCCATGCGCGGACCAGATGGTCGCTGGCGGCCTTGGATGCCGAGTACGGGCTGGAGGGGTTGTACGGGCTGTGCTCGGTGAACTTGTGTGGGTCGTCCAGCGCCAGGTCGCCATACACCTCGTCGGTGCTGATGTGGTGGAAGCGCAGATCGTGCCGGCGGGCGGCCTCCAGCAGCACGTAGGTGCCGGTCGCGTTCGTCTTCAGGAACGGCGAGGCGTCCAGAATCGAATTGTCGTTGTGGGATTCCGCGGCGAAATGCACGATGGCGTCGATTGGCGGCTGCGCTGATGTCGGCGACGGTGCGCGGTCGAGCAGCGATTCGACCAACGCCGCGTCGCAGATATCGCCATGCACAAAGGTGAGCTGGTCGGGGGAGATACCGTCGAGGTTCTCCCGTTTGCCGGCGTAGGTCAGGGCGTCCAGTACGGTGATGTGGGTTTCTGGATGATTGCGGGCCACCCAGTGCGCGAAGTTCGCGCCGATGAATCCGGCTCCACCGGTCACTAGGATATGCTGCGGAACCGTTGCGGACGATGGCGATGATGCGGCATGACTCATGCGAACCATCGTACCGATGAGGGGGACTGGGGGGTCGAAGTGGCGTAATTCCTTGCGGATGTGGCGTTTTCATTGCGATAATTCCTGCTTTTCGTTTGTTGAGGCGGTGTATCCTGAGAATAGGCTGGGAATTGTCTTTCAGCCTCGTCTCGCCGGTGGGCGAAGAGAGAAAAGAACCGGTGCGATGGCGGGCGGGTTTGCCTTTACTCGTATCGCCTCGTTGAGGGGATGAAAGGAACATTGCCATGAAACGTTTTGGTAAGGCGTTCATCGCATTGATTTCAGCTGGCGGCATATTGTTCGGTACCGCCGCGGTTGCGGAGTCGGCTGTCGCTGCCACGAGGTGGGAGGGCAAGCCTCTGTACGATTTGTCCGTCACGCCTACGACTGTGTCCACGCAGAATGTGGATCAGATGCAGTATTCGTATAGCCGTAATCTGGACGCCGAATTGCCGCCGAACAACCCGACTCCGGATAAGGTGCAAGCCACCGATGCATCCCTGATTATGGCTTTGGTCGTCGATGGCAAATCCTGCATCAATTGGGGTAAGGATTTGACCGCGCAGCCTTCGTTCTGCGTGCCTGCCGATGGTGTTTCATACGTTAACGATCCTAATAATGTGACCGCGGATAATTTGTATTCAATGTTCAAGATTGAGGTGCCGACTGATGGGAACAAGGCCCCATTCACTGTAGGTCCCACGGCATTGCCTGCGTCGCTGAAATCGATTATCACGCGCGGACTGAAGACCCCGCATGTTACCGGCGTTGATTTCTGGCTGACTGTCGGAATCGGCGACGGCAACGCCAACGGGTCGGACAGCGTCAGAGTGCAGTTCAGCTCGTCGCCTGCGCCGTCTCCTGATCCGTCGCCGTCTCCCTCGCCCAGCGAATCGCCATTCCCTGATGTGGTGAAGGGCCAGACGCCGCACTATGACGATATTCTGTGGCTCGCTAATCAGAAGATTACGTCCGGCTATGCGGACGGCACGTTTGGAGGCGGTCGCGCGGTGGTGCGTCAGGATATGGCCGCGTTCCTCTACCGTTTGGCCGGATCGCCGAACTTTACGCCTGACTGGTCCAAGAATCCGTTCTCGGATGTAAACGCGAATACCGGTCACGCCAAGGAGGTTATGTGGCTGTACTCCACCGGAATCGCCAAGGGCTTTGCCGATGGCACGTTCGGTGGAACAAAGCAGGTGACTCGCCAGGATATGGCCGCGTTCCTGCACAGGCTCGCTACATATCTGAAGGCCAGTGAGCCTACGGGCAGTGGCAAGACATTCACCGATGTGACCAGTTCCACGGCTCATGCGCAGGATATTGCGTGGCTGTCCAAGACAGGCGTGACGAATGGTTATTCGGACGGTTCGTTTGGCGGACTTCGTCCGGTGGTGCGTCAGGATATGGCCGCGTTCCTTCATAGGTTGAAGGTCAACGTGCTCAAGTGAATCGAATCGGATGCGGAGAGCGCCTGTTCGTTTTCCGATGAAGTGACTTGACTGTAATTGGCGGTTTGGTTTGTGTACGCGAACCAAACCGCCAATTGTTTTTTTGATGTACTTATCGGCCTTGTGCTGCCGTTGTCTTTTGTCGCGTACGGGGAGCGAGTACGCTTGGAATTGACGCACAGCGTTGCGCGCGTTGGGGGATGTCCTACCTGAGGGCATGCGATGAGAAGGAGTCGTGATGAGTGGTCTAAATAGTGAGCAGAATGGGCAGGTGCCTTGGGATGAGCCGGCTTCGGCTTCGGGAATCGGGTCGGGGGAGGCTCCGGCCGAGGCGATGCCGGTCGCATCGAGCGTGGAGCAGCCTACGCAGACCTTGCCGGTGTCAGACGCGACGGAGAGGCCAACGCAGGCGTTGCCGTCGTTCGAGCAGCCTCTGCAGCAGACGAAGGCGTTGCCGGAAGCGGGGGCATACGGCTCTGGACAACCCACTGAGGCGCTGCCGCCGATTGCCCAGTCGTTGCAGAATGGGACGCCGCTTCAGACTGGAGAGCCGTCGGAGACGCCGTTCGTGAATAATGTTTCTTCGCAAGGCGCGGGGGAGGCGCCGACGCAGAACTGGGCGCAGGGTGCTCCTCTTCACAATGGGACGTCCATGCAGGGGGCACCGCTGACGAGCGATGCGTCGGCTCAGAATGGCGTGCCGCAGTACGGTGAAGTGCTTCCGCAGGGCGATGCTTCTGCGCAGACAGGCCCGTTGCAGGATGGTGTTCCTCAAAGTGCGGCATATGGTGAGGCACCTGCGCAGGGTATTCCGCCGTATGGGACGGTTCCGCCTCAGGGCGTGCCGCCGTATGGCCAACCCAATCCATACGCCCAGCCCGGCCCTTATGGTCAGTACAACTACGGCACCCCGGTCCCGCCGGCCGCGAACCAGCGTTACAACGGCCTTGCCATCGCAGGCTTCATCTGCTCGTTCTTCGTCTCGCTTGTCGGCCTGATTCTGAGCATCATCGGCCTGAATCAGATCAAGAAGCAGGGTGGCAAGGGCAAGGGCTTTGCCATCGCCGGTATCGTCATCAGCGCCGCGAGCCTGGTGCTGTCAGCCATCCTGGTCATCGCCGTCATCGCGGGCGGTTGGTCGTACGCGAAGAACGAACTGCAGAACGACCTGAACGATGCGAAGTCGGACTACTCGTACAGTGACTCCGGCAAATCCGGCTCGGACGGTTCCAGCGATTCCGCCAGTGGAGAGAATCTCGACAACCTTGATGATAGCCTGGACGACACGCTCAACGACACCTTCGACGACCTCGCCAAGAGTGACACCGGCGTTTACGACTCGGTGCAGGCCTTCGTGGACTCTTCCGAGTTCCAGAAGTCCATCCAGTCCGAGGCTGATTCGCTGTCCGGTTCCGGCATCAACTTCGCGTACCACGTCGAGGGTGACACGTTGGTCTACGAGTACACGGTGAGTGACGACTACGCCGCGGCGGGCGACGCGATCGCGTCCTCGGTCTCCGCGATGAGCGACACGTACCAGTCCACCGCAAACATCCTGGGCACCATGTGCAAGACGCAGAGCGGCAAGGCGTCGCTGCGCGTGTACATGCACACCACCAGCGGTCAGTCACTCTTCGACCAGACCTGGACGGAAAAGTAGCTCACTAGTTGTTCCGGCGGCTCCCCTCGGTCGTCTCTCCGACGACAGCTCGCAGCAATTGCGGGCGGGCGATGCCCGCGTCTATCGGCTCGACTGCGTCTCGCACGATGGCTACGGACAGTCCACTGGACTGTCCGTTTAACGTCATCGTCCTCAGAGAGGGGAGCCGATTTTCTGACTTCTCCGCATGAGCGAAAGGACAGAAAAAGCCTCGATTGACGGTGTACGCTAGGCACCATGAGACTTGCACGTTTTTCGCTCAATGATTCGCCGCGCTACGCCTTCGTCCAGACCGACGAGGCCGACGGCAAGGACTACCTCGTCGAACTCGACGGCCACCCGCTGTCCGGCGGCCAGGTCACGCCCACCGGCAACCGTTACCCGCTCGACGCCGACGGCATCCGTCTGCTCTCCCCGGTCATCCCCTCCAAGGTCTACGGTCTGGCCAAGAACTACGAGGCCCACGCGCAGTTCATGCACGAGGCCGGCCACTCCGAGATCGCCCACGCACCGGAGAACATGGTGATCTTCACCAAGCCGTCCACCTCGGTGATCGGCCCGGACGACCCGATCGTGTACCCCGCCTGCTCCAAGGACATGAACTTCGAGCCGGAGGTGGCCGTGGTGATGGGCCGCATCGCCAAGAACGTATCCGTCGAGAACGCGATGGACTACGTGCTCGGCTTCACCTGCGTCAACGACGTGACCCTGCGCGACCTGCAGGGCCTCGACCCCACCTGGACCCGTGCCAAGGGCTTCGACACCTCCTGCCCACTCGGCCCGTGGATCGTGATGCGCGACGACCTCAACTGGCGCGACGCCAAGATCTCCTTCACGCTCAACGGCGAGGACGTGCCGATGGCATCCGGCACCACCGCCAACCTCATCCACGGCATCCCGGAGCAGATCGCCGCCATCTCCAGCTTCTCCACGCTGCTGCCCGGCGACGTGATCATGACCGGCACGCCGAACGCCTCCGGTCATCTCGACCCCGGCGACGAGGCCATCGTGCATGTGGAGGGCATCGGCTCGCTGCGCAACGTGATCGTGCGTGCGTGAGCCCTCGCGAACTGCATTGCGGTTCTGCGTAGAGACTTTCAAAGGCGTTATGTATGCAGCTCAACGAAAGGGTTGCATGGCATAACGCCTTTTTTGTTCTTTCAACCGTCGCTAAGTATGCGGCCGAACCAGCATGACGCATACATAGTGAGGATTTTGCGCCCCGAACCGTCACTATGTATGCGGGCCCTTCGTTCAGTCGCATACATAGTGAGGGTTTGTCCCTGCCCATACCGCGCACCCGCCGCCAGTCTCACATAGTGGGACAGGCCTTATTGCCAGGCGAACACCTGTCAAAAACGGCGTCATTCCGCCAATCGGTACCCGACGCACCGTCGCGCCCGAGCTTCTGTTTCGTCTTTGTTGCACAGCAGAAACATAGCCGCCACATTGATTCATAACATTATATTCATTCTATTGAATACGTCGGCGGCAGTCCGAGCGGACGGTCAATGGAAACGGACCGAGAGGAAGGTACGACATGCAACGCAAGATGGTTACTGCGACCGCAGCGACGGCCGGTATCTGTGCAATGGCGATGGCCCTGGCGGGCTGCGGCGGCGGTCAGGGAGGCGACGTCACGGCAACCGGCGTGCCCGAAACCGTGAACTACGCTATCCAGTCCGACCCGGGCAAGCTGAACCCGATCACCAACGCCACCGGCGACGGCGTGCAGCTGTCCACCCTCGCCTACGAATCCCTGCTGAGCATGCCCGCCGGCTCCGAGCCGACCGGCAACATCGCCAAGGAATGGAAGGCCACCACCACCGAGGCCACGTTCACCCTGAAGGACGACGTGGTCTGCTCCGACGGCACCGCCCTCAAGGCCAGCGACGTCAAGGCCACGTTCGACTACGTGATCAAGGACGCCTCCGATTCCCAGTACAACGGCGTCTACGTGCCGGAAGGCGTGGAGATCACCGCGGACGACTCCGCCAAGACCGTGACCTTCAAGACCTCCACCCCGCAAAGCTTCCTCGCCGAGGAGGTCGGCCAGCTGCCCATCGTCTGCCCGGCAGGCCTGAAGGATCCGTCGGCCATGGATTCCAAGACCTTCGGCACCGGCCCGTACTCGCTGGAAAGCGCCTCCGCCGGCCAGAAGTACACGTACGTGCGCAACGACTCCTACAAGTCCGGCCTGCCCGAGGGCACCAAGATCACGGACCTGCCCAAGACCATCGTGGCCACCGTGGTGACCGACCAGTCCACCCAGACCAACATGCTGGGCTCCGGCGACCTCAACTTGGTCAAGCTGAGCGGCTCCGACCAGGATCGCATCGACACCTCCACCTACAAGGGCACCAAGGGCGGTTCGATGCCGATGTCCCTGTTCTTCAACCAGAACACCGCGCGCCCGACCGGCACGCTTGAGGTGCGCCAGGCCATCGCCGAGGCCATCGACCGCAGCAAGGTGGGCCCGGCCATCACGTCCGGCAAGGGCGAGCTGATGAAGTCCATCATGCCCGCCGGCTCTTCGATCTGCTCCGACTCCGATTCCTCCGCCTCCATGGCCAAGACCAACGTCAAGGACGCCAAGAAGCTGCTCGATGATGCCGGTTGGAAGGCCGGTTCCGACGGTGTGCGCAGCAAGGACGGCAAGAAGCTCACCGTCAAGATCCTGTACAACTCCACCGCCGGTTCGGCCGTGGCCGCGGGCGTGGAACTGGTGCAGAAGGAGCTCAAGGCCGTCGGCTTCGACGCGCAGATCACCCCGTCCGACCAGTACACCAACGTGATCTTCTCCGGCGGCGACTGGGATCTGCTCATCAGCAGCATCTCCGCCACCACCCCTGCCGAGTGGTACGGCATCTTCTCCGGCGACGTGGTGCCGGACGGCGGCAACTGGACCTACAACGCCGACAAGACCTACTTCCGTCTCGCGGATGAGGCCGCCTCCCAAGCCGGCGAGGACTCCTGCCCCGCCTGGCAGAAGGCCGAGGACCAGCTCATGAAGAACGTGACCGTCCTGCCGCTCGCCCAGTCCTGGGACATGTACTACTCCAAGGGCTTCACCGTGGGCACCGACCCGACCGGCAACTTCCTGCCGACCACCTTCAAGGCGGCCTGAGTAGGGGCTGACGACAGTAAGTAGCGGGGACCTCCTGGCTGGCTTTCTGTGAGGGAAGCCGGTTGGGAGGTATGCCCGTTGATGTGAATGCGGTCTTTGGCCTTCACCGTCGTTGGACTACCCCTCAGTCGGCTTCGCCGCCAGCTCCCCTGACAAGGGGAGCCAAGGAAAGGGACCCGCTTCACGGCATCGTCCTCAGAGAGGGGAGCCAAGGAGAACCTCCTCCCCTCACCGAAGCCGAGATAGCGAAGAAGCTGAACCTAATTCCGATAACACGCAATAAATAAGGAGCACATCGTGAGCGAGAGCAGCAACGCGGCGAACGCGAACGCGGATGCGAGTGCGGACGCGACGGCAACCACCGCAGCCGCACCGCAGCAGCGCACGCACCGTCGCATGAATCCGTGGGTGAGTTTCGTCGGAAGGCGACTGGTGCGCACGGTCGTGGCCCTGTGGGTCATCGTCACCGTGGCGTTCGTGGTGCTGCGCTTCTCCGGCGGCGATCCGGTGCGCAACGCGCTCGGCGCCACCGCGTCCCCCGAACTGGTGGCGCAGCGTCGTGCCACGCTCGGCCTCAACAAGCCGCTGCCGGTGCAGTACGCACAGTACATCGCCGGCCTGTTCCACGGCGACCTCGGTATCTCCATCATCTCCGGCCGTTCGGTCTCCGAGATCGTGGCCACGCGACTGCCGTGGACCGTGGCGCTCGCCTTGGCCGCCTTCGTGGTGATTCTGGTCTTCTCCATCCCGATCGGCATGGCTATGGCCGTGCACACCCAGGGCGACCGTCACCGTGGCAGCGAACTGGTGTTCACCGGCATTACCGGCTTCTTCGGCAACATCCCGGACTACCTGGTGGCCGTGATCCTGGTGAGCGTGCTCGCCGTCAACCTGAAGCTCTTCCCGGTGGCCGGCGCGAACAGCGCGGCGTCGTTCGTGCTGCCGGTCACCGCACTATCGATATCCTCGATCTGCATGCTCTCGCGCATCGCCCGCATCCAGACCTTCCACACCCTCAACGACGACTACGTGCGCACGGCCCGCGGCAAGCGACTGAGCCCCATGCGCATCTACTGGCGTCACGTCATGCCGAACATGGTCTCCACCATCATGGTGCTCGCCGGCAACACGCTGGCCCAGATCATGACCGGCACGGTGCTTATCGAGCAGGTGTTCAACTGGCCGGGCATGGGCACCGCGTTCACCACCGCCATCACCTCCCGCGACTACGGCATCGTGCAGGGCCTGGCCCTCGTCTACGGTTTCCTGGTGCTGCTCATCACCTTCCTGGTCGATGTGGTGGTGGCGCTGCTCGAACGTCGCTCGACCATGCTGGAGACGGCCTGAGCCCCGGCTCGGCGCGGAAGTCAAGGAGTCAAGGAAATGAAACGTACCAAGCAGTTCCTGTCCTCACCGCTGGTGGTGGTCTCCGGCGTGATGATCGTCGTGCTCATTGTGCTGGCCGTCATCGCGCCGGCCGTCTGGGGCGTGGCCGCCAACACCGAGAACCCGGCGATCCTGCTGCACAAGCCGTCCGGTGAGCACTGGTTCGGCACCGACCAGCTCGGCCGCGACATCTTCGCGCGCACGATGGTCGCCACGCGACTCTCGCTGGTCACCGCCCTGATCTGCACCGTCATCTCCGCGGTGCTCGGCATCATCGTCGGCGCGGTGCCGGTGGTGTTCGGCAAGCGCGCCCAGCGCTGGACCTCGTCCATCATCAACGTCTGGCTCGCCTTCCCGGTGATCCTGCTCGCCATGCTGACCGTCATCGCGCTCGGCACCGGCGCCACGGCCACCACCATCGCCCTGACCATCACCATGACCCCGACCTTCGCGCGACTCGCGCAGACGCTGTCCGCCACGGTGGCCGGTGCGGACTACATGGCCGCGGCCCGCATGTTCGGCGTCTCCGGCAGCCGTCAGGTCTTCTACTACATCCTGCCCGAGGTGGCCGAGCCGTTCGTAGCGAACGTCACGCAGTCCATCGGAGGCGCGATTCTGGCCATGAGCTCGCTGAGCTTCCTGGGCCTGGGCGTGCAGCCGCCCGTCTACGATTGGGGCCGCCTGATCAACGAGGGCTTCGCCCAGGTGTACGTCTCGCCGATGGCCGCGGTGGGCCCCGGCATCGCCATCGTGTTCGCCGGCCTGGCGTTCAACCTGTTCGGCGAGGGCATCTCCAACCAGATCCGCCGTGCGTACAAGCCGCTACCCTCCGCCCTGTCCAAGCGCGAACTCGACAACCCGCCCAAGATGCTGGACAAGACCAACATGGAACTCGTGGTGGAGGCCGCCGCCGAGCAGACCGCACAGCACCGCGAGAGGGTCGAGGCCCTGCGCGCCAAGGATCCGGACGCCGCCGTGGTCTCCGTGCCCCGTCCGGCCCCGGTGCTCTCCGTGCGCGGCCTGACCGTCTCCTTCCCCGAAGGCAAGCATTGGAACACGCCGGTCAAGGGCATCAGCTTCGACGTCGAGGCCGGCGAGATCGTGGGCCTTGTGGGCGAATCCGGTTCCGGCAAGTCCCTCACGATGATGTCCGTGGCCGACCTGGCCGCGCCCGGCTCATACGTGGCCGCCGACTCCATCCGATTCGACGGCACCGACATCGTGGGCATGCTGCCCAAGGACAAGCGCAAGCTGCTCTCCGGCATCGGCGTGGTCTTCCAGGACTCGCTGACCGCCCTGAATCCCGCCATGCGCGTGGGCAAGCAGCTGGCCGAAGTGCTCGAATGTCAGAACGGCACTCCGCATGAGGAGGCCATGAAGCAGGCCGTCGAGATGCTGGAGCACGTGGGCATCGACCCGGCCCAGCACGCGGAACGCAAGTTCCCGTACGAACTGTCCGGCGGCATGCGCCAGCGCGCGATGATTGCCATGGCCGAGATCAACCATCCCAAGCTCATCATCGCGGACGAACCGACCACTGCACTGGACGTCACGGTGCAGAAGCAGGTGCTCGCGCTGCTGCGCAACGAATGCGCCCGCAACAAGCAGGCCGCCGTCATCGTCTCCCACGACATCGCCGTGCTCGGCGAGATCTGCAGCCGAATCATGGTCATGTACCACGGCGCGATCGTGGAGATCTTCGACACCGCGCTGCTGCGCACGCCCGAAAAACTCAAGCACCCGTACACCCGCGCGCTGGTCAGCTCCATCCCGACCCTTGCCACGGACAAGAGCCGCCCGCTGGTCACCATCGACGACGAGCTGGTCTCGCACCAGTCCGCCGACCTCGCCAATCGGGAGGCCGCCGAACGTGCGGAGGAAGGCACTGTGATCGACGGGGATGCTGCCGAGGCCGCCGATATCGCCGCGGACAGCGTCGTCAAGGACGAAGCCGCGGAGGATGCGGCGGAACTGCAGGAAGGCCAGCAACCCAATCAGCAGGACACGAAGGAGGAACGATGAGCGACGATACGATTCTTGAGGTCCGTGACGCTTGCGTGACCTTCGAAAAGCGCGATTCCGTGGTGCACGCCGTGGACCACATCTCGCTGACCATGAAGCGCGGCGCCATGCTGGGCCTCGTGGGCGAATCCGGTTCCGGCAAGTCCACGCTCGCCAAGGCCATCGTGGGCATGCAGCAGCTCGATTCCGGCCAGATCCTCATCGACGGCCTGAGCCAGCACGACCGTGCCAAGCTCAAGGGCCATGCCAAGGCCGAAATCGTGCAGATGGTCTTCCAGGATCCGTACTCCTCGCTCAACCCGCGCATGAGCGTGGGCGACGCGATCGGCGAGGTGCTCGACACCTATGAGCATCTGAGTGCCGCCGAACGCGAGGAATCCGTGGCCGAACTGCTGCGGCTCGTGCACCTGCCGGCCGACGTGGCGCCCAAGATGCCCGACCAGCTTTCCGGCGGCATGCGCCAGCGCATCGCCGTGGCCAAGTGTCTGGCCGTGCGTCCGAAGCTCATCGTGACCGACGAGATCACCAGTGCCCTCGACGTATCCGTGCAGGCCGTGGTGCTCAACCTCATTCGATCGCTGCACGAGCAGTTGGGCCTGTCGATGCTGTTCATCAGCCACAACCTGGCCGCCGTGCGGTACATCTGCGATGACATCGCCGTGATGCACCATGGCCGCATCGTGGAGTGCGGGCCCGCCGAGCAGATCGTCAAGGCGCCGACCGATCCGTACACGCGCTCGCTGGTCAGCGCGATTCCCTCGTTGGAGGATGCCGGCCGCGACGTGCTGCTGGAGCCGAGCCTCGATTCGAGCTTTGCCGGGGCCGTCCGATGAGCGATGCCGGGGTGGTGGAGGCCGTCGCCGAGGATACGCTGGCGGCGGCTGCCGTGGGGGATTGTCTGTCTGACGGCGTTGGCCGTGACGATGACGGAGTTGCGGGGATTGCCGGGGCTTCCGGGCCTGCTGAAGTCAGCGGCCCGGACGCTATGGATACGAGCCGTCTGACCGATGCCGAACGCGCGTTGATGGTTCGCGCCGACCGTTGGCTGGCCGCGCACGCCGACGAATTCGAGCGAACGTTGGCACGATGGGTCGCGGTGCCGTCCATCTGCGACGACGGGTATGCCGAGGAAGAGGCTGCTAACGATGGCGGTGATGGCGCTGGCCGTGTGCCCGGACATGGCGATGCGGAACATGATGCCGGCTGTGCTACGAACGGTGCTTCCCGCAATGCCGATATGACCGCCAAATCCGGTGCGAACGCTGGCCGTCCGACCCCGCTTGGCCCGGCCGTTGCGGATATGTTCGACGTGGCCTCCGAAGACATTTGCGCAATGGGCCTCGCGCCCTGCAATCACGGTGGTTACGCGCTGTCCGCCGCGGTGGAGGTCGGCGAGTCCCGGCCCGATCTGGAAGTTGGTGGCGCGAACGAGATCGCCCTGGTCGGTCACCTGGACGTGGTCCCGGCCGGCGACGGCTGGACGCGCCCGCCATTCACGCTGACCCGCGAAGGCGAGTTCGTATTCGGCCGCGGCGTGCACGACTGCAAGGGCCCCTCACTGGTCAACCTGTTCGTGCTGTGCATGCTGCGCGACCTCGACGTGCCGATGCGCCACCGCGTGCGCGCGCTCATGGGCGGCGGCGAGGAAACCCGGATGAACGACCTGCGCGGATACCTGAAACGTGAAAAAGCCGCGGGATTCAGTCTGGTCACCGACGGCCCGTTCCCTGTGAACTACGGTCAGAAGGGCATCCTGCAGATCGTGATGAGCGTGCCCGCTCCCGGCATCTGGCGACATTTCGCCGCCGGTTCAGCCGCCAACGCCGTGCCTGGCGAGGCAGCGATTGAACTGTCCGGAATCGCGGACGCTGCCGTGGAGGCCACCATTGCCGGAGCGTCCGAACGGTATCGCAAGACGATCCGCTGGGACGCCGCCACGCATACGCTCCACGCCCAGGGCATCGCCGGCCACGCGGCCTTCCAGGACGGCACGGTGAGCGCCATCATGCTGCTGACCGGGTTCCTCAGCGAATCCGGATTGCTTGCCGGCCCTGACCATGCCGCGGAACTGGCGACCGCCCGGGCACTGTTCGCCATCGCCCAGTCGAAGGACGGTAAAGGCCTCGGCATCGCTTGCGAGGACGAATCCGGACCGCTCAGCTTCAACCTCGGACGAATCACGGAAGCCGGCGAACGATTGCAACTCCAATGCGACAGCCGCTACCCGGTCTCCGGCAACGGCCCGGACATCGAACGCAGGCTACGTGCGGCCGTCGCGGCCATGCCCGCCGACCGGGACGTGCGGGTCGAACAGGTCCACGACGAACCGGCCTATCGCATCGACCCGGACGGCGTGGAGTGCAGGACGCTCACCCGCGCGTTCAACGACTTCTTCGACGCGGACAAACAGCCCTTCACCATGGGCGGCGGCACGCACTCGCGCCTCTTGCCACGGTCGGTCACTTTCGGCGCCGACTTCTGGTACATGGACGACATCGCCCGCAAGGCCGGCCATCCCGCCAAACCTGAAGGCATGGGCGAGGACGAGGGTGGCGCCCACAGTGCGGACGAATGCGTGAACATCGCCAACCTGCTCACCGCCGCCAAGCTCTACCTGCTCGCTCTCACGCGATTGGACGGCATGCTGGAGTGAGCGGCGTCGGTCGCCCGAAAGCGTAACTCTGCGTACGATGGCGGAAGCGGCCGCAGCGAGGCCCATCGCCATGCAGCGAAGCAGGAGAGACGCGGACGCCTACGACGACATGGGCCGACCAACGAAACGAACAACGGAATCAACGGAAATGAGGTAACGATGAGCGACGATTCCCGCCACCAGCCGGGCCCGGCCATGCCCGACGTGGACCAGGCGAAAACGTTGGCATTCACCAACGAAGCCGGCGAACAGGTGGACTACGAGGCCCGCGTACGTCTGATCGACGTGCCGCGTTCGGACGAGGACCGCAGGCCGGTGGGCCGCATGTCCGTCACGTCGTTCGTGCGACTCTTCGACGGCTCGCCCGACCCCGCGCGCCCGGTGATGGTGCTGTTCAACGGTGGCCCGATCGTGGCCAGCACCGCCCTGCTGCTGTCCGGCATCGGCCCGAAGCGCGCCGCGTTCAGCGACGATCTCGATGCGCCGCTGCGCGACTCCTATCATCTCGTGGACAGCCCGTCCTCGCTGTTGACGGACTGCGACCTCATCGTCATGGACGCCATCGGCTGCGGCTACGGCCGTTACGAGGCGGACGTGGATGTGGAATCCAAGTACACGGCCCGCGAGGACGCCCGTCAGTTCGCCGAGGCGGCCGCCCGCTGGATGGTGCTGGAGGGGCGTGAGGCCTCGCCGCTGTACATCCTCGGCGAAAGCTACGGCACCGTGCGCGCCCCGCTCATGGCCAAGGCCATGCTGGAGCTTGCGGACACGCAGATCGCGCCCGCCGGCGTGGTGCTCATGGGCACCACCACAAACATCCAGGAGGTCCACGACCGCCTGCGCTCGGTGGTGGGACCGGTCAGCTCGCTGCCGCTGATGGCCGCGGTCGCCTGGTACCACAAGCGCGGCTCGCTGGACGCCAAGGACTGGCGCGAGGCGGTGGACAAGGCGCGCGAATACGCCTACGGGCCGTACCTGAGCGCCCTGTACGCCGGCTCCCGCCTCCCGCAGGAGCAGCGCGAGGCCGTGGCCGCCGAACTCGAACGATTCACCGGCGTCAAGGCCGCCGCATGGCTCAAGAACCGCCTCAACATCTCCAAGGACCGATTCCGTTCGATGCTCTTGGAGGACGAGGGCAAGGTCGTGGGCGTGTACGACGCTCGATACGCCGCGCCCGCCTCGCCGATCTACCAGGTCGACCCGTCCGACAGTCGCGTGGGCCCGGTGCTGGCCGTCTGCGCGCACCGCTTCTACAACGACCTGCTCGGCGTGGACCGTGCGCTCACGCGCGTGGAGGCCCCCGGCGACGTCTGGTCCTCCTGGGACTGGAGCGTGGGCGGCCCCTCCGATTCGGTGCCGGAAGGCGCGAAGAAGTCGCCGTTCGACGAGTTCGACTACGCGGGCGCGCTGGAATACTGCCTGCAGCAGGTCGCCGGCTTCCGTCTCATGGTGGCCAACGGCTGCTACGACACCATCACCACGGTCGGCGCCTCGGACGCGCTCATCGCCTCGATGGACGCGCCGGAAGGAAGCATGACGCAGCGCATCTACCCGGCCGGCCACATGACGTACACCGACCGCGAATCCGGCGTGGCGCTGAACCACGACCTCGCCGCGTTCGTTACCTCTTCTGGCTCCCCTCGCTGAATAGAAAGGAATCATCATGACCAATACTGAAGGCATCGCCGCTTTCCGTCACAGGGAGGACCTCGCGTCCATCCCGGTCTACCGTCAGGGCAAGCCCGCGCCGACCGATCGTCGCGCGTTCAAGCTCTCCAGCAACGAGAACCCGTACGGCCCGCTGCCGTCCGTGATCGAGGCGATCGACAAGTCCGCCCTGACCTCGATGAACCGCTACCCGGACATGCACGGCTGGAAGGTGGTCGAACGCCTCGCCAAGCGCTATGACGTCGACCCGGCCTCCATCATCCTGGGCGCCGGCTCTTCCGAGATCATCACCGAGCTCGTGGACGCCCTGACCGGCCCCGGCACCGAAGTCATCTACCCGTGGCGCAGCTTCGAAGCGTACCCGATCATCGTGCGCGGCGCCGGCGCCACCCCGGTCGAAGTGCCGCTGACCGCCGACCTCAGGCACGACATCCCCGCGATGATCGCCGCCGTCACCGACCGCACGCGACTGATCATCGTGAACAACCCGAACAACCCCACCAGCACCACGGTCTCGCGCGAGGAGGCCGAACAGCTCATGGAAGCCGTGCCGAAGGACGTGGTGGTGCTCTTCGACGAGGCCTACTACCAGTTCAACACCGATCCGGACACCGAAGTGGCCATGGACCTCTTCCGCAAGTACCCGAACGTCGTGGTGGCCCACACCTTCTCCAAGGCGTACGGCTTGGCGGGCCTCAGGATCGGCTTCGGCATCGGCCCGGTGCCGGTCATCAACGAGATGAGCAAGGTGGCCCTGCCGTTCGCCGTCTCCGACGTGGCCCAGACCGCCGCGATCGCCTCCCTGGACGCCCAGGACGAGCTTGACATGCGTGTCAAGGACCTCATCGCCGAGCGCTCCCGCATCATCGAGGCGCTTGAGGCACAGGGCTGGCACGTGCCGACCTCGGGCGCGAACTACTTCTGGCTGCAGCTGGGCGACCTCACCGACGCCGTGGCCGAGAAGCTTACCGAAGCCGGCGTCATCGCCCGCGTGTTCTCCGGCTGCGGCATCCGCATCTCCATCGGCACGCACGAGGCCAACGACCTGGTCATCGAGACCTGCGCGAACGTTATCAAGGAGCTGCCGGCCGCCGCGGAACAGTGGGGTGCCCAGTGAGCGGGGTGGGGGAGGAATCCCGCGCTGTCTGCGGGTGCGCCTGTGATGCGGGCCGTGCGACCGATTCGGCTGCCGTCGCTCCGGTGACGCCCGTGCCGGCAACCGCTGACGCGACGCCGAACGCTGCGGCTAATGTCGCGACCGACCCCGCGCAGAACGTCGCCCCGGAAGGCTTCGTCGCGCATCCGGCCCCGGCCTCGCGCGCCCTCACCTGGACAGACGGCCAGTCGGCCATCAACTACACCGCCACCGCCGGCCACCTCGACATTCGTGAGAACGATGGCAGTCCGATCGCCTCACTGTTCGTCATCTCGTACGTGGCCGATGCCGTCTCCGGCGATGCGACCCCGGCCGGACCGGACCGCCCGGTGACGTTCCTGTTCAACGGCGGCCCCGGCTCCTCCAGCGTTTGGCTCAACACCGGCGGCTTCGGCCCGAAGAAGGCCCCGTCGATGGCCCCGCTGCCCTCCGGCGCCGCGCCGTATCCCATCGAGGACAACCCGTACACGCTGCTGCGCCGCTCCGATCTGGTGTTCATCGACGCCCCGGAGACCGGCTGGTCGACCATGGCTCCCGGTGTGCCCACCTCCCGCGCGTGGGGCGTGGACCAGGACGCGGACGTGTTCTGCCGCGCCGTGGTGGACTGGATTGCCGCGAACGGCCGCTGGAACGCGCCGAAGTACCTGTTCGGCGAATCGTACGCCACCACTCGCGTGGCGGTTATGGCCAACATGATTCAGAACCGCTGCATCGACCTGAACGGCGTGGTCATGCTCTCCAACCTGCTCGACTGGGCGGGCGACCAGGCCGGTTCGGACGCCGGATACATCAACCTCATCCCCTCGTACGCAGCAGCCGCGGCCTACCACAAGGCGCTCGCGGGCGGTGCGGACGCGGCGGAGGCCAACGCCGCCGTGACCGACGAGCTTATGCAGCGTGCCGAGGACTTCGCGCTGGGCGACTACGCCGTCGCGCTGGTCCAGGGCGATCGTCTGCCTGCCGACCGCGAACGCGAGGTGGCCGAGCTCCTGTCCGCGCTGATCGGCGTGGACGCCGGCGTGCTGCTGCGCCGTCACCTGCGACTTGACATGGAGGACTTCCGTGCAGCGCTGCGTGCGGACGAAGGCAAGATGATCGGCCGGTTCGACGCCCGGTTTGTGGCGGACAACGACTACGTGGTGGGCTCCGGCGGCGCCGACCCGGCCACCAACGACGCGGCCACCGCCGGCGTGAACTCCGCGGAGACCTGCGCCTTCCGCGCCGCCGTGCGCGAGATCGGATACGAGTGGAACCGCCCGTACCTGGTGCTCAACAACATGCAGGTGGAGCCGAACTGGAACTGGATGCACCGGGCACCCGCGGTGGACGAGCCGATGAACTGCCCGAACACGGCCCTGGACCTCTCCGCGGCCATGCGGCGCAACCCGCTGCTCAAGGTGGCGGTGATGGGCGGCAAGTACGACCTCGACTGCCCGTACCTGTCCGCCCGCAACGACATCGCCCACCTGTTCCTGGCCCCGCGACTCAAGGCGAACATCTCCTACGGCCTGTACGCCACCGGCCACATGGCCTACGTGGATGCCGCAGCGCTCGCCGCGATGGACGCCGACCTGACCGCCTTCTACCGCGACGGACGGTTCTAGCGGGCTAGCGAGCTAGCGGATCGTCACGCCTTGACCATGCGGTGATCGTGCAGGACGGCGTCCACACGGTCATCCGCACGGTCGGCGATGACGTCGATGAGCGCCAGATGGATCTTCAGACGGTCGTCGCTGTCCGGCACGAAGCCGTTGACGCCCAGCGTGGGATCGGATCCCTCGGCCAGGATGTAATCCACGAGGTTCTGATAGAAACTGCGCAGCATCAGGTTCGGCGTGATGTCCGCGATGCGCCGGTGCAGCTGCCAGTTCAGCTCCTCACTGGCCGGCGTATGCCACTGGCTGATGAGCGGTTCGCGCATGGCGTTCAAGTCAGCCACGTCCTGGTCGGTGCGGCAGCGGACCGCGTCGTGCATGACCTGCGTATCCAGGCCGTCCAGCACCTCCACCGCATTGTTCACGTCGATCTTGCGCTGTGATTTCAGGTCCACGATTTCCAGAGCGAGCCGGGCCAGCGGCGGCTGGTCGGCCACGAAAATGCCGCCCTTGGGGCCCGGCTTGACGATGACGATACGCCGTTCGCGCAGGATGCGCAGCGCCTCGTTCAGGGTGGCGGGGGCCACGTTGAACTGCTGCAGCAGCTCGGTTTTGGTGCCGATGCGGCAGCCCGCCGGCAGATGGCGCGCGCGGATGTCCTCCTCGATGGCGTCGGCCACGGTGCCGGATACCGATTGCGTGACGGTCATTGTTCCCCTCCTTGGCCGGGCGTCGATGACATGACGGCCTTCCCAGCGTACCGCCTTCCGCCTTCCGCGCGTGTGCGTCACATGCTGGATAGCCCGACCGGCCCGTAACCTTATTCGTAATAATCATTATTATAGTTACTCGGTGTATGTTACCGGACGATCGCATCGTCCGAAACACCTGATTGAGGAGGATCGATGACCAGATTCACCACCGGCGGCGACGCCCTCGCCGAATCCCTGATCGCCCAAGGCGTGGACACCATCTTCGGCATCCCCGGCGTGCAGCTGGACGCCGCCTGCGACGCGCTCTACTACCGCAAGAGCCGGATCCACTACATCTGCGCCCGCAACGAGCAGGCCGTGACCTACATGGCGGATGGCTACGCCCGCAGCTCCGGCCGCGAGGGTGTGGGCATGGTGGTGCCCGGACCGGGTGTGCTCAACGCGCTCGCCGGCCTGGCCACCGCATACTCCACCAACTCGCGTGTGCTGCTCATCTGCGGCCAGGTGGACAAGTGCCAGATCGGCAAGGGCGACGGTGTGCTCCACGAGCTGCCCGACCAGACCGGCATCATCGCCCGCCTGTGCAAGTGGCATGCGCTGGCCGAGAACGCCGAGGACATCCCTGCGCTCGTGGCCGAGGCATTCCGGCAGCTGCGCAGCGGCCGTCCGCGCCCGGTGGTGCTGGAGATTCCGCCGGATGTGCTCGCCGCGCCGATTCCGGCCGACCTTGCGATTCCGTCGTACGTCGAGCCCGAGCCGGTGCAGCCGGATGCGGACGTGCTCAGGCAGGCCGCCGAGCGCATCGCCAAGGCCGAGCGTCCGCTGATCTACGCGGGCGGCGGCGTGCGTGCGGCCGGAGCCTCCGAGGAACTGACCGCGCTGGCGCACCTGTTGGGCGCCCCCGTGGTGGTCACCGAGAACGGTCGCGGCGACATCGACTCCGACGACCCGCTGGCCTTCGACCAGGTGGTCTTCCGCAAGCTGCGCGAGACCGCCGACCTCATCATCGCGGTCGGCTCGCGCTTCGTGGGCAGCTTCGGCGGCGAACTCAACGTGAACGATGTGCCGTACATCTGCATCAATGCGGACGAGGCGGACCTGACCGGCCCGCGTCACCCCGAAATCGCCGTGTACGCGGACGCCAAGCCCGCGCTGGCCGGACTGGTCGCCCTGCTCGGCCCGGACGGCTTCGCCTACCAGCCGGGCGACCGAACCGCGGAAATCGCTGCCGCGCGCGAATGGAGTGATAAGACCCTCGCCCAGCTCGACCCGCAGCGCGAATACCTCGACGTTATCGGACGTGTGCTCGGCAAGGACGGCGTGTTCGTCAGCGAATACACGCAGATCGGCTATGCGGCCGCCATCTGTATGCCGCGTCACAGCCCCGAGACCTACATCGGCCCCGGCTACGAGGGCACGCTCGGCTTCGGTTTCGCCACCTCGCTCGGCGTGCAGGCCGCGGCCCCGGACCGTCGCGTGGTCTCCGTGAACGGCGACGGCGGCTTCTCCTGGACCATGCAGGAGCTCTCCACCATGCGTCGCTTCGGTCTGGCCGTGGCGACCGTGGTGTTCAACGATGGCTACTACGGCAACGTGCGCCGCATCCAGAACGGCAACTACGGCGGCCGCGTGTTCTCCTCCGACCTCACGGACCCGGATTATATGAAGCTCGCCGAGGCGTTCGGCATCGCCCACGCCCGCGTCTTCGACCCGGAGGAGTTGGGCCGCGAACTGGAGAAGGCGCTCGCCAGCCGCACGCCTACCTTGATTGAGGTGCCGGTGGCGAACTTCCCCTCGCCGTGGAACCTCGTGCACGAGGGCATCCCGACCCCGCCGGCGCTGCCGCCGCGCGCCGACCGCGTCCCGCGCGAGTAACAGGCTGCCTTTTTGGTTCCCCTCACTGAGGGGAACCAAAGCTAGGCCGGCAGAATGGCGTGCAGTGCGGTCATCACCGCCAGCGAGATGATCGCCGTCACGGTCAGGGAGAAGCCGGCGAGCTTGGCGTTGCCGGTGAGCGAATCGGTGAACTTGGTGGAGAAGATCGTGATCGGGGCGAAGGCGCCCAGCACGATGATCTCCCTGATACGCATGTCGAACGGCAGCAGGAACCATGCGGCCACCGCGATGATCACGCCGAACACCGCGCGCCAGCCGATCACCTTGAGCAGTTCCATGCGGTCCTTGCGATTGTCCGGAATCTCCATCATGAGTCCGATCATGGCCATCGCGCAGAAGGCGTTCGCGTTGGCGAACGGGGTGATGAGCGTCACGATGGGCTGCGGAATCGTGATGTGCAGGAACATGAACACCAGCATCAGCATGTAGATGTCGAACGAGATCGACCCCAGGAAATCACGGGCGATGTTCCGCAGTCGCAGCGAAAGCGGCAGTGACTTGAAATTCTCGTCCATCCTGAGCAGCGTGCGCGTGATGGTCAGGGAGCCCGCCGTGGCCACCGTGGCGTTGCCGATATCCAGCATGATGATGGGCAGGCCGGCCGAGGCGCCCATGAACGTCTGCACCACCGGCAGGCAGAACGCGCCGAGGTTGAGGCCCGAGGCGTTGAGCATCTGGAAGGCGCGGTAGTTCTTCTCGTCGCCGCGCGAGCCGAGATAGACGATGAACAGCGGGATCGCGCACGCGAAGAAGCCGAACAGCACGATCCACAGCATGCGCATGTCGTGCTTATTCGTGGCGAACGAGAGGATGATCGCGCACGGCAGCGTGAGGTTGAACACCAGACCCTGCGCCACCTTGTAGTCGCGCTCGCCGAAGATATGCAGGTGCTTGAGCGCGTAGGGGCCGATGATGGCCAGCAGCAGCGCGCCGGATTGGAAAATCATGGAGCTTCTTCTTATCCCTCGGATGGCGCCAGGCCGTGGAATCCGGGCGGGCTGGGCCCGAATCGTGCGCGGCGGGCGCATGACAGATAAGAGTCAGCATAGGAACCCCTGATGCGGGATTCGCGGCGCCGGGCATATCGTGGACATTTTCGCGCAGGCCGGGTGCGGCTCGGGTACGGGCGGACGCAGCTTAGGCGTGGGCCGGTTTCGACTGGGTTATCCCGCAGTGAATTCAAAACTTGAGTCACCTTCGCTCAACTTTTGGGAATAGAATGGGCGGCAGACGGGTTGAACGAATCAGAACATGACACGAATGCCTGCGCGGGCGGGCGATCGGGTTCGACCGGGCCACGGGTCCGGCGGACCGGGCGCCACACCGCGAACAGGCATACAAGAAGACTTTGGAGGAACACATCATGGAACAGAAGTTCACCACCATGGCCCAAGAGGCCGTCGGCGACGCCATTCAGAGTGCGTCCGCCGCAGGAAACGCGCAGGTCGAGACCCTGCATGTGATGGATGCGCTGCTGCGCCAGGAGAACGGCGTGACGCGCTCGCTCATCGAGGCCGCGGGCGGCAACGCGCAGGCCATTGGCGCCGCCGTGCGCAACGCCCTGGTTGCGTTGCCCAGCGCCTCCGGCTCCACCACCTCGCAGCCGCAGGCCAGCCGTCAGCTGACCGCCGCCATCGCGCAGGCCGAGAAGGAAATGCAGGCCATGGGCGACGAATACGTCTCCACCGAGCACCTGCTCATCGGCATCGCGGCCAGCAAGCCGAACCAGTCGGCCGAGATTTTGGAGAAGAACGGCGTCACCGCAGCGGCTCTGCGCAAGGCCGTACCCGGCGTGCGCGGCGGTGCCAAGGTGACCAGCCCGGACGCGGAAGGCTCGTACAAGGCCCTGGAGAAGTACTCCACCGACCTGACGGCCGCCGCCAAGGAAGGCAAGCTGGACCCGGTGATCGGCCGTGACCAGGAGATTCGTCGTGTGATCCAGATCCTGAGCCGTCGTACCAAGAACAACCCGGTGCTGATCGGCGAGCCCGGCGTGGGCAAGACCGCAGTCGTGGAGGGCCTGGCCCAGCGTATCGTGGCGGGCGACGTGCCCACCACCCTGCAGGGCAAGAAGCTCATCAGCCTTGACTTGGGCTCGATGGTGGCCGGTTCGAAGTACCGTGGCGAGTTCGAGGAGCGCCTGAAGGCAGTCCTCAACGAGATCAAGAACGCCAACGGCCAGATCATCACGTTCATCGATGAGATCCACACCATCGTGGGCGCTGGTGCCGCCGAGGGCTCCATGGACGCCGGCAACATGTTGAAGCCGATGCTGGCCCGTGGCGAGCTGCGCCTGATCGGCGCGACCACCCTGGACGAGTACCGCGAGAACATCGAGAAGGACCCGGCTCTGGAGCGTCGTTTCCAGCAGGTGTACGTGGGCGAGCCGTCCGTGGAGGACACCATCGCCATCCTGCGTGGCCTGAAGCAGCGTTACGAGGCGCACCACAAGGTCACGATCGGCGACGACGCGCTGGTGGCCGCCGCCACCCTGTCCAACCGGTACATCTCCGGTCGTCAGCTGCCCGACAAGGCCATCGATTTGGTCGATGAGGCCGCCGCACACCTACGTATGGAGCTCGATTCCTCCCCGGAGGAGATCGATGAGCTGCAGCGCAAGGTGACCCGCCTCGAGATGGAGGAGATGCAGCTCAAGAAGGCCGAGGATCCGGCATCCAAGGAGCGCTTGGGCAAGCTGCAGGCCGAACTCGCGGACACCCGTGAGAAGCTCAGCGGCCTCAAGGCGCGTTGGGATGCGGAGCAGGCCGGCCACAACAAGGTCGGCGAACTGCGCGCCAAGCTCGATGACCTGCGCGTGCAGGCGGACAAGTTCACCCGTGAGGGCAACCTGGCCGAGGCATCGAAGATCCTCTACGGCGAGATTCCGGCCATCCAGAAGGAACTCTCCGCCGCCGAGAACGCGGACGCCGAAGCCAAGGACACCGGTTCCACCGACCCGGCCAACGAGCCGATGGTCCCGGACCGCGTGGACGCCGACTCCGTGGCCGAGATCGTCTCCGACTGGACCGGCATCCCCGTCGGCCGCCTGATGCAGGGCGAGAACGAGAAGCTCCTGCACATGGAGGACTACCTCGGCAAGCGCGTGATCGGCCAGAAGGAAGCCATCCAGGCCGTATCCGACGCCGTGCGTCGCTCGCGTGCCGGTATCTCCGACCCGAACCGCCCGACCGGCTCGTTCCTGTTCCTCGGCCCCACCGGCGTGGGCAAGACCGAGCTTGCCAAGGCGCTCGCGGACTTCCTGTTCGACGACGAGAAGGCCATGGTGCGCATCGATATGTCCGAATACATGGAGAAGGCGTCCGTGTCCCGCCTGATCGGTGCGGCCCCCGGCTACGTGGGCTACGAGCAGGGTGGTCAGCTGACCGAGGCCGTGCGTCGTCGCCCGTACTCCGTGGTGCTGTTCGACGAGGTCGAGAAGGCCAACCCCGAGATCTTCGACGTGCTGCTGCAGGTGCTCGACGACGGCCGTCTGACCGATGGCCAGGGCAGGACCGTGGACTTCAAGAACACGATTCTGATCATGACCTCCAACCTCGGCTCGCAGTTCCTGGTGAACGAGGACATGGACCCGGACGCCAAGAAGAAGGCCGTGATGGACGCGGTCCACATGAACTTCAAGCCGGAGTTCCTGAACCGTCTGGACGACATCGTGATGTTCCACCCGCTCACCCGCGAGGAGCTGGGCGGCATCGTGGACATCCAGGTCAAGTCCGTGGCCCAGCGTCTGACTGACCGTCGCATCACGCTCGACGTGACCGATTCCGCCCGCGAGTGGCTGGCCAACACCGGCTACGACCCGGCATACGGCGCCCGTCCGCTGCGCCGTCTGGTGCAGACCGAGGTGGGTGACCAGCTGGCCCGCATGCTGCTGGCCGGCAAGGTCCACGACGGCGACACCGTGCTGGTCGACCAAACCGGCGGCGAACATCTGGAGCTCTCCGCCTGGGCGAGCGACCAGATCGTCGGTGATGACCCGGACGTGAACGTGGACGACGTCACCGCCGACAAGTGACGGTGATGGCGCCGGCCTGATTGGTGCCGGTAGTGGCATGATTGCCCTGCCCCACGTCATCCGGATTGTTGCAAATGGTGGTTGCGGATTCCCGCAGCCACCATTTTTTGTTGCCGGATATGCTATCTCGCTTACAAGGGGCTGATTTCTGGTCCCTGAAAGACCTATCTGCGTTACGAGGGGCTCTTGCTGAAGTAGATACCGCCTAGAAATGGCGGAATGACGTTGCGGTATGCCATTTCTACTTGTTCTTGCTCGTCGGGGCAGCCCCTTGTAACACAGATAGATGTTCCGAAAGCCCTCAATCAGCCCCTCGTAAGCGAGATAGTGGGCAAAGCGTTCGATGCTGAAGAGTTGCGAGCGTCAGCGCGGGTCGGGTACATGTCGGTGAATACTGTGTCAGGAAGCTGCGAACGTTACACACGAGGAGGAAGGGCCATGACCGGACGATTCGCGCCCACGCCGTCGGGGCGCATGCACATTGGCAACGTGTATGCCATGCTGGCCGCATGGCTGTCCGCCCGAGCGCGCGGCGAACGTATGCTGTTGCGCATCGAGGATGTGGACAAGCCGCGCGTGATTGCCGGTGCCGACCGGCTTATGATGGACGACCTGCGTTGGCTCGGCCTCGATTGGGACAACGCCGAGCCCATGTTCCAATCCCGCCGCACCGAACGCTACGAATACGCGCTCGAATGTCTGCGTTCGGCCGGCGTGGTCTATCCGTGCTTCTGCTCGCGCGCGGACATCCGCGCCGCCTCCGCTCCCAATGAGGGCGACGGGTTCATGGTCTATCCCGGCGCCTGCCGCCGCCTGCTGCGCGACCGCCCCGAGGAGGTCCGCGCGCGACTGGCCCGCGGCGACCAACACTCCCTGCGCATCGCCATGCCGGAGGTGGGGGAGGAGACAGGCGAGCCCGCCGCCGTCCCCGGACGGGGTGGCGTCGGAATCCCTGACGGTTCCAGCCGGAATGCGGCCGCCGGACCGTTCGGCGGGCGTTCTGCGGGTGACGACGCCGGTGCCTCCGGAAATGATGGGAATGCGGCCGATGAGGGAATCGCCGGAACGGTCGCCCGATTCGACGATTGCGTCTACGGTCCGCAGCGCTACGATTTGCCGCGCGAGGTGGGCGATTCGGTGATCCGCCGGGCCGACGGGCTGTTCGGATACCAGTTGGTCGTGGTGGTGGACGACCTGGACATGGGCGTCGATGACATCGTTCGCGGCCGCGACCTGCTGCGCTCCACCGCCTTGCAGATGTGGATTCGCCGCTGTCTGCTGGCCGGCGGATTCAAGCCGGAATACGATGGCGTTGCTGCCGCCGCGGTCGATGCGCCGACTCATCAACAGTCCCCGATGAGTCCCGTCTATGCGCACCTGCCGCTTATCGACAACGCGGCCGGCCGTCGCCTCGCCAAACGCGAACGTTCGCTGGACATGGGCGCCCTGCGCGGCCGCGGCGTCACCCCCGAACAGATCATCGGTTACTGCGCCTGGCTGTTGCGTGCCAAGCCCACGCCGGAACCATGCCATGCCGACGAACTGCTGGACGATTTCAGCTGGGCGCCGCTGCGTGCCGATCACCCCGACCGTGCGCTCGACCCGGCTGCCCCCACTACTCCGGACTGGTTGGCATCCGCGTTGTAGCACGGAGGAATTCGTCCATCGCGCCGGGCATGCGATGCCGACGGAAGTCAACGAGTCACGTCCATCGCATCCCCGGCTGGCGTTCGAATTCATCAGATATTCATGGACTCCGCGCGCCGAAAAATGGGGGAGCGGCGGTAATCTGATACCACCGCAACGGAAGGATCGTTATGTCGAAATTCTTGAGGAATGCGGCGCTGGCCGGCGTTGCCGCCGCAGGTGCCGCCGTGTGGGCGCTGGCCCCGCGCACGTTCAATGACAAGCGTCGCAACTTTGTGCCCTCCATCCCGGACGTCTGGTACGCGCACCGTGGCCTGCACGACGCCGGTTCCGGTCTGGTCAGCGCCGACGATCTGGAGTCGTACGGCGGCGACAACCCGGTCAGCGCACAGGCCGACTCCACCGCCCTCTCCATGGCCGAGAACAAGGAATACGTGGCGCTCGCCCGCGAGATGGCGCTCAAGGCCGGCTACGGTTCGGCCGACGTGACCGGCCCGCTCGCCCCCGAGAACTCGCTGGCCGCCTTCGCCGCCGCTTGCGAGGCCGGCTACGGCATCGAACTCGATTTGCAGCTCACGCTCGACGGCCAGGTGGTCGTGGTCCATGACGCCGACCTGATGCGTGTGGCCGGCGATCCGCGCCGCATCGAGGACCTGACCTACGACGAGCTGACCCGCATCCCGCTCTTCCCGAACGGCAAACCCGGCGATCTCAAGGCCGCGCCGCTGCCGGGTGCCGAGCAGAACCCGCCGTTGGTGGTCACGCCGTCCGCCGCGCCCGAAGGCTACTACCAGCACGTGCCGCTGTTCTCCGATGTGCTGGCCGTGGTGGCCGGCCGCGCGCCGCTCATCGTGGAGTACAAGTTCAGCGACAACGCCGCATGGAACGCGCGCACTGAGGAGCTGATGGAGAAGGGCCATGCGCTGCTCGCCGATTATGACGGCCCGTACGTCATCGAATCCTTCCACCCGGGCGCGGTGAACTGGTACAAGGAACACCACCCCGAAGTGTGCCGCGGTCAGCTGAGCTGGCCGGCCAAGCTGCAGGAGAACGGTCCCGCCGAATGGGCCGCCGGTCTGCTGGCCTTCGACTGGCTGTCACGCCCCGATTTCGTGGCCTACGACTGGACGGGCGGTGCCTCACCGCAGGTCCGTCTGGCCCGTTCGATGGGTGCAACCGCGGTCTCGTGGACCGTGCGCAGCTCCGACGAGCTCGCCAAGTGCGACCGGTACTTCGACCGCCACATCTTCGAGGCGTTCGTGCCCGACGCGCAGTGACGCGAACGTCCCCATGGTGTAGAGGACTTTTCCTACACCATGGGCCGCCCTCATTTTCGGCTCCCCTTGTCAGGGGAGCTGTCAGCGAAGCTGACTGAGGGGTAGTCCAGCCGAACTCATACCGCCCTTGATTTAATTAACAGTGCCAGCCATGTGATGGCTGACCCACTGATGTGTATCCGCTACTTGTGGTACGGCTCGCCGGCGTTGATCTTGTACGCGCGGTAGACCTGCTCGAGCAGAATCACGCGCATGAGCTGGTGCGGGAAGGTCATCTTCGAAAAGCTCAGCTTGAAGTCGGCCCGGCGCAGGATCGCGTCGTCAAGTCCGATGGATCCGCCGATCACCAGCTGGATATGGCTGATGCCGCGCAAGCCCAAGTCGTTGATTTTCGCGGCCAGCTCCTCGCTGGACAGTTGCTTGCCGTCGATGGCCAGCGCGATGACGAAGGCGTTGTCGCGCAGGTGCTTGGCGATACGCTCGCCCTCCTTGGCCTTGATTTGCCGTTCCACGCCTTCGGAGGCGTGCTCGGGTGTCTTCTCGTCGGCCACCTCGATGATGTTGAGCTTGCAGTAGCGCGAGAGTCGCTTGGAATATTCGTCGATGGCGTCGCGCAGGTAGCGCTCCTTCACGCGCCCAGGCGCAATGATGTCGATTTGCATGTGGTGTTTTCCATTACATTGGCTCCTCTCAGAGAGGGGAGCCAAGAATAAGGTGTCAGTCGATAATCGTGCGGCATTGATTAACGTGTGCGGAGACCGCTGTCTGAAGCCGAAGACGCACTGCGGTGCGTCGAGTGCTGAAGAAAAGCGGTATACGCTCCGTTAATCAATGACGCCGTAGAGGCGGTCGCCGGCGTCGCCGAGTCCCGGCACGATGTAGCACTTGTCGTTGAGCTTCTCATCGACCGCGCACACCACGACCTTGAAGTCGATGGACGGATCGATGTGCTCCTCGACGTACTTGATGCCTTCGGGGGCGGCGATGATGTTGATGGCGGTGACGTCCTTGGCGCCGCGCTCGGCCAGATAATGCGTGGCGGCAACCAGTGTGCCGCCGGTGGCGAGCATCGGGTCGATGAGGAAGCACTGACGGCCGGTGAGGTCATCGGGCAGACGGTTCGCGTAGGTGATCTGCTGGGTGGGGTGCTCCTCGTCGCGCTTCATGCCAAGGAAGCCCACTTCGGCGGTCGGCAGCAGGCGGGTCATGCCGTCGAGCATGCCCAGGCCTGCGCGCAGCACCGGCACGATGATCGGGCGCGGTTCGGCCAGCTTCTTGCCGGTCATCGGGGCGACTGGAGTTTCAATCGGCGTGGACACGACCGACAGGTCGCGGGTGGCCTCGTAGGCCTCAAGCATCACGAGTTCGGAGATGAGCTCGCGGAAGGTGGAGGAGTGGGTGTTCTTGTCGCGCAGCACGGTGAGCTTGTGCTCGACCAGCGGGTGGTTCAAAACGTGAAGTTCCATAGCTCCTAAGCGTAGTCCATGAATCCCGAACCGCCGAACGGAAGCCGACCCGGCAGCCGGGCGGATAAGGGGCATGCATACATGACCGGGGCGGCGGAACACTGCGGGAAACGGCCCGTGCCCGGCAAGGCGCGCCGGGAAGCCGTGGCCGTCCGCGGCCGAACGGTCAGCGAATGACGAGGGTCGGCTTGAGCAGCACGTGCCGGTCGTCGGTCGGCGGGGCGGAGACTATAGCGTCGGGCTTCCGATTGACGGACGTTCCGCCGCTGCCCGTCGCCCCACCCGTGCCGTTTCCCGCGCGGCCCGCGGCTGGAGCGACGAACTGCTCCTGTGTAATACGCACGATGTGCCGCGCGCTTTCGATGAGCGGCTGCGCGATGCTGGACAGTCCCATCGAACGTGCGGAGACCGTATCGTCGAAACCGGTGATGATGATGTCCGTGTCGCTCGGCAGCACGGTGGCCGCGCCGATGGCGAGCGTATCGCTTACGCAGACGATCGCGTCCAGGTCCGGCCGCCGGTCCAGCAGTGCGATGCAAGCGGTCTGGCCGGAGAGGATATCGTTTTTGGCCTCCTCGTAGAGCTGCTCGAGTTCGTCGGGCCCGGCCATACGGGCTCCCAGCATGGCGTCCCGCCAGCCGGCGTATCGGTCCATGCCGGTGCCGGACACGCCCGGCCAGCCGATGAATCCGATGTGCTTGCGCCCATGCAGAATGAGGTGCTGGGTCATCTCCGCGATGCCGTAATGGCCGTCCACATCCACCCACGGCGTGGCCGGGTCGTTCATGTCGTCGGCACCCCACGGGCGGCCGAACAACACGAACGGCTGGTGGTGCTCGTGCAGCCAGGCGAGTCGCGGATCGTCGTGCGTGGTGTCCGTGAGCACGAAGGAGTCCACGTCGCCGCGGGCGCGCAGGGCGTCGAACTGGCGGATCTCGTCCTGCTGGGAGTCGGTTTTGTACAGGATCACGCGAATGCCGTTGGCGTCGGCCTCGGTGACGAGCGCGTGCAGGAACCGGTCGTAGACCTGCGAGTAGCTGACCGGCGCGATGCCGATGCCGATGGTGTTGCTGCGTTGGGTGCGCAGGCGGCGGGCCGAGGCGTTGGGGGTGTAGTTGAGCCGTTCGATGGAGGCTTCGACCAGTTTGCGCGTGGCCGGTTTGACGATGGAGGGGTTGTTGATGCAGTTGGATACGGTCTGCGGCGAAACGCCGGCGTCCTTGGCAACGTCCTTGATGCTGACCATGGTGTGTCCCTTCATGAGATCGGCTCGGTTGCAAGCCGGGGGCGTCGGTGCCTGCCGTGCGGTTCCGTCGTTGGTTCGTTCCAACAAGCGTACCGGATTTGACAGATTTCGGTGTTGGAGTTTATTATATAACCACTTATTAGAACGTAACAATTCTGGTGGTTGGCAAGCAAGGTCGATGTTGATCGCCGGAGCCTCCAAGTATCGCCGTGTGTGGCCGAAGGGTCTGCGGTGATGTTGTGGAAAAGATTTTGAACGTTCTAATGGGCGCTACAACCGAACAATGGCGATGAAGACATGGACGGGCGCGACGCTCGGAAGGAAAGGACCCCAAGATGAGGAACAGGAACAAGCTCACGATGATCACCGCGGCCTCGGTGGCCGTGCTGACCCTGCTGGCCGGATGCGGTGGCGGAAGCGGCTTCGATGACAACGCCAGCTCCGACAAGCCCACCAGCGACAGCTCGCAGGAGCTCACCGTGCTGATCGGCTCCTCCGGCGACACCGAGACCAAGGCCGTCAAGGACGCCGTGGCCGCCTGGTCCGAGAAGTCCGGCACCAAGGCCACCGTGCAGGTAGCCAACGACCTGGCCCAGCAGCTCTCCCAGGGCTTCGCCGGCGGCGACCCGGCCGACGTGTTCTACCTGGCCCCCGAGCAGCTCGCCGGCCACGCCTCCAACGGTTCCCTCCTGGCCTACGGCGACCAGCTCAAGAACAAGAGCGACTTCTATGACAACCTCCTGCAGACCTTCACCTACGACGGCAAGCTCTACGCCGCCCCGAAGGACGTCTCCACCCTGCAGCTGGTCATCAACACCGACATGTGGTCCGAGGCCGGCCTGACCGACGCCGACTACCCGACCACCTGGGACGAGCTGGCCGACGTGGCCAAGAAGCTCACCAACGACGACCACGTGGGTCTGGCCTTCAACGGCGAGTACGCCCGCATCGGCGTGTTCCTCAAGCAGGCCGGCGGCGGCCTGGTCAGCGACGACGGCTCCAAGGCCATCGCCAACACGGACGAATCCCTCAAGGGCCTCACCGAGGTCAAGGACCTGCTTGACACCGGCACCGTGAAGTACGCCTCCGACCTCGGCACCGGCTGGGGCGGCGAGGCCTTTGGCTCCAAGAAGGCCGCCATGACCATCGAAGGCAACTGGATCACCGGCGGCCTGTCCGCCGATTACCCGGACGTCAAGTACAAGGTGGTGGCCCTGCCCGAGGGCCCGGCCGGCAAGGGCACCATGCACTTCACCAACGGCTGGGGCATCGCGGCCGACAGCAAGAACCAGCAGGGCGCCATCGACCTCGTCGAGTACCTCACCAGCGACGACGTGGTGATGGGCTTCGCCAAGGCGTTCGGCATCATGCCCGCCACCAAGACCCTCGCCGACACCTGGAAGGGCGAGTTCCCGGACCTCTCCGCCTTCATGGACGGCCTTGACTACTCCGTGACCGTGCCGACCGCCAAGGGCGCCGCCGACGTGGTCACCGACTTCAACGCCCAGCTCGAGGGTCTGAAGACCGGCGATCCCAAGACGATCCTGGACAAGACCCAGACCAACCTCGAAGCCATCCTCAAGTAGTTTCCGCTGGCGGCTTGGCTCCCCTCTCTGAGGACATTACCGTGAAGCAAACAGCAGGACTGTTTGCAGGCAATGTGCGAGACGACGGTCGAGCCGGCAAAACGCGAACGAAGTTCGTCCGCAATTGCAGGGGAGCCAAGCCACACACGGAAACCCCAATCAACAAAGGAGTTGAAGCATGTCTGCAACACAGGCGGCAACCCCGCGCAAGGGGCGGGCACGGAAGATCCCGCGCCAGCACATCGACCGCAGGGGTCAGGAGATCTCCGGCTGGCTGTTCTGCCTGCCAATGATCGTGATCCTCGGCGTGTTCATGTTCGTCCCCATCCTCATGGCCCTGTGGGTGAGCGTGTCCGACTGGACCGGCCGCGGCACCCCGTTCGGCGGCAACGTGAGCTTCGTGGGCGCCGAGAACTACACCGACGTGCTCGCCAAGCCGGGCCTGGCCCAGAGCGATTTCGGCACGGCCCTGCGCAACAACGCCTGGTACACGCTCATCGTGGTCCCGTTGCAGACGCTCCTCTCCTTGGCGCTCGCGGTGATGCTCAACCGCAAGATCCTGAAGGCCCGCGGCTTCTTCCGTACCGCCTTCTACTTCCCCTCGGTCACCAGCTCCGTGGCTATCACCGTGCTGTGGCTGTTCCTGTTCAACGCGGCCGGCCCGATCAACGCCATGCTCAAGTGGTTCGGCGTCAACGGCCCGAACTGGTTCAACGACCCGCAGGGCATCATCCACATCTTCCTCGGCGCGCTTGGCGTCAAGAACGGCCCGGCCGTGCTCACCGAACACAGCTTCCTCGGCGTAAGCGCCTGGGACTGGCTGGCCGGCCCGTCCGTGGCCATGTTCGCCATCATCCTCATGGTGATCTTCACCACCTCCGGCACGTACATGCTCATGTTCATCGCCGCGCTGCAGAGCATCGGCGAGGCCACCGAGGAGGCGGCCATCATGGACGGCGCCACTCCGTGGCAGCGCATGTGGAAGGTCACCGTCCCGCAGCTCAAGCCCACGATCTTCACCGTCGTGACGCTCGGCATCATCGGCACCTGGCAGGTGTTCGACCAGATCTACACCGGTACGCAGGGCGGTCCGGCCAAGACCACGCTCACCACCGCGTACCTCTCCTACAGCGCCGCGTTCAACAGCCAGGAGTGGGGCCGTGGCGCCGCGATCTCCTTCATCCTGTTCGTCATCATCATCGTGATGACCTGGATCCAGCGCTGGGTCATGAAGGACAAGAAGATGTCCCGTCGTAAGCGCGCCGAGTACGAGGCCATGAAGGCCGAGGCCCGGTCCATGACCAAGAGCGAAGTGATGTCGCTGGGTGCGAGCCGTTCGGGCAAGCACGCGGCAGCCGCGACCGCCACCGCAACAGTCGCAGGAAAGGAGTGACGACGATGAACAAGACCACCAACGTCTCCTGGTTCAAACGATTCCGAGACAGCGGCGTCATCCTGTACCTCATCCTGATTGTGCTGGCACTGATCTACATCATGCCGTTCGTCACGCAGGTGGCCACCTCCTTCAAGACCGATGCGGACGCCACGGCCAACCCGGTGGCCCTGGTCCCCGAAATCTGGACGACCGCCGCGTACAAAAAGCTGTTCCTCAACTCCGACTTCCCGGTCTGGTTCAAGAACTCGTTCATCGTGACGATCGTGGTGACCCTCGGCCGAGTCTTCTTCGACTCGCTGGCCGGCTACGCGCTCGCCCGCATCGAATTCCGCGGCCGCAACCTCATCTTCAACCTGCTGCTGGCGGTGATGAGCGTGCCGATGGTGGTGCTGCTCATCCCCAAGTTCCTCATCATCAAGTCCCTGGGCATCTACGACAGCTACGCGGGCATGATCCTGCCGCTGCTCATCGACGCGGCCGGCGTGTTCATCATGAAGAACTTCTTCGAGTCCATCCCCAGGTCCGTGGAGGAGCAGGCGATGATCGACCGTGCGGGCACCTTCCGCATCTTCTGGTCGATCGTGCTGCCGATGGCCCGTCCTGCGCTCGTGACCATCTCGATCCTGTCCTTCCAGGGATCGTGGAACGAGCTCTCGCACTTCATCGTCTCCACGCAGTCCTCGTCGCTGACCACCCTGACCAAGGGTGTGGCCTCGCTCGCCAGCGGCCAGCTCTCGCAGGGCAACCAGTACCCGGTCAAGCTCGCGGCGGCTGTGGTCATGACCATCCCCGTGGCCGTGCTGTTCTTCGTCTTCCAGAAGCAGATCATGAACAGCTCCGAAGGCTCCGTCAAGGAGTAGCGCCGGGCCAATATCCGTAACACTTTTCAATCCTTGGAGAAACCAACTATGACCACATCCCAGCAGATCCGCCAGCCGTGGATGCACGACATGCGCCCGATCATCACGGCCCCCGCCCAGCTGTGGGCCGAAGCGGACGGCACGGTCGACGCCTCCGTTCCGCACGCGGGCGCGGCCAACCTCGCCGGCTACTACGTGGGTGACACCCGCATCCTCTCGCGCATCGTCGCCGCCATCAACGGCGAGGCCCCCACGCCGATTGCATGGAATTCGGCAGCCACCGGCCGCAGCGTCACCTCGCTCGTGGCCCGCAACATCGACGGACCCACCGTGGACCCGTCCGTGTGCGTCACCGAAACCCGCGAACTTACGCCCGCCGCGCTCGCCGAACGTTTCGAAATCGCCAGCGTGCTCACCGAACCGGTGGAACTGGACTTCGCTGTGACCCTGCGATTCGATATGGCCACGATGCAGGAGATCAAGGGCGGCACCCCGTCCGCCGCGGCCGAAAGCGGACAGGTCGTCATCGCCGTACCGCATGACGACCAGGAACCCGCCGCGCACGTGACGTACGGCAGCATCGCCGTCGACGTGACGCCGGACACTGCGAACGTTACTGGCGAAACCGTCGCTCCTACCATCACCGTGGACGGCCTCAACTGCACGTTCGCTTGGCACCTGACTGTGCCCGCCCGTGGCAACGTAAGCGTGGGATTGACCGTCGCCGTGGACGCCAAGGCCAACGCCGTGACGGCGGCCGCCTCCGCAAGCCCATGGGCCGGTATCACCGTCCATGCCGCGGACAGTCGCGTGGCCGACTGGGCCAACACCTCCCTGCGTGACCTCGCCGGCCTGCGCATGGCCATTCCCGCCCTGCCGGACGACGAATTCCTGGCCGCCGGTGCACCCTGGTTCTTCACGCTCTTCGGCCGCGACTCCCTGTGGGCCGCACGGCTCATGCTGCCGCTGACCACCCGCACCGCCATGGGCACCCTGCGCACGCTCGCGCACTTCCAAGCCACCGAATCGAATGCTGAGACTAACGCCGACCCCGGCAAGATCATGCACGAATTGCGCGCGGAGACGCTGGTGCAGACCGGCGCGTTCGACGACGGCATGCGCCTGCCCCCGCTCTACTACGGCACCATCGACGCCACCCCGCTGTGGATCATCCTGCTCGGCGAGGCGCTGCGCTGGGGAGCCCCCGAGGACGAGGTGCGCGCGCTGCTGCCCAACCTCGAGGCGGCGCTCGCCTGGCTGCGCGACTGGGGCGATTGCGACAGCGACGGCTTCCTGGAGTACATCGACCGCACCGGCCATGGTCTGAGCAATCAGGGCTGGAAGGATTCCGGCGACTCCGTGCGCTGGAACGACGGCCGCATCGCGGACGGTCCCATCGCCTTGTGCGAGGTGCAAGGGTACGCCTACCAGGCCGCCATGCTGGGCGCGGACGTGCTCGAGCGTCTCGGTCGGCCCGGCGCCGATGAATGGCGCGCATGGGGCGCGCAACTCAAGACCCGCTTCAACGAGCAGTTCTGGGTGGACGACGGCCGCGGCCGATACCCGGCCATCGCGTTGGACAAGGACAAGCGTCCGGTCGACTCGCTCACCAGCAACATCGGGCACCTGCTCGGCACCGGCATCCTGGACGAGGATGGCGTGGCCGACGTGGTCAGGCGGCTGGCCGGCGAGGACATGCTTTCCGGCTACGGCGTGCGCACGATGAGCACGCTCGCCGGCGGCTATTGGCCTGAAAGCTACCACTGCGGCTCGGTCTGGGCCCACGACAGCGCCATCGTGATGAACGGTCTGCGCGCGGAGGGGTACACTGCCGAAGCGTTGCAGGTGGCCGAAGGGCTGGTGCGCGCGGCCGCCGCGTTCGACTTCCAAATCCCTGAACTCTACTCCGGCGACGCAGGGGAGAGCGGCCCGGCACCCTACCCGGCCGCCTGCCATCCGCAGGCCTGGTCCGCAGCCTCGTCCGTCGCCGTGCTGTCGTTGCTGCTCGGCCTTGAGCCGGGGGTTGCGTTCGATGCCGCCGCGCCGGCCGATTCGCCGCTCGCGCAGGGGTTGCGCCTCGAACGGGAGTGAGACCGCCTAATTAAAAAGAGCATGGAAAAGCGCCGAACCGCGAAAGCGCCTGTCGGCGCAAGGGCCGCTCGCAGCGGCAATAAATGGAGCCCGGGGCTTAAGCACGGTCCGACGCGACTCACCAGTATAGCGTGCCGCCGGCAGGTGGCACGCCGACCTTGCAGGCCTGTGGTCGGGCCATCCAACGCCGACTACGGGCCTACTCCAACCGTCCTCGACGCCACAGATTCGCACCATGCGCGAAATCACGCGCGGTGGCCATGAGATTGCCGCTGGTGTGCAGCAGCTTCGCGGCACGTGCACGCACGGCTTTCTCCTCATCGACCGAGGACATGCCGCCATTGGCGGTGGCCCTCTGCACCATTCGCTTGGCCTCCACACGCAATCCCAGCGCCACCACGTCGGTGAACGCCGCCGCGCGTTCCAATGCCACGGCGAAATCGCCCACGAACGCGCCGGACAGAATCGAATCGGCCAAACGCGCGATGTCGTCCTCGGTGGGCGCTTGATCCACGCCGGCGATGGCGGAGGCCGTGGTGGCCACCGGTTCGCCCACGCGCCACAGTCGAGCGATGGAGTCGCGGTGCGTGCGCATCCACGTGCGCAGCATATACAGCCGCCACAGCACGCCGGGCAGCGAATCCGGCTCGGCGTCGCTCCACAGTTCCGCGATTTCATCCACGCCCACCGTCTCCACCAAGGTGAGCACGCGACGCACCACCTCCGGATCCTCGCTGTGCCGCACGCGGTCGAGCAGCGCGGCCGCCGAAAGGTGACTCATCTCGCTGATGGCCTGCGGATCCATGCCGCCGGCCAGCCCGTCGGCCACGTTCGGGTCGAGCTGAGCCGGACGCGAGGGGCGCAGCGAGCCCATGCGGGCCGGACTGAACGCCGCCCCCGCCGAGCGCAGGGAGCCGAAGCCCGGTCCGAGTCCGCTGCCATGCGCGGCATGGGCGGCGGCAGCGGCGGCCGAGGAATTGGAGGAGTCGGGGAACGCGGGTCTAGTAGACAAGTGGATGAACCTTCTGGATGTCGATGATCTTCGGGCCGTCCGGTCCGGGGATGACGAACAGGGCCATCGCCGTGCCGGTCGGCATGTACGGGGTTTTGGCGATCAGTCGTTTGCCCAACGTGGGGGAGGCGCACAGTTCGCGCAGATGCTCGAACATACCACCGATTACCGGCCGATGCATGCAGATGGCGGTGGGTTCGCGGCGGGCGAGCATGTATTCGATTTCGCTGAGCAGGCAGTCCCATGCAGCGGCCGGATCCCGCGCGTAGGCGTCCTCGGTGAGTGCGTCGAGCGTGACCATGGGCCGTCCGGTCTGCCATGAGAACGTCTGCAGCGTCTCCATGCAGCGGATCCACGGCGAGGTGGTCAGTCGCACGGGGTTGAAGCAGGCGAGCTCGTAATTGAGCGCGTAGGCGGCCGCCGCGCCGCGCGGCGTGATGGGCCTGTTGGCGTCCGTGCCCTTCCATAGCTTGCGCGCCTCGGCCTTGCCGTGCCGCACGATAAGGAATGGCAGCGCCTCCAGCGCCCCTTCCTGCACGCGGTCGACGAACAAGGCCAGCATGTCCTTGTCCGTGGAATGGGTGAGCTTCTTGCGTGCCTCCATGGGCGTGAGCCAGACCATTTCGTCGATTTCGCCCACATCCGCGCGATGCACCGGTCCGAACGCCTTGGTGCGCTTGAGGTTGTCGATGGGGCTGATGGCCGAGACCATCCAGAACTGCACGTGTTTGGTATCCGAGGACAGGTCCTTGGTGTGGCGGTGTTTGCTGCCCTCCTCGGACATCGGGTAGGAGACGTCGCCCAGATACGGGCCGAGCGCCACCGGCAGTCCGGTTTCCTCGCCGATTTCGCGCACGGCGGCGTGTCGCGCCGATTCGTTCGGGTCGAGCTTGCCCTTGGGCCAGCTCCAGTCGTCATACTTCGGCCGGTGCACGATGCATAGCTCGATGCGGTCCAGTACGTTGCCGTCGGGGGAAATACCGCCCTTACCCCCCGAAACCGCATCGTTCGGGGATGTCTTGCCGGTCGACGAAGGAGCGGCGTCGGTGCCGTCCGTATGGTTTGCGGGGTTCGCCGAAGCGCTCCCGCCAAGGGGTGTGCCGGAATCGTCCGGGGATCGATGGTCGGTGAAGTCGATGGTTTCCGAAGCCGGGCCGCAACCGGCCTTCCACCGGTACAGAATGCCGCCGGCGGCTTCCACGATATGTCTCATTTTGCTGGTACCCATCACTGGTCATTGTAGGGCAAAACCCACTGCCGCTACGTAGTTTTCCGTTATAAAACGACGAAGCCCGGTCCCCGCTGGTATGCGGGAAACCGGGCAACGTTACGTTCTGTCCATGAACCACTGTAGCAGTCTTCCGCGTGAACGTTCACGCAGGCCGGGCCGCTCAGTTGTGCGAAGCGCGACGACGGGTGTGCTTGCGGATCAGGTACTCCTGGCTGTCCACCAGCGGACGGCCCTCGTCGTCCTTGGTGTGCAGCACATAGGTGCCATCGGGCTGCATGTGCCAGCTCACGGTGGAGTCGGCCATCTGCAGGTCCACGTACTTGATGAGCTCATCCACCTGCTCCGGCGCGGTCACGCGCACCAGGGCCTCCACACGACGGTCGAGGTTGCGGTGCATGAGGTCGGCGGAACCGATGTACACCTCGGGGCCGGAAGCCGGGCCCTCGCCGATCTGCGGGCCGTCCGCGTTGCAGAAGGCGTAGATGCGGGAGTGCTCCAGGAAGCGGCCGAGGATGGAACGCACGCGGATGTTCTCCGAGAGACCCGGCACGCCGGGCTTCAGGGCGCAGATACCGCGTTCGACGATGTCGATCTTCACGCCGGCCTGCGAGGCGCGGTACAGGGCGTCGATGGTCTTCTCGTCCACGATGGAGTTGACCTTGATCTTGATCCAGGCCTCCTTGCCGGCGCGGGCGGCGTCCTCCTCGCGGCGGATGCGCTGGATGATGCCGGAACGCACGGTACGCGGGGCCACTAGCAGACGGTGGAAGCTGGACTTCGGCGCGTAGCCGGAGAGCTGGTTGAACAGGCGGGTGAGATCCTGGCCCACCACCGGATCGCAGGTCAGCAGGCCCAGATCGGTGTACAGACGCGCGGTCTTCGGGTTGTAGTTACCGGTGCCCACGTGGCAGTAACGACGCAGGCCGTCGGCCTCCTGACGCACCACCTCGATGAGCTTGCAGTGGGTCTTCAGGCCCACGATGCCGTACACCACGTGCACGCCGGCGCGTTCGAGCTTGCGGGCCCAGGCGATGTTGGCGTCCTCGTCGAAGCGGGCCTTGATCTCCACCAGGGCCAGCACCTGCTTGCCCGCATGCGCGGCGTCGATCAGCGCGTCGATGATCGGGGAGTTGGAGCTGGTTCGGTAGAGCGTCTGCTTGATAGCCAGGACCTTAGGATCCGCAGCAGCCTGCGCCAGAAAGGCCTGGACGGACGTGGAGAACGAGTCGTAAGGGTGGTGCAGCAGGATGTCGCGCTCGCGGATGGCGGCGAAGATGTCCTGTGCGCGGGAGGACTCGACCTCGGCGATCTGGCGGTTCGTGGTGGGCACGAACGGGCGGAACTTCAGGTCCGGACGATCCACGCCGCCCAGCTCGAAGAGCACGGTCATGTCCAGCGGGCTCGGCAGGCGGTAGACCTCGTCCTGGCTCACGCCGAGCTGGTCGGCGAGCAGCTGGGAGAGGAACGGGCTGGTGGAATCGGTGATCTCCAGACGGATCGGCGGTCCGAAGCGACGGCGCAGGAGCTCCTTCTCCATGGCGTTGAGCAGGTTCTCGGCGTCGTCCTCTTCCACGTCGATGTCCTCGTTACGGGTCACGCGGAAGGAGCGGGCCTCCTTGATGATCATGCCCGGGAACAGGGATTCGAGGTGCGCGGCGATCAGCTTCTCCATGGTGATGAAGCCGTAACGCTCGTCCTTGGACTCCTCGTCGGTCATGTCGTCCACGGGCACCAGACGTGGCAGGTTGCCCGGGATCTTGACGCGGGCGAAGTGGGACTTGCCGGAGGACGGGTTCTCCACGATCACGGCCAGGTTGATGGAGCCGCCGGAGATGTAGGGGAACGGGTGGGCCGGATCCACGGCGAGCGGGGTCAGGACCGGGAAGACCTGCTGGCGGTAGTAGCGGGAGAGACGCTCCTGCTCGGCGGAGGTGAGCTTGTCCCACGGCAGCAGGACGATGTGCTCCTTCTCCAGTTCCGGCAGGATCGTGTTGATCACGTAGTGGGCGTGCTCGTCCTGCAGACGGTGCGCGGTCTCGCTGATGGCGCGCAGCTGCTGGCGCGGGCTCAGGCCGGCGGCGGACGGCACCGCGATGCCGGAGTCGATGCGGCGCTTCAGGCCGGCGACGCGGACCATGAAGAACTCGTCCAGGTTCGAGGCGAAGATCGCGGCGAAGTTGGCGCGCTCAAGCAGCGGGGTATCCTCGTTCTCCGCGCACTCCAGCACGCGCTGGTTGAACTTCAGCCAGCTCAGTTCGCGGTCGAAGAAGCGGTCCTGCGGCAGCGGGGCCTCGCCCTCCTGATCGACGCGGCGGTCGTTCTTGTCTGTTTCGGCAATGTGCTCTGCGATTTGGCTTCGCAGAATTGCCTTCGATGGTGCGTCAAATATCTGTGCCATAGCTTATATCGTATGCTTTGGCGTGGTCGGTGAACGGGCTAACGCGCCAGAATTCAACGGCCGTTCATATTGGTGTGGGGTGCGTGCGGAGTCCGTGCGGGCTTCGTTTCGCCGGGCGTGCGACACGCCGTTGGCAATGGTGAAACGCACAGAAGCGAACATCGGTCGGGTTCGATATGAACGGTTCAGCTCGATTGCCGTGGAAAGTCGTGTCCGATTGCACATTTGCGATAAAAACCGAACAATGGCCGGACGCGGGTTGCGAGCGGCGCGAGGGGTGAATAGATTATGAGGTACAAGAACAACTGAACAGAGCAGAGCCCACAAGTAGTGTATGGTCACGAGGACTGTTACGTTGGACGGGCATTGGAAAGACTTACCGTTACAACGATGATGTTGTGCAGAGATTCTGCTCCAGTAGTTGCTCTTGAGAAGAAAAGGCCCGCTCCGGCGGGCCTTTTCGTTTGTTGCCTGCAGAAACTGTACAGTGGAGGGCATGACGGAAACACAGCGTGCGCCTGAGGGCATGACGAAGCCCCGCATCAAGCCGGCCGACGCCGAAGACGACCGTCCGGTTTCTATCTCCGCGCGCCTTGGGCGCCTGCAGTTCCACCATTCCGGCAAGTTCCGCGTGCTGCAGATCGCGGACATCCAGGACGGTCCGAAGATCGCCAAGGACACGATGGCCCTCATCGAGGCCAGCCTTGACGCTTCACGCCCGGATTTGGTGATTTTCTCCGGCAACCAGATCGCCGGCTATGATCCCGCGTTCGCGGCCACGTTCCGCAAGCGCCGGTGGCGTGTGGAGGGCGAGGGGTCCGCGGCCGACGAAAGCGAGGCCGCCCGCGCCGCTGCTCTGGAGGATACGCGCCAGTTGGTGCGCAAGGCCGTCTGGCATAGCGTCGAGCCGTTGGTCAAGCGCGGCATCCCGTGGGCGGTGACGTACGGCAATCATGATTTTCAATGCGGATTAAGCGATGCCGAACTGGATGCCATCTACCGTGAGTTTCCCGGATGCGTGAATCCGGGGTCGTTCGTGGGGGCGTCCGGTGAGAGCAACGTCGACGGTGATGCGGCGGTGCGGGAGTCCGGAGGGGCGGCGACTCCGGTTGTACCGGCGAACGGGCTGCTGTCGAAGCAGACCATATATACTTGTGGGCCTGATGGCACCGTCGGCGTCATCGGTGAGTCCGAGCCTGCCGACGATGGAGGACCGGCCCCGGCTGTCGGCGGTGCGGCGGCGGATGCCGTGCCCTGCGAACCGGGCACGTTCGCGCTGCCGGTGATGGATGTGGATTGCACGCGCGATGTGCTGGGCCTGGTGCTGGTCAACTCCGGCGATTACGCGCGCGGCGGTGGCTTCGGCACGCCGTCCGATGCGGCGATGGCCTTCCTGCGTGTGCTGCCGGAGCATATCGATGCCAAATCGATGGTGTTCCAGCACATGCCGCTGCCGGAGTACTACCAGGTGCTGCGCCCGGTGGCGGCCACCGCGGCCTTCGCCATGCAGGGCTACCGCGAACACGCCAGCACCTATTACGTGCTGGACGAGGACAAAACCCAGCTCGGCGGCTATCTGGGAGAGGGCATCTCCTGCCCGGACCGCTCGGAGGAGTTCGCGGTGTTGCGTGACAGTGAGGGATACATCGGAGTCGTGGCCGGGCATGACCATCGCAATGGATTCGTGGGCGAGACCGAGGGACTGCTGCTCATGGCCACGCCCACCTGTGGCTTCAACACGTACGGGCCGGCACCGGCCAAGCGCGCCACGCGACTCATCGAATTCGACATCCGCCACCCGTACGAGCCGCGTACGCAGTTGTTGGAATTCGGTGAACTGGTGGGTAAGCCCAGCTCCAAGCGGGCGTACACCTATGCGGTGAACCAGCAGACTCCCGGTGAAGGCGAAGGCGACGATTTGTTGCGCAAGCCGTCGCTGTGGAGTCAGCTGACTGGGTTGTTTAAGTGAAGGGATAGGCAAAGGGATCGGCCTTTGGCAAACCTTTGACAAAAAAGGAATCGGCCTTTGGCCGATGCAGTGTTTCCTGCAGGCTTTGCGCCTGCGCTCCTTCTCTCCCTCAGTCTCACTTCGTTCGACAGCTCCCTCGTCAGAGGGATCCAAGTCTACATATATAGGTCTCGGCTCCCTCTGACGAGGGAGCTCCCGCGAAGCGGGTGAGGGAGAGAAGAGAAGCAGCGTCAGCTGCGGAAAATATCGCATCGGCCAAAGGCCGATTCCTTATGTATTGAGTAACCCGCTATCCCCTCAGCGCACGGCTTTGACCAGAGCCTCGGTCAGGTACTTGCCGGCTGCCATGACCAGCGGTGCGTAGCGGCGGCCGGGGGCGGCGCCCATACGGCCGGTCGGGCCGGAGATGGAGATGGCGGCGATGACCTGGCCGGAAGCGTTGCGGATCGGCGCGGAGATCGAGCACACGCCGTCCTCGCGCTCGTTCACGGATTCGGCCCAGCCGCGCTTGCGCACGGCGGCCAGCTTGGTAGCGGTGAACTTGGCGTGGCGCAGGCCCTGGTGCAGACGGTCGGAATCCTCCCAGGCCAGCAGGATCTGGGCGGCGGAACCGGCTTCCATGGAGAGCATGGCACCCACCGGGATGGAATCGCGCAGGCCGGAGGCGCGCTCCACGGCCGCGATGCACACGCGCTGATCGCCCTGACGACGGTAGATCTGCGCGGACTCGCCGGTGCGGTCGAGCAGGGTGCGCAGGATCGGGCCGGCGGCGGTGAGCAGTCGGTCCTCGCCGGCGGCCGCGGCCAGCTCGGCGAAACGGGAGCCCAGCACGAAACGGCCGTGCTGGTCACGCAGTACGAAACGGTGACGTTCAAGCGCGATCGCCAGACGATGCGCGGTCGGGCGGGCCAGGCCGGTGGCCGCCACGAGCTGGCCCAGCGTGGAGGGGCCGGACTCAAGGGCGTCGAGAATCTTTACGGTTTTATCAAGTACGCCAACACCGGAATGAATCTCCCCGTCATCCTTCGGGGCTGCCTCTTCAATCGGCTCGGATTCGGTCAGGTTGTGGTCGAGCGGTTCTTCTAGGGAATCAGTCATAATAATGGCGATTATGCCATCTCACATAGTGAAATGGCAAATCGGGGAAGAGTCTCACGAAGTGACCATCGCGAACAAGACGAATCGCGAGGGGTCAATGGCTCGTAATGAGCCATATCTCAATATCCGGCCTGCTTGTGGCTGCCCCAAAAAACTCCCCTTAGGCTATTACCACGAACAAGGCGCGAACACAATACCTCGCGCGGAATTTTTTGGAGGAAACGCTATGGGAACGACACTGGCCGAGAAGGTCTGGGCCGATCATCTGGTGCGCAAGGGCAGCGACGGCGCGCCCGATCTGCTGTACATCGACCTGATGCTCATGCACGAAGTCACCAGCCCGCAGGCATTCGAGGGCCTGCGTCTGGCCGGCCGCAAGCCGCGCCACGTCGATCAGCTCATCGCCACCGAGGATCACAACACCCCGACCGTTGACATCGACCGTCCGAATCCGGACAAGACCAGCGCGCTGCAGCTGAGCACGCTGGAGAAGAACTGCAAGGAATTCGGCGTGCGTCTGCACCCGCTGGGCGACGCCGATCAGGGCATCGTGCACGCCTTCGCCCCGATTCTGGGTCTCACCCAGCCGGGCATGACCATCGTGTGCGGCGACTCGCACACCTCCACGCACGGCGCGTTCGGTGCGCTGGCATTCGGCATCGGCACCTCCGAGGTCGAGCACGTGATGGCCACGCAGACCCTGTCCCTGAAGCCGTTCAAGACCATGGCCATCAACGTCAACGGCAAGCTGCCGGCGGACGCCACGGCCAAGGACATCATTCTGGCCATCATCGCCAAGATCGGCACCGGCGGCGGCCAGGGCTACGTCATCGAGTACCGTGGCGAGGCCATCCGCAACCTCACGATGGACGAGCGCATGACCGTGTGCAACATGTCCATCGAGGCTGGTGCCCGCGCCGGCATGATCGCGCCGGACGAGACCACGTTCGAGTACCTCAAGGGCCGTCCGCACGCGCCGGAAGGCGAGATGTGGGACAAGGCCGTGGCGTACTGGAAGACGCTTAAGACCGATGACGACGCCGTGTTCGACAAGGTGGTGGACATCGACGCCACCAAGCTCGGCCCCTACGTGACCTGGGGCACTAACCCCGGCCAGGGCCTGCCGATCACCGCCGACGTGCCGGACCCCGCCACGATCGCCGACGCGACCGAGCGTTCCGCCGCCGAGCGCGCCATCAAGTACATGGGCCTCAAGCCCGGCATGCCCATCAAGGACATCGCCGTGGACACCGTGTTCATCGGCTCCTGCACCAACGGCCGCATCGACGACCTGCGCCAGGCCGCGGCAATCATGAAGGGCCACCACAAGGCCGATTCCATCCACCGCGTGCTCGTGGTGCCGGCCTCCTCCCGCGTGCGTCTGGAAGCGGAAAAAGAAGGCCTTGACAAGGTATTCAAGGACTTCGGCGCCGAATGGCGCAACGCCGGCTGCTCGATGTGCCTGGGCATGAACCCGGACAAGCTCGTGCCGAACGAGCGCTCCATCTCGACCTCGAACCGCAACTTCGAGGGTCGTCAGGGCAAGGGCTCGCGCACGCATCTGGCTTCCCCGGCAGTGGCCGCCGCCACCGCCATCCGCGGCACGATCTCGTCTCCCGCCGATCTGTAAACCACTGCTTCTCTGGCTCCCCTTTGTGAAGGGAGCCGGCCGCGGGGCGGACTGAGGGGAGCCTCGGTTGGTTCCGCAAGGTTGCTCCCCCTCAGTCGTCTGCGACGACAGCTCCCCTCGACGAGGGGAGCCGGATATTCCGGATATGTAAGGACTTTTATTATGGAAAAACTCACCACCCTGACCGGCGTGGGCGTGCCGCTGCGCCGTTCCAACGTGGACACCGACCAGATCATCCCGGCCGTGTTCCTGAAGCGCGTGACCAAGACCGGCTTCGATGACGCCCTGTTCTACGCTTGGCGCCGCGACCCGAACTTCGTGCTCAACCAGCCGGAATACGCCGGCAAGGGCCAGATCCTCGTGGCCGGCCCCGAATTCGGCATCGGCTCCTCCCGCGAGCACGCCGTGTGGGCGCTGCACGATTACGGCTTCCGTGTGGTCATCGCGCCGAGCTTCGCCGACATCTTCTACGGCAACACCGCCAAGAACGGCGTGCTGGCCGCCATCATGCCGCAGGAATCCGTCGAACTGCTGTGGAAGCTGCTGGAGGAGGAACCGGGCCGCGAGATGACCGTCTCGCTGGAGACCCGCACCGTCACCTGCGGCGACGTGACCCTGCCGTTCGAGGTGAACGACTACACCCGCTGGCGCCTCATGAACGGCTATGACGACATCGACCTGACGCTCCAGCACGAGGACGACATCGCCGCCTACGAGAAGATGCGCGCCGAAAAGTTCCCCTTCAAACCCAAGACCATCCCCGCCAAGCACTGGGCCGAAGAGCCCATCCAGTCCGCCCGCGAGCCGGAGGAAGGGAGTTGGGCAGGACCGTTAGCTGATCGAGGCATTATCTAGCCTTGATCAGCTTGTGGGAAGTCCGGTGGACTTCCCACAGGTCCTGCGCCGAGCCGCGACAGCCGGCGAGGCCAACACTGAGCCTCGCTCGAAGAGCGAGTCCATAATTGCAGGCCCGGGTCCGTTGGCCAATACGCATAGGGGCCCTCGCTGAACGGAACGTTCCAGCCAGCGGGGGCCTTTCCATATCTATCCGCCCTGAAACAGCCAAAACAGCCTCAGTGCGGCCGAAATTATCCAAACAACACTAGCGTCTAGCAAAAACGGACACTAAACGGCATATTCGCGTCCGAAACTTGCCAATCTCACGCCGCAGACATGCGGAACACGGCTCTACCCCTCCATCCACTGCTCCAACGCTTCGGCATCCGCGCGCCGCAGGAACATGAATCGCAGCGAATCGATGCCGTTCATCACGAACAGGGACATCTGGACCCGCTCGATGCCGCGCGGCTCCCGCCATAACATGGTGGATCGCGTGATCGACTGCACGCGCGACCTCGTGGTTATGGTCGTATACCGTGCGAGCCGGACCGCGCCGGTCGCCACGATTCGATGATGCGGCGTGACCATCTGGCCGTCCGTTCCGAAACCGCATGAAAGAACATGCGTGCCATGGTCATGGGATGCAGGCCCTTGTACAGTCCGGTTATCAGTGCCATTTGAGGCAGCGGAACCGCTGTTGCCGCCATAGGTGTCATCGTTATTGCCGTACGCTGCATCCGGCACCAACGCATACCCTTCCTCGCGTGACTTCAGCCATCGTACGGCGGTCCACCACAAGCCGATGGCCACGGGCACGAACAGCAGCCACCACGGCCACCAGCCAAGCCCCGGAATCGCAAACGCCGTGCGGAAAGCCGTTGCCGCGTCGGCGTCCGAGCCGAGCCAAGTCAGCGTCGTCGCAGCCAACGTCATCATCACCGGCATCGTGAGGTAATAACGCAGCAACCCGCGCCCGGTGTACCGGATGACCGGACCCGCCGCAGGTTCTGGTTCCAGCGGTTGCGCGGCCTGCGATGCGTTGACGCCGCTGCCTAAGCCGGCGGATGTGCCGGTGGCGGCGGCTCGCGCAATCGGGCTGTGCACCTCAGCCTGCACGACCGGTTCGCGCACGTCCCACTCCGGCAGCATCGCGTGCAGCACGTCATAGACCCGGCGTGTGCCGATCACCGGCAAGATGCGCGCCGCCGAAATGGAGCCTTCCGCGTTCTCTCCGGTGGCTGAGGAACTCAGTCCCAACCCCACCGAGCACAGACCAAACGGCCGGCGCAGCAGCGACTGCTTCACGATCACCGTCTGGATACGGCTCACCGGAATCGTGGACGTGCGGCGCGTGAACAGGCCGCGCACCACCACCAGATCGTCGCCGCGACGCCATACCTCGAAACCGTAGAACCGCAGCAGCGAGGTCACGATGCTCACCAGCATCAGCACCATCACACAGACCAGCACAGCCAGCGCAATCGAAAGCAGGTTGCTGGTCGCCACGGCGCTCACCGATCGTTCGGCATCGCGCACCCAGCTTTCCGGCACGATTTCCTGCACTTGCTGTACGAAGCCGTACACCACGAACGCGGCGGCCAGGAACCCGATATCGGTGACGGCGAACAGCAGGATGTCCTTCACCGAGGCGCGGAACACCGGAGCTTGGCCGCGTGAATCCGCAGGTATCGCGGGCTTGCCTACGCACGCGATGGGGCCGGCAGTGTAGGCCGGGTCATATCTGGTGTCGCGTTTCGGTGGGACCGCAATCGTGCGAACGTTGGCTTCGGGGATACCGGGCGTCTTCGCGAAACCGTCGGAGGTATCGTTGACGGCTGCGTCGAAAGTAGTGTTGACGGCCTGACGAGCATCATGCGGCACCTGAGTGCTGCCAACGTTCGCCGCTTGACCCGTGCGGGCCTGCGCGCGGAACGTCTCCAACTCCAGTTGCAGCACCGCCGGCACCGCATCCAACCGGATATCCGTATCCGCCGAGCCGGCCGCCGAAACGGTGAGCCGCACCACGCCGAACGGCTGCAGGTACACCGGCGACGAACTGTTGATGGCATGGATCGAGCCGTAGCTGATGGTCCGGTGCTTGCGGAAGAACAGGCCGGATTTGAAGGACAGCCCGTCGCTACCCAAACGATATCGGGTGGTCAGCCATTCGATGACGGGCGGGATGAGCGCTGCCACGATGGCCGTCGCCAAGGCCAGCGCGATCATCGGGACGCTCAGATGCCGGCGCAGAATCACCAGGAACGTGACGAACAGGCCGATAATGCCGCGCACCGAGGAGACCGTCGCGACGATGAGCCCGGCCGGGTGCAGCATGCGCCAGTCATCGGCAGGGCGGTTGCGGCCGAGCTGGTTTGCGCCGCTGTTGCTTTCGGTGTCACGCGATTGCACGCCGTCAGGATGTTCAGTGCTGATTGCGGGCGCGCTGTTGCCGTAAGGCTGCTTGCTGGAAAGGCCGGCGCCGGGGCCGATTGCATTATTGCCGTATGCGTCGCCTTTGGTGCCGTCCGCGGTATCGACGGTGTGGTTCACGGTGACATGCTTTCCCGCATGTGAGGCAGTATCGTATCCGCCGCCCGTCATCACAGGTCGTCCTTCGCTTCGGCCACGCGCTCGGTGATGAGCGCCACCATGCGCTCCGCTTCAGCGGTGTCCAACGCGGCGATCTCATGCTCGTCGGCGGCCGTGTGCACCACCACCGTGGTCAGCCCGAAATGCCGCTGCACCGGGTTCTGCTTGGTGTCCACATGCTGCACGCGCGTGTACGGCGTGGTGGTGGAGCGGCGGAACAGCCAGCCCTTGCGGGTGGCGAGGTCGCGCTCGCCGATGCGGAATCGCGTGAAGGCGTACAGGTATTTGGTCTGCAACGGTTGGAAGGCGAGGTTCAACACCGCGTAGGCTGCGGCCAGCGCGACGATGAGCCGCTGCCAGAAGCCCCACCAGCCGTTCGTCATGCATACGATTGCGACCACGGCGCAGACCACCAGCCAGATGACGGTCCGAATCGCCTCGTTGATAAGCCACACTGTGCGCACGCGCGGCGGCAGCGGCCGCCAGTCGGATTCGCCGGGGTGCCCGGATTCCTGTTGCGCGTTCATCATGTCCCCTTCCGCCAATGTTCCGGCACACCAAAACCGACGGCCTTTTCTCGGCTCCCCTTTGCCAAAGGAGCTGCCGGCGGGCCGACTGAGCGGCAGTCCCGCCGAATATAGGTCGATTTCGGTGCAACAAAAGCCGAGGGCCAGAACCGTCCGTCGGTTGTGGCCCTCCACCGTTCTGCCGCAGCCTAGCCCCACTGTATCCGACGCGATTACGCTCTGCGGGGAGCGGTACACAGATGTTGACCGGCGCGGCGGCCGGCTGGACGAACCGGGCCGGATGCGGTTGAGTGGAGTCATCACAGGGAAGGAAGCATGATGGGTATTCCCGAACCGAACCCGCAAGCCGCTCAGGTATGGCGTCAGGCACATGAGTCGCCGGGTGACTCGCCGAATCCATATGCGGCACCGAACCCGTACGTGATGGCGAATCCGCAGCCGTTGCAGTCGTCGCCGCAACTGCCGCCACAACCATCACAGTCCGGCCGGCAATGGCGATTGCGCGACGAACCACCGCTGTGGGCCCCGTGGTACGGCATCGGCTTCTGGCGGGCCGTCACGCGGTGCTTCCGCAAGACGTTCATCTTCCACGGTCGTGCCTCGCGCGGCGAATACTGGTGGGTCTGGCTGTTCACCTTGGTGCTTTCCGGCGTGCTGGGCGCGGCGGCATACGGCATCGGACTCGCCATCGGGCTGAACGGTGCCGAGGATCCGTCCATGCTCAGCTCGCCGTTGGACGACTTCATCAGCAACGCGACGATAATCGCGCAACTGGTGATGTTCGTGCCGACCATTTCGCTGTCCATTCGGCGTCTGCACGACGAGAACCGCCGCGGATGGTGGCTGCTGCTGCCCACGCTGTTGCAGGTTGCCGCGGTGGTCGTGCTGTTCGCGGTGATCATCGCTGTCGGGGTGGCCGGCGGCGGCTCCGATACGGCCATCGGGCAGGGACTGGTCGCGGGCATGCTGGCGTTCTTCGGTATGTACCTGTTGTCCGGGCTGGCGTCGGTCGTACTGATGATTGGGCCCAGCGATCCCCGCGGCGCGCGGTTCGACCGTCCGGACGGGCGGCGTCATGAGCGTGGTGGGCGGAAGCTGGACGAATCCCAGCGGAATGTCGCGCCGAACGCTGCGGTTGCGTTGTCGGCGGAATCGATGCAGTCGGAATTCGGGGTCGCGTCTCGGCGGCGACGTTCTTGATGATGTGCCTGGATCAGGGGCGATTCGTGTGGCGCAGTGATACACGATGCGGTGAGCGAGAAAGGACTTGGCGATGACGAAGAATGCTGATGGTGTGCTGGCTCAGATGCCTGGTCTTTTCCGGCGCGTGCTGGACTGGTGGCAGGAGCCGCATTTTCTGGAGAAGACCAGCATCGTGGTGGATGCGGCGCAGGTGGTGGCGATGATCGCCATACCGCCGCACAGTCCTCTGCAGATGGTGTGCGCGTTCGTCTGGCTGGCGCTGGTGGCCGCGCTGCCGCTCGCGCCGCGCGTGCTGTGCGTGGCGGGACCGGCGTTGTGCCTGGCTGCCGGCATCCTGCCGAATTGGAGCGTGTGGACGACCGGTGGGGTCGCTCTGGCCGCGTGGTTCCTAGCCATCGGGTACGTGATGCCACGGTGGGTTGCGATCGTGCTGCCGGCTGGATTTTCGGTGCTGGATGCGGCCGGGTGCGCATGGTTCGGATTCGGCTCGCTGGGCGGCACTGTGATTCGGAGCGTGGTGAGCGCGCTCAACAACATCAATCGGGAGGCTTCGGCGGGGAGTAGTACCGGTGTTGCGGTACCCGTGGATGCAAGTATGGCGTTGCCGCAGTATGTGGTCATCATATTCGTGGCCACTTTCGTGCTGGATCTCATGATTCTGGGATTTCTGACCGTGTGCAGCGCCGCGTTCCGGCGTACGGCCGCGGCGGGGGAGCGGGCCGCGCGCGCCGAACGGCTGCTGGGCCGTGTGACCCGCGAGCAGGAACTGGCCCATATGATTCACGATTCGGTGGCCAACGACATGTCCACCATCGCGATGCTCTCCTGGCGCGCCAAAGGAGTGGAGGACGGTGGCGAGCGGGACGAGATGTTGGACGCGATCTATGCGCGGTCGCATCACGCGCTGGACCGGGTGCATGAGGTGATTGACGTGCTCAATGGCAAACGCGAATTGGGTGAGCTGCGTGCGTCGCCGGGTGCGGTGGGTGCTTCGGACAGTATTCCGCAGGCTTCCCACGATTCTTTCGATATGACCGTGGAGAAATACGTGGAGGATCAAGACCGCGCGATGGGCATGCTGGGGCTTGCGGGCGTGAGTCGTCTCGACACCGTGCCGGATGCGCCGGTGCCGGAGCCTGTGTGTCGCGCGACGATGGGATTGCTGGAGGAGATCTACGCGAACATCGTGCGGCATTGCGCGATGAACGAGGCGGCCGGGAAGCCGGATGTCGAGACCAGGACGCCGGACGGAGACGAAGTCGCGGCCGATGGTGAGCCCGCTTACAGCATGTTCATTGACATAAGCCGCGATGGTATCGCCATCAGCGAGGTCAATGCGCTCGCCGACGAACGCCGGACGCTGGTCCACGGACGGAAGCACGGCGACGGTCTCGCCCTGCAGCGTGCGACCATCGAATCGCTCGGCGGCACACTCAACACCAGCAAACAGGACGGCACCTGGATTCTCAGCGCGCGAATTCCGCTAATTACTGAGCCAAATCGCAATGGCGTGGGCCAGGGAATGGGCTCCTAGTTTGTCTACGGCTCGGTGGGCGTGGGTGCGGACGGTGGAGGCGGCCACGCCCCATTGGGCGGCAATCTGGTCGTATGTCAGTCCGCGGGAGAGCAGGTGCAGGGTTTCGGATTCCTTGGCGCCGAGTTTGGCGGCGCGATTGGCTGCGCCATCGTCGCCAGCATCGGTCCCGCGAACGGTCGGCGTGGCTGTCCCGTTGTCCGTCAGCGATTGATATGCGTCGGCCGCCGTCCGGAACGTCACCGATGCTACGGAATCCGGGGCGAACGTGCCGCCGGCGGCCACCGTGCGCAGTGCCTTGGCCAACTGCGGGATATCGGCCTTCGACACGATGCCCTGCGCGCCCGCGGCCGCGAGACGTTCGGCATACGTATCCACCGAGAACGCGGTGATGCCAAGCAGCATCACACGGTCGGTGCGCACGCGGATCTTACGGCAGACGCTTACGCCGGTCGCCTCCCCAAGCGACACATCCACCAGCAGCAGTCGGGGTCGCGTCTCCGGATTGAGCGCCTTGGCCACGGCCTCGTCCGCATTGCCCACACCCCACAGCCATTGCGCGGCCGGCAGCAGTTGCGGCAAAATCCCCTTCAATGCCAGCAGCGCCATGCGATCATTGTCGACCGCGGCCACCAGCACCGGAGTCCCCTTCTCAATGCCCATGGTGCCCATCCTACCGGTTCGTCGCATGGGTGGTCGGAACATTCCACACGGCCTTGGCATCCTGACGACCCCGCATGTTCGTCGACATTTGTGGACATCCTCACGATTCGTTCAGTTACGGCGGATAGGTTGAGTCCCATGAGCATGAACGATGTGAATCAGCCGAACGGATCGCGGGAGCCGCAGGCGGGGCAGGGGGAGCCTCGGCAGTTGCCGCAGGCAAATGAAACGATTCGGCCGAACGAGTATCTATCGGTCCAGTCGGGGCAGTCGTCGCAGACAAACCAGACGAGCCCGTACCAGTCGCCCCAGAACCAATATCAGCCGATTCAGCAGGGGCAGCCGAATACGCCGAATACACCCCTCGGGTATCAGTCGATTCCACCGGTCCAGCCAGTTGCGTCTCCGTTGCCAGCATCGCAGCCTCCACAACCGGTGCCGTACCCGGCGATGCCGCAACAGTCGTACACGGCGCCGGCGGCACCGCAACAGCAGTACGCAGCGTCTGCGGCGCAGCAGCCGTCGGCCCCATACGCGGTACCGCCGGCAGGGCAGGCCGTGCCGCAGTCCGCACAGCCCGTCATGCCGAACTCTACGCAGCAATACCAGCAGTATCCGCAGTATGCTCAATATGCACAGCCGGCTGCGCCCCCGTATCGGCCGCAACCTGCGCAACCGCAGTATCGTCCGCAATACTCGCAGTATCCCCAGTACCAACAGCAGTACCCGTATCCGGCATATCAGACGTACCAGCCCTACCCGCCGCGCCCGGTGACGCCGGCGCCTCCGGCGATTCCCGTCGACCCAAGGCAGGCGTGGCGCACGTGGCGGCGGAAGGTGGTCGGCCGTGCGATGGGCCTGACCTTCGCCTACGAGGGCATGATGTACGCGGGCGCGATCATCGCCTCCGGCATCGTGGCCATGGCTGCCGCCACCGGACTCTTCGCTTCCGGCAGAGGCACCTACTCAAGCAGCGACGGCATCATCAGCCTTATCTCGGTCGCCGTGGCGTTCGGATTCCTGCTGCTCATGCGCCGCCGCGACATCCTCACCCGCGAATTCTGGCTCGGCGGGCCGCACCTGGACACGTACGGCGAGCCCAACCAGCGCGGTCGCGTGAGCCGATACGGCGGCGGACGCATGCGCCCGCAGTGGTTCCTCGTGTTCATCGTGCTCGGACTGGGCGTGCAGGGCAGCGTCTCGCTGGTGCAGATGCTGCTGTCGATGGGCGGCGTCGATCTGGTTTCGCCCACATCCGAAAGCATCAATGAATCCGCCGTGACGGTGAGCATGTGGCTGTACATCGGGCTTGTCGGGCCGATCTGCGAGGAGGTGATGTTCCGCGGGGTGCTCATGAAGGAGCTCAAGCCGCTGGGCAAGAACTTCGCGATCTTCACCTCTGCGCTCGCCTTCGGCCTCTTCCACGACGACGTGGTGCAGGGCACGTTCGCCTTCCTGTTCGGCCTGATTCTGGGCTTCGTGGCGATGGAATACTCACTGGTCTGGTCCATCGCGCTGCACATCTTCAACAACGCGATCCTCTCCGGCGTGATCGATACACTGCTCGCCGGCCGGCTCAGCGACAGCGGCTATCTGATGTATTCGATTGTCCTCGCGCTGATTGGCGTGATCGGCTCGGCGATCGTGCTGGCGCTCTACGGCCGAAGCCTTGCGCAATACCGTCGCGAGAACCGCTCCATCCCGGACACCTACGCCGGCTGGACCTCGCCCGCGTTCATCGCGTTCGTGGTGCTCAACGCCGTCGTCGCCATCGCGTCCCTCATCGCCGCGATGGTGGGGTGACGATCGGGGCTCATGGGGCCAGCTTGGGTGCGTCAGTCTGCGTCGCTGCGATGGCGGATGCGATTTGTCGAGTGAGCCAGTTCGCGCGCGACGCAATAGCGGGATGGCGGTGAGCCGTTGGCGCGGTGTGTTTTATGGTTGAGTCATGAGTGATTTCGAGCCTTTCTACGATGTGAACCGTACTTACGAGGACAATTACGCGCAGGGTCCGTTCGGGGCGTTCGCGCAGGCGCTGGCTGGAGATGAAGCCGCTTCAGCCGCATCGGCTGACTCCGGCTCCGCAGCCACCCCGACCGCCACGTTCCTCGGCCAGCCGGTCAACCTCGCATTCGGCATCCCCGCCGGCCCGCTGCTCAACAGCCGCTACACCACGGCGGCCTTCCGCATGGGCTTCGACCTGGCCACCTACAAGACCGTGCGCTCGCGCGCATGGGGCTGCAACCCGTTCCCGAACGTGCTGGCCGTGCACCCCAAGTCGGCGGACGGCTCGCTGACCCCCGGCAGCGCCGAACTCGATGAAGGCGTGTTGGCGGACACCAACTACGACCTGCCCATCTCCATCTCCAACAGCTTCGGCGTGCCTTCGCAGGACCCGGATGTCTGGCAGCCGGACATGAAAGCCGCCATCGCCGCGGCCGGCCCTGGCCAGGTGCTGGTGCCGAGCTTCCAAGGCTCGCGCGTGGAGGGCATGAGCGAGGAGGACTACATCGCCGACCACGCCACCACCGCTCGCCTGGTCAAGGAGACCGGCGCGAAGTTCATGGTGATGAACACCAGCTGCCCGAACGAGGGGCACAACCGTCTCCTGTGCCACAACCCGCTGCTCGTGGGCCGCATCACCGAGGCCGTGAAGCGGGAAATCGGCGATACGCCGCTGATGATCAAGCTCGCGTACATCCCCAACGACGACGATCTTGAGCTCATGGTGCGTTCCACCGTGGGACGCGGCACCGTGCAGGGCTTCAGCACCATCAACACGATCTCCGCGCGCCTCGTGGACAAGGATGGCAATCAGGCTTTGCCCGGCGCGGGCCGTGACCGTTCCGGCGTATGCGGCAACGCGATTCGCGGCGCCGGCCTCGACATGGTGGCCCGTCTCGCCGCCATCCGTGAGAAGACTGGCCTCGACTTCGAGATCAACGGCGTGGGCGGCGTGGTTTCGCCCGCCGATTACGCGGCGTACAAGAAGGTCGGTGCGGATTCGGTGATGTCCGCCACCGGTGCCATGTGGGACGCCGAACTGGCCCGCAAGATCAAGGCAAGCCTATAACCTCACCGACATTTGTGGGGAAAAGTACCACTGGCGACTCGTCAGCGGTACTTTTCCCCAGAATCATGCCGGACTTTGGGGAAAAGTACCGTAACAACGATGTTCGGCAAAATGCCGTGCCCTGATTACTCGGCGGCGGCCTTCATGGCCACGGCGCCCACGTAATAGACGGGCTTGTCGAAGTTCGGCTGGAACAGGAAGTCCACATTGGCCAGCTGATCCACGGTGAAACCGGCTTGGATGGCCATGGAGATTACGTTCGCGGCGCCGGAGATATCCGCCTTGGAGCAGAACTGGCCGCCCTTGACCTGACGGGTCTCCGGATCCCACGTCAGAATCGAGGTGACCGGCGTGGTGGTGAGCATGAAATCCGGGCGGTAGTCGTCCACGAGCTCGGTCTCCCGCACCGTCAGGCCGCGGCGCTCGGCACCGGCCTTGGTCAGGCCCGAGGCTGCCAGTGACAGGTCGTACAGTTGCACGGCCGAGGTGGCCTGCGTGCCCATGTACTTCACGGTCGGCTTCTCGATGTTGCGGCCCACGAGCAGACCCTGGCGCACGGCGTTGGTGGCCAGCGGGATGTAGTCGTGCTTGCCGGTGGGGTTGTAGAACACGGTGGCCGAGTCGCCGGCGGCGTACACGTCCGGCACGGAGGCCTGCATGTAGTCGTCCACGATGATTGCGCCGTTCGGCAGCATGTCCACCTTGCCCTTGAGCAGGTCGGTGTTCGGCAGGAAGCCGACCGCCAGGATCGCCATCTCGGCCGTGTATTCGCCCTTCTCGGTGATCACGGTGACGGTGTCGTCCGGATTGTCGCGGAACTCCACCACCTTCTGGCCGAGCGCGAGCGTCACGCCGTGCTCCTCGAACGCGGCGGCCACCTGGTCGGTGATGGCCTTGTCGAAGTTGTTGGCCAGCGGGCGGTCCAGGCCGTCCACCAGCGTGGTCGTGACGCCCGTGAGGCTGAACTGCTCGGCGATCTCGGCGCCGATGTAGCCCGAGCCGATCACCACCGCGGACTTGGCGGTCTTCGCCTTCTCCTTGATGGCGATGGCGTGGTCCCAGTTCTTGCACAGCAGCACGTGCGGGCTGTCGATGCCCGGAATCGGCGGAATCACCGGGCGTGAGCCGGTGGTCACCACGAGCTTGTCGAACGTGAGCGTCTCTTCGCCGGCCTCATCGCCGCCGTCCAGCGGGCGATAGGTGAGGGTCTTGGCCGCAAGGTCCACGGACGTCACATCGGTGCGCATGTGCATGGTCGCGCCTGCCTGCGCCAGCGCCTCGGGGGAGGAGTAGAACATCTTCTTCGGGTCGGACACGTGGTCGCCCACCCACAGCGCGATGCCGCAGGACAGGAAGGACAGGGTGCCGTTGCGCTCGAAGACGTGGACGGTCCAATCGGGATGCTCGGCGAGAATCGAGGTGGCGGCGAACGTGCCGGCGTGCGTGCAGCCGATGACGGCGACGGTGGTCATAAATGCTCCTTTGCTTGTGGCAGGTGTCAGGTATTGGCGTGACCTGCGTGCGGCGGGGCCCGTGACGTGCGGTTCGCGCGGCTTGGCCCCACCCGGCGGTCCGGTCCGCTTCGGCCGGTCCTCCACAGGCCACTGTACCAACGAATGGTGCCGGTCGGCGGCATTGCGGGCGATTGCTCTGCTGGGAGCGCATTCATGTCGCCTTTCACCATGTGCGCACATGGGTTATGGCAGACTGGACGATAGTGTTTCGCCGAACCGGATGAGGAATGGGAGAGTTGGCGTGGCTGAGAATCCGAACGATGTGCTGCATGTTGAGGGCGGCAAGCCGCTGAACGGCACCATCAAGGTGCGTGGCGCGAAGAACTTCGTCAGCAAGGCCATGGTGGCCGCGTTGCTGGCGCCGGGCAAGTCGGTCCTGAAGAACGTGCCGGAGATCCGCGACGTGCATGTGGTCTCCGACCTGCTGCGCCTGCACGGCGTGAGCGTGGATGTGAATGGTGCGGAGGGCATCGTGACCATCGACGCCTCGCACGTGCAACTGGCGGACGTGGCGGACGTGGACACGCTGTCCGGCTCCTCCCGTATTCCGATTCTGTTTTCCGGCCCGCTGGTGCACCGCTTGGGCGAGGCGTTCATCCCGGCGCTCGGTGGCTGCGCGATCGGCGGCCGTCCCATCGACTTCCATCTGGAGACCCTGCGCAAGCTTGGCGCCACGGTGGACAAGGAGCATAAGGACGGCATCCACATCACCGCCCCGAACGGTCTGCACGGTGCGAAGATCCACCTGCCGTACCCGTCCGTGGGCGCCACCGAACAGACCTTGCTGGCCGCGGTGCTCGCCGAAGGCAAGACCGAGCTGTCCGGCGCGGCCATCGAGCCGGAGATCATGGATCTCGTGGCCGTGCTGCAGAAGATGGGCGCGATCATCTCCGTGGACGTGGACCGCACCTTCCGCATCGAGGGCGTCAAGGAGCTGCAGGGCTTCACGCACACCTCGCTGACCGACCGCATCGAGGCCGCATCCTGGGCCGCGGCGGCGCTCGCCACGCGCGGCGACATCTTCGTCAAGGGTGCCACCCAGCCGGAGATGATGACCTTCCTCAACGTGTTCCGCAAGGTGGGCGGCAAGTTCGAAGTGACGGACAAGGGCATCCGCTTCTGGCATCCGGGCGGCGACCTGAAGCCCGTGGCCATCGAAACCGACGTGCACCCTGGTTTCATGACCGACTGGCAGCAGCCGCTCGTGGTGGCCTTGACCCAGGCCAACGGTCTGTCGATCGTGCACGAGACGGTTTACGAGAACCGTTTCGGCTTCACCAAGCCGCTCGTGCAGATGGGCGCCACGATTCAGCTGTACCGCGAGTGCCTGGGCTCCCTGCCCTGCCGCTTCCAGCAGCGCAACTACAAGCATTCGGCCGTGATCTTCGGACCGACCCCGCTGACCGGCCGCGACATCGACGTGCCGGATCTGCGCGGCGGCTTCTCGCACCTGATCGCCGCACTGGCCGCGTCCGGCCCGTCCGACGTGCACGGCATCTCGCTCATCGACCGTGGCTACGCCGACTTCCGCGGCAAGCTCGAGGCGTTGGGCGCCGATTTCGACTGATTCGGCTGATTAAGGGCGGCCGCGCCGATTGGCGGTCGCCGGATATCCGGTCTCATTGATGAACGGCCCAAAAGGTAAGTTCCGAACACCATCGGTTTACCTTTCGGGCCGTTTTTATGGTTACAGACGGCTCGAAAGGTAACTTGGCGTCGTCGCTGACTTACCTTTTGGACCGTTGCTCAGGTCATCGAGCACCTGTCGCGTAGGGGATTCGGCAAATCAATCGACGAACCTCCTGGACAGCGGCACGGATACCACGGTGCCCAACGCCAGCAACGCCGCTGAGGCCAACAGCACCACGGCCACCGGGAACCGGTCGAAGGCCCAGCCGTAGGCCATCTGGCCGAGCGGTTGCGCGCACATGCTCACCGCCGCCACCATCGCCATCACCTTGCCGGTCATGGCGTCCGGCGTGCTGAGCTGGATGGTCGGCACGGCGATGAGGTTCGAGAAGCAGCTCGCCACCATCGTGCCGAACGTGAAGCCCACCAGCACCACGAGCTTCACCCAGGCCGACACCGGCAGCAGGAACACGATGCCCTGCGGCAGGAGCGATACCGTCAGCCCCACCATCGCGAAGGGGAACCCGCGCATCGTGAGCTTCGCTGCGAACAGGCCCGCGACGAACGCGCCCACCACGCCGGACACGCCCACCAGACCGTCGGCGACGCCGTACACCGTGGCGTCGAAGCCCAGCACCGTGCGGATGACGTACGGGAATCCCACCGCCGAATTGCCGATAATCACGAAATTCAGCGAAGCCGCGAACAGCAGCAACGCGAACACGTTCGGCCTGTCTCGGACTAGGAACCGCATGCCGGCCTTGAGATCCTCGAGGGGCGTGGGCAGCTCCTCGTTGCCGCGGTCGGGCGCGGCCAGCCGAATGAAGCATTCCAGAACGGCCGCTGCCGCGAAGCTCACAATGGTGACGACCATCATCGGCCGGATGCCGAACATCGCGTACAGCACTCCGCCCAGAAAACTCGGCAACAGCGAGCCGAGCTGCTGGACCTGATTGACCACGGCCATCGCCTGCCGCAACGTGCCCTGCCCGTAATCGCGGAACATCTGGGGGAGCGCGGCCTGCACGGTCGGCGTTTCGAACGCGCCAAGCACGGCCAGGGCCACCTGCATCACCGTGATGGCCGCGATGCTGAAGCCCACCGCGGCGAACGTGAACGCGCTCGCCAGCACCAGCACGGCGGAAACGGCGTCGAGCGCCACCATGATGGTACGGCGGTTCACACGGTCGGCCAGCACGCCGCCGAACGGGGCGAGCACGATCATCGGCACCACGGAAATAGCCAGAATGGAGCCGAACACGGTGGCTGAACCGGTTTCGTCCAGCACCCACATGGCCATCGCGAAACGGAGCATGAGATTGCCGAACAGCGAGATGCCTTGCCCGGCGACGAGCAGGATGAAATCGCGTCCGAGCAGCGGCGAACGGGTGGATTGCTGAGTGGTCATGATGCTTCCTTAGATGGATTATTGGTGCGGTTGCGATGTGGGTGCCGGGCTGGCTATCGGTGGGCCGTTCTCGGTACTTTTCCCCAAATTCAGGCAAGACCTTGGAAAAAAGTACCGCTGAGCGGCTTCGAGTGGTACTTTTCCCCAGAATCAAGCCGGACTTTGGGGGAAAGTACCGTTAGGCGGCTGTCAGTGGTACTTTTCCCCGGACTCGGCACTTGCAGTGCCGAGTCGTGCGTAAAAATCGGCGGTCTGATCGATGAGCCGGGCGTCGAAGACCGGCACGCCGATGGCGTCGAGCATGGTGGCGAGGCATTCGGTGCGGTGACGCAGCTCGTCGCGCGAAGCCGGGTAGAACATCGGCAGCAGCCAGTAATTGGTGAGCAGCGCGATGAGTTCGGCGGCCTCGCGCGGGTATCGCGTGGAGATGGAGCCGTCGCGCACGCCCTCCTCGATGATCGGCAGCCAATGGTCGGGCAGGTCGGTGGCCCAGAACCGCAGATTGGCGAAGAGCATCTTGGGATCGTCGAGAAACGGCAGGGTGACTTCGCTGAGCTGCCGGTGCTCCTCGTCGCCCAGGGCCATGACGAACAGCGCGCGCAGGCGTTCGAGTCCGTTGAGGTCCGTGCGGGCCATAATCCGGTCGCGCTCGCTTTGGCTGTTATCCCAATCGGCGCTGTTGAGACGGTCGAGGATCGCCTCCTTGGACTTGAAATGGTGGTAGATCGCGCCTTTGGAGAGGTCACCGAGCCGGTCCACGATGTTCTGGATGGTGGTGTGCTCGTAGCCCTTCTCCGTAAACAGGTCGCGCGCGGCCTCGAGGATGCGCCGTTCGGTCACTTCCGGATGCGCGTTGCGTGCCATGGCGGACTCCTTTCGATGGGCGAGTCGGATACTGGACGGACTCCGCTTTGCTGCTCAGTTCAGTCTGCTTTGCGTCCGGCGCATTCGCAATTGCGGACGAACCTTGTTCGCGTTCTGTTGGCTCGGCTGTGGTCTCTCGCATTGTCTACAAACAAACAGCTCTGCTGGTTGCTCCACGGCAATGTCCTCCGGAGAAGGGACGAACCTGGAACGTGTGCTGCCTTGCAATATACATACCGCCGGTCGGTATGTATAGGTACGCGGCGAGCCCCGAACTGGCAGGCCGGTCCGTGGTTAGCCGGTGCGGTCCGGTATGTATCCGGGGGAGTCCTTTGCGGTGGGCTTCGTGACGAACTTCGCGGCGACAGGGGATCGGGGCGGAACGGGCCAGACCGCAAACGTCACCGTTGCCAGTATCCTTGAAAGAATGAGCCCTGAAGCCTTAAGTGAACTGATTTCCAAGATTGCCCACAGCCTCGTCGCCGCCGGTCAGGCCGGCACCCTCACCGACGACCTGATCCCGCCCGTCGAGAAGCTCGCCGTCATGCGCCCGAAGGACCGCGCCCACGGCGACTGGGCCTCCAACATCGCCATGCAGCTGGCCAAGAAGGCCGGCATGAGGCCGCACGACCTGGCCGAACCGTTCGCCGCCGCGCTCGCCGAAGCCGACGGCATCAAGTCCGTGGAAGTGGCCGGCCCCGGCTTCATCAACATCACCCTTGACTCCGCATCGGCCGCCGCCGTGGTGGACCAGGTGCTGAACGCGCCCGCCGACGAGCACGGCATCTCCACCTACGGCCGCAACGATCACCTGTCCGGCAAGACCCTGAACCTCGAGTTCGTCTCCGCCAACCCCACCGGTCCGATTCACATCGGCGGCACCCGCTGGGCCGCCACCGGCGATTCGATGGCCCGCGTGCTCGAGGCCAACGGCGCCAAGGTGGTGCGCGAATACTACTTCAATGACCACGGCGAGCAGATCAACCGCTTCGCCAAGTCGCTCGTGGCCGCATGGGCCCGCGCCAACGACCTCGGCGAGGCCGGCTACCAGACCGAAACCCCGTTCGACGGCTACAAGGGCGCGTACATCGACGAGATCGCCCGCCGCGTCCAGGACGAGGCCAAGGCCGACGGCGTGGAGCTCACTGCCCTGCAGCACGAGGACCAGGGCCTCAACGCCGACGGCGAGCCGATCGGTGAGTCCGATTCCGAGGTGCGCGAGGAGTTCCGCAAGCGTGCCGTGCCGATGATGTTCGACGAGATCCGCAAGTCCATGAAGGACTTCCGCGTCCACTTCGACGTGTGGTTCCACGAGAACAGCCTGTACTCCGACGGCGAGGTCAAGCGCGCCATCGAGGTGCTGCGCGAGCGTGGCGACATCTACGAGAAGGACGGCGCCACCTGGTTCGAGTCCACCAAGCACGGCGATGACAAGGACCGCGTGATCATCAAGTCCAACGGCGAGTTCGCCTACTTCGCCGCGGACATCGCGTACTACTGGAACAAGCGCCACCGCGCCACCGATCCGGCCGACGTGGCCATCTACATGCTCGGCGCCGACCACCACGGCTACATCGGCCGCATGATGGCCATGTGCGCCGCCTTCGGCGACAAGCCCGGCGAGAACATGCAAATCCTCATCGGCCAGCTGGTCAACGTCCTGAAGGACGGCAAGGCCGTGCGCATGTCGAAGCGCGCCGGCAACGTCGTGACCATCGACGATCTGGTCGAGGCCATCGGCACGGACGCCTCCCGCTACTCGCTGGCCCGCACCGACTACAACTCTCCGGTGGACATCGACCTCAACCTGCTCGCCTCCCACTCCAACGACAACCCGGTCTACTACGTGCAGTACGCGCACGCCCGCTCCTGCAACGTGGACCGCAACGCCGAGGCCGCCGGCATCACGTACGATGGCGCCGACCTGAGCCTGCTCGACACCGAGGCCGACGGCGAGGTGCTCGCCGCGCTCGCCCAGTGGCCGGCCCTGCTGACCCTGGCCGGCGACGCCTGCGCCCCGCACCGCGTGGCCCACTACCTGGAGGATCTGGCCGCCGCGTACCACAAGTGGTACAACGTCGAGCGCGTGGTGCCGATGGAGCTGACCGATCCGGAGACCCGTGGCGACGCGGCCGAGGCCGTGCGCATCGCCAAGGCCCCGGAGCCGGCCCGTGCCGCCGCGCGCCTCAAGCTCAACGATGCCGTGCGTGACGTAATCGCAGCCGGTCTCGACCTGCTTGGCGTCACCGCTCCGGAAAAGATGTGACTTGGTGCCGGTCGCTACGACCGGCACGCTTGATATTCGGCTCCCCTCTCTGAGGGGAGCTCTCATAAAAGGACTTGCATTATGCCTATTTCACCCATCTGGCCGGCCGCCACGGCAATTGACCCTGCGACCGGCGCCATCACGTTCCACGGCCGCACCGCCGAATCGCTCCTGGACGAGTTCGGCTCGCCGCTCTACCTCATCGACACCGACGAGGTAGCCGCCCGCGCGCGTCACTTCGTGGCCGCCGCGGCCAAGGCGTTCAACAACTCCACCACGCATGTGAGCTTTGCCGGCAAGGCGTTCCTGTCCAAGGAGATCGTGCGCCTGGTCACCGCCGAAGGCATGCTCGTGGACACCTGCACGATGGGCGAGATGAAGATCGCCCTCGCTGCGGGCGTGCCCGGCCGTCGTCTTGTGCTGCACGGCAACAACAAGTCGGACGAGGAGATCGCCCTGGCCATCGAGCAGGGCTTCGCCAAGATCGTGGTGGACGAGCCGAACGAGCCCGAGCGCATCGCCGCCATCGCCCATAGGCTCGGCAAGCGCGCCCGCGTGATGTTGCGCGTCACCGTTGGCGTCCATGCCGGTGGCCACGAGTACATCTCCACCGCGCACGAGGACCAGAAGTTCGGTGTGCCGCTGCTGCCGGCCGGTGCGGACGCCTCTGTGCTGGACACGGTGCTGAACAACCTCGCCGACGTGACGCCGGCCGCCACGAACGCGCGCATCGCACCGTCCGCTGCTGCTGCCGCCACCGACGCCGCAACCGCCGCCCCGGCCGAGCACCACGAACGCAAGCTGCAGTACGACGTCAAGTACCCGTACGACCTCTCCCACGAACAGGTCTCCGAGAAGGACAAAGCACTGGCCCAGGCCATGACGGCCATCGCCGACGGTCCGGCCATCGCCGTGCTCAAGACCATCCTGGCCAACCAGGACGTGCTCGAACTGGTCGGCGCGCACTCGCACATCGGCTCCAACATCCACGACGCAACCGCCTTCATCCAGGCCGCCAAGCGCATGATGCTGCTGCGCAAGACCCTGTACGCCACCGACGCCTTCACCCTGCCGGAGATCGACCTCGGCGGCGGCTACTCCGTGGCCTACACCGACGGCGAGGACTCGATGGACATCGACGTGGAGCTCACCCGCCTGGCCGAGGCCGTGACCGCCACCAACCGCGCGCTCGGCATGCCCGCTCCGGCCATCAGCTTCGAACCCGGCCGCTACATCGTGGCCCCCGCCGGCGTGACGCTGTACCGCGTGGGCACTATCAAGCACGTGCACCTGTCCGATGCCAAGGATTCCGCCGGCAACCCGATCAGCGAGCGTGTGTACGTCTCGGTGGACGGCGGCATGTCCGACAACATCCGCCCGGCCCTGTACGGCGCCGACTACACCGCGCGACTCGCCAATCGCAAGGGTTCCGACGAGACGATGCTCGCCCGCGTGTGCGGCATGCACTGCGAGTCCGGCGACATCGTGGTGCACGAGGTGCGCCTGCCCGCCGACCTGCGCCGCGGCGACATCCTCGCCGTACCGGTCACCGGCGCGTACGGCCGCACGATGGCCTCCAACTACAACCAGGCGCTCATCCCGGCCGTTGTGGCCGTGAGCGAGTCCGGCGCGCACGTGATGCTGCGCCGCCAAACCATCGACGACCTGCTCGCCCTCGACGTGAGCGAGTGAGCCGGCACCGGCGAGTAACGAGTAAGTCGAATGGACGATTCCCGGCCGCTGTAGGAATCAATCCGTACAATGGCCGTGGAGCAATACCTCTTTGGAAGGACCCCTCAAGTGGCAGAAAAGAACGAAACCCCGATTCGCGTAGGCCTGCTGGGCGCCGGCACGGTCGGCTCCCAGACCGCCCGCCTCATCGTCGAGCAGAAGGACGAGCTGTCCGCCCGCATCGGCCGTCCGATCGAGCTGACCGGCGTGGCATGCCTGGATCCGAAGGAAACCGAGAAGTTCCCGTGGATCGACCAGTCCATCGTCACCACGGACACCATGAGCGTGGCCACCAACGCGGACATCGTCGTCGAACTCATCGGCGGCACCACCGTGGCCCGTAAGTTCGTGCTTGCCGCCATCGAGTCCGGCGCCTCCGTGGTCACCGCGAACAAGGCGCTGCTGGCCAAGTACGGCCCGGAGATCTACGCCGCGGCCGAGGCCAAGGGCGTCGACATCTACTTCGAGGCCGCCGTGGGCGGCGCCATCCCGTTCCTGCGCCCGCTGCGCGAGTCCCTCGTGGGCGACAAGGTGACCAGCATGCTCGGCATCGTCAACGGCACCACCAACTACATCCTCGACGAGATGACCACCAAGGGCCTCCAGTTCGACGATGTGTTGAAGGACGCCCAGGCCAAGGGTTACGCCGAAGCCGACCCGACCGGCGACATCGAGGGCTACGACGCCGCCAACAAGGCCGCCATCATGGCCACGCTCGGCTTCCACACCTCCGTGACCATCGACGACGTGTCCGTCGAAGGCATTACCAAGATTACCGCCGACGACATCGCCGCCGCCACCGCCGAGGGCAAGGTCATCAAGCTGCTCGCCGTGGTCGAGAACGGCGAGGCCGGCGTCTCCGCCCGCGTCTACCCGGCCCTGATTCCGGAAACCCACCCGCTGGCCTCCGTGCATGGCTCGTTCAACGCCGTGTTCGTCAAGGCCGAGGCCGCCGACGACCTCATGTTCTACGGCCGTGGTGCCGGTGGCGCCCCGACCGCCTCCGCCGTGGTGGGCGACGTGGTCACCGAGGCCCGCCACATCGCCGCCGGTTGCACCGGCCCGTCCATCCCGCTGTACAAGAACCTGAAGAAGGCCCCGATCAACGCCTCCAAGGCCGCGTTCGCCGTGCGCTTCCTCATTCACGACAAGCCGGGCGTGCTGGCCGCCATCGCCGCCGAGTTCGCCAAGAACGGCGTGTCCATCAACGGCGTGAACCAGGATCTCAAGCCCACCATGACCGACCCCGGTTACGACGGCGAAATCCAGCAGCTGCGCGTGGTGACCCACCTGACCGACGAGGAGACGCTGCGCGAGACCGTCAAGGCCGTGCAGGCGCTCGACTTCGTGACCGGCGAGCCGTCCATCCTGCGCGTGCTGGACTAGTTAGTCACCGCGCTGACAGTGACTCCCCTCAGTCAGGCTTCGCCTGACAGCTCCCCTCAGAGAGGGGAGCCAAAGCTACAACATGCACAGGCTTCCCCTCTTTAGGACATTGCTGTGAAGCAAACAGCGGAGCTGTTTGTAGGCAATGTGCGAAACGACAGTCGAGCTGGCACAACGCGAACGAAGTTCGTCCGCAATTGCGAATGAGCTGTCGAACGAAGTGAGACTGAGGGGAGCTCTTGTTATCGGAGATGCCAAATGAATCCCATCTGTTCACAGGTGCGCGTGCGCGTGCCCGCCACGTCCGCCAACCTGGGCTCCGGCTTCGACACCGTGGGCCTGGCGCTCGACTACCACGACGAGCTCACGTTCACGCTCAACCCCGATCCCACCGACGGCGTGGCCCACGTGTTCATCCACGGCGAGGGCGAGGACACGTTGCCGCGCGACGAAACCCATCTGGTGGTCTCCACCTTCCGCCGCGCTTGCGCCACGTTCGGCCTGGGACGCCTCGGCTTCACGCTCGAGGCCACCAACAACATTCCGCAGGCCCGCGGCATGGGTTCCTCCGCCGAGGCCATCGTGGCCGGCATCGCGGCGGCGGCGGCCTTCGCCCAGCCCGGCGAGCTCAACCGTCCGGCCATCTTCGACATGGCCGCGCAGATCGAAGGCCATCCGGACAATGTGGCCCCGGCCGTGTTCGGTGGCCTGACCGTCTCCTGGGACTTCGCCACGGCCGAAGGCGTCGGCTCGGTGGCCATCCCCGGCGGCGAACCGCTGCACGGCGGTTTCCATACCGTCAACTACCCGGTCGACCCGGCCATCACCGCGGCCGTGTTCGTGCCGGACTATGAGCTGTCCACCGAGAAGGCCCGTCAGGCGCTGCCCAAGGAAGTGCCGCACAAGGACGCGGTGTACAACGTGTCCCGTGTGGGACTGCTGCCGGCCGCAATGAACCCGGTGGTGCTGGCGCAAGCCGAGGCCCAGGGTGGTGCCGATGCGCTGGGCGGAAGCCCCGCGGGTACGGGTGTCTCCGGCGCTGCGGGTGCCGCTCAGGTGACTCCTGCCGCGTTCGCCACCGCGGCTGCGCAGGCCAATGCGCTGCTGTTCACGGCCACGCAGGATCGACTGCATCAGCCGTATCGCACGCCGCTGATGCCGCCGTCCTCCGAACTCATCGAGCTGTTCCGCGCCAAGGGCTATGCCGCCGCGGTCTCCGGCGCCGGCCCGTGCGTGCTCGTGCTGCACTACGGCAACGCGCGCGAGGCCATCGACCAGGTGGCCGCCACCCAGCTGGCATCCGGCCACTGGCGTGTGCTGCACCTGCCCATCAACACCAAAGGCGTGGAAATCGAACGGCGATAGGGTGGGGGAGCCGATTGGCGTGACTCCTGATCGGTCTCCTCATCGTTGAATATCGCTGAAGATTCGCGAAACAGACACTATGTATGCGGCTGAACGAAGCGTCCGCATACATAGTGTCTGTTTCGCTATGAAAAACGTCACTAAGTATGCGGGACCATGGTCGGGCCGCATACTTAGTGACGTTTTACGCCGGCAGGCATTGATCGGCATTGATCAGCCGCGGTCGGCATTGGTCCGCGCCGGTTGTAGGGCCGACGCGGCCGGTCAGTTGCGCACCAGTTCACGGCGGCCGAGCCGGAACGTCGAGAACACCCACGCCGCCACAGCCAACGCCAGCACGCCCAACGGCATCCATGCCTCCAATCCGGGCACGGTCAGCCGGTTGGTGAACCAGTTGCCCATCAGGAACATGTTCGGGAAGTAAATGAGCTGCGCGGGCAGCAGCACGAGCGACAGCAGCGGCACCATCACCAGCAGCATGCGAATGACCGAACGCATCGAACGGCACAGCCATGCGCCCAGCATCGTGACCGCCAACGTCAGCACCAGAACCGTCGCGCCGATGATTGCCAGATACTGTCCGAACGTCCAATAGGCCCACGGCACGATCGGTACGCCGAACATGTATTCGAACGAGATTCCGGAAATGCCCGCGTTCGAGTTGAGAGTCAATACCGGCACGGCAAGGAAGTCGCGCAGCATCACTACCAGCGGAATGCCGAACGCGGCCAGCGAAACCAATCCGATAATCAGCGAAGTGACCGCCGTCGCCGCCACACGGGCGTGCTGTCCGGACCGCCCCGAACGTGACGCCCACTGTAGTTGCATCATGCGTCGGCCGCGGTCACGCACCATTACCGGCATGGTCATCGCGGCGGAGGCAATCACCGAGAACACGGCAATCACGAAGGTGTACATCCACGTTTTTTCCACTATGGAGTACTGGATGTAGCTGGACCGGCCGGGCTCTGCGGCGTAACGGGCCAGCCGCTCGGTCACGGCCTTCGGCATCGTGCCGGGTACGCGGTACGACTGCGAGCCGATTGAGGCGTCGTCGGGATTGCAGCCGGTGCCAAGCTGAGCGTCGTCTGCGGTGCCGTCACCGTTGTTCGCAGAGGTGGAACCGCTGGCGTTCGCGTCGCCGGCATCGCCGGTCCCGTTCGCGCTGGAACCGTTGTCGTTCATGCCATCGGCGTCCGCGGTTCCGGAGCCGTCATTCCCGGCGTTACCTGTCGTATCGTTGGCATCGCCGTCCGACTCCCCGCCGGTTTCGTTCGTCACCGTCTTGCCGGTGATGTCCGTGGTCGCACAGCCTCCGGAGATCGCGGTCGACCATCCGTTTTCGGCCTCCGCCCAGTAGTCGCGCTCGAACTGCTTCTGCACTGCCGTGATCGGGTGATCGGTACTGGCGGTGGATCGCAGCATCTCCACCGAATTGGTCAGATTATGTTGCGCATCGGCCTGGGTCATGGGGAAATGCCTCATCAGCAAGCTGATGTTGTACAGATCCTGCAGCGCCTCGGAATCCCTGAGGATGATGTGTTCGGCCTCCCCTATAGCACGTTGTTGCTTCTCGCTCATGTGCGCCATCGGGTCCTTTGCCCGTTTGGCGGCGGCGATGGCCGCGCTTTCAGCCGTATTCGCACCGGTCGAAGTCTTGCCGTCGGTGAGTGTATTGGGTGCACCGGTTGGGTAGAACGACGTTCTGCCGACAATCGAGTCGTTCCAGCGCTCATAATCGGCGAAATCGTTGATGCCGAGCGTTTTGGCTTCGGTCGGGTGCGCTTGGATGTCGCGCGTCACCTGCCTTTCCAGGCGGGGGATATCGGCCTTCATTTTGTCGATAGTGGCTTTGTCGGTGAGTGGGCCATACCGCTTGATAAGCCGCTGCTCGCCGGTGAGGGCGAGTGAGGTGCCGGGCTCGTAGGCCTCGGTGGCGGTGTAGTCGTTGAAGGCCGGCAGGATGCCGACGAACGTCCACAGCGCGCCCATCGCGATGAGGACCAATACGGGAAGCGGACGCCAGATCTTGCGCATCTCCGCTGCGAACAATGTCATGATGGCTCCTTTGCTTATTTCAGGTCTTTGCAATTGAACGAATGTCGCGCCAGCAGCACGCCGGCCGTGAGATACACCAGCGAACATGCGGTCACGCCGGTCTCCCAGAACGCGGTCGGCGCATCAAGCCCGAGTTCGGTGAACCACTGATTGCGCAGCAGCAATACGCCCACCGGATTGAAGCCGCCGATCCACGCGAGCCACGGCGATCCTAACGAATGCGCCACACCCACAAGCCCGGTCAGCAGCAGCACGGTCATGCCCACGAGGCCCGCCACCGCGAACGTATTGCGGATCAGCAGTCCCAACACCGCCGTGAACAGGGCAAAGCACAGCGTGACCGCCAATCCCAGCGTCAATCTCACGAACAGGTACTGCCCGATGGTCAGGTCCCACCAGGTGACGAACGGCTGTTGCCCGAACACCGTGTTGAACTGGCTGGACACGCTCGCACTCCACACGCCGCGCACGTCGAACACCATGAGATACGGCACCACGATCGCCGCGACGAGCAGCAGATACGCCACCGTTGTGGCGATGAGCCCGGCCGCGATTTTGGGTGCCGCGAGCCGCCGGCCCGTACGGGTGGTCATCAGCAGCTGCTCGGTGCCGGACGTGCGCTCGGAACCAAGCGCCAGCGCCATAAGCAGCACCGCCAGCACGCAGGTTTCGTAGAACAGGTAGCTGGTCATGCGCGACCAGTGCAGCAACGTGTCGTCGGTGGCCGTCCCGGCCGCCAGGTCCATCGCCGCTCCGGCTGCGGTCAGGTGCGTCACTCGTGTGGCGTAGGCGTCGTATTTGCGCTGCATCAGCCAGGTGGCCACCGGATCGCCGGCGACCTGCGCGAGCATCGCATCGCGCGTGGCTGCCGGGTCGTAAGTGGCGAGCGTGTTCGTCGTGCCTCTGGTGACGGCCGTAAGCTGCCGGTGCAGTTCATCGTTCGTCAGCGTGGAATCGGTGGGGATTCGTGCGGTGATGACGATTGCGTTATGGTCTGTGGCTTCCGGGGTTGACGATGCATCGGCTGCGGTGGCCGCGTCGGTTGCGTCGGTTGTTGCACCGGAGGCGACGTTGTTGACAGTGGAACGACCGGACTCGTCGGCACCGGCGTCGACCTGCGCAAGCTTCCGACTGAAGTCGGGGCCGGTCCTGCCGCCGATGGTCACGGCGACGGCGCTCGCGTAATTGTGCAGCGCGACGGTGTTCGCCGGCACGGTCGCGGCCAGCATGAGATTCACCAGCGCGAACACGGCGACGATCGCCCACACCAGCGGCAGTCGCGCGATTTTGATCAGTTCGGTGCCGGTGAATCGCAGGGGATGCATGGCAATGATGATTCGGGGTGCATTGGTGGCTTCGGTCCCGGCAGCGGGCAGGCCCACGCTGGTTTCCGACCGGAGTCGTACATGCCTTGCCGGTTGTGACGACGTGCTCATCTCAGCCTCCATAGATGACCAGGAAGGCGTCTTCGAGATTCGGCGCCACCGCGATCGGCCCGGCGGTCGCGATACCCGATGCCGGTACACCCGCAGCGCCGGCGACGGGCTCGGGTGAGTAGATGCGCAGCCGCGTCACGCCGCCGTACTGCACCTCGGACAGCAAACGTTGTCCTCTGGTCAGTGGCATATCCACCGGCACCTCGTAAATCTTGCCTTCCATTGACTTGCAAATATCGGCCGGCGCGGCATTGGCGAACACCATACCGTCGCGCAGCATCACGATATGGCCTGCAATCGTTTCCAAGTCGGAAACGATGTGGGTGGAAAGGATGACGATGCGATTGGCGGCGAACGAGTGGATGATGTTGCGGAAGCGCACGCGCTCCTTCGGATCGAGGCCCGCGGTGGGCTCGTCGAGGATGAGGATGCGCGGGTCGTGCACGAGCGCCTGTGCGATGCCGACGCGCTGGATCATGCCGCCCGAGAACGTTCGCATCCGCTTGTTCGCGGAATCCGTGAGACCCACCATGTCCAGCAGCGTGGTGATACGCTCGTCCAGTCCGGCGCGTGGCATGCCCTGCAGCGCGGCGATATAGCGCAGGAGCTGGCGCGGTGTGTAGTTCGGGTAATAGCCGAAATCCTGCGGCAGGTAGCCGACCTGGCCGCGATAGCGCTCGCCGAGGGCCGTGATGTCCTCGCCGTCCAGTCGGATCGCGCCGGTATCGGGGAAAAGCAACGTGGTCATGAGCTTCATCAGCGTGGTCTTGCCCGCGCCGTTCGGGGCGAGCAGTCCGTAGACGCCATGGTCGAATTCCAGGTTGATGTCGTGCAGGATGGTTTTGCCGGAAAGCTTTTTGGATACGTTGTCAACAGTGAGCATGGTAGGTCCTTTCAGGTGGAAGCGAGCAGCACCTTTTCTTGGCTCCCCTTGTCAGGGGAGCTGTCGGCAGAGCCGACTGAGGGGTAGTTAAAGGTATTGAGCCAATTCTGGTTTTGGCGCAGTCAGACGTGACAATCAGGCGAACCGTGCGACGGCGGGGGAGCGGCGCACGAATCGGTTCATCGCTGCGAAGTAGGCGATGCCCGTCGCTACGGCGGTGACCAGCGCGACCATCGGCGGCAGGCCGGTCAACAGCGGGGACAATGAGTCGTGCCAAGTGAGCAGCACCACTCCCAGCGCCACCCATGCGGCCGGCACCACAATCATCGACCACGGCCAGCGGCAGCGCACGTCCGCCGCCAACTGCGCGATGCCGAAAAGGAACAGCGCACTGAACGCCACGCCCAGCAGCGTCACCAGTGAGAACCGGGAGACCGGAGCGTTTGTCGTCATGACGAAGCCGGTCGCTCCGGGTGCGCTTGCCGCACCTGTCGTGCCGTTGGTTACGCTGCCCGATCCGACGAATCCCATCTGCATGCCGACTTCGTTGACGCACAGTCCGTACGCCACGATGAGCGTGGCCGCCACCGCGCCAACCACCAGCATGCGCAGCGCACACAGGCGAACGAACGACCATCGCATCGTGCGCAGCAGTTCGTCGGTGCGCTGTTCGTGCTCGCGCCATCGCACCAGCAGATGCGTGGCCTCGTACAGGAACGGCGCGGCTAGGAACATGCTCGCGTACAGGGTGCCGGGGTCGGTGAAGACGCGAACGCCGTCGGACAGTATCCGCAGGAACGGAATAAGCCACACCGCGACGGTCATCACCAGGGCTACCGCCACGCAATCCCATGCGCCGAAGAACAAGTCCCGCAGGCGCAGGGAGCCGCGCGCCTCACGCAGTGTGGACCACAGGGTAACGCGCTTGGGCACCCCAGCTCGGACCGCCGCCGCAATTGCCTGCTCGCGCCGCAGCGGCGAAGCGGCCAAGGCGCTGGTAATGGCGGCATTGACGGCTTCGCTGGTCGTCGTGTTTGCCGGACCGTTGTTCGGGTCGGCAGCGTGCAGGACGTGGACATCACGTGCAGTGCCGCTGTTATCGTTGCCGGCGTGTGACATATTGGCAATGATGACATTGCTCATGCCGACAGCCGAGCGCGCTCCGAACTCGGGTTCGTCCGTGATTGCCGCGGCCGCCATACGTGCCGTCATGGCCTGCATGATGCGGGATTCCATACGGTCGAAATCACCTCGATCGGCGGCACGGTTGACGGCATCTGCAGTGGCGCCGACCGCGCGGATGCCACCGTTGTCACGAGTGCCGGAATCCGTGGCAGTGTTGCGATCAGTCTGCTCGTTCATCGCCGAACTCCTTTCGAATCGCTTGGATAAGTCGGTAGTAGCGGGCCTTCACAGCCTCTGTGCGCTCGCCGCGGGCCTGCGCGATTTGCGGGAACGTGAGCCCTGCGGCCGTGTGCAGGTGGAAGATCTCCTGGGTGCCGGCATCGAATCGGGAGACGAACGTCTCGATGCGGGCCAGCAGATCGGCATCGGCCTGCGATTCGGCCGGGTCCCGCGCCTGTCCGGCTCCGGCGACGGGTTTGGCGGCGCCGCTGGCGATGGCATTGCCAACGGTGTCACCGCCGCCGATGCTGGGCTGTGGGTCCAGAGGTGTGGTCGTGACACGATGCGCCCGCCGTGCGTCGATCACCTTGCGTGAGGCGATGGCGTACATCCAGGTGCGCACCGATGCCTTGCCGGGGTCGTAGGTAGGCAGCGCCCGCAGGACGGCGATCATCGTCTCCTGCGTGAGGTCGAGCGCATGGTCGCGGTCGCCGGTCGTGCGCCAGATGAGGGCGCACACGTCATCGAAATACGCGCGCACCAACTGGTCGGCCGCCTCCTGTGAACCATGGCGAACGATTGCACGGATCAGTCGCCGGTCGGTTGCGGCGCGGATCTCGGCAGCTTCGTCGGTCCCAACAGGGATTTCGGTGCGGGCATCGGCAGCGCCGGTGACTCCGGCGGGCCGGGCCGTGTCGGCGGGCGTAACGTGTGCGTTGGCTCGGGCGTCAGCAGCATCGGAGGTCCCGGCAGGCGTACCGTTACGCCTGCTCCCGCCTCGCCGTGCCGCCGTGAACCAACCCATGACTGTCTCCCTTTCATCGCGTTCACAGGTATATACGTGCAAGGCTCGCGAATCGTTGCACGGAACTACATCCGGGCGTGTCGAAGATGTAAGGATGCGGCCGGGACCAATGCCCGCGCCAATCCATACAATGCAAGGTAGTGAACCTAAGCCAGGAGGGTTGAATGTCCATTCCGCTGATTCTTGCGTCCAAGTCCAAGCCGCGCCGTGATGTGCTGTATGCGGCCGGCATCTGCCCCACGATTCGTGTCTCGCATGTGGATGAGCCCGCCGCGCTGGAGACCGCCGCCAAGACCGCCGGCGCGGCGGTCGATGAGCTGACCGTCGATCAGCGGGTGATGATTCTGGCCGAGGCCAAGGCGCAGGCCGTGCACCGCGCCTACCGCAACGTGGCCGCGACGGCCGCCGCCGCGACCGGTGAGCGTGTGATCGCCTACCCGTTGCGTGCCGCCGAAGTGCAGGCCGAGGATGCCGCTGAGTCCGGTTCTGGTTCCGGCACGCCAGCCGCCGCGAACGAATCGCAGTCCATCGACTACTCCAAGGACCGCATCGCCACCACCCGCGACTTCTCCGGCGTGGACATGCCGACCGTCACTGAGCCCATCTCCAACGTCATCGCCATGCAGCCGGGGCTCACGCGCGCCACGGTCGGCCCGCTCATCATCGGCTGCGATTCGATGTTCCTGCTGGACGGCGAATGCTACGGCAAGCCGCACAGCGCCGAAGTCGCGCGCGAACGTCTGCGTAAAATGCGTGGGGCCAGCGGCGAACTGTGGACCGGCCACTGCGTCATCGACTTCGCCACCGGCCGCGTGGCACGCGGGGCCAGCCACGCCGTCGTGAAGTTCGGCGACTTCACGGACAAGGACATCGAGCGGTACATCGCCACCGGCGAGCCGCTGGAAGTGGCTGGATCGTTCACGCTGGAAGGCTTCGGCGGCGCGTTCATCGACGGCATCGAAGGCGACCCGCACGGCATCATCGGCATCAGCCTGCCGCTCCTGCGCAAGCTGACCCGTGAACTTGGCGTGGACTGGACCGACCTGTGGAACGTCAAGCGCGGCGAAAGCGCGCCCGAGGCGGCGGACGCAGCCGGCATCCCGGCGGCCGGCAAGGATAACCTGCCTCCCGTCGAGAACGTGCACCAGCCCGGCGACGGTTGGGTGGACTGCGCCTGCGGCCGCAAGCATTGGGGCACCAACGGCGCGTCCGGCATCCTGCTGGCCCGCCGTGACCCGTCCACCGGCAAGGTGATGGACGTGGTGATGCAGCACCGCGCGGCATGGAGCGCGGAAGGCGGCACGTGGGGCATCCCCGGCGGTGCCACGGCGGACGGCGAATCGCCCATCGAAGGCGCGCTGCGCGAAAGCTACGAGGAAGCGAACATCACCCCAGAGGACATCGAGGTGGTCGGCTCCTACCGTGAGGATCACGGCCCGTGGGCGTACACCACCGTCTTCGCGTTCGAGAAGCCCGGCCACACCGTTGAGCCCAAGGCCAACGACGACGAAAGCAAGGAGATCTGCTGGATCCCGATCGCTGATGTGCCGAACCGCAAGCTCCTGACCGCCATGAAAACCGACTGGCCCCGCTTCGCCGCCCGCCTGGACGAGCTGGCCGGCAAATACGCGGCCAAGTAAACCGTTGAACTTCTCGGTGGTGAATAGGCGAATAATCGACTGTTTCCGTACGATGCGATTGAATCGGCAACGGAGCAGTCGATTATTTATTTATGTTTACGCCAGTGCCTTGTCCAGCAACTCATCAATGGCTGCTTCCCTCGTCAGATGATGCGTTTGTGCGTAGATGAGGATTTTCTGATCGCGGGTAAGCCCGGCTTGGACGAGACTTTGTCCAAGTGCCTGCCGGGTGTATTCGCTTGGCGTGATTTTTTTGGCCTGAGCCGCCGCCTCCACTAGTTTCCACAGTTCGTCCGGCATACGAATGGTGTGTGCCTTCATATCGACTCGGCTTGGAGGGAACGGGTCATCTTCCCGCGTGAGTATCGAATTCGGGAAGCCGTCTTCCGCCTCCTGTGCCCAGTGGTCGACCATATCGTCGGTGATCGGCGTGCCATCTTCGGCTATGTACTGCTTCATGCTCGGCTCCGTTCCGTGAAGAATCCTTTGGTGAGATAGTTCGCATGAATGACGAGTGGTTCCGGGTCCGCCGTCTTCACGTAAACCAGTTCGATTGGCCTGCGCTGCTGGTCGAATCCTATGACCGCCCATCTTTGCGGTTCTGTTGTGCGGTCGCGCCACCGAATCTTTGCCGGTCCAAGGCGCGTGTCGAATGCCGATTCGATTTGCTCGCGGGTGAGATGATGCGTCTGCAGGGCATGCGGATGAATCTCGATGTTGAGTTGTACATCATTATCATACTCTGATGTATGACGATTGTCATACGTGCTGTCGTCGGGGTGCGTGGGCATGAGGGCTCCTTTGCCGGTGATGTTGGCGTGCTCGTGGTCACCGTATAAGGAGCCGGCTTCAGGTGTCCAGCCGAATGGACCTATGTGGTTCCAGCTTCCGAAGTTATCCACATTGCCGAATCGGCGTGCGTTGCTTCTCCGTGTGAGTCATAGAACGATTGTCGTACGTTGCGTGAGACTGGTCCGCGTGGCTGCGTCAAGTCAGTCGGCCCCTTGTTGCTTTCTATTGCGAGTACGGAACATCTGCTGCGCAGAAGGATTCTCGGTCTCAAATTCCCAGCGGATGTGGAGCTGGTAGTGCTGTCCGGCGGGCAACTCGGGGGAGAGCTCGGATGGGTCGTTGATGGAGTTCGGCACGAAGCCGGGCTCCAGGGCATAACCGGCCGATGGGCCGTACGTATGCCCGCTGGTGCCGAGAACGTTTTCCATGAATCCGGCGCTGTAGAACAGCACGGCCGGGGCGTTGGCGTATTGCGTCATGCGGATGCCGGTGCGCGGGCTGTACGCGCTCGCCAGTTTGCGCATGCCGTTGCTGTTGGCCGGCTCGCGCGGGCTGCCTGATGCGCCGGATGCATCTGGTGCATCAGGATGGCCCGGTCCGTCTGGCTTGCTCCCGTCCAACCGGCTCAGCTCAAGTGTGGCAGCTCCCGGCAGTTGCCCTGCGGCGTCCTCGAACACGAACGCATGGTTGTATCCGCGCGCGGCAAGAATCTGCTCATCGCCCGTATCGAGCCCCGACCGCAGGGCCTCGCCGATTACACGCGGCGCACGGAAATCCATCGCCGTGCCCTCGACCGGTGCATGGGGCAACGGAATGAACCGCTCATTGGTCGGGCAGAAGCGGTCGGTGAAGATCTGCAATTCCTGATCCAGCATGTCCCCGCTGCCCTCGCCCGAAAGGTTCCAGTAGGCATGGTTGGTCATGTTGGCGATGGTGGTCCGGTCGCAATCCGCGTCGATGACGAGGTCCAGTGCGTTTCCGGCAACGCCGTAACGGGCCTGGATGTCCATCGTTCCGGGGAATCCCTGGTCGCCATCCGGCGAGGTCAGCGCCAACGTCACGGAGCCCCGTCCATGTTCGATGACGGTCCAGCGGCGATGCTCGTAACCGTCCGGCCCGCTGTGCGAGCTGTTGGTGTCCTCGTTGGCAGCCAATCGGTGGGTTTCGCCGCCGATGACGCACCGCGCGCGGGCGATGCGGTTCGCGTTACGACCGATGATCGCGCCAAGATAGCAGTCGTCGGCCGCGTAATCATCAACCGTGGGCAGGCCCAGCAGCACGTTCGTCGGATTGCCGTCGCGATCCGGCACGATGACCGCCATCAGCCGTGCCCCGTAATCGGTCACGCTTGTGCTGATGCCATGCCCGGTGCTATCCGTGATATCGATGCGTTCCATGGGAATCACCGTCCGATCTCGCTTTGCTTGCGGAATTCGATGGGGGAGACGCCGTTCTTGCGTTTGAACGCGGCGCAGAACGTGCTGGTGTCGGTGAAGCCGCACTCCTCGCACAACTGCTTCAGCGGGATGTTCGAATTGATGAGCAGGTACTTTGCGGCGTGCATGCGCGCGTCCACGATATAGGCGTGTGGGGTGTATCCGGTCTTCTTCTTGAAGACGCGGATGAAATGGTATTCGCTCATGAACGCGCGCGCCGCCAGCTCGTCGATGGGCAGCGGATCGCTCAGATGATTGGAGATGTAGGCGAGCACGTCCTCGATGACGTGTGGTTGACGCTGAACGGTGGTGTCGCTGTCGGAGGCGGCCATCGCGAATTCGGTGAGGATATCCGTGATGTATTTCGCCATCTGCGCCTCGCTCACGCGCGACGCCGTATGGAATGTCTCATAGATGTTCGACATGCGGGTCAGCGCGTAGTTCGGGTCCCTGAGGGAGAACACCGGCCCGAGCCGACTGTTGATCAGCTCGAAGTACGGGCGGGCCATCATGCCGTCGAAATGCAGCCACAGCACGTCGCTATCCTCGTCAGTGCCGTACGAGTGGTGCCCGTAGCAGTCCAGCAGCACGAAATCGCCCTTCCGGGCCTGCTGTTCGCCCTGTTTCGTATTGATGATGAACGAGCCGCTGCGTATTGCCATGATAAGGAAGCTGTCGAACGAGCTGCGCTCCTGCCGGTAGCCGGCCTCGTAATGGAACAGGCCCGTGCGCATCGGATACAGGAAGGTGTGCAACGCCGTTTTGCTGGGTGTATAGATATAGAACTCCGAACCTTCATCGCTGATGTTGCGTTCCGCCGGTTTCATAGGTGCCTCCAACCTCTCGCGCCGCACGGCCGTCTTCGCCCTGTGCGGCGATGCGTCCGGATGTGTTCATCCTAATGAATCCACAAGACTTCGGCATGCGCAATTTTTCTCTATGACATGGCAGGAAAACTTTAGAATGCGCAGAAAAACGGGTTTAGGCTGTAAGCAAGTAATCAATGGATTACACATTACGTAACCAGCATGAGCATCCAACGGAGGAGCACATCATGGCCGTCACCATCACAGACACCGTCATCACGATTCCGACCTACGAGATCGGCGCCGCGGACAAGAACCCGGAGTTCATCGAGAAGCGCGTCTACCAGGGCAGCTCGGGCCGCGTCTATCCGTACCCGGTCATCGAGACCATCAGCGACGAGAAGCACGACAAGGACTACAAGGCCGTCATCATCGAGAACGAGTACCTCGAAGTGACCGTATTGCCCGAGCTCGGCGGCCGCATCCAGTACGCCAAGGACAAGACCAACGGCTACGACTTCGTCTACCGCAACGACGTCATCAAGCCCGCCCTTGTGGGTCTGACCGGCCCATGGATCTCCGGCGGCATCGAATTCAACTGGCCGCAGCACCACCGCCCGACCACCTACCTGCCGGTCGACTACAAGGTCGAGGAGCTGGCAGACGGCGGCAAGGCCGTGCTGTGCCACGACACCGACCAGATGTACGGCACCCAGGTCATCACCAAGATCGCCCTGCACCCCGGCAAGGCATACATCGAGATCTCCGCGCAGCTGTATAACGGCACCTCGCTGCCGCAGACCTTCCTGTGGTGGGCCAACCCGGCCGTTCCGGTCAACCAGCACACCAAGACCGTGATGCCGCCGGACGTCATCGCCGTCATGGACCATGGCAAGCGCGACGTCTCCCGCTACCCGATCGCCACCGGCACCTACTACAAGCACGACTACTCCGAGGGCGTGGACATCGGCCGCTACAAGAACGTGCCGGTGCCGACCTCCTACATGGCCGCGCACTCCGACTACAACTTCGTGGGCGGCTACGACTTCGGCGAGCAGGCCGGCATCCTGCATGTGGCCGACCACCACGTCAGCCCCGGCAAGAAGCAGTGGACCTGGGGCAACGGCGACTTCGGCCGCGCCTGGGACCGCAACCTCACCGATGCGAACGGCCCGTACGTGGAGCTCATGACCGGCGTGTTCACCGACAACCAGCCAGACTTCACCTGGCTCAAGCCGTACGAAGGCAAGACCTTCACCCAGTACTTCATGCCGTACAAGCAGGTCGGCCAGGTCAAGAACGCCTCCATCAAGGCCGCCGTGAACCTGGAGATCGGCCCCGAGGACACGTTCGGCGCCGCCGGCGAGACCGAAGGCATCGAGGCGCAGGGACTCAAGGCCGGCCAGGGCCGCGTGACCGTGTACGCCACGAGCGTGTACGAGAACGCCACCGTCGCCGTGACCACCGAGGATGGCAGGACGCTGTACTCCTACACCGGCACCATCAGCCCGAACGACATCGTCAAGGCCGAATTCGAGACCGGAGACGTGCCGGCCACCGAAATCACCGCCACCGTGGCCGACGCGGACGGCAAGGTCCTCATCGACTACACCCCGAGACCTAAGAAGATCGAGAAGCTGCCTGAGCCGGCCAAGGCTGCCGACGAGCCCGAGAAGATTGCCACCAACGAGGAGCTGCTGCTCGCAGGCCTGCACCTCGAGCAGTACCGTCACGCCACCTACATGCCCGACCCGTACTACCTCGAAGGCCTCAAGCGCGACCCGGAGGACGCCCGCATCAACAACGCCTACGGCCGACTGCAGCTGCGCCGCGGCGTGTTCAAGTGCGCCGAAACCCACTTCCGCACCGCCATCAAGCGCCTGACCAAGCACAACACCCAGCCGTACGACTCCGAACCGCACTACAACCTCGGCCTGGCCCTCTTCTACCAGGGCGAGTATGACAAGGCCTTCGACGCCTTCTTCAAGGCCACCTGGGACGACACGCAAAAGGAGCGCGCCTTCTTCTACATGGCCGCCATCGCCGCCCGCCGCGGTGACTTCGCGGACGCGCTGGAGTACGTGGACAACGCGCTGACCCGCAACACCATGAACATCAAGGCCCGCGGACTGCGTGCGTACGTGCTGCGCAGGCTCGGCCGTACGGACGAGGCCGCCGCGGCGCTCGCCGAGAACCTCAAGGTGGACGAGTTCGACTTCGTCTCCGGCAACGAGCGCGTGATCGCCGGCGCCGATCCTGCCGAACTCGCCGGCCTCATGCGCGGCTTCCATGAGAACTACCTGCAGGCCGCCCGCGACTACGCCCTGTTCGGCGCCTACGAGGAGGCCCTGTCCCTGCTCGCCAAGGCCGACCAGTCGAAGCCGATGGTCAAGTACTACGAGGGCTACTACCTCGCCGAACTGGGCCGCGAAACCGAAGCCAAGGCCGCGTTCGATGCCGCCGAAGCCGCGCCGAGCGACTATTGCTTCCCGAACAAGCTGGAGGACATCGCGCCCCTGGAGAAGGCCATCGAAGTGGTGGACGGCGCCAAGGCCCCGTACTACCTCGGCTGCCTGTACTACGACAAGGTCCAGGCCGAGAAGGCCATCGCCCTGTGGGAGCAGTCGCGCGACCGCGACCCGGAATTCCCGACCGTGCACCGCAACCTGGCGCTCGCCTACTACAACAAGCGCGGCGACGCCGCCTCCGCCGGCCGTGAGATCGAGGAGGCCTACCGCCTCGACGAATCCGACGCCCGCGTGTTCCTGGAACTCGACCAGCTGCATCGCAAGGTCGGCTGGACCTACGCCCAGCGTCTCGAGGAGTTCGAGAAGCATCTCGACGTGGTGGCCGAACGCGACGACCTGTACATCGAATACCTGACCGTGCTCAACCAGACCGGCAACTACGCCAAGGCCTACGAGCTCATGGGCCAGCGCCGCTTCCACCCGTGGGAGGGCGGCGAAGGCAAGATCACCGGCCAGTACCGCATCGCACTGACCCTGCTCGCCAAGGACGCCATGGCCGCCGGCGATTGGGCCAAGGCCAAGGACCTGCTCACCCGGACCCTGTCCTACCCGCACAACCTCGGCGAAGGCAAGCTCGAAGGCCAGAAGGACAACGACATCCACTACTACCTCGGTGTGGTGGAACGCCACCTTGGTGACGAGACGGCCGCGGAAGCCGAATTCCGCCAGGCCACCATCGGTCCCGACGAGGTGAAGGGCGCCATGTACTACAATGACCAGCCCGCCGAGATGATTCTCTTCCAGGGTCTCGCCCACAAGGCACTCGGTGAGGAGGGCCCCGCCAACGCCCGCTTCTACCGTCTGCTGGACTACGGCGAGCAGCACCTCGACGACAAGGTCAAGATCGACTACTTCGCCGTCTCGCTGCCGGACTTCCTCATCTTCGAGAACGACTACACGAAGATGAACCGCATCCACTGCCTGTACCTCATGGGTCTGGCCAACATCGGCAACGGTGACAAGGCCAAGGCCGCGGAGTTCCTGCGGGACGCCGTCAGGCTCGACCCGAGCCACATCCAGGCGAACCTGTTCGCCGACGAGATCGCCAACCGTCACGTGCTGTGACGTGCCCGACCGCTCTCCGTGCAAGCTAGGCGCCTGCGGCCCTCATGACCGCCAGCGCGTCTGATTTCGGCCGGTTCCCCACCTCCGAGGGGAACCGGCCTTTTTATGATGATGCTGCCCGAAGTCTGACGCATCCCCCATTCTTGGCTCCCCTTGTCAGGGGAGCTGTCGGCGAAGCCGACTGAGGGGTAGTCTCCGTAACAGTCAAATGCAGAAAACCAAGCAAATATATGGTCTGCGAATGGTTGTTAGAACAGTATCAAGGCGGGATACTGGAGTCATCCATTCCCGATATGCCGATGCGGCCCATTGGGATCCAGGCAAGCGAAGGAGACATGCCGTGAACGCACATAACAGCGGAAAGGCCGACTCTCCTCCCATAATGCAAAAGCAATTTTTCACTATTCGTAAGCAGGAAAAGCAAACAAACACATCAAAAACAGCCATACGATAGTATCAACAAACAACAACATAGAGGGATGACACAGCAGTCATTCCCCTCAAGAAATCCATAACTGTTGACGGGCAGGCGAAATCCACCAATGCCGGTGGGTTGGCGCAAGCTCGCCCTGAAGAAAGGAAACCTCCCATGAAGTCCCTGAAATCACTGATCGGTGCGGGCGTCGCCGTCGCCATGATCGCGTCCCTGGCCGCTTGCGGGTCGAGCTCCGCCTCCGGCAAGACCGAGCTCTCGTTCTTCGCCAACAACACCCAGGACCTGTACCAGCCGATCATCGATGCCTTCGAAAAGAAGAACCCGGACATCAAGATCAAGTTCAGCACCACCAATGGCGCGCAGGCCGGCTACCAGCAGACGCTCCAGACCCGCATCTCCGGCGGCCAGCTCGCCGACGTGTACGTGGCCCCGCCCGAGCAGCTCAACGACCTGGTCAAGAACGGCGTGGCCAAGGACCTGACCGACGAATCGTTCATGGACCGCATCGGCGACACGAACAAGGCGCAGTCCACCATCGACGGCAAGGTCTACAGCATGTCCGTGACCGCATGGACCAACGCCTACGCCTACAACAAGGACCTGCTCGCCAAGGCCGGCTACGACACCATCCCCGAGACCTGGGACGAGTTCATCGACATGCTCAAGGCCCTGAAGGACGCCGGCGTGGACAAGCCGTACCTCGAGCCCAAGGCCGGCCTCGGCGCCCTGGTGGAGGGCTGGATCGGCTACGACTCCTCCAAGCAGTCCAAGAGCATCGACCAGCAGATCGGCGACGGTGACTCCACGTTCGCCAAGAGCTACACCAAGTACTACAAGGAATGGGCCAAGCTCTTCAGCGCAGGCGTGATGGGCTCCGAGGTCACCGGCCTCGCGGACGACCAGGTCCGTTCCGAATTCGCCGCCGGACGCCTTGCCGTGATGCCTTCCGGCTACTGGGATGTGAAGACGTTCAAGGACGCCGGCCTGAACTTCGCGTTCGGCAGGATGCCGATGCTGCACAAGGGCGATACGCCGTTCGCCCCCGGCTCCGCCGACTCCGGCTACGCCATCAACGCCAAGATCAGCGGCAAGAAGCTCGAGGCGGCCGAATCCTTCCTCGACTTCCTCTCCTCCGAGGAGGGCCTGAAGCTCATCCAGGACAACCTCGGCCTGATCCCCGCCACCAAGAACTACACGCCGGACATCGATAAGACCTTCACCGAGCCGTACGACCTGTACCTGAAGACCGGCAACGTCTACCTCAACACGCTCGGCTGGCCCACCAGCGGCCGCAGCGCCCTGCGCGCCGAGACCTTCGCCCAGCTGCAGCAGGTGGCACTCGGCTCCATCACCCCCGCCCAGGCCACCGCCAACCTGGACACCAAGCTCAAGACGCTGTCCTGAAGGTGAACGACATGTCACAGGCAACCACAATGATCTCCGCGTCCGTCTCTCCCAAGGCGGGCGCGGCCCCGGCCCGGGCCATCGGCCTGGACCGGAACCTCGAAGCCATCCACGCCAAGGACCGCAAACGCCGCAACCTCATGGAGAACCTGACCTCGGTGAGGTTCCTGCTCCCGCTGCTCGCGGTGTACATCGTCATCGTGCTGATCCCGTTCCTGCAGAGCATCGTCTTCAGCCTCACCGACTACGACGGCTATGACTTCGCCAACGCCAAGTTCGTCGGCATCGCCAACTACCAGGCGATCTTCCAGGACCAGACCCTGCTCGCGGGCCTCGGATTCACGCTGCTTTACACCATCGCCACCACCGTGCTCATCACCGCCATCGCCCTGCCCCTGGCCGTGACACTCAACCGGAAGTTCTTCGGACGTAACTTCGCCCGCTCCCTGTTCTTCTTCTTCTCGGTGCCGTCGATGGCCGTGCTCGGCCTGGTCTGGCAGTACATCTTCTCCCCGCTCGGCACCGGTGCGGTCAACACGGTGCTCGGCAAGCTCGGCATCAGCCCGGTGCCGTGGCTGTCCGACCCGACGCTCGCCAAGTTCTGCGTGATCTTCATCGCCGTATGGGCCCAGGTCGGCTGGCACGCCACCCTGTACCTCGCCTACCTGCAGGCCATCCCCGCCGACCTGTACGAACAGGCTTCGGTGGACGGCGCCACGCGCGGCCAGCAGTTCGTCCACATCACCCTGCCGCAGATGGTGCCCGCCATGGGCGTCTCCATCTTCATGCTCCTGACCGGCGGCCTCAAGGTCTACGATCTTCCGTTCACCCTCACCACCGGCGGCCCCGGCAACGCCACCTACACCGTCACCCAGTCCATCATCGTCACCGGCATCGGCTCCGGCCGTTACGGCGTGGGCTCCGCGCTCGGCGTGATGTTCTTCTTGTGCTGCGTGATTCTCGTGGCACTGCAGCAAATCGTCACCTCGCTGATCGAAAAGAGGCTGTCATGACCGCACAGCAGACAATGCAGCAGACTTCCCCCGCGGCGCCCGCCGCACGCGGACTGTCCATGAGCCAGCGCGAACGCATCCGCTCCGCCATCCGCTCGGTGGTGGTCATCGCCATCGCCCTGATCTGCGCCGTACCCCTGTACGTGGTGGTGGTCAACACCTTCAAGAACTCGGGCGACATGGCCGCCGACCCGTTCGGACTGCCCACGCACTTCACGCTTGAGAACTACGCCTACGCGCTGGAGAACCTGCCGGTGGTGCAGGCCACCATCAACACGCTGATCGTCACCGTGGTGGGCGTGTTCTTCATGGTCATCATCGGCGCGCTCGCCGCCTACGGCATGGTGCAGAAGCGCAGCAAACTCACGGCCGGCATCGGCGCCTTCCTCATGCTCTCGTTCGTGATTCCCGGACAGACGCTGCTCATCCCGCAGTACAAGATGGAGGCGCAGTTCGGCCTGGTGGATACCTTGCTCGGCCTGATCGTGCTGTACCTGGCCGGCGCCACGTTCTGCTACTTCCTCATCGTGCAATACATGCGCGGCCTGCCCCAGGAACTGTTCGAGGCCGCACGTCTCGACGGCGCAGGCCCGTTCCGCATCTTCTGGCAGATCGTGCTGCCGCTGATTCGCCCGATTCTGGTCACCGTGGTGGTCTTCGAGACCATGTGGACGTGGAACGACTTCATGACCCCGAATATCTACATCTCCTCGACCGAGAAGCAGACGCTCGTGTTGCAGGTGTTCAACGCCATGGGACAGTTCAGCACCAACTGGCCGCTGTTCATGACCATCACCACCATCGCCCTCATCCCCGTCTTCCTCTTCTTCATCTTCTGCCAGAAGTGGATCGTCGCCGGCCTGGTGGCCGGGTCGGTTAAAGGCTAGTTTCTTCTTTTGAAAGGTAATTCCATGTCCAACACCCTCGACCTGACCGGCTTCACGCCGAAGGCCATCACCCCCTTCTCCATCACCCGCAACGATTGGGGAGTGGCCCCGGACGGCACCGCCGTGGACTTCACCAACTACTACATGACCTTCGACGGCAAGCCGTTCTACGGCGTCTGCGGCGAGTTCCACTACTCGCGCATGGCCCCCTCCCGTTGGGACGAGCAACTCGCCAAGATGGTCGCCGGCGGCATCAACGTCATCGCCACCTACGTGTTCTGGAACCATCACGAGGAGCATGAGAACCAGTGGAACTTCACCGGCCGTCGCAACATCCGCCGATTCATCCGGCTGTGCGCCAAGCACGGACTCAAGGTCATCGTGCGTCTCGGCCCGTTCGACCACGGCGAGGTGCGCAACGGCGGCATCCCGGACTGGATGTACGGCAAGCCGTACGAGGTCCGTTCCGTGGACCCCGGCTTCCTGGACAAGGTGCGCGACCTGTACGCGCACATCGCCGCCCAGCTGGACGGCCTGTACTTCAAGGACGGCGGTCCGATCGTCGCCGCCCAGCTGGACAACGAGTACATGCATTCCTCCTCCCCGTGGGAGATGACCACCGGCATCACCAACGAATGGGTGCCCGGCGGCCATGACGGCTTCGCCTACGTGCATGCCCTGCGTCGCATCGCCGAAGAGGAAGGCATCTCGGTGCCGTTCTACACCAACACCGGTTGGGGTGGCTCCCCGGTACCGGACGACGTGCTGCCGCTGTGGGGCGGCTACGCCTACCGCCCGTGGCTGTTCTACGCGGGCCCCGGCGAGCACCCGGTCACCGACGAATACATCTACCGCAACTTCCATTCCAACGACTGCCCGCGCGGCGAGGAGTTCGCTCCCACCTACGAGCCGGAAGCCAAGCCGTACGCCTGCTGTGAGATGGGTGGCGGCATGTTCAGCTCGTACAACTACCGCTTCGTGCTGCCGATGAAGTCCGTGGATGCCATGTCCAACATCAAGATGGCCTCCGGCTGCAACTTCCTGGGCTACTACATGTTCCAGGGCGGCTCGAATCCGATCGGCGACGGCATCTACCTCAACGAAAGCCAGCTGCCGAAGATCTCCTACGACTTCCAGGCGGCGCTCGGCGAATTCGGCCAGGCACGCGAATCCTACCGCCGCATGAAGGCCGTGCATTACTTCGCGTTGGCTTTCGCCGAACGTCTGTGCCCGCTGGGCGTGGCCGTGCCGGAAGGCCAGGAGTCGATCGCCCCGACCGACATGGACACCCTGCGCTGGTGCGTGCGCACCGATGGCGAACGCGGCTTCGTGTTCCTCAACAACTTCCAGGACCATGCCAGCATGCCGGCCAAGCACGGCGAATCGGTCGAGGTCACGCTGGCCTCCGGCGAGACCGTGCGGTTCGACGGCATCGGCCTGGCGTCCGACGAGAACTGCATCCTGCCGTTCAACATGGATCTCGATGGCGTCACGCTGACCGCCGCCACCGCGCAGCCCGTCACCGTGATCGCCCCGGCCGGTGCCGGCCGCCGCACCTTCGTGTTCCTCAGGCCCGAGGGTATGGACGACTGCTGGTTCCGTTTCGCCGACGGCACCGTGCATCATGTGCCGGCGGATGCCGACGTGGAATCCTTCCCGGTCACGGACGAGGCCGGTCACGCGGTGGACATCGTGTGCCTGAGCCGTGCCAAGGCCGACGCGATGACCGTGATCGGCGGCAAGGCGCTGGTATTCGCCGGCGACCCGGTCGCGCAGGATCCGGCCCGGCCCAGCATCGTCAACGACGGCGCCGCCGTCTACGAACTGGACGGACGAATCGTCGTGGAATCCACCCGGCCGGACGTCGCCGTAAGCTCCTATCCCACCGGGTTCCTGGCCGAGCAGAGCGTGCGGTACCAGCCGGTCACCGCGGAGCCCGTCGTGCGGAAGCTGTCCGACACGCGCTACGTCATCGACCTGCCCGATGACCTGCTCGCCGCCGACGGCGTGGAGGACATGCGCCTGCGCGTGCGCTACTCGGGCGATATCGGCTGGCTGTGGTGCGGTCGCACCCTGGTGGACGATAACTTCTGCAACGGTGACGTGTGGGAGATCGGCCTCAAGGAATACGTGCAGCAGCTTGAGGATAACCGCAACCAACTGGTGCTCACCATCACGCCCATCAAGGAAGGCGCGAATGTGAACGTGGAATCCGCGATGGCCGCCCGCATGGAGAACGTCGACCAGCAGACGGCGGGACTTGAGTCCGTGACCCTGCAGCCGGTGTACCGGACGGTCCTGCACGCGGCCTGATCGATTCGGCTCTGTTGGGCCAGGATTGATGGCTTCTCGGCTCCCCTTGTCAGGGGAGCCGAGGAGCGGAGTGAGACTGAGGGGCAGTTCCCATAGGATGATGTCAGAATCTTGGTTCGGCAGAGCCGACTTGCTTTGTAAGGTAATCAATCGGAGGTCGTAATGAGGGGAGCTGTGCGTCGAGTGGAATATGGGCATAGTGGTTCCGCCGCATGGACACTCAAGGCCGTGCTGTGGGACCTGGACGGCACCCTAGTCGACTCCGACCCGCTGTGGGTGGCCGCCGAACGGCATTGCGCCGAATCGCACGGTGTGGTCTGGAGCGAGGAGCTGAGTCTCAGGATGACAGCCGCACCGCTGCCGGTATGCGCGAAGGTGCTGCAGGATGCGGGCGTGCAGCTCGATGCGGCCGTCATCATCAACGCCCTGGTTGCGGACGTCACCGCGATGTACGGCGACGACGTGCCGTGGACGCCGGGCGCATGGGATGTGCTGACCGAGCTGCGCCGGCACGGCATCCCCTCGGTGCTGGTCACCGGCTCGCCGTTCTCGCTCGCCTCGCGTGTGGTGGCCGCGGCTCCGGAAGGCGCGTTCGCCGGCATCGTCAGCGGGGACGACGATATCCCGCACAAGCCCGATCCGGCGCCCTACCTGCGCGGCGCCCGTCTGGCCGGGGTGCCGGCCGCCGACTGCCTGGTGTTCGAGGATTCCGCCAGCGGCGTCGCCTCCGCGCTCGCCGCCGGCGCCCATGCCATAGGCCTCAACGCCTGCGCCCGCACCCCGCTGCCGTCGGACGCCGGCTACCCGGTCCTCGATTCCCTGCGCGACTTTCGCCTGAGGGAGTAGTGCCGCGTCGATCAGGCCATGTTCATCAGCCGGCGTAGCGTGAAGGCCGCAGCCAAGGTGGTGTGATCGGCCAGTTCGCGCGGATTGTAGCCGGTGAGACGGGTGATTTTGTTCAATCGGTTCTGCACGGTGTTCTTGTGCAGGAACAGCTCCTCGGCGGTGCGCGAGATGCTACCGTTGTGCCGCGTGTAGGCATCGAACACGGCGTTCGCCTCGTCGATCTCCTCCTCGGTGAGCCCGCCGAACACGTTCCGGACGAATCGTGCGGCCGTGTCGTCGGGCACCGCGCACAGCGCAAGGCCGATGCCCATGTCGTCGTAGACCATGACCCGCGTTGTGGCGACGCCAGTGTTGACTTCGCCATCGACGACGGTACCTGTGGCATCCGTATCGTCCGCGGCTGTTGTGCCCGTCATCCCGGCTCGCACACGGTCTCCTGCGAACACGGACCACAACGCCGCCGTGCGGGCCTGTCGATAGCAACGGTGGTACTCCGCCGCGGTGTGTGCCGTGTCCCCCACGCCGAACGCCAGCCGCTTGCCGTTGATGCGCGACGCCGCATCCCCCAATCGGGCAAGCAGATCGCGCACGCCGTCCGGCGTGAAATGCGCGGCGTCCAACAGAAGACGGTATTCGCCGCCGTAAATCGTGTACAGATGCTCGGCATTGCCGCCCAGCAGCACGTCCAGCGCATCGTAGGTGCCGTCCTGCGTGGCGCCTGCGTCGCCCCCGGACTTGCTCTCAGGCCTGCCGACCGCCACGATGCGCGGCCTGTCAAGGTCGATGCCGAGCGTGGATGCCAGATACCCGATGGGCGCGGCGTCCGATTGCGGGGCGATGAGCAGATTCGTCAGGTTCGTCATCATCATGCGGCGATCGAATCGGGAGACCTGCTCCAGATTCTCGCGCACCAGAATCTCCGTCATCTTCTTGATGACGTTGCCGAACGGTTCCACGCGGGCGCGCTCGCCGGTGATGCCCACCACCGCGATCACCGTATCGCCCTGCATGACCGGCACGTTGATGCCGTCGCGTGCGCCGGCGAACGGGTGCTCGGCATCCACCGCGACGATCCGTCCGGTCCGTGCGGCCAGCAACGCCGCCTCATGATCGGTGCCGATGCGCGTGGGGTCGGTGCTGGCGATGACGCGGCCTTCCGTATTGAAGAAGTTGATGTCGTGCTGCAGCACGCCCTTGATGTTCTCCACGATGGTGGTGGCGATGTGCGGGTCGATGTCCATCTCGCGCTCCTTCGCGTAGCGGTCCCGTTCGATTGACGGGTTCGCGTCCTCTTCCCCTGACATGGTACCGGTAACAGATGGTATTGGGAAAACCGAGGGATTTCCTGGTTTGAGGATGGTTGTTGGGATATGACGAGGTGCGTGATACTGGGAACCATCCACACAGACACGATCAAAGGAGATTCACCATGGTGGAAGGTGTCGCTATCGCTTGGTGGGCCGCCCTACTGGGCCTGGCCGTGGCGATCGTCCTGATTCTGAGGAAACTCAACGCCACATACGCGCTTATGCTCGGTGCGGTGGTCGGCTGCGTAATCGGTGGCGCGACGCTGTCCCAGACCGTCAACGTGATCGTCGCGGGCGGCCAGAGCGTGGTCGGCACCATCGTGCGTGTGCTGGCGGCGGGCGTGCTGGCCGGCGTGATGATGGAATCCGGCGCCGCCAATCGTATCGCCAAGACCATCGTCACCGTATTCGGCGAGAAGTTCGCCATTCTCTCCCTGGCGCTCGCCACCATGATCATCTGCGCGGTGGGCGTGTTCATCCCCGTGGCCGTGCTCATCGTGGCGCCGATCGCGCTGGAGGTCGGCAACCGGCTGGGCATCTCCAAGGTCGCGCTGCTCGTGGCCCTCTCCGGCGGAGGCAAGGCTGGCAACATCATCTCCCCGAACCCGAACGCCATCGCCGCCGCCTCCGGTTTCGACGTGCCCCACTCCTCGGTGATGATCGGCAGCTTCGTTCCGGCCGTCTGCGGCCTGGCCATGGCTGTGCTGCTCGCCACCCTGCTGCGTGGCCGCGGAGCCGCGCCGACCGCCGCCGAGGTCGACGCCAACGACGCCGCGGACGACGCCTCCCTGCCGTCCATCGGGCGTGCGCTCGTGGCCCCGGTCATCGCCGTGGCGCTGCTGCTCGTCAACCCGATCGGCAACGTGCTGAACATCGAACTGCTCACCCGATTCCAGGTGGACGCCATGTACATCCTGCCGTTCGCCGCCGTCGTGGGCCTGTTCGCCATGGGCAAGGGACGTCACCTGCTCGACTACTCCAAGGCCGGCATCGGCCGCATGACCGATGTGGTGCTCATCCTCATCGGCGCCGGTGCCATCGGCGGCCTCATCACCAATTCCGATTTGTCTACGCAGATCGTGAACCTCATCAAGGCGTGGGGCGTGTCCGGTTCCGTGCTCGCCCCGCTGGCCGGCATCCTCATGGCCGCCGCCACCGCGTCTACCTCCACCGGCGTGATTCTCGGCTCCAATTCGTTCGGCGCCTCGATCCTCGACTTCGGCGTGAGCCCGGTGGCCGCCGCCGTCACCATGCAGGCCGGCGCCACGGTGATCGACCACCTGCCGCACGGCAACTACTTCCACGTCACCGGACAGTCCATGAAGATGACGGTCGGCGAACGCATGAAGTCGGTGCCGTTCGAAAGTCTCGTGGGCCTGACCATGACCGCCGTGGCTTGCCTGACCACCGGCCTGTTCTAACCAAACCAAGCAAGGAAAACCAACAATGAAGTTCGTTATCGCACCTGATTCGTTCAAGAACTGCATGACCGCACGCGAGGCGGCCGAAGCTATCCGCGCCGGTCTCGCCACGGTGTTCCCCGAGGCCGAATATGTGATGGTCCCCATGGCCGACGGCGGTGAAGGCACGGTCCAGTCGCTCGTGGACGCCACCGGCGGTTCCCTGCGCCATGCGGACGTGCTCGACCCGCTCCAGCGCTCCGTCCGCGCTACCTACGGCGTGCTTGGTTCAGCAGCCGACGCAGCAGCCGCGGCCTCCGCAGATGCCACGGACACTGCAGCCGCGGACCCGGTCCCTGCACACACCGCCGTCATCGAAATGGCCGCCGCCTCCGGCATTCAGTTCGTGGACGAATCCACTAAGAACCCGCTCATCACCACCACGTACGGCACCGGACAACTCATCAGGGCAGCCCTTGACGATGGTGCCCGCCGTATCATCATCGGCATCGGCGGCTCGGCCACCAACGACGGCGGCGCCGGCATGGCCGAAGCCCTTGGCGTGCGCTTCCTCGACGCAGACGGCAACCCCATTCCGCGCGGCGGCGGTTTCCTCAACCGGCTCGTCACCATCGACACCTCCGGCCTTGACCCGCGCATCGCTGAGACGGAAATCCTCATCGCCTCGGATGTGACCAATCCGCTGGTCGGTCCCAAGGGCGCCTCCGCCGTATTCGGCCCGCAGAAGGGCGCCACGCCGGACATGGTCAGGCGGCTGGATGCCAATCTGGCCTACTACGCGGCCATCATCAGCGACCAGCTTGGCCTCGACGTGGCGCATACGCCCGGTGCCGGCGCGGCGGGCGGCCTTGGCGCTGGCCTGCTCGCCTTCACCAAGTCGCAGATGCGCTCCGGCGTGAAAATCGTGTCCGAAACCGTGGGGCTCGCCGCAAAATCGGAGGGCGCCGACTACTGCTTCACCGGCGAGGGCGGCATCGATTTCCAGACCCAGTACGGCAAGACGCCGATGGGTGTGGCGCAGGCCGCGCATCAGGGCAATCCGGACATCGGCGTCATCGCGTTCGCCGGCTGCGTGGGGGAGGGCATCGACCAGCTCTACGGGCTCGGCATCGACGCGGTGTTCGGCATCGTGCCCGGCGCCGTCACGCTCGACAGGGCGTTGGCCGACGGCCCCGCCAACCTGGCCCGTGCCGCCGAAAACGTCGCCCGCCTCATCGCCCTGCGCGCGTAGGGAACGCTCGTAGCCGCTCAGCTCAAGTCAACTCAGCAAGAACGCGATGATCGCAATGAACACCGGACTCGTCATCGTGCTGAACAGGATGCCGTCGCGCGCGAAAGTGAGGCCCACGTTGTACCGGGCGGCGTAGTTGTACACGTTCTGACCGGTCGGCAGCGCGGCCAGCACCACGCAGGCGTACAGTTCGGCGCCGCGGAAGCCCATCACGAAGTACGCCAGCAGGAACGCGATGATCGGCATCACGATGTTCTTCAATACCGCCACCGTGAAGATGGCCGGAATATCGCCCTTCTTCTGCAGCGGCTTGGTGCCGTGCAGGGACATGCCGAACGCCATCAGGATCATCGGTACCGCGGACTCGCCGATCATGTTGATGGGGTCGTAGATGAAGTTCGGCACCGGGAACCAGCCCAGCTTGGCGTTGAGAGCGGAGACCACGATGCCCAGCAACGAGCCGATGAGCAGCGGCTGGTGCAGTGGCTGCTTGGCGATCTCCTTGACCGAGACCTTGCCCTTGGTGGTCACATCCAGCACGGTCAGGCCGATCGGCGTGAACAGCGCCTGCTGCATCACCAGGATCGGCGCCACCAGCGCGCCGTTGCCCAGAATGTACGTGGCCACCGGCAGGCCGATGTTGTTGGAGTTCAAGTACAGCGAATTCAGCGCGCCGATGGTGGCATCCGGGGCCTTCAAGTGGAAGAACATCCGGTTCAGCACCAGGAACACCACGCCCACCAGCACCGCGGAGAGGAACGCCACGATGATCGAGGGGTGGAAGATGTCGAAGATCGGCTCCTTGGACAGGATCGCGAACATCAGGCACGGGCTGGAGACGAAGAACGAGAACCGGTTCAGCACCATCTGCGCGGAAGGACCGCCGATGCGCATGCGCGCCGCCACGTATCCCACGAAGATCACGATGCCGATGACGCAAAAGCCCTGCATGGCGCTGATCAGACCTGTCATATTCCTCCCTGCTTTCGCACCCCAGTGTGGCACATCAGTATGATTTCAGCGGCGAAATCTCAAGTACCGGGCCTCGCAGGGACGCACGCCGCCCGCGCGGTACGCTGGTGGGCATGACGAATACCCAGCCGATCACCCTGAACCCCGCCGCCTCCCGGGACGCCCAGCTCGCCGACCTGCTCACCCAGATCATGGAGATCTTCTCCGTCTCCGATGCCGAAGGCCCCCTCGCCGACGAGACCGAGGCCTTCCTCAAACGGCAACCCCACCTGACCGTCCGTCGTCACGGCGACACCGTGGTGGCCTCCACCGATTTCGGCAAGGCAAGCCGCGTGATTCTGGCCGGCCATATCGACACGGTCCCCGTCATCGACAACTTCCCGCCGCGTTGGCTGGAGCCCGGCGACCCGCTCATCCGCGAGGACATCGCCGAGGCTCACCCCGACGAACGGGTGCTGTGGGGCCGCGGCGCCACGGATATGAAGGCCTCGGACGCCGTCATGCTCTACCTCGCCGCCACCCTCGACGGACGCACGCCGCAAACCACCCCCAAAGTGGACCTCACCTATGTCTTCTACGACCATGAGGAAGTCGCCGCCGAGAAGAACGGCCTGAGGAAGGTCGTCGAGGCCCATCCCGACTGGATCCAGGGCGAGTTCGCCATCATCGGCGAGCCCACCAACTGCGGCATCGAAGGTGGATGCAACGGCACGATCCGCTTCGACGTCGTCACCCACGGCGTGGCCGCGCACTCCGCCCGCGCGTGGATGGGCGAGAACGCCATCCATAAGGCCGCCGGCATCCTGAACCGACTCAATGACTACCAGCCCGCCACCGTGAACGTGGACGGCTTGGATTACCGCGAAGGCCTCAATGCCACGCTCATCTCCGGCGGCAAGGGCACTAACGTCATCCCGGACGAATGCCGCGTCCACGTCAACTACCGCTTCGCGCCGGACAAGTCGCTGGCCGAGGCCAAGGCCCTGATGATGGGTGCGGATGCCGGCGCCGAACTCGGCAACGGCGAGCATGTGGCCACCGGCGGCGTCTTCGAGGGCTACGGCATCGAGATGAAGGACGAGTCGCCGTCCGCACGACCCGGTCTCGCCGCCCCGCTGGCCCAGGATCTGGTCCGACTCGTGCGCGAACGCACCGGCCGCGAGCCGCTGGCCAAGCTCGGCTGGACCGATGTGGCCCGCTTCTCCCAGCTCGGCATCCCGGCCGTCAACCTCGGCGCCGGTGATCCGCTGCTCGCCCACAAGCATGACGAGCAGGTACCCGAATCCGATCTGTCCGCTCTCGCTGACCTGCTGCTCGCCTGGCTCGTGTGAGTGCGGCCTTGGCCGGTCTGAGCCGGATTGTGCCGGTCCGGGCCTCGGGCGCGTATCCGGCGTGAATCCGCATGCGCGCCCGGCTTGATTCGCTCCGCGCACGTCGCCGTCGAAAAGTGTGGCATACTGAAAGACGGCGGTTCTGCATGACCGTCAGCGTGCGAGATGGCGTCGATCCCCTTGCGGCTCTCGAAAATGAGACAACGCAAGCGCCGGTGTCCGCCGTTCGCAGGACAGACTTGAGACGAAGTTGCCTCTACGCAAGCGCGGAATCGCGCGGCCGCGGTGAGAGCGCGGTGTGACATGCGTACAGGCCTGGATGGCGCCGTGATGCAGCGCGTCGCGAGGAGCATTGTGCCCACTGACAACCGTGAGGGTTTCGTCAACGGCGAAACCGATAATTCAACCGTATCCAATGCCGTTTCCGAGGCCGTTGCGGGCGCCGAAAATCAGGTGAACGCCGCTTCGGCCGCGAACTCGGCATCCCAGCCGGCCGATTCCCCTGCCCCCGTGCGCCGTCGTCGCGGCGGCCGTCGCGTGGTGCGTGGCGCCGGTGCCGCCGGTGCCTCCCTTGAGCTGCAGGTTCAGGAGCATTCCGCCCGCACGTCGCCGCTGTTCGAGGCTCCCTCCCTGTCCGCCATTACTCAGGCTCAGGCGAAGGACGATTCCGCGGCCCAGGAGGCTCAGTCCCGCCGTACCACCGAGGATGACGAGGATGATATCCGTCCGGTTCGCCGTTCCCGAGTGCGCCGTGCCGTCGATTTCGAGGATGACGACGAGTCGCGTCCGGCGCGTCGTTCCCGCCGCTCCGCCGCGTTCGATGACGACTATGACGAAGACCGTCCGGTTCGCCGTCGTTCCCGTCGCTCCGTCGAGTTCCGTGACGATCGCGACGAGCGTGACTTCCGCGATTCCCGCGATGACCGCGAGGATTCCGCCGACGAGCGTCTGCTGGACGCCGTCGACTCCCTGCCGATCGGCGGCCATGACGCGCCCCGCCGCGCCAAGCCGATGACCTCCCTGCTCTTCCAGGAACCCGTGCTGCCCGCCGCGTCCCTGCATGACGGCGATGAAACCGATTCCGCCGCCACCGATGAGGACGATGACGAGCCGCGTCCGTCGCGTCGTTCCCGCCGCACCCGTGGCCAGTCCGATGAGGACGCCCGCTCCCGTACGGACGACCGCCGTGATTCCCGCGACCGTGCCGCCGACGACGAGGATGAGGACGACGATTCCGCACGTCCGTCCCGTCGCCGTGCTCGTCGCGCCAATCGCGACGATCGCGCCGAGCGTCCCGCGCGCGACGAACGTGACGATCAGGACTCCGGTGACGAGCATGATGAGAACGAAGGCGAGGAATCCGATTCCCGCCGTTCCCGCCGCCGTGCCTCCGCCAGCCAGGATCAGGACCAGCAGAACCAGTCCGACACCAACGACGATTCCGCGGATGCCTCCGAATCGCGTCGTTCGCGGCGCTCTCGTCGCCTGAACGCCCAGGAGCGCCGTGCCGCCGCCGAGGTCGAGCAGATCGAGGAAGACCTCGAGCTGGATGACATCGTCTACAACCCGATTGCCGAGGAGGAAGGCGAGGATGAGGCCGATTCCGGCCGCACCCGTCGCCGTCGCCGCCGCCGTGGCTCCCGCAGCGAGGCCGCTTCCGCTTCCGGTGAGGAGGAGAACACCGAAACCAATGCCGACGAGGACTCCCGTTCCCGCCGGCGTGAGGATCGCGACGAGGACGACGAGGAGCAGACCGTCACCCGTCGCCGTCGCCGTCGTCGCGGTAAGGGCGGCGACAACGCCGACGACCAGAACGGCGAGCAGGTCATCCGCCGCTCCCGCAAGCAGCAGTACATCGACGAGATCACTGACGTGGAGGGCTCCACCCGTCTCGAGGCCAAGAAGCAGCGTCGCCGCGACAACCGCCGCGAACGCAGCCGCCAGTCGCAGCTCATGGAGCAGGACTTCCTGGCCCGCCGCGAGAACGTGGACCGCCTCATGGTGGTGCGCGAACGCGACCACCACACCCAGATCTCCGTGGTCGAGGACAACGTGCTCGTGGAGCATTACGTCTCCGACATCCAGGAGGTCCAGACCGTCGGCAACATCTACCTCGGCCGCGTGCAGAACGTGCTGCCGAGCATGGAGGCCGCGTTCGTTGACATCGGCCAGGCCCGCAACGGCGTGCTGTACGCCGGCGAGGTCAACTGGGATGCCGCCCGTCTCGAAGGCCAGCCGCGCCGCATCGAGCTGGCGTTCAAGTCCGGTGACCCGGTGCTCGTGCAGGTCACCAAGGACCCGATCGGCCACAAGGGTGCCCGCCTGACCAGCCAGGTTACGCTCGCCGGCCGCTTCCTGGTGCTCGTGCCTTCCGGCGGCATGACCGGCGTGAGCCGCAAGCTGTCCGAGCGTGAACGTTCGCGCCTGAAGAACATCGTCTCCAAGATCGCCCCGAAGGATATGGGCGTGATTATCCGCACGGCCGCCGAGGGCGCCTCCGAAGACGCCATCGTCAAGGACCTCGAATCGCTGGTGCGCCAGTGGGAGCGCATCAACTCCAAGCGCGAGGAGTTCTGGCACGGCCGTCGTCCGAAGCTGCTGCAGGGCGAGCCGGACGTGGCCATCCGCGTGGTGCGCGACATCTTCAACGACGACTTCTCCAAGCTCATCGTGGAAGGCGACAAGGTCTACGACCGTATCGAGGAGTACCTCGACACCATGGCCCCGGACCTCAAGGACAAGCTGGAGAAGTGGGATCCGGCCGAGCACGAGGGCAAGGATGTGTTCGACAAGTGGCAGATCGACTCCCAGCTCAGGAAGGGCATGGAGCGCCAGGTCTACCTGCCCTCCGGCGGCTCCATCGTCATCGACCGCACCGAGGCCATGACCACCATCGACGTCAACACCGGCCGCTTCATCGGCAAGGGCAAGTCCCTGGAGGAGACGGTCACGCGCTGCAACCTGGAGGCCTCCGAAGAGATCGCCCGCCAGCTGCGTCTGCGCGACATCGGCGGCATGGTCATGATCGACTACGTGGACATGGTCATGCCCGCCAACCGCGACCTGGTGCTGCGCCGCCTCATCGAATGCCTGGCGCGCGACCGCACCAAGCATCAGGTGGCGGAGGTCACCTCGCTCGGCCTCGTGCAGATGACGCGCAAGCGCATCGGCCAGGGTCTGGTCGAGGCGTTCTCCGAGGAATGCCCCACCTGCAAGGGCCGCGGCTTCATCCTCCACGACCAGCCCACAGTCTCGGCGGATTACGACGATCCGTACGCCCTGAGGGGCGGCGACCCGTTCGTCAAGACCAACAAGCACGGCCGCGGCACCGCGCCGGCCCCCGAACCGGCCGGCTCCAGTCCGGACGTCAAGGCCAAGCTGGCGCAGATCGCAGCCGCAGCGGTGGCGGCGAACAACGCAGGGGAGGCGGCCTGAGTCCGGTCCCATACGGGCGGACCATGGAACCAACCCCGGAAGTCCCTGAAATCTTGACGGTCGCAACACATCAACCGGCATCGTCCGGTGCCGGCCTGTGATATCGGGCCGGCGGCATCCCGCCGAAGAACCGGCGCGGAAGCTGGTGTGTTGCGCTTGACACGCGGAACAAAATCATTTGATTTCGTCCGTGTGTAGGTGTAGATTCGAAACTCGGTGTCTGACCGCAGGCTCGGTGCGCGTTGGGCAAGCAAGCTTTCCAAAACATAAAAGGAATTACTATGTACGCGATTGTGAAGGCCGGTGGCCATCAGGAAAAGGTCGAGGTTGGCGATACCATCCTCGTGAATCGTCTCGACGCCAAGAAGGGTGAGACCGTGGAGTTCCCGGTCGCCCTCGTGGTGGATGGCGCCAACGTCACGCTGGCCGCCGCCGATCTGGCTAAGGTGTCCGTCAAGGCTGAGGTCGTTGATGACGAGGCCAAGGGCCCGAAGATCAACATCCAGAAGTACAAGAACAAGACCGGCGTTGCTCGTCGCAAGGGCCACCGCCAGCAGCTGACCGCCGTCAAGATCACGGCGATCGCCTGAGTCATAGAAAGGACCATGGATCATGGCACATAAGAAGGGTGCGTCCAGCTCTCGCAACGGTCGCGATTCGAACCCGCAGTACCTCGGTGTGAAGAAGTTCGGCGGCGAAGCCGTCGTGGCCGGCAACATCATCGTTCGCCAGCGTGGCACCAACTTCCACCCGGGCCAGAACGTCGGCATGGGCAAGGACCACACGCTGTTCGCCCTCACCGACGGCTCCGTGAAGTTCGGTGTCCGTCGTGACCGCAAGGTCGTTGACGTGATTGCCGCCTGAGCGATTCATCATCAGCTTGTAAAGCCGCGCCCGTAAGGACGCGGCTTTTTTGTAAGGTTAACCATATGAGTGATTTCGTAGATCGCGTGACCGTCCACGTCAAGGGCGGAGACGGCGGCAACGGCTCGGCCGGCATCCGTCGTGAGAAGTACAAGCCGCTCGCCGGCCCCAACGGCGGCAACGGCGGAGACGGCGGCTCCGTGATTTTCGTGGCGGACCGCAACGCCACCAGCCTGCTCGACTACCGTTTCATGCCGCATCGCACCGCAGGCAGCGGCACCATGGGCCTGGGCGACAACAAGGACGGCTCCAAGGGCGCCGATCTCATCCTGCCCGTACCCTGCGGCACCGTCATTTTCACCGCCCGCGGCGCACAGGGCGCCCCCAAGCATCCCGGCGAGCAGCTCGCCGACCTCAGGCATGAGGGCGACCGTTTCGTGGCCGCGCAGGGCGGCAACGGCGGCCTCGGCAACATCGCCCTGGCCAACCGCACCCGTCGTGCCCCCGGTTTCGCCCTGCTCGGCGAGCCCGGCGAGGAACGCGACGTGATCCTGGAGCTCAAGTCCATCGCCGACGTGGCGCTGGTCGGCTTCCCGTCCGCGGGCAAGTCGTCCCTGATCGCCGCCATGAGCTCCGCTAAGCCGAAGATCGCCGACTACCCGTTCACCACGCTCGTGCCGAACCTCGGCGTGGTCATCGCCGGCGACTCCCGTTACACCATCGCCGACGTGCCGGGCCTGATTCCCGGCGCCTCCGAAGGCAAGGGCCTGGGCCTGGAGTTCCTGCGCCACATCGAACGCACGGAGATCATCGCCCATGTGATCGATTGCGCCACGCTGGAACCGGACCGTGACCCGATGTCCGACTACCAGGCGCTTGAAAAGGAGCTGGCACTCTACGCGGACAAGCTGGAACTGCCGCTCGGCGCCATCCCGATTCCCGAACGCCCGCGACTCATCATCCTCAACAAGGTCGATGTGCCGGAGGCCAAGGAACTGGCCGATTTCGTGCGTCCGGAGTTCGAGGCGATGGGCCTCAAGGTCTTCGAGATCTCCACCGCCTCGCACGAGGGGCTGAAGGAGCTCAACTTCGCGCTGTCCGCGCTGGTCAAGGAGATGCGCGAGGAGGTGGCCAACCGCGAGCAGGCCGAGGAGGAGGCCCGCGTGGTCATCAAGCCGCTCGAATCCTCGTCCCGCCGTTCCCGCCGTGCGGACGAAGGCGGCAATGCACTGGAGTTCACGGTGGAACGCCGCGAGCTCGGCAATGGCGACGTCTTCTTCGAGGTGCTTGGCTCCAAGCCGGAGCGTTGGGTCATGCAGACCAACTTCGACAACGACGAGGCTGTGGGCTACCTGGCCGACCGTCTGGCCAAGCTTGGCGTGGAGGACGAACTGCGCCGCAAGGGCGCGCATCCGGGAGACGAGGTGCGCATCGGCCGCGGCGACCGCATGGTCGACTTCGACTGGGATCCCACCATCTCCGCCGGTGCCGAAATGCTGGACGGCTCCAACCTGGGCACCCGAGGTAAGGACCTCCGCCTGGAGGAGCTGGACCCGCGCTCCCGCCGTCGTTCCAACTCCGAACGCCGCGCCCAGTACCACGAGATGATGGATGCGCGCGCCGCAGTCCGCGAGGCGATGATGGCCGAACGCAAGGCCGGTCACTGGGCCGACCCGTCCATCGACGACGACCGCCACGACGAGACCAGCCTCTTCGGCCGCGGCGAGGATTCGGACGAAGAGTAAACAATCGACGCACATAATCGAGGAACCATGAGCACTCCGAGTCAAGCCGAAGTCCGCCGGGCCATCGCCGGCGCAGGCACCATCGTCGTCAAGGTCGGTTCCAGTTCGCTGACGCAGCCGAGCGGTCACCTCGACCCCGGCAAACTCGACGCGCTGGCCGCCGCGCTGGCGCAGGTGCGACTCATGGGCGCGCGCGTGGTGCTGGTTTCCTCCGGCGCCATCGCCGCCGGCTTCGGCCCGCTCGGCTTCGATTCCCGTCCCGCGGACGTGGCCACCCAGCAGGCGACCGCGGCCGTGGGACAGGGCCTGCTCATGGCCCGCTACGAGACCGCGTTCGGCCGTTTCGGCATACACGTGGGCCAGATCCTCATCACTGCGGAAGACACCATCCGCGCCACCCAATACCGTAACGTGGAACGCACGCTGGACCGCCTGCTCGACCTCGGTGTGATCCCCATCATCAATGAGAACGATTCGCTGGCCTCCAACGAGATCCGTTTCGGCGACAACGACCGGCTTTCCGCACTCATGGCCAATCTCGTGCGCGCCGAAGCCCTCGTGCTGCTCACGGACGTGGACGCGCTGTACACCGCGCCGCCTTCGCAACCCGGTTCCCGTCGCATCGAATACGTGCCGAACGTCATCGACGCGCTGGGCGACGTCCAGGTTTCCGGCTCCGGCTCCAAGGTGGGCACCGGCGGCATGGTCACCAAACTGGAGGCCGCCCGCGTGGCCGCCGTCTCCGGCATCCCGACCGTGCTGACGTGCGCCTCGAACGCCGGCCCCGCGCTCATGGGTGACCCGGTGGGCACCGTGTTCGCGCCCGTCAAGGCCCGTGGCTCCGCCCGCCGCCTGTGGATCGGCTTCGCGGCCGACCCGCGCGGTTCCATCGTGGTCGACGCCGGTGCCGCCGAGGCGATTCGCGGTGGCCGTGCCTCGCTGCTGGCTGCCGGCGCCTTGGAGGTTCACGGAGAGTTCTCCGCCGGCGATCCGGTTTGGGTGGACGCCGAATCCGGCGAACACCTGGCGCGTGGCCTGTCCGGCTTCGATTCCGAGGAGATTCCGCAGATGCTCGGCCGCAACACCGCCCAACTCAAGCGATTCCTCGGCCCGCAGTACGCCCACCCCCTTGTCCACCGCGACAATCTCGTCCTCGTGTGACTCTGGCGTTTTTTCGCGCGGTAGTCCTACCATAATCACCATGACTATGGCTGATTGGCAGACTCTCTCCGACCGTATCAACAATGTGGCACCGAGCGCTACGCTCGCCGTCGATTCCAAAGCCAAGGCAATGAAGGCCGCCGGCTTGGACGTCATCGGCTTCGGCGCCGGCGAACCGAACTTCCCGACTCCCGCCAACGTGGTCAAGGCCGCGGCTGACGCTTGCCTGGATCCGAAGAACTACAAGTACACGCCCACCCCGGGCCTGCCGGAACTGCGCGAGGCCATCGCGGCCAAGGTGCTGCGCGACTCCGGCTATGAGATCACCCCCGATCAGGTGGTGGTGACCAACGGCGGCAAGCAGGCCGTCTACGAGTCCTTCCAGATCCTGCTCAACGATGGCGACGAGGTCATTATCCCCACCCCGTACTGGACCAGCTACCCGGAGGCTGTCAAGCTCGCCGGTGGCGTGCCTGTCGAGGTGTTCGCGGGCGCGGACGTGAACTTCGAGCCGTCCCTGGAGGCCCTGGAGGCCGCCCGTACCGAGCACACGAAGGCCATCATCGTCAACTCTCCGAACAACCCCACCGGTGCGGTGTGGAAGCCGGAGACCGTGGAGGCCATCGGTCGTTGGGCTGTGGAACACCACATCTGGATCATTTCCGATGAGATCTATGAGCACCTGAACTACGACGACGCCCACACCACGTACATCGGCGCCGTCGTGCCCGAGTGCCGTGACCAGCTGCTCGTACTCAACGGCGTGGCCAAGACCTACGCCATGCCGGGCTGGCGCGTGGGTTGGATGATCGCCCCGGCCCCCGTGGCCAAGGCCGCCACCAAGCTGCAGGGCCACATGACCTCCAACGTGGCGAACGTTTCCCAGCGTGCCGCCTTGGCCGCTGTGTCCGGTTCGCTGGACGAGGTCTACGAGATGCGCAAGGCCTTTGACGCGCGCCGTCGCGCCATCGTGGCTGCCCTGAATGATATCGAGGGCGTCAACTGCCCGACTCCGACCGGTGCGTTCTACGCCTTCGCGGACATCACCGCCCTGCTGGGCAAGCCGCTCGGCCCCAACGGCACCGTGTGCGCCACGTCCGCCGACTTCGCCGCCGCCTTGTTGGACGAGGCCCACGTGGCCGCCGTCCCCGGCGAGGCCTTCGGTGCCCCCGGCTACCTCCGCTTCTCCTACGCCCTCGCCGACGATGACCTCGCCGAAGGCATGCGTCGCATGAAGGAATGGGCCGAATAGATTCGGTAAGACACGCCGAGACTCTGGTGTATTGCAACAGCCGCTCAGCCCTTGTGCCGGGCGGCTGTTCGCGTATCTGGCGACACCTCGCTGCCCTCTCATCCAACACACGATTTGCCATAATCCGCAGTACCCGCTAATATGTCGATTCGGCGGTTTCGCCATGGCGAAGCGTTCTCTACGGAATGCACGCCGAGGTGGATTTCACCTAGGGAAGTGGCGCAATTGGTAGCGCAACGGTCTCCAAAACCGTAGGTTGTGGGTTCGAGTCCCGCCTTCCCTGCCAAGTCTTTCGATAATCAAGTAGCTGACGCGAGGTACAGGAATGGCTAAGACGAGCAACAGTGAAAAGGCAGTCAAGCCGAATGTCTTCATGCGTATCGGTCTGTTCATTAAGCAGATCGTCGACGAGCTTCGCAAGGTCGTGACCCCCACTGCCAAGGAACTGTTCTTCTGGTCTCTGGCCGTGTTCATCTTCGTGCTGCTGCTGATGGCCCTGGTCACGGGCATGGACTTCGGTCTGGGTAAGCTCGTGCTCTGGGTGTTCGGCTGATTCGTACAACCTGAAGGTGAATGACAACGCATGAGTGATGAACTGAATCTCGAGAACCTCGACGCCGCTGTACCCACCGAGGAACCCGCTGCTGAAGCTTCCGAAGCTCCTGCCGCCGAAGAACCGGCTGTCGAGGCCGAGCCGGCTGCTGCAGCCGAGACCGAAACCGAAGCCGCTACTGAACCTGAAGCTCCCGTTGCCGAAACTCCGGCCGCTCCCGTCGTCTCCTTCGATGACGATGAGGACACCGAAATCAACGAGTCCGAGCAGGCTGAAGAGACCGATGCCGGTCAGCAGGCTGTCGACGAATTCTCCAAGTCTCTGCGCACCCTTGAAGGCAAGTGGTACGTGCTGCACACCTACTCCGGCTACGAGAAGCGTGTGAAGACCAACATCGAGTCCCGTGTGGCTTCCTTCGGTATGGAAGACCAGATCTTCCAGGTCGAGGTGCCCATGGAAGAGGTCGAGAAGCACACCGAAAAGGGCAAGAAGGTCATCACCCGCGTGCGTGTCCCGGGCTACGTCCTCATCCGCATGTGGCCGGACGAGAACGCCCGCCGCGTGGTTCGTGAGACCGAGGGTGTGACCGGCTTCGTCGGCCCGACCAAGGATCCGGCTCCGCTTTCCCGCAAGGAAGTCGTCCAGATGATGGCTCCGATGATTGCTTCCGAGGCGCTCAAGGCCGCTGGTGACAAGCCGGCTGCCGCCAAGAAGCGCACGGTCGAGGTCTCCTACGCTGTGGGCGATCAGGTCACCGTCACCGATGGACCCTTCGCCACCATGGCCGCCGTCGTCTCCGATGTGGAGCCCACCACCCAGAAGCTCACTGTGCTTGTGTCCATCTTCGGCCGCGATACGCCGGTGGAGCTGGGCTTCAACCAGGTCCAAAAACTCGACTGAAATTCGTCGGCGGAGCGTATAACGCCTTTCCTCAACCTCGACGTACCTTCGTACGCCTTCGGCTTCGGACGGCGTTCTCCGCACGCGCCGACGAATTCCAGAACTTTTCGAAAAGCCCGACTTCGGTCGGGCTTTTTGCTATCCCAACTTGGCCCCTCTGACGAGGGGGCTGGCCGCGGAAGCGGACTGGGGGAGAGAAGAAGAACAGCCTTTAGGCTGCGGACAAGGCAGCATCGGCTACAGGCCGATTCCCTATTAATCCTTATCCGCGTCTCCCTGCGCCATTCGCCCGTCAAATTTGTCCACTCGCTCCCGCATAATAGGAAAGCTTGTGTCTGGAGGGAAGACCCGCTAGCACAGCACAGCAATATAAGTTGCGGGAGGAGACCGCCCGCGGCACCAAGCCCTTGCCATACACGGAAAAATAACGAGTCAAGACCGTGCGTGATGGGTGCGGCACCGCCGACGGCGACCATTTGAACCGCGTTATAGAAAGAAGAACCATAATATGGCTCCCAAGAAGAAAGTCTCAGCGCTGATCAAGCTGCAGATTCAGGCAGGCAAGGCCAACCCGGCCCCGCCGCTGGGTCCGGCCCTCGGCTCCCATGGCGTGAACATCATGGACTTCTGCAAGGCGTACAACGCCCAGACGCAGGACAAGATGGGTCAGGTCATCCCGGTCGAGATCACCGTTTACGAGGACCGCTCCTTCACCTTCGTTCTCAAGACCCCGCCGGCCGCGGCTCTGCTCAAGAAGGCCGCCGGCATCGAGAAGGGCACCGAGAACCCGCTGACCCACAAGGTCGGTTCGGTCACCAAGGCGCAGGTTCGCGAGATCGCTGAGACCAAGATGGAAGATCTGTCTGCTCGCGACATCGAGGCCGGCATGAAGATCATCGAGGGCACCGCTCGCTCGATGGGCATCACGGTTACGGACTGATAAGGAGATAGACAGATGGTAAAGCGTTCCAAGAAGTACCGCGAAGCCGCTGAGCGCGTCGATCGCAACAACCTCTACACCGCCAACGAGGCCATCGCTCTGCTCAAGAGCATGCCCTCCTACAACTTCGACCAGACCGTCGAGGCTGTGTTCCGTCTGAACGTCGACCCGCGCAAGGCCGACCAGCTGGTTCGCGGCACCGTGAACCTGCCCCACGGCACTGGTAAGACCGCCAAGGTCCTCGTGTTCGCCCGTGGCCCGAAGGCCACCGAGGCCACCGAGGCCGGCGCCGATATCGTCGGTGATGACGACCTGATCGCCAAGGTTCAGGGCGGCTTCCTCGACTTCGACGCCGTGGTCGCCACCCCGGACATGATGGGCAAGGTCGGCCGCCTCGGCCGTGTGCTCGGTCCGCGTGGCCTCATGCCGAACCCGAAGACCGGCACCGTGACCATGGACGTCACCAAGGCCGTCAAGGACATCAAGGGCGGCAAGATCGAGTTCCGCGTCGACAAGAACGGCAACCTCTCCTTCCTCATCGGCAAGATGAGCTTCGACGAGGCCGCTCTGGACGAGAACTTCAAGGCTGTGGCCGACGAGGTCAAGCGTCTCAAGCCTGCCACCGTGAAGGGCCGTTACCTGACCAAGGCGACCATCACCTCCACGATGAACCCGGGCGTTCCGGTCGATCCGAACACCCTGGCCTGAGTAAGGCTCTAGCTGCATAGCTACCTAAAGGGGACTTCCCATCAAGGGAAGTCCCCTTTTTGCATGGCTCTGTTAAACCAAGATTGACATGGCCCTTATCCTTGGCTCCCCTTGTCAGGGGAGCTGGCGGCGAAGCCGTCTGAGGGGTAGTCAGACATGGATTTATGTCAATCTTGGTTTAACAGAGCCTTTTGCATATCTATCCAGATGTGTCGGCAGCGACTTGCGGAACATCGCGGCTGCAGAAGTATCCAAGTTATCGATTCATATTCGGTATCGGTGTCATTACAGCAACCGGAGTCAGTGAACCAACGATGAATTCTCGTGACATGCCGATGAACAGGTGAGTGTGTTACTCCCCAGCAACGCAAAGAGGGATATTCTGATATCAGAACAGCGTTCGAAGGCTGTTTGCGACACGCCGAAGGAACCGCGTCATAAAGCCGATTCCTTGGGTTCTCTTGCGCCCTGATTTGCGCGAATCGCGATGACCGTGTAAGTTTATCTCTTGCTGCCGCTCAGCGAGTGGTTCTCTGCTTCAGAGAGTTGCTCGGTGGATGTGTGGTGGTGGTTTGAGAACTCAAGAGCGTGTTTGTACTACTTCTTTATAGTCAATGATTGCCAGTGCGTCCCAAG
>NZ_QFFM01000071.1 GCF_003129905.1 Bifidobacterium callitrichidarum
CCGACAGGCGTAGTCGAATGGATGAACGGGTCGATATTCCCGTACCGGCTGGCGACCGACAAAACCGAGCCCGTGAGCACTAACCTCCGGCATTATCCGACGCATCCTTCGGGGTGTCGAGGATGGTGTCGTTGGGACTGTAGCGGTAGTAGGTCAGCGCAGGAGTGACACGGAAGGGTGGCCGGCTCCGGAGGTGGTTTTCCGGGG
>NZ_QFFM01000072.1 GCF_003129905.1 Bifidobacterium callitrichidarum
CGCTCGGCCCGCAGTGGGCCACGGTGTCGGCCTCGACGTTGCCGGGCAGGCCGTCCAGCTCGTCGCCGGCCTTCCTGATCGTGATCGAGTTGCGCAGCAGCTCCCCGGCGGGCCGGGTAGTGGAGATGCCTCTGGGCCGTGCCGCGTCGCGCGTCTTTTTGAGGTACCGGTCCATCGTGGCCGCGCTCATCCGCTCCAGCTCG
>NZ_QFFM01000009.1 GCF_003129905.1 Bifidobacterium callitrichidarum
TTTCGATGGCATCCCGTTCGCCCGCGGTTCGTGCTTCCTCGTCGCGTCTGGCCTGTTCGCGGGCGGCGATCTCGGGGGCGGGGCCGGCCTTGCCCTTCGCCTCGTACGCTTCCTTGGGCGTGCGACGGTTCAGGGCGCGGTGGGGGCGTTCCTCGTTGTATTCGCGGCGGAACTCGTCGAGCTGCTGGTTGAGCGCGTCGAGGTCGCGTGCGAGGGGCCGGGCCATGAGCCATTGCTTCAACGTGCGGTGCCATCGTTCGATCTTGCCCTGCGTCTGGGGGTGATACGGCTTGCCGTTCTTCTGCCGTACGCCCATCAGGGCGAGCAGGCGTTCGAACGAGCCCGGATCGGCCGACAAAAGCCGGGTCGTGTACACGGTCCCGTTGTCGGTGAGCGTGGACGCGGGGATCCCGTACCGGGAGCATGCCTCGCGGAACGATGATTCGATCGTCTCCATCGTGACCGTCGGGAACGCGCGCGAGTACAGGAGGAACCTCGAGTGGTCGTCGAGCCAGGAGACGATCAGCGCGTCCGCGCCATCGCCGATCGGCCAGTGGGTGAAGTCCGACTGGGCGGGTTCTAGTGATCGTTGCAACGCTTGGCCGGGTGGCGGGAGTCATGTATGGGCAGGTGGGTTTTCGAGGGCGTGGAGTACGCGAGTCGGGGTCTTATGTGCAAGGCGAGGCGGGAACGCTACGTCGAATACCTCGACTCGGGTTTGAACTTCACGCAGGCCGCGAAGGCGGTCGGCGTGTCCAAACGCACGGGCAAGGTGTGGAGGAACGGCAGGACCCGCGCCACGGGCAGGAACGAGAAAGCCTCGGTCGACTGGTATCGTTCCGCCATGGACAGGCCGAAGAAGATTCATCCCAGGTATCTGAGCCAGGACGAGCGCATGAGCATCGCCGACCGGAGGCTCGCCGGCGACTCGATCCGCGGGATCGCCCGGAACACGAACCCGGCCACCGGAGCGTACGAGCCGTACCGGGCGCAGCAGATGAGCGCGGACCGGCTCAGACGGCCGAAGACCGCGAAGGCGCACGCGGTGCCGGGGCTGCTCGACTACATCCGCGACGGGTTGAGGGCGCATTGGAGCCCCGAGCAGATCGGCGGCATGCTCAGACGGGACTTCCCCGATAATGGGGACATGCACGTTTGCACGGAGACGATCTACCAGGCCATCTACGTCCAGGCCAAAGGAGAGCTCAGGAGGGAGGTCTCCAGGGCGCTTCGCTCCGGCCGGACCGCCCGACGCGCGAGGAACGACGGCAACGAACGCCGTCCGAGGTTCCGGGAGCCGATGGTCATGATCTCGGAACGGCCGCCCGAGGTGGAGGACCGCGCCGTGCCCGGCCATTGGGAGGGCGACCTGATCATGGGCGCGAACAACCGCAGCGCGATCGGCACGCTCGTGGAGCGCTCCACCCGGTTCCTGATCCTCCTGCACCTTCCGGACGGTCACGACGCGGAACACGTCCAGCAGGCCGTCATCGACCAGATGGGCCGTCTCCCGAAGCACCTGCGCAACTCGCTGACGTGGGACCAGGGCTCCGAGCTCGCGCTCCACAAGCGCATCTCGACCGCCCTGGACATGGACGTGTACTTCTGCGACCCGCACTCCCCGTGGCAGCGCGGCACGAACGAGAACACCAACGGGCTGCTCAGGCAGTACTTCCCGAAGGGCACCGACCTGGGCGGGTATTCACAGGCGTACCTGGACGCGGTCGCGGAGGAGATGAACGACCGGCCGCGCAAGACGCTCGGGTTCCGGAAACCCTCCGAGGCCATCCTCGACCTGATTAACGCCGCATGATACGATCACACCACCAAATCAAACAGCAACACAGGTGTTGCAACCATCACTAGAATCCGCCCCGTTGACAATAGCCAGCGGGGGGGGGTAACGTCAGAGCCAGAGGGAAGAACGGATGCCCGCCCTTCCTGTGTTTCGCAATGTTGCGAGAAAGGGGTGTGCTGTGATGAACGAGGACGATCAATCCACAATGTTTTGTCCCAAGTGCGGCACGAAACTGCCGGCGAATTCGTCGTTCTGCGGCAAGTGCGGCATTTCGTTGCAGGAATTCCTCAGTGGTGATAATGCGACTGATGAGCAACCCAATCGGCAAATACGCGGCAAAACACCGGCATCAGCACCGTCTGCCGTGCCGTCCGAGTTCGTCCAACCAAAGCCTCGTGCGGTGCCGAAGATTGAGGCTATGAATCTGATTGGTCTCGACGACGAACAAGCAGGTAAGGCGTTCAATATTCTTCGCGATGCCTATCAGGGGATTGAGGATGCCGAAGCCATCATTGGCCATGCCAATGCTTTTCGTACGAAACTTGGTCATATGCGCGCCATTGCTCGGGCGATTCTCGTTTGCGCCGTCGTGTGCGCCGTTGCCGCTGGCGTTTCGTTGTTTGCGATCCTGAACTACAGGCTTTCCTATATGTGGCAATTGGCGTGGGGATTGTCGGCTGCATCTGCAGTATTGTTTATCGCCTCTCTGGTGTCGTTGTTCATGCTTCGCTCAAGTTCGCGCGCTGTGTTCGCCGCTCAGCCGGGGGAGACTTCTGCCCAGGATAAGAAGAAGCGGATACAGCAAGCTATTGCGCCTATTACGATGCGTCTTCCGGAGTCGTTGTGCAATAAGGATTATGTGATTCGCGTACTCGATGGTTCGGATTCCGCGCTAAATTTCGGCAACGCAATGGTGGAAGCCGACCGGAGTCGTGGGTTCGCCGGCAGGAGGCACGCCTTCGATCATGCGGAACCGTTATCGGTGCCGTTGGACAAGATTGCCGGGCAAATCGTCCGCATAACGATGCCAGGTGAACAGCACGCTGACTCCAACACCATGCACGCTGACGTCGATACCATGCAAGACGATGCCCCTCATGAGGCCGCTGCGACGACTTTCGAAAGTCCCACGGCCGCCGATAACGCTCAAGCCAATACCGGTGACGGCACGAGTGTGGAATCATCCGATACTCAGACGGCCGCCCAATCCGGTGATGTGCACGCAGCATCCGACGTTGCTGAAGCGCCAGCCAAATCATCAGCCAAAGCTCCATCGCACCGTCCGCGCAAGTTTTACTTGGCAGCACCCATCGCGTCGCTGATCGCGTCGGTCGCGGCAATGGCCATCAGTGTCACAACCCTTGCCTGGGCGGCTCCGATGCGTCAACGCGAATTCGACGAGCGGAACACTGCTGCATCATACTGTTCCGATCAGTATCAGCGATTGGTCAAGGTTCGCAAGAATGCCGACGATGCGCTGGGCAAGGTGCAGTCGGATGCGAATAACGCGGATGTCTCCGCACTGCGCAAGCTGGTTGATGACGTGGATAAGGAATCATGTTCCGCCGAATCAACCGATCAGTTGCACAAGACCGCGGTGCAATATCAGCAGCAGACGAAACAACTGACCGATGTGCTGGCGAAAGTCAATACAACCGTTCAAGCGCAGCAGAGCGACACGCAAAAGCAGCTGGACTTGTATTCGAAGTTCAAACAGCTGTGGGAGAGTTTGAACATGGGCAATCCGACGAGTGGAAGTAATGCCTTGGACGGAACCTATTGTCGCAAGTCAGACGGCGCATGCCTGCGGATTCTTCACAGGCCAACGGATTATCAAACGGATTATCAGTATGGCACCCTGAAATATGCGGGTGGCGGCAGCAATCCACTGTTCGATGCGGGCGAGCTGGAGTTGGATTTTAATTACCAGTCTGTAATGGCAATGCCGGCGTTTATTGAATCAATCTATCTGAAAGCGGGGCGGAGCAATGAGATGTGCGGCTCGGCAATGAATTCGGACTGCACTGAACAGCATCTGTATTATGCTCCGGCAGGCATGGATCTGATGGCGGTCGCAGGGCATGGTACCGAAAGCGCCGATTCGATGTTGGGGGGAAACATAAACATTGACTCCTCCAATCTTCCTGATTCTTCAAAGCCGTATCTCATCGTAGGTTCGGTGAATGCTTTTCGAGAACTTGAAGATGGAGTCTTCGGACAGGACCCCAATTACGACGGTTACGGCAAAGACAAAGTCTCCGATAGCTCCGTGTTCTACAAGCGGTAATCGTCGGCGATGAAGGGATGAGACGTATGATTTGCAATCAGTGTGGAGCTGTGACTTCAATTGAAGGGCAACGATTCTGCGCGAAATGCGGCGCGCAATTACCTGAAGAGGTTCCAGCGGCATCGAAGACGCAGAGCGGGTCCGTGCCTCCTTTTTGCGGCCAATGTGGTGCGAAAACCGCCATCGAAGGCCAGATATATTGCCTCAAATGCGGGGCGAAATTGATTCCTGCGCAATCGACTGCGCGAGCCGTACCGTCAGCAGCTGCCCAGCCGATGCCGGTTCAGCCGAATGTGCAGCCGCAACCGGTGACTGTTCAATCGGTGCCGGTTCCCAGCACACAACCGCAGCCTCAGCCGCAGTTCCAAGCAGCGCCGCAATACGCGCAGCCTCAACCGCAATACATTTATGTGCAGTCTCAGCCGACGCCGGCTTTTACACCGAAGGGATATATAAAAACCAGTCGAGACAACACACTGCGATTGATTGCGGCCATTCTGGACATCGTCTACTGCTCCATCTGCGGTCTGATCGGCTTGGCGTCACTATTGCAAGTATCAGCCGGATCGCTCTTCCTGATCTGCCTGGCGTGGATGATTCCAATGACCTTGTACGGTTGGAAAATCTCAACTGGCGAAAAGCCGAACACCACCACGTTCGCCGTGTGCACATTGCTTTTCCTGAACCTGATCAGCGGCATTCTGCTGTTGGTCAGTGACAAGGATGCCTAGTCTCGAGGGAGCGTGTGATGTATTGCTATAAATGCGGTGCGCAATCGGCTCCGGGGCAACGATTCTGCCCCCAGTGCGGAACCAAGTTGATTGCCGAACATGCGCCACAGCAGTCTGCGGGCGCAATGCCTGGTGTGCAGCCCCATGTGGTGCCGCAACCTGCGACAGTCACCGCGGCAGCGTCTTCCGCCCAATCGCACACGTCGCGGAACGCGATCATAGCGCTCGCCGCCGTGGCAGTCGCGATAGTGGTGTCGATCGCTATCGGTTTCGCTTCCATGCGATACCAGTCGTTCCAAAGCGCGATCGATGCGTGCAGACCCAAGTTTGACTCGGACGTTTGGGATAGCGAAGTCGAGGGCGAATACAGTATGCTCAACCTCGGCGACAACGGCAAAACCCTGACCATTACCGCGAATTCATACAACTACGCCATTGCCGACTGCCTGTACGACGAACTGAACATGCCCACTTCCATACAGACGAAAATCATTCATACCCGTGCGATTGACGGCACGCAAACCGATAAATGGAATGGCATCACCGCCACATGGTCGTTTGACGATGACACATCGATCGTCATTCTGGAGCGCTGAATCGAACTCTCCATGCTTCAGCGCACCCGCCTGGCTCATTGAAAATGGCTCATTGAAAATAAACGATACTGCACGCACGGCGAATGCCATGAAAGGTCTATTGATGTTCTGCCCATTTTGCGGATTCCATATAGCAGCCGAGGATTGTGAGTATTGCCCTCACTGCGGAAAGTCTCTTGACGTTGTGAAACAGCGACGGGATATCGAGGGGCTCGTTCAAGCGACGGCATTGCCGCAGCCGTCGGTGGATGCTGATGAGACTATGGTGGATGCGACGTGGGCTTTGCAACTGGAGTCGTCCGATGCGGGTTGGGAACCGGGGGAGCCGTGGAATCCGAGTCAGGCACCGCTTCAATCGTCAGCTCGGTCGTCGCATCGCGCGCTGATTATCGCATTATTCGCCGTAATCGGGCTTGTGGTGGCGGCATTGGGCGCGCAACTGGGCGTTCTGCTGTTAGGCGTACTGCCTATTGATTATTTTCAGCGTATACGTATGGCCGGATGGGGCGTCTGCATGGTGGGTGTCGTTTTGTCGGTGGTGATTGCCGTCGTGCAATATGATGATGGTCGCGAACGTGGAGGCGAGCGCCAATCCCGGTTCGGCTCGATTACCGCCGTCATGATCGCCGGTACGGTGGTCGTCGCATTATGCCTTGTCAATACCTTGTGGGCGAACCCGCGAGCAATGCGCAACCAGAGTCAGGCGGTGGCCGATTGCAGTGCCGAATACCAGCGTTTTGCCGAAGCGCGGAAGAATGCTTTGCCGGATAACGGTCTTGATAGACTCAGCGTACATGATTTCCGCAAGAGCACCGCAGCCCGTGACGCCATAAGAAATCAGTCGTTCAGCTGCCCTGAGAACGCATCCGCCCGACAATTGCAATCCGTGAGTGCCGACCAGCGTGCGTGGGTCGCCGCTCTTCCCCACAAAATCGATGCGATCAGGAAATCATTGAAATCGCGCGACGAATACACGTTGGATGATATCGTCAAAGCCGGGGCGGATGGCTCGTATCGTGCTATTTCCGGCAAATATTGCCGTGTGGATGACGTGTGTTGGGGGATCGGCACCGATGGCAAAATCGAACGTATAGGCATGACGAATAAGGACGATTGGTTGCAGAGCGGCAGTGGTGTCTCTACCTTGAGCGTGGTGAGGGACAGGAATGTTGATAATCTTCACCAGCACAATGTCGGTTTGACGCTGATGGGGCCGGAGGATGAAGCAAAGTGTGTGCAAGGTTCCGGTTCGGATTGTGATAATGCGCCGAATTACGAAATGCTCTCTTATCGAAGTGTCGTCTGGTATTTCCGCAAAGGGGTAGCTGTGGACGATCTTCGTCAATATGGCTGCTCTGGTCGGTGCTCCGACAATTTCGTTCCTCCGGATACGTCAAGGCCGTTTTTGCTGATTCCACTGATGGGTGGCACTGTAGCGGCGGCCAATGAGCCGTCTGATCAGAGGGTGTTTTATCTGCAGGACGATGTCATCTATGACATGTTGGGATGCAACTCCTTTCCCGAATATAGTTCACTGGGGAAGTGCTAGTGAACTTTATTCGGGCGGAGGAGGGTTGTTTCCCGAATATAGTTCACTGGGGGATGGCTAGTGAACTAAATTCGGGAAACGGATGGATTTTTCCGTAATATTGCTCGCTGAGTAATCCATAATGGGCAAATTGACTCATCCATAATGGGCAAATTGACTCATCCATAATGGACGAATGGATAATCAGTGCACCACTGTCACCGTGCACTCGGCGAAATTGACGATTTGGCGGGAAACCGAGCCCAAGAAGTGCGCGTCCAAACCAGAAAGACCGCGTGAGCCTACCACCAAATGCGAGGCGTAGCGCGAGGCGGCGATCAATCCCTTGGAAGCCGGAATGTGGAAGGCGTGCGTAGTGATCCGCACATCCTGCGGCACCTCAATACGCTCCATCATCTCCTCCAGTATTTCCTCGGCACGCAGCTGACCCACCTTCACCGGAGCCACCGCGTTCTCATAACCCGGAATAACCCCTAAATCCTTCAACTGCCAGCAGAACAGCACATCCAACGGCACCTTGTGCAAACGCGCCTCTTCAAGCGCAAACTTGAAAGCTCCCTCCGATCCGCGCGAACCATCGACACCAACCACCACCGGCCGGCCGGAAACCTCAGTCGGCGCAGACGAACCCGGCTCAATATAATGCACCGGCTTATCCCCAGGCGTCAGCGCGTTGGCGATGGCATCGGTCACCGATTCCTCCTCGCCTCCGGTGATGCGCACCACCGTGACCGGCACCTCGGCCTCTTCGGCCAACGATGCGGACAGTGAGCCCAGAAACCAACGAGCCACGCGCCCAAGTGAACGACGGCCCACCACGATCTGCTGCGCATCATGGCCGATCTGCAACAGCGCAGACGTGCCCGAAGCCTTCACCGAAGTCAGTTTGAGCCGAGCCGGGTCGAAATCGATGCCCCGCGCGGCCTTCTCCACCCAATCACGCAGTTCGCCGGCGATCTCCTTGCGAACCTTGGCCCACGCCTCATCGCTGTCCGGTTCAGAACCCATATCCCACGAATGAGTCCAGCCGAATACGGCATTTACGCACTGGCCGGTCAGCGAAGCCTCCTCCAAAGCCCATTTCAAAGCGGCGAAGGACTCTTCGGAACCGTCCACACCGACCACGATGTCGGCTTTGACGTTGATTTCACTCATCACAACCTCCTTTGGGTGCACTAGGGTGACGTCTGATTCCAGCATAACGTGATATGCGCACTTGGCCCGGCATTGATATCAGTGATATTGCGGTTCTTTTTGCTCGTATTCACGGCGAAAGGAACAAGAGGAGATCGATTTTGGCTGGCGCAGGGCGGACTCGGCGTCGACTTTCCCTCTCTGAGCGCAATTCATGGAATCAGGCGAATAAACGTCACCGTGAATCGGTAGAGTAAAACGGAATGTCAATTGAGGAAGGACAAGCATGTTCGAACGGTTTACCGACCGTGCACGGCGCGTGATCGTGTTGGCGCAGGAAGAGGCAAGATCCCTGCAGCACAACTACATCGGCACCGAACACCTGCTGCTCGGCCTGATCCGCGAGGGTGAGGGCGTGGCCGCGAAGGCGCTCGCCTCGAAGGGCGTGACGCTGGATGCCACCCGCAAGCAGGTCGAGGAAATGATCGGCAAGGGCAACGCGGCTCCGAACGGGCACATCCCCTTTACTCCGCACGCCAAGCAGGTGCTGGAGTTCTCGCTGCGTGAAGCGTTGCAGCTCGGCCATAGCTACATCGGCACCGAGCACATTCTGCTGGGCCTGATTCGCGAGGGTGAGGGCGTGGGCACCCAGGTGCTCATCAAGATGGACGTTGACCTGGGCGAGCTGCGCAGCGCCACCATCGATATGATCCGCGGTAATTCCGGTACCGGTTCCGCCGACGGCAAGGGCGACTTGGCCAACGCCGGCGGCGTGGCGGACAAGCAGAACAAGTCCGGTTCCGCCATTTTGGACCAGTTCGGCCGCAACCTCACGCAGGAGGCCGCCGAAGGCAAGCTCGACCCGGTCATCGGCCGTACCAACGAGATCGAGCGCGTGATGGTCGTGCTCTCCCGTCGCACCAAGAACAACCCGGTACTGATCGGCGAGCCCGGCGTGGGCAAGACCGCCGTGGTGGAGGGCCTGGCCCAGAAGATCAACGCCGGCGACGTGCCGGAAACCCTGAAGGGCAAGCAGGTCTACTCGCTCGACCTCGGTTCCATGGTGGCCGGTTCGCGTTACCGTGGCGACTTCGAGGAGCGCCTGAAGAAGGTCCTCAAGGAGATCAAGACCCGCGGCGACATCGTGCTGTTCATCGACGAGATCCACACCATCGTGGGCGCCGGCTCGGCCGACGGCGCGCTGGGCGCCTCCGATATGTTGAAGCCGATGCTGGCCCGCGGCGAGCTTCAGACCATCGGTGCCACCACCACGGACGAGTACCGCAAGTATATCGAGAAGGACGCGGCCCTCGAACGCCGCTTCCAGCCGATTCAGGTGCACGAGCCGACCATTGCCGAGACCATCGAGATCCTGAAGGGTCTGCGTTCCCGTTACGAGAACCACCATCACGTGACCATCACGGATGGTGCCCTGCAGTCCGCCGCCGAGCTGTCGGCACGGTACATCCAGGACCGTCACCTGCCGGACAAGGCCATCGACCTGATCGACGAGGCCGGCGCACGTCTGCGCATCAAGCGTCTGACCGCCCCGCCCGAGCTCAAGGAGCTGGACGAGAAGATCGCCAAGGTGGCCGCCGACAAGGACGAGGCCATCAAGGCCCAGGACTTCGAGAAGGCCGCCACCCTGCGCGACAGCCAGGAGAAGCTGGAGGCCGACCGCAAGGCCAAGGAAAGTTCCTGGCGCGAGGGTGAATCCGACGTCAAGATGGTCGTGGACGAGGACGTGATCGCCGAGGTGATCAGCTCCACCACCGGCATCCCGGTGTTCAAGCTCACCCAGGCCGAGTCCAAGAAGCTGCTCAACATGGAGGCCGAGCTGCACAAGCGCATCATCGGCCAGGACGAGGCGGTCTCCGCGCTGTCCCGCTCCATCCGCCGTACGCGCGTGGGCCTCAAGGATCCGAAGCGTCCCGCAGGTTCGTTCATCTTCGCCGGCCCCACCGGCGTGGGCAAGACCGAACTGGCCAAGACGCTCGCCGAATTCCTGTTCGACGACGAGGACGCGCTCATCCGCGTGGATATGTCCGAGTTCTCCGAGAAGTACGCCGCCTCGCGTCTGTTCGGTGCGCCCCCGGGATACGTGGGCTACGAGGAGGGCGGCGAGCTCACCGAGAAGGTGCGCCGCAAGCCGTTCTCCGTGGTGCTGTTCGACGAGATTGAGAAGGCCCACCCGGACATCTTCAACACGCTGCTGCAGGTGCTGGATGACGGTCATCTGACCGATGGCCAGGGCCGTAAGGTGGACTTCAAGAACACCATCATCATCCTGACCACCAACCTGGGCACGCGCGACATCGCGAAGATGGCGAACACCGGCTTCAACCTCGGTTCCAACACCGAGTCGAGCTACCAGCGCATGAAGGAGCAGGTGAGCGCCGAACTCAAGCAGCAGTTCCGCCCTGAGTTCCTGAACCGTCTGGACGATATCATCGTCTTCAAGCAGCTCACCGAGCCGCAGGTGCGCCAGATCGTGGATCTGGACGTCAAGCAGCTCAACGACCGCCTGTTCGACCGTCACATGTCGCTCGAACTCACCGACGCCGCCAAGGACCTGCTCGCGCAGAAGGGCTTCGACCCGCTGCTCGGCGCCCGTCCGCTGCGCCGCGTGATCCAGCGCGACATCGAGGACGCCATCTCGGAGAAGATCCTGATGGGCGACCTTGCCGACGGCCAGCGCGTGGTGGTGGACGCCGAGGGCGAAGGCATCCTGGGCGAGTTCACCTTCAAGGGTGAGACGTTCGAGGACGCCAAGTCCGCCGACGGTGCCGGCGTTGATGGTGCTGACGCTGGTGAAGGTGGAAAGCCCGAGCTAGTCGATGCATCGACCGCTGGCGACTCCGGGGCGGCTGATACCGGCGCAGCCGGCGAGCAGTCGGCCGAGTAAGGTCCGCTGACAGTCGATATAACGAGAGGGCTTCGATTCCGTGTGGAATCGAAGCCCTCTTCGTTGTGTTTTGGCTTTGTTAAACCAAGATTGACATGTCCTTTATTCTTGGCTCCCCTTGTCAGGGGAGCTGTCGGCGAAGCCGACTGAGGGGTAGTCCAATGGCATTCATGTCAATCTTGGTTTAACAAAGCCTTGTGTTTCGGCTCCCTTCCTGAGTGGAGCCATCACGCCATAGAGCGACCGAGGAAAGTCATGTCCGGTATCAGCCTGATGCTCCCCTCAGTCAACTTCGCTGACAGTTCCCCTCAGCGAGGGGAGCCAAAGGAATCGATCAGCCGCTGAAGTCCACCTCACCGAGTTTTTCGATGAGCTTCATGTTTTCGGAGTAATCGACCGGGCAGGCGATGATGTCGATGCCGGAGCCCGAGCGTAGGGCGGCGCGCAGGGTGGGGTAGAGCTGGTCGGCGGATTCGATGAGATGGCCCTTGGCTCCGAAGCTCATGCCGAGCTCCACCACGTCCGGGTTGTTGAAGTCCACGTACTCGTGGCTGCCGTCGTGCAGGTCCATCTTCCACTTGATCAGGCCGTACGCCTCATCCACCCACACCAGGATCACCATACGGGCGCCCACGCGCACGGCGGTCTCGATCTCCTGCACGTTCATCATGAACGAACCGTCGCCCATGACCGCGAGCACCGGGCGACCCGGGTTCTCCAACGAGGCAGCCACCGCACCCGGCAGCGTCCAGGCCATGGTGGACAGGGAATTGTCGATCACGCAGGTGTTCGAATAGTAGGTGGGGTAGAGGCGGGCCATCCACATCTTCAGGGCGCCCGTATCCACCAAGGCGATGTCCGTGTCCGTCTCCATCGCGCGGCGCGTGTCCGCCACGATGCGCTGCGGCTTCATCGGGAACGAATCGTCGTTCGCGTACGACTCGTATTCGGTCTGCAGCAGCTCGTGGATCTTCGGGTGCGAGACGCCAAACGTCACGCGCTCGGCCTTGAGCTGGGCGATGAGCGCGCTGAGCGTGGCATCGATGTTGCCCATGATGTTCAGGGCCGTGGAGTAATGCGCGTCCGTGTCCTCGATGAACGTGTTGATGTGGATGATGGTCTTGTCGTCGTTCGGGTTGATCTTCTTCGGATCGAACTGCTGGATGGAGAAGCCCACCGCAATGATGAGGTCCGCCTCGTCAAACGCGAAGTTCTCGTAGTCGTGACGCATGAAGCCCACCACACCGAGGGCCAGCGGGATGCGGTCCGAAATCACGCCTTTGCCTTCGAACGTGGTGGCCACCGGCACGTTGAGCTGTTCGGCCAGCGCCAGCAGGCGGTTCTCGGCATGGCCGCGCGCCACGCCGTTGCCGGCAAGGATGATCGGGTGCTTGGCGCCGCGGATGATGCTCACGGCGCGGGCGATGGTGTCCTCGGTGGGCGCGAAGCTCATCGGATTGGGCAGCGGCAGCGGATGCGCGTCCGCGGGAGCCGGCATTTCGGCCACGTCCTCCGGCAGGATCAGGCAGGTGGCGCCCGGACGGTTGCGCTGGGAGATGGAGAAGGCCTTGCGCACCATCTCCGGCACGCTTGCCGGCTCCATGATCATCGAGGTCCACTGGGTGAGCGGGCGGAACACGCTGACCAGATCGATGATCTGGTGCGATTCCTTGTACAGGCGGGACACGTTGCCTTGCGCGCAGATCGCCACCAGCGGCGTGGTGCTGGCGTTCGCCTGAGCCACCGGCAAGGTGAGGTTCAGCGCGCCCGGGCCGAGCGTGGCCAGGCACACGCCGGGCTTGCCGGTCAGGTGGCCCTGGGTGGCGGCCATGAAGCCGGCGCCCTGCTCGTGACGGGTCAGGATGAACCGGATGCGGCCGTCGCGCTCGATGGCCTCCATGAGCGGGATGTTTTCCTCGCCCGGAATGCCGTACATGGTCTCGACGCCCTCGTTGACCAAGCATTCCACGAACAGATCGGCCACGGTACGGATATGGTTGGTGTTCTCAATCGCTGCATTCACGGTAGGGAAGTGTAACAGGCGGGATGTGCGATGCCCCGATGAGGCATGTTGTAACGCGGACGGCGCGGACCGCGGCTCGGGACGGCAAAAGACTGTATGTTCGCGTCTGAACGATGGAGGTGCGAACATACAGTCTCCTTTGGCCCGTGGAAAGACTGTATGTTCGCGGGCGCTTCGTCCAGACGCGAACATACAGTCTGCCGTCTCGGTTTTCAGGGTGCTCGGCCGGCGGATCGTGGATGCGTCGATGCCGCCGACCGATGGGATGGCCCGATGGCCCGCCTCTACCGCAGCAGATCCAGCGGGGTGTCCACCGACTCGTGACGGGTGAACAGGGTGCGGCCGCCACGCACGGAACGCAGCACGGAACAGCGCTCGTAGACGGCGTCGAACACGCTGGAGGCGTCCAGCACGATGAAATTGGCCGGCTTACCCGCTTCCAGACCGTACGAGTCACGCAGCCCCAACGTGGTGGCGCCGTTGACGGTGAGGAACTTCAGCGCGTCGTCGATCTCCTCGAAGCTCATCATCTGCGCCAGATGCAGGACGTAGTCGAGAATCAGCATCATGTTGCCGTTGCCCACCGGATACCACGGATCCTGCATGGAATCCTGACCGAGTGAGACGTTCACGCCCGCCTCGGTGAGCTCCTTGACACGGGTGATGCCGCGGCGCTTGGGGAACGTATCCTGACGGCCCTGCAGATACAGGTTCTCGGTGGGAGCACACGCGAAGTTGATGTGCGCGGCCTTGAGCAGCTTGGTCAGGTGGAAGAAGTAGGCGTTGTCCGCCGAACCCAGCGAGCAGGTGTGGCTGGCCGTGACCTTCGGGCCGATGCCCGTCTTGTACGCCAGGGCGGAGAGCAGCTCCACGTACCGCGAGTTCGGGTCGTCGGTCTCGTCGCAGTGCACGTCGATGAGCCTGCCGTACTTGGAGGCCAGCTCCACCACCGTGTGCATCGAACGCTCGCCGAACTCGCGGCACTGCTCGAAGTGGGGGATGCCGCCCACGCAGTCCGCGCCCATCTTCAGGCCTTCCTCGACCAGGTCGGCGCCGGATTCGCCGTGTGGGCCCTCGTATGAGTACATGCCCTCCTGAGGGAAGCTCACGATCTGGATGGTGACCGTGTCCTTCAGCTCCTCCTTGAGTTCCAGCAGCGCTTTCAGGGAGGTGAGGTTCGGGTCCGTGACGTCCGCATGCGAACGGATGAACTGCACGCCATGCAGCATCTCCTTCTTGATGCCGATCTTCGCGCGCTCCTTGACCTCCTCCACCGTCAGATCGGACTTGGTCTCGCTCCAACGCTGGATGCCCTCGAACAGCGTTCCCGTCTCGTTCACGGCACCGGGCTTGCGGGCGGTGAACACGTAATCAAGATGCAGGTGCGTGTCGCAGAACGGCGGGCAAACGAGCTTGCCGCCCAGGTTCACGACCTCCGCCCCGTTCAGGTCCTTGCCCTGGGCCGCGAGTTTTGCGGTGAGATTCGGTCCGATGGCGGTGAATACGCCGTCCTCGACCAGGATGTCCTGCAAAGGTGCGGTGTCCGCCGCGGTGCTGCCCGGATTGCCGGTGGCGATGTGTGCGTTGGTGAACAGTGTGGTGGTCATCGAAGGCTCCTTGGGTCAGTTTGTCCAGATGTATTGCCGACTGGTTACGTACGTCAAGGGCTTGCGTAACCAACTGCGGTTATTCTCGGCACCACGCTTTGCGATGACGTGTATCCGATGCAACCGGTGTATTACCGGAGAATGGACAGATTGTATGGTGGTTTCGATTCGCGACGCACTGGCCGAAGAGCGGTTCCGCTTGGCGCAGCCCGTGGTCGAGGTCGAGGGGAAGGGCCTCGACCGACCGGTTCGGTGGGTGTTCACCAACGAACGCGAGGATGTGGCGAATTTCCTGTCCGGCGGCGAAATGCTCATTATCGAGGGCAACGCCCTGCGTGGTGCCGGATGGTCCGGAACCCTTGACGAATACGTGCGAAGCCTGGTCTCGGCGAATGTCGCGGCGTTGGTGGTGGAACTGGTCGAAGGCGTGCGGCAGATGCCGGCCGCACTGCTGTCGGCCGCCCGCGAGCAGCGGCTCACGCTGATCGGGCTCAAGGCGCGCGTGCCGTTCGTGGACCTGTGCCAGGAGGTCAATACGGCCATCGTCCGTGAGCAGATGCGCTTCCAACTGGAGGTGGACACTATGTCCACCTCGTTGCGTGAAGGTTTATCCCATGCGGACGGCATCGAGGCCGTAGCCATGACCGTGGCGGAGCTGTTCGGTCAGTCCGTGGCCGTATTCGACGCGGACGGATTGCTCGCCGCCGAGGCGGGCGGTCCCTTCCGTGCGGGGGAACCGACCGCGGTGGTGGCGTTGTCCGGGCAATCGCGGCCGGTGGGTGCCCTGGAGATATCCCAGCGCGCGATGCTGCTGGACGAGGACAAACGGCGGACGCTGGCCACCATCGTCTCACCGGTCGCCGCGCTGTACATCGACGGCGGCGCCCGCATCGGCATGATTCGGCATCTGGCACTGGGCCCCGCGGACGGCATCCACGCCTCGCTCTCCGAGGCCAAGGACGCCCACGCCATGCTCACCGCCCTGGGCTTCGCTGGATCATCCATCTACATGCCGTTCGCCCTGCGCTTCCGCTCGCTGGTGGAGGGCCTCGACTCCGTCTCCGACATGATCGAGCGATTCTGCGAGGAACCCGGCTATGAGGTGGCCTGCATGCTTTCCGGGGACATGATGACCGGTTGGATGTCCGCCGAGGACTCCACCGGCGGCGTGGCCGCGTTCGACGCTCGGTGCTTCAGGGAACTGGACAGTCTTGGCGGCGACGGCATCTATGTGGTGCACGGCAAGGTGGCCATGGACACCGTCACCTTGGTGGACGGCTTCGCCGGCCTCAACGATGTGATGAGCCGCGAACCGCAATACGGGCAGGTGACGGGCACCATGTCCGCCGCAATCAGCCGTTTCGTGGCCACCGAGGATATGGACCGCGCCATACGAACGCTCGTCGTGCAGACCATCGGCGTGGAGGTGGCGTCGCAGCCCATGCTGCTGGACACGCTGTGCGCCTGCTTTGACAACCTCGACAACAAGACCGGAGCCTGCGAGCAATTGGGCATCGGACGGCAGACCCTGTACAACCGACTGGACAAAGTGACCCAGATGATCGGCGTCGACCACAACGATCGTCGGGATTGGTCCACCCTGCTGTTCGCCGCGAAACTGGCCAAGGCATGGCAATCCGAGCATCGGGGATGACGGACCGGGCATGGCTGACAGACTGTCCAGCATGGTCACGGGTGACGTAATCCGCGGTTCATGTTCCGGCAAATCTTGTGCGGCATAGTCATGGTCAACGCAGCGGACGAGGCCAATCCGATGCGAGACATCGGAACCGCTTCGCGGCGACGGCTTGAACATCACGAACACCAAGACACAGCATCACCTAGAGCTTCACAAGACTGTTCGGCGATTACGCCAACCACATTCCACTTGAAAGGGCGGTGACATCATGAGCTCGGCAACCATTACCTCCGCACGACTGATGAACTCCACACCGGAAACCGAAGAACAGGCCATGGTCGGGAAGGTGGCCGTCTCCTCCTTCCTCGGCAACTTCATCGAATGGTTCGATTACGCCTCCTATTCCTACTTCGCCACCACGATCGCCCTGGTCTTCTTCCCGACCGGCAACCACACGGTGGCCATGCTGCAGACCTTCGGCATCTTCGCGCTGTCCTTCATCCTGCGCCCGATCGGCGCCCTGTTCTGGGGCAGCTACGGCGATAAGAAGGGGCGCAAGGCCGCGCTGGCGCATTCCATCCTGTTCATGTCCGGCGCGAGCTTCCTCATCGGCTGCCTGCCGTCCTACTCGGTGATCGGCGTGGGCGCGCCGATCCTGCTCCTGCTGCTGCGCATGGTGCAGGGCTTCTCCGCCTCCGGCGAATATGCCGGTGCCGCCACCTTCCTCGGCGAGTACGCCCCCACCAAGAAGCGCGGCATCTACTGCTCCCTGATCCCGGCGTCCACCGCCATCGGCCTGCTGGCCGGATCCACGATCGCCACGATGATGACCGCGAACCTCGGTCAGATGGCGATGGTGGATTGGGCATGGCGCGTGCCGTTCCTGCTCGCCGGCCCGCTCGGCCTCATCGTGCTCTACATCCGCACCAAGCTCGCCGACTCCCCGGTCTACCAGCACATGAACGACGCCCTGGAGGCCAAGACCGACAGGAACCTCGAGGACAAGGCCGTGGCCGACGGCGGCATGTTCGCCCCGCTCAAGGAGCTCTTCCGCGGACACTTCAAGGCGCTCGCCATCAGCTTCGGCGCCTGCGTGCTCAACGCGGTCGGCTTCTACACCGTGCTCACCTACCTGCCCACCTATTTGTCCGACACCGTGGGCATGGACGCCACCCAGTCCGGCACCATCACGACGATCTGCCTGGTCGCCTATGTGTTCATGGTGTTCGGCATGGGCCACATCTCCGACATGTTCGGCCGCAAGAAGGTGCTCATCGGTGCCTGCGTGGCATTCATCGTGCTCACCGTTCCCGCCTTCCTGATCCTCAACACCTCCCAGTTCTGGCCGGTGCTGATCGTAGAGCTCGCCATGTGCGCCACGCTCACCGCGAACGACGGCACACTGTCCAGCTACCTGACCGAGACGTTCCCCACCTCCGTGCGCTTCACCGGATTCGCCTTCAGCTTCAACCTGGCCAACGCGATCTTCGGCGGCACCGCCTCCTTCATCGCCACCGGCCTGATCGCCCTGACCGGCTCGTCCATCGCCCCCGCCTGGTACATGGTGGGTGTGGCCGCGATCGCCCTGGTGGCCATGATCCTCTCCCACGAGAACACGGACAAGGACCTGAGCCACATCTGATCGGTGCGCCTCGCATCCCCCATCCCGCTGATCGGCTCCCCTTCCTCGGCGAGGGGGAGCCTGTCATTTGCGTTAACGCAATCCGACTATTTTTCCCAATCAATCACATAACCACACGCCGCAATCCAAAGGAGTACACAAATGGGCAGCAACCGCCGTATGGACCATATGACCTGGCTGGAATTCAAGGAGGCGAAGAACCGTCCCGTCATCGTGCCCATCGGTTCCACCGAACAGCACGGGCAGCACCTGCCCATCGGCACCGATGCGGTGCTTGCCACCCGCATCTCCGAGGACCTGGCGGAAAAGATTGACGGCACCGTGCTGCCCACCCTGAGCTACGGCTACAAGTCCAAGCCGCTCTCCGGCGGCGGCCCGCTGTTCCCCGGCACCATCGACATGAACGGCGTGACCGTCATCAACCAGATGCACGATGTGCTGTCCGAACTCATCGCGGACGGGTTCACCAAGATCGTGGTGATGAACGCGCATTTCGAGAACGAGGCGTTCATCGTGGAGGCCATCGACCTCATCACCCGCGAGACTGGGGGAGTGGCCACCATCGTGGAGACCAACTGGTGGGATCCGCTGCCGCAATCCGTGGTGGATGAGGTCTTCGACGGCCTTGTGTTCCCCGGTTGGGCCCTGGAGCATGCGGCCGTGACCGAGACCTCGCTGATGCTGCACTACGCTCCGGAACTGGTTCACATGGACCGTGCGGTCGAGGAAGCCGGTGCCGAGGCCAAGTCCTACGTGCGCTACCCGGTCCGTCAGGGCGACGTGCCCGCCCACGGCGGACTTGCCAACCCGGCCGGCTCCAGCGCCGCACGCGGCAAGCTCATCGCCGATGCCTGCGTGGATGAGGTGGCCCGCATCTGCGAGACCGAATTCGCGTGATACGTGCGTGATGTGCGTGCGATACGTAGGTTGAGGAAAGAGTTCACCTGAGTGTCGTCTTAGCGTCGCCCCGGCACGGGAATCCGTTCAATCGCCGCTCCTACATTGCCAAGTGTGAGCAAGGGTATGAATCGCCGGCGCATGTGGTCCGGCAGGCGGTCGGGGGTCGTCCTCACCATCATCGTATCGACTATTCTTGCGGCTCTCGTGGCACCCAACGCAATCGGTGCCTCGGGAGCCGTTCCCTTTGACGGCGAGGATCCGGCCAGCGGCACGCGCACGGTGACCATCGCCGACATCACCGATTTCCATGGCCATATCGAACGCGGGGCCGACGTGGCCGCCGCCTTCACCTTGGCGGACAGCCATAATCCAGGCAACCTGGTGGCCGTCTCGGCCGGCGACCTGGTGGGTGGCTCCCCATACGAATCCGCGGTCCAGCAGGACAAACCCACCTTGGCGATGGCCAGGACCTGGGGATTGACGATCTCCGCGGTCGGCAACCACGAATTCGACCGCTCCGTGGCGGATTTCAACGACCGCATCGCCGCGCCCGCCAACGGCATCGACTGGCTGTGCGCCAACATTTCGGCGGCCAACAAACGTCCGGACGGCAAACTGAGCCGGGTCAAGGACTACGTGATTCGCACGGTCAACGGCAAGCGGGTGGGGTTCGTGGGCGCGCTCACCGACGCGCTCGGCTCGGTGGCCACGCCGCAGATCACGCGCGACGCCGACCTGGCCGAACATGACGTGGACGCCATCAACCGTGTGGCCGGCGAGCTCAAGCGTTCGGGCAAGGCGGACGCCGTGGTGGCGCTGCTGCACGCCGACGCCTCCGCGGCCCGCGATATCGGGCGCGATGTGGACGTGGTGTACGCGGGACATTCGCACGCCGTCAAGCGCGACGTGACCGCGGGCGGCGCGCCGATCGTCGAAGCGGGCAGTTTCGGGCGTGACGTGGCCGTGCAGGACCTCATCATCAAGGGCCATGGACCTCATGCCTCGGTGCGTGTGGCTGATGTGGACCTGGGCAACGGCGTGCAGCATACGGCGGTGCCCGGCGTGCTCAACGTGGAGGGCATGAACGCGCGGCCGGTTCGTCAGGCGGCGTGGATGAGCGCCGGTGGACAGGATGCCACGGCGATCACCCGTTCGCAGCAGGTGTATGCGTCGGCCGGCGCGTATGCGGCCAAGGTGGGCGTCAAGGTGATCGGCACCCTGGCCCATGGTGCCAATTTCGACAAGCGCACCTCGCCGGGCCATGAAGGCTCGGTGGGCATGCTCGTGGCCGACGCCAACCGTGAGTCGGTGATGCGGCACGTCTACGCCGGCCTGCGATTGCCTGTCGCCGGTTTTGCGAATGATGGCAGCATCAGGACCGCCCGGCTCGACATGGACGGGGACGGCCGTGTGACCGTACGTGAGGTGGACAGCCTGTTGGCGTTGCAGTTCAAGGCGGCGCATGAGACGCTGCGCGGCCGGGATGTCAAGGCCGTGCTTGCCCAGCAGTTCCGACGCGGGGCGGATGGCGGAGTCAAGAGGCGTTGGATAGGCATCTCCTCGAACGTGGCGTACCGGTATGTGACCTGCGGGGGAGTGGACGACCCGTGTGCAGCGGAGGATGCCAAGGCGAAGGCCGTCAAGGGTGATTCGAATGATGCCAATGACCGTGACGGCGATTCGTTGCGGGGACAGCAACGCGGCAAGGCGGCGGCCGAAGCGGAGGAGAACTACAAGAAGGCTCCGGTGCGTATCGTGGATCTCACCATCGACGGCAAGCCAGTCGCCGATGACGATCTGGTGATCATCGCGTCCAATTCCTATCTGCTGCAGGGAGGTGACGATTACACGGCCTTCCGTGCCGGCACCAACTACGGCGAGCTCGACATGTCCTACCGTCAGCCGTTGGCCGAATACCTTGCGCGGCATCCCGTGCTCGCGCCGCATGTGCCGGAAACCGGTACGGAGGCGTGAGATTGGTTCTTGTTCCTCCTCGCTGGGGGCTTCGAACGCAGTGAGACCGCGGGGAATCGCTCATCAAAAGGCTCCCCTCAGTCAGCTTCGCTGCCAGCTCCCCTCAGGGAGGGGAGCCAGAGAGATGATAAATAAGGCTCTGTTAAACCACGATTGACATGGTCCCCATTCTCGGCTCCCCTTGTCAGGACATTGCCGTGAAGCAAACGGTAGGGCCGTCTACATGCGATGTGCGAGGCGACAGCCAAGCCAGCAGAACGCGAACGGAGTTCGTCGTTGATCGCAGGACGAGCTGTCGGCAAAGCCGACTGAGGGGTAGTCCAGTGGGATTCATGCCAATCGTGGTTTAACAGAGCCATAAATAATGCCCGCCAGGAAATCCTGACGGGCATTTACAAGAAGCGGAACGCTTACTTGATGGCGTTCAGCCACTGCTCCTTGGTGGCCTTCTCGGCCTCGAGCTTGGCCTTCTTCTTCGGATCGGACTCGGCGGCGATCTTCTCGTTGAGCTCGGTGAGCTGGGCGTTGAGCTGCTCCTCGAAGCTGGAACGACGGGCGTCGGTCTCCGGGTCGGTCTGCTTCCAGGCGGCGTCCTCGACGGCCTTGATCTGCTTGTCCACGGCGTCGAGACGGTTCTCGATGCGGCGCATGTCGTCACGCGGCACGTAGCCGATCTGATCCCACTCGTCCTGGATCTTGCCGAGCTCCTGACGGGCCTTCTTGGCCTCGGCCTCGGTCTTGACCGGCACCAGGGCCTCGGCCTTGACCAGCAGCTCCTCCTTCTTGGCCAGGTTCTCCTTCTCGTCGGCGTTGATCTGGTCACGATCGGCCTGACGGGCGTTGAAGAAGGTATCGGCGGCCTCACGGAACTTGGCCCACAGCTCGTCGTCCTCGTTGCGGCCGGCGCGACCGGCCTTCTTCCAGCGATCCATCAGATCGTTGAACTTGCGGGAGGTCTCGCCCCAGGCGGTGGAGTCCTTGAGCTCGTTGGCCTCGGCGATGATCGCCTCCTTGACCTCCTTGGCGTGGTTGCGCTCGTTGTCGCGCGCCTGGGCCCACTTGCGGCGGGCCTGGTTGAAGGTGGTGCGGGCGGCGGAGAAGCGCTTCCACAGGGCCTCGGCCTCCGGCTTGTCGATGCGCACGGTGGTGCGCTGGTGGTTCTGCCACTCCTCGAAGAGGTTGCGGAACTTGTCCGCGGTGGAACGCCAGTTGGTGTTGTCGCCCAGGGAAGCGGCCAGTGCCTCGGCCTTCTCGACGATCGCGGTGCGCTCGGCCACGGCCTTGGCCACGGCGGCCTTGCGGGCCTCGGCGATCTCGGCCTTCTTGGCCTCGCCGGCGGCCTTCAGCGCCTCGTACTGGGCCTTGAGTGCGGCAATGTCGCCCACGACGGCCGGCTCGGCGGTCTCCTCGCCCAGCAGCTTCAGGGAATCATCAATCTCGCGGGCCTTGACGTTCGGGGAGGTCAGGCGGCCGGCCAGCAGGTCGAGCTTGGCCTTGAGATCCAGGAAACGACGGGCGTACAGCGCCAGAGCCTCCTCCTTGGAGACGTCCGGGAACTGGCCGACCTCGCGCTCGGCCTCGCCTTCCTTGACGAAGACGGTGCCGTTGTCGTCCACGCGGCCGAAGGACTCGGCGGCCTTGACATCCTCTTCGGAGTAGGCGACGGTGGCGGCGGCCGGGCCGGCGTTGTGGCGCTTGGCGGCCGGGGTCTTCTTGGCGAATGCGGCGGGGGAGGGTGCATGCGGCTTCGGCACGGAAACCGGGGTCGGCTTTGCCGGGGTCGCCGCGGGTGCTGCAGGCGTCGCTGCCTGCTCCTCGGGTGCGATGGTGTGTTCGGTTTCGGTGACAGTTTCGTCGGCCATGGCCAGCTCCTTAACAAGCGGTAGATCAAGTGGGTGGGTCGCCTCGCATCCCGGATGAACGGGAGGCTTTGACGCAGCCCTCACTTATTATATTGATTTCGTGGCTAAAGGTGCATCAATATCAGGATTTCCGGAGTGGCTCCCCTCCGAACGTGTTGTGGAGCAGCGTGTCATCGACACGCTTCGTAAGGTTTTCGAGCTTAACGGCTTCATCGGCATTGAGACGCGAGCGGTGGAAACCGGCGCTTCCCTGCTGAAAAAGGGCGAGACCAGCAAGGAGATCTACCTGCTGAGCCGTCTGCAGGAGGTCGGTCACGAATCGGACACGCCGATCGAGGACCGACTGGGCCTCCACTTCGATCTGACCGTGCCGCTGAGCCGGTATGTGGTGGAGCATTCGGGAGACCTCGCCTTCCCGTTCAAGCGTTGGCAGATCCAGAAGGTCTGGCGTGGCGAGCGTCCGCAGGAGGGCCGCTTCCGCGAGTTCGTCCAGGCGGACATCGACGTGATCGGCGCCGGCGACCTGCCCGACCACTACGAGGTGGAGCTGCCGCTGGTCATGGTCTCCGCGCTGGAGGAGCTGCGTGCGTTCGGTCTGCCCAAGGCCACCGTGCACGCCAACAACCGCAAGCTGTCCGAGGGCTTCTACCGTGGACTGGGTCTGACGGACATCGAGGGCGTGCTGCGCGAGATCGACAAGCTGGACAAGATCGGTGCCGACGAGGTGGCCAAGCTGCTGGTCGAATCCTGCGGCGCCACCGAGGACCAGGCCCACGCCTGCCTCGAGCTGGCCGGTCTGACCGCCGCCGACGGTGCGGAGCTGGCCGCCAAGTTCGACGATTTGTGCGCCGCACATGGCATCGCCAAGGACTCCGAGGCCTACACGCTGGCCCGTCAGGGTCTGGACACCCTCGCCATGATCGTGGACGAGGCCGCCGCTATCCGCCCCGGCTCCGTAATCGCCGACCTCAAGATCGCCCGTGGACTCGACTACTACACCGGTTCCGTCTACGAGACCTTCCTCGACGGCGCGGCATCGCTCGGCTCCATCTGCTCCGGTGGCCGCTACGACAACCTCGCCTCCCAAGGCAACCGCAAGTATCCGGGCGTGGGCCTGTCCATCGGCCTGAGCCGACTGGTCTCCTACATGCTGCACACCGCCGGCGCGCACGCCAGCCGCGTCTCGCCTGCCGCCGTGCTCGTGGCCGTGTGGAATGAGGACGACCGTCCGGCCGCCAACCGCATCGCCGCCCAGCTGCGCGCCCGCGGCATCGCCACCGACGTGGCGCCCACCGCCGCCAAGCTCGGCAAGCAGATCAAGTACGCGGACAAGCTCGGCATTCCTTATGTATGGTTCCCGGCCTCCGCCGCGGACGGTGAAGGTGCGGAAGGCGCCGAATCGGCCGGTGACGAGGTCAAGAACATCGTCACCGGCGAGCAGGTGCCCGCCGATTGCACGTCGTGGGAGCCGGATACTGTGGTTGCCCAGCAAACCGTCGAAATCTGACGTATTCGAGTCAAATCGAGGAGAAACAAGACAATGAGCCAGACGGCTTACAGAACACATCATGCCACTGACGTGACCGAGGCCCTGGTCGGCCAGAAGGTCACCCTCGCCGGTTGGGTCGACCGCCGCCGCGACCACGGTGGCGTGGCCTTCATCGATCTGCGCGACAACACCGGTCTGGTGCAGGTCGTCATCTACGACGAGGACATGGCCCGCCCGCTGCGCTCCGAGTTCGTCATCCAGGTCACCGGCGAGGTGCGCCTGCGTCCGGACGGCAACGAGAACACCCACCTGGCCACCGGTAAGATCGAGGTCGTGGCCGAGACCATCGAGATTCTCGCCAAGTCCGACGCCCTGCCGTTCCAGGTGTCCACCGCTCTGGAGAACGAGTCCGAGAACAAGCTGCCCGGCGAGGACGTGCGTCTCAAGTACCGTTACCTCGACCTGCGCCGCCCGTCCATGCAGCACAACCTCAAGCTGCGCTCCGACATGGCCAAGGCCGCCCGCCACGCGCTGGAGGAGATGGACTTCACCGAGGTGGAAACCCCGACGTTCATCAAGTCCACGCCGGAAGGCGCCCGTGACTTCCTGGTGCCGGCCCGTCTGGTGCCAGGCTCCTGGTACGCCCTGCCGCAGTCCCCGCAGCTCCTGAAGCAGCTGCTCATGGTCTCCGGCGTTGAGCGCTACTACCAGCTCGCCCGCTGCTACCGTGACGAGGACTTCCGCGCTGACCGTCAGCCCGAGTTCACCCAGCTCGATATGGAGATGAGCTTCGTGGACCAGGAGGACGTGATGGCCATGGCCGAGAAGGTCATCGCCGCCATCTGGAAGACCGCTGGTTACGAGGTCCAGCTGCCGCTGCCGCGCATCACCTGGCAGGAGGCCATGGATAAGTACGGCTCCGACAAGCCGGATCTGCGCTTCGGCAACCCGCTCGTCGAGCTCACCGAATACTTCAAGAACACGCCGTTCCGCGTGTTCCAGGCCCCGTACGTGGGTGCCGTGGTCTTCAAGGGCGGTGCCGCCACGCCTCGTCGCCAGTTCGACGCCTGGCAGGAGTGGGCCAAGCAGCGCGGCGCCAAGGGCCTCGCCTACGTGGTCTTCGCTGAGGACGGCGAGCTCAAGGGCCCCGTGGCCAAGAACCTGTCCGATGAGGAGCGCAACGGCCTGCGCGAGGCCGTGGGCGCCGAGCCGGGCGACGCCGTGTTCTTCGCCGCCGGTTCCCGCGAGTCCTCCCAGCTGCTGCTGGGTGCCGTGCGTGTGGAGCTCGCCCGCCGTGAGGGCCTCCTGGACCCGAAGAAGTTCGCCTTCACCTGGGTTGTGGACTTCCCGCTGTTCAAGCCCACCGACGACCCGGACGACGACGATGTGGCGGTCGGCCACTCCAAGTGGACCTCCATGCACCACCCCTTCACCATGCCGTCCAAGGACTGGATCGACAAGTTCGACCAGGATCCGGAGCACGCCATGTCCGACTCCTACGACATCGTCTGCAACGGTGAGGAGATGGGCGGCGGTTCCGTCCGTATCCACCGCGACGACATCCAGGATCGCGTTCTCAACGTGCTGGGCATCTCCCCGGAGGAGGCCCAGGAGAAGTTCGGCTTCCTGCTCGAGGCCTTCAAGTACGGCGCTCCGCCGCACGCGGGTATCGCCCTCGGCTGGGATCGTACCGTGTCCATCCTCGCCGGTGCCGACACCATCCGCGACGTCATCGCCTTCCCGAAGGCCGGTGGCGGTCGTGACCCGCTGACCGGCGCCCCGGCTCCGATCACCGACGAGCAGCGCGCCGAGACCGGCGTCGACTACGACCCGGACGAAGACGAAAACTAAGTGATGGAGCGTCCTCGTCGTTGCTCCTCGGTCGACGTACCTTCGTACGCCTTCCTTCGGTACGCCTAGTGGACGCACGCATCACTGAGTTTTCTACGAAAACTAAATACGGTACATGAATGATGGGCCTCGCACGGTTTCGGCTGTGCGGGGCCCATTGTCATGTTGAATGCGCTGGCATGATTGCCTGGGGCTTCATCCGTGGCGCGTAATGATTCTCATGGTGTAGGGAATATCTCATGGTGTAGGGAAAGCTACATGATGTAGTAACGTAAAATGGCTTGTTTCTGCGGTTTTGCAAAAGTACATCCCTACATCATGGGAATTTCCCTGCACCATGGGGACTTATCTCTCCGGCGAAGCCTGATTTGCAGTCGGCATGCGGGCGCAGCATGATGGAAACCGTGACGACGATTGGAATAGTGGACAACGACCGGTTCGCGCTGACCATGTTGGCGCAGACGGTCGGCCGTGCGATGGCCGGCGCGAACGTGCTCTGGGCGGTGGAATCCGGAGCCCAGGCATTACATCATTGCCTGTATGAGGGCGGGCAATCGGTGCCTGACGTATTGCTGCTGGATATGTCGTTGACCGATATCCCCGGACCGGACGTGTGCCGCCGCATCCGCGAGGCGCAGGAACGCCCTGCCGTGTTGGGCATCACCTCGTACTCGTTGGGCCATTACCAGCAGCTCGCCATCGATGCCGGCGCGCAGGGGCTCATCGCCAAAAGCGTGACGCCGCGCGAACTGGTCTCGGCCATCAGCACAATCGCACAGGGTGCCACAATCGGCGAGGGATTCATGACCGCCGCGGCTGCGCGCATGAAACTGGTTTCGGCCGAACAGTCGAATGCCGATCTGTCGAACCGTGAGCAGGAAGTGCTGCGGTTGTATGCGGCGAATTTCAGCACCGAAGAGATCGCGGCCAAGCTCGGCATCAAAGCCTCCACCGTCTTCGTGGTGATGAAGCACGCGAAGACGAAGCTCGGCGTGGCCACTCGTTCCGAGGCGATTCGTGCATTTCTTGCGCAACAGGCGTGATTCATAAGGTGCCGCTAAGCCAAGATTGACATGAAACTGATGTAGCTATTCCTCAGCCGACTATGCCGGCAGTTTCCTTGACAGGGGAGTCCAAGAATGGGGCCATGACAATCTTGGTTGAGCAATACCATTCATAACGGGTTGTCTAGGCTGTCCGAGTTATATCCGGCAAAGCCGGTCGGGGCAATCGACTGGCTTCATGCTCATGCCAACCTTGGTCTCAATAGTCCTTCCGCGCGAATGACGGCAATCAGGCTTCCCGTTCCGGTCAGGAATCGACTGTCCAGGGTCTTCCGCACATATGACAGCTGATCAGGCTTCCACGGGGAAGCGCGCGGTCATAGACCATTGATCAGTCGAATCGCCCTTGACACTGATGTCAACGCCCATATTGCGGTACCGGTCCAGTCCGGTGCCCAGTCCCAATCCCGAACCGTCGCCGCCTGTTTCGCGGTCCGGCAATGGCGTATCGACGGCCGTGACGACGATATCGCCGCCATCGCCGGCGATGGACACCACATAGCCTTGTGCCGGGTCGCCGTGTTTGGCGATGTTCGCATATATTTCGCCAAGCAGTCCGGCCAGCAGTTCGGCGCGAGATGCCGACAGCTGAGGAAAGGCGTCCGACATCGTCGTCTGGCCGTCGAATCCCAGCGCCCGTAAACGTTCCTCCTGCGAGTCAATGCAGTCGATGATGGCGCCGGTGACATCGGTCTGCGGCACAGTGGATGCACGGGAGAAAGCGTCGTAATCCGCGACGTGTGCACGAACGTCCGACGCATCGGCCACGGCCTCGGAAGCCTGGTCAAGCGCGTTGATGACCTGATGCGTATCGGCAAGCGCCGTTTCGATGATGCCGCGCAGCTCATGGAGCTCATTCGGGTTCATGGGCGAAGGTCGTTCTTTGGTCGCGGCCACGCTTCGATCCCGATAGGTCATGCCTGTACGAAGACTTTCCCGCTCGGCAACATCGGCGTTGGGCATCGAATCGCGGTACACCGACTTCGATTGTTCGATATCGCGGTCGATACGCATGATGGCATACGCCAAATCGTTGGAAATCCGGTCGTGCAGGGCGCGGGCGATGGCGTCGCGTTCGGCCTGGCGACGTTTCTGTTCGTTCTGGCGGGCCCGATCCGCCTGCCAACGGGAGACCACGCCGATCACCACGGCGAACATGCAGTAGGCGAACGAAACAACCACCGAATCGGAAGGACCGAGCCCGAACAGCACCTTTTGATCGATGAGCAGGGCCGAAACGCCAAGCACGGCCGCAAGCGTCGCCATCGCACGACCGTCACGCCAGATGATGGCCACCGCCAGCACCATCGCCAGCGAATACGAATACGACATCGGAAACGGCGAGACCAGTCCCACACAGTACAACGTGACCGCAAGCCATGCGCCAGACTCCGGCATGACCGGCAGCAACACCAGCGACACCAGCGCCGAACAGGGGATGAGCAGATAGGACAGGACGTGCCCGCTTTGCCAGCGCAACAGCGTTTCCGCAACCACACAGCATGCGATAAGCGTGCAGCACAAGGCGAGGTGCCTGCGATTCAGGGTTGTCCGTACGAATATGGCCCCTCGTCCGGTCTCGCCTTTTCCGTGCGTAATCATGCCTTCATTGTTACACCGTGATTGGATGGGGATGGGCCAAGCACGTGTAGTCCATGATGCAGGGATTTTCCCATGGTGTAGGGATGTGTTTTTATAAAACCGCGGAAACAAGCCGTTTTTCATCCCTACACCATGCGATTTTCCCTACAGCATGGACTATTCCCTACAGCATGGGCCCGTGTTTATTCAGCCTTCCTGGTTTGCACTGCCTTTTGCCTGCGCTGATATTCGCCCTTGCGTGCATTAATGGCAAGCCGCGGATTGGCCAGCGCCCGGAATTGACGTTGCGGCAGACCAGTCAGCGGTACGTTCAATGCGTTTGCTACATGTTGTGCAAAATCACGTTGATTCGCGTCGTTCCACAAGTCATCGGCAAACACTTCGACGACCGTCCATCCCATAGCCCTGAGATTGCGTCGTTTACGCTGATCACGTATGTATTGATTACGGAAACGGCGATGATGATCGCCGTCATACTCGATAGCCACATGCGCATCGGGGTATGCCATGTCAACGATGTATCGAGTGGCGCGGTTTGTGTCCTCGATGCCATAATGCATTTGCGGAGCGGGAAGCCCGAAACGCAGCAAGGTAAGACGGGCGCGTGTTTCCTGTACCTAATCGGATGTTTGAATAAGTGACAGCGCCTGCTCGCAGCGTGTGCGTCCAACGGTATGGGTGAAGTTCTCGAGTCGGTTACGGAAATGGTCGATGGAATATCTGAAACGTCGTATGATCGCTTCGCCGAGTATCACCATTTCATCAAGATTCAGGTACCGCGCGTATTGAATCCACAGGTCAAGAGGATGCATGCACACAAGTCCGTTGGGAAAAGTGTACGTGAGGAACGGTTGATTCCATGTTCGATACGAGACGTTTTTCACCGTGGAACGTTGCGTACCATCCCGAATGGTGACGTAGAAATCACTGACTGACAGCGTGCATTGGCGGGGCCGCTCGATGGCATAGAGTTCCAGAGCTGTATGAAGCGAGAAACAGATGGATCGTTCCGTGCGCATACGAGCAAGCAGAGACCGGCATTCCGCCGCTTTCGCTGTGGCCTGGGCGGTGAGTTCTCGTTGCACATAATTCTGAATTTCGCCGTTGACCGGCATGCTTTGATAGTTATACGTATTCATGCCGGGCATGATATCCGATTCGCGGGTGCCACCGGCATGAAAACGAGCAATGTGGATAACTCAAGGTTTTCAACGTGTTTCAATGCAGTACTGACTGTCGGCAGGTCAGTATGCGGAGGTATGCTGGACGGGCATTGTTGGAGGTCTTCCCATATGCCAAGAAGACCGGCGAAAGGAATCGATCGGCGTTGCGTCTGTGAAGGATGACGGTATTGCAGCGGAACCCACGCGCTGAAGCGTGCCGCCGCGTGTCATCCGGGCGATGAACGTTTCTTTCCGAGACCGCCATCGCAGTCATCATAGGTTCCATACCGTCATCGTGCTGTTACCGATTCCAGTCGGCATGCCATGACGCTTCGTTGCTTCGCAACCGATCCGTACGTGATTCGGCTGATTCCCGGCGCTCAGTAAGAAGAATGATCTCATGCCGAGGGCGGCGTAACGAAGTCTGAAGAAAGACGTGATGTATGCAACCGGCAATGCTTACGATGAATGGCATCACTTTCACCTATCCCGATGCTCCCGAGCCGTTGTTCGAACGGGTTGACGTGACGTTTCCCATTGGCTGGACCTCCGTACTGGGCGACAACGGCATCGGCAAGTCCACACTGATGGCGATCGCGCGCGGCCGGATGCGGCCCGATGCCGGAACCGTCACGCCGGATCCGCGTGGGATGATCATCGGATACTGCCCGCAGGACGCGGCCGTCGAGCCGGAAAACCTTGAGGATTTCGACGCCGACTGGTCGCCCGAGGCGATCGCCATACGTGATGATTTGGGTGTGGAGGACGACTGGCCATACCGGTATGCGCGGCTTTCCGGCGGGCAACGGAAACGATTGCAGATCGCCTGCGCGTTGGCGTTGCACCCTGATGTACTCATTCTTGACGAGCCGACGAATCATGTCGATGCCATGACGCGCGAGCATATCATCACGGCAATGCGTCGGTACAGGGGCATAGGCGTCGCGGTCTCGCACGATGTGGGGCTGATCGACGCGGTGTGCACGCGCTGCGCCATATTTGAGCGACGTCATGTGGGCTCACGCAACAGGACGGTGGTGGCCACGTTCCGCGGCGGGTATTCCGAGGCTTCCCAACAGATGGAGCTGCGGAACGGCACGGACGCGGCGCGTGCGGATGCGGTGCGACGGGAAGCAGCCCGATTGGCGGCCGTGAAAGCGCAGCGGTTTGCCAAGGTACAGCAGGTAGAGGCACAGAAACGACATGGCGAACGCATCGACAGACGCGATCATGACGCCCGCAATCGCCGGCAATTGGCGAAAATGACCGGTCTTGACCGCGGTGTGACTCGCGCCTACAGCCAACTTGACGGGCGTCTTGCCGCCGCGAGGCATAAGGCGGAGGAAATGTCGCTGCCAGCCAAGCGATACGAGGGCACGCTTTGGATGGACATCGAGCCGGCGCATTGCTGTGAGCTTATCCGGCTTGAATCGGGCGTAATTCAATTCGGTGAGGCGATTGGGCGGCAAACCGCCGTGCATCGGAGGAATAGGGACGTGTCGGTCGCGTCGGTCTCATCAAGCAATGCGGGGATGGCTGATATGTCGGGGTTGCCATGCGATTCGGAACCGCTGCTGAGCGAGATGGGCATGACCCATGATGTTGCCGGCAATGGGGAAGCATCCGCATCCGGGCCAAACGGTGATGACGAATCGGCGGATTCACTGTGCCGGGCGGTTCGCTCCGGCGACCGTATCCGCCTATCGCCGCCTAGGGATTGTGGAGCGGCGGTGGGACTTATGATTCCGACGATTTCAATCGGGCCACGTGACCATGTGGCCGTGACCGGGCCGAATGGAACGGGCAAGTCGTCACTGATAGCAGTGATGCTTGCGTGCGCCGCGGACGTGCCATGCTTGGCTATCGCGCAGAACACCACGGATGAGGATCGTGATGCCGCCATGCGCCGGCTGCTCGCGATGCCCGCCGGGGCACGGGCGCAGGTGATGAGTGCGTATGCGCGGCTTGACGCGGATTCTGACCGGCTGCTGGCTTCAGGGCGTCCATCGCCCGGGGAACTGCGCAAACTGCTGTTGTGCTTGGCGATACCGGCAAGACCGCAGCTCATGGTGCTGGATGAGCCGACCAATCACCTCGATCTGACCTCCAAGAAGGCGTTGGCGCGCCTGCTGGCCGAGTATCCGGGTGCGTTAATCGTCGTGTCCCATGACGAGTGGTTCCTGAAGCTCGCGGGTTTCGGACGGTAATCGGGGCCGACAGCTGGCTCATGGTGTAGGGAATGGCACATGGTGTAGGGAAAATCGCATGGTGTAGGGATGAGAAATGGCTTGTTTCCGCGGTTTTGCAAAAACGCATCCCTACACCATGGGAAATTCCCTACACCATGGGAACCGGAATGGTGGTGAGCGGCAGGGCACGGGACTTGCCGTGGAGCGGTGCATGCGGCGCGTCACAGGACATACGGAGCAATACCGCGCTGTTGTGCTCCTAGACCCGTAAATAAAGGCTCTGTTAAAACCAAGATTGACATGGATTCCACCGGGCTACCCCTCAGTCGGCTTTGCCGCCAGCTCCCCTGACAAAGGGAGCCAAGAATAAGGGGCATGTCAATCTTGGCTTAGCAGAGCCTAAATAAAACGCCATAAGCAATACGTATAAGAGACACGGTGTTGCCCGATCGCCCTGCCGTTATATTGCTGCACAGGCAGGATTCCCGGCAACTGGGATGACTCGGGAATCGGCAGCGCCATCCCGCAGCCGCCCCGGCGGCAATGCAAGGGGAATCCGCGAGGGGATGCTGCCGCACGCCGTGACACGCGCAAACGCAAGCACAACACAACAGGGGGATGCAATGACGTTGGAGATTCTGGACTGGCATGACGGGGATTTGCTGGCCAAGCCGGTGTTCGACAAGCTCAACGCACTGGTGGCGGCCGGCGTGCCGGAGTCGAAGATTCTGGGCGTGACCATCAACACGGATGAGGAGTCGGATACTGACCTGTGGTGCCCGAAGTACGGCATTCCGTTCGAGATCACCGGCAACGTAGTGGTGGTCCATACGCACAAGACCCGCAAGGCGCCGCCCGAATTCGCCGCTGCGTTCGTCACCGCGGACACGCGCGCCGACCTGAACGGCGTGGTCAAGCACACGCTTGAAGTATCCAAGGTGAGTTTCGCGCCAATTGACGCGGCGGTGGAGGCCACCGGCATGGAGTCTGGCGGCATGTCCCCGATCGGATTGCCGGATGGTTGGCCGCTGCTCGTGGACCAGCACATCCTCTCGATTCCGAAGCTGTACCTGGGCTCCGGCATCCGTCCGTCGAAACTGGTGGTGGACGGCTCCATCTTCGCCGATATTCCCGGAGTGCATTTTGTCTCCGCCCTTGGCAAGCCGCGCGCCTGAATGACTTCATCGCCCGTCCCGCTGTCATGTGCGGTTCGGGCAGGTAGGGTGTGGCCGCCGAGGGGCAAGCGGGCGCGTGGACCGTATGATAAGGCTCTGTTAGACCAAGATTGACATGGATCCCACCGGACTATCCCTCAGTCGGCTTCGCCGCCAGCTCGTCCTGCAATCATGGACGAACTTCGTTCGTGTTCTGTTGGCTCGACTGTCGTCTCGCACATTGCCTACAAACAGCTCCGCTATTTGCTTCACGGCAATGTCCTGACAAGGGGAGCCAAGAATAAGGGGCATGTCAATCTTGGTTTAACAGAGCCTATGATAATCGGTGATGATTGGTATCTCCGGCGCTAACAGGAGGAACGAGCATGCCACGTGACAGCCAACGACTTGCCGGCGTGCCAAGCCGGTATTATGGCGTGCTTCCCGATTCGGACGCCTTCCGCGGCCGCCGCGACTCCGGCGAAATCGAGCTCGTGGTGCCGCCCGCCGATTCCGTGATCCATTGGAACCAGCATGGCTACCCGGATCCCAGCATACGTTGGCATCATCATGAGGACATCGAGTTCCATCTCATCCGCGAGGGGCCCGGCACCATGCTTGTCGGCGACGCGATGGTGCCGTTCTCGGCAGGCCAGGTGACGATGATCGGCAGCAACGTGCCGCATATGTGGCTCTCCAATCTCAACACCGCACGCGAGTTCCCCGACCGGGACGTGTACTGCCAGGTACGCCCCGAAGTACTCGAACGACTGGTCTCCGCGATTCCTGACGCCCGCGCCATCGTCACGCTGATGAAGCGGTCCATGCGCGTGATTAGCCTGACCGGCGAAGCGGCGGCAGAGGCGGCCCGCTGGCTGGAGGCCATGGGAAGGCATGCCGGGCTGCGCCAGTTCACCGATTTCATGGAATTGATGCAAACGTTCGCCGCCGCGCCCGAATCGGAATGGCATTCTCTGCTGTTGCACGACTATGAGCCGGAAACGGAGACGGGTGCACCCGACGGCGACGAACGTATCAACCGGGCGCTCGATTTCGTGGCCCTGCACCTGACCGACGGCACGCTCACGCTGGAGGTCACCGCCAGATACGTCGGCATGAGTCCGACGTCGTTCTCCCGACTGTTCAGCAGGATCAGCGGCCGCACGTTCTCCGACTTCGTGCGACGCATGCGCGTCTCCCTGGCCTGTCAGCTGTTGGTGACGGACAACGTTGCGTTGGCGGACATTCCCGCCCAATGCGGGTACGATAACCGGTCGAACTTCAATCGCCGGTTCCGCCAGGAGACTGGTATGGCACCGTCCGAATACCGTCGCGCCCATCGTGGTGGTGTCTGAGACGGTGCCCTGAGCGGTACCTGAACATGCCGGCGGATTTCCGGCGAACAGACGGCAGACAACCAGCAGACATGCCGATGTCGGCGCTGGCGAACATATCGGCGAACATATCGGCGGACAGGCCAAAGCGCGGCGAAACGCGCAGTATCCCGCATGTTCCGCCGAATCCGCGGACCAACATGTGGACATACGGTGAACACATCGGAAACAGAGCTGTGTTATCCTCCCCAGCATGTCTGAAACGAACAAGGAAGCAGTGCGTTCGCGCACGACTGCAACACAAGCAACTGAAGACGCCTCGGCCAAGGCGAAACTGGCCCCGCTCGTTCCCGGCGCAGAAGACCCGAACCGCGCGCTGGTGGAACTCACCCACGTCGAGAAGCATTTCGGCGACCTGCACGTCCTGAAGGACATCAACCTGCGCGTCACCAAGGGCGAAGTGCTCGTGGTCGTGGGCCCCTCCGGCTCCGGCAAATCCACGATGTGCCGCACCATCAACCGTCTGGAGACCATCGACTCCGGCGACATCCGCATCGACGGCAAGCCCCTGCCCCAGGAGGGCAAGGAACTGGCCAGCCTGCGTGCCGAGGTGGGCATGGTGTTCCAGTCCTTCAACCTCTTCGCCAACAAGACCATTCTTGAGAACGTGACGCTCGCCCCCATCAAGGTGCGTCACATGGACAAGAAGGAAGCCGAACGTCTCGCCATGGACCTGCTCGACCGTGTCGGCGTGGCGTCCCAAGCCAACAAGATGCCCTCCCAGCTTTCCGGCGGCCAGCAGCAGCGCGTGGCCATCGCCCGCGCGCTCGCCATGCGACCCAAGGTGATGCTGTTCGATGAGCCCACCTCCGCCCTCGACCCCGAGATGGTCAACGAGGTGCTGGACGTGATGGTCGAGCTCGCGCACGAGGGCATGACCATGATCTGCGTGACCCACGAGATGGGCTTCGCGCGCAAGGCCGCCGACCGCATCGTGTTCATGGCCGATGGCCGGATCCTTGAGGAGAACACGCCGGACGAGTTCTTCGAACACCCACAGACCGATCGCGCCAAGGACTTCCTCTCGAAGATCCTCACCCACTGAAACCACTGGACCCACTGGACCCTGCGACGACACAGAGGAAGCAAGGGAAGCAGAAGTACAACTATGACTTTCACCAACACCATGAAACGGACGGCAGTGCGGGTGGTCGCCGCGCTGGCCGCCGTGGCCTGCACCATGTCGCTTGCGGCATGCGGCCAGGACGAGGCGGGTAAGATCCGCATCGGCATCAAATTCGACCAGCCGGGCCTTGGCTTCAAGAAGTCCGGTACCTACGTGGGCTTCGACGTGGACGTGGCCAAGTACATCGCCAAGAAGCTCGGCTACTCCGAGGACGAGATCATCTGGAAGGAGGCCCCGTCCAAGCAGCGTGAGGCCATGCTCCAGAACGGCGACGTGGACATGATCCTCGCCACCTACTCCATCACCGACGAGCGCAAGAAGGCCGTCTCCTTCGCCGGACCGTACTTCGTGGCCGGCCAGGACCTGCTCGTGCGCAAGGACGACCAGTCCATCAACGGCCCCGAGGACCTCAACGGCAAGCGCCTGTGCTCCGTGACCGGTTCGACCTCCGCCGCCACCGTCAAGGAGAAGTTCGCCTCCGAGGTGCAGCTCATGGAACAGCCCGGCTACGCCGAATGCGCGACCGCCCTGTTCTCCGGCATCGTGGACGCCGTGACCACCGACGACATCATCCTGGCGGGCCTGGCCTCCGCCTCGCGCGGCAAGCTGCGCGTGGTGGGCAAGCCGTTCACGCAGGAATACTACGGTGTGGGCATCAAGAAGGGCGACACCAAGCTTGCCGTCAAGATCAACAACGCCATCACGGACATGATCCAGGACGGTTCCTGGAAGAAGGCCGTGGCCGACAACACCGAAGGCACCGACTACACGCCCGACGTGCGCTACAACCCGCCCACGCCGGACGAGGGGGAGGACGCCTGATGAACGGATTCATGGAACTCTTCAGCCAGTACGACGTGCTGGGCGCCTTCCTGGTCAACATCGAGCTGACCCTGTGGAGCGCGCTGTTCTCGCTGATTCTCGGCGTGATCCTCGTGGTCATGCGCATCTCGCCGATCTCCTCGCTGCGTGCGGTGGCCGGCGCCTACGTGGAGCTGTTCAAGAACCTGCCGCTGACCATCATCATGGTGTTCATGGTGCTGGGCGCCTACGCGCAGCTCAAGCTCACCTTCTCCGACACCTTCGCCACGAACTTCTTCTGGCTCGCCGTGACAGGCCTGAGCCTGTACACCGCGGCGTTCGTGTGTGAGTCGCTGCGAAGCGGCATCAACACCGTGCCGCTCGGCCAGGCCGAGGCCGCACGTGCGCTGGGCCTGGGCTTCATGCAGTCCGCGACCGAGATCATCCTGCCGCAGGCCTTCCGCGGCTCGGTGGCCCCGCTCGGCAACACGCTGATCGCGTTGCTCAAGAACTCCACCGTGGCCGCCGCGGCGTCCGTCTCCACCGAGACGTCATCGCTGATGAGCGAGATGATCGAATTCCGTCCCGACGTGATCATCCAGATCTTCCTGATCTTCGCGTTCGGCTACGTGATTCTGATCATCCCGATCGGCATGCTCACCACGTACCTGTCCAACAAGCTCGCCGTGAGGAGGTGACGTCATGGCCGATACTTCGAATTCCGTGCTCTTCGACGCGCCCGGTCCCAAGGGCCGGCGCACCATCCGCATCCTCAACTGGATCGCGGGCCTGATCTTCGCCGTGGTCCTCGTCCTCATCCTCATGCGGCTGCATAACCCGCCGGACGGCGAGAACCAGCTCAGCTGGGAGCTGTGGAAGCCCGCCGTGGAACGCGAGGCGTGGACCGACTTCTACCTGCCCGGCCTGTGGATGACCGTCAAAGCCACCATCGTGGCCGTGATTGGCGCCGTGGCGTTCGGTCTGGTCTTCGGCGTGGGACGACTGCTGCCGAACCCGCTGGTGCGCGGCGTGTCCGCCATCATCGTCGAGTTCTGCCGAGCCGTGCCCGTGCTGCTGCTCATGATCTTCTTCTGGCGTTGGTTCGCGTTCGCGGGCCTGCCCAGCCCCTCCTACTGGGCCGTGGTGCTCGCCCTCGTGCTCTACAACGGCTCCGTGGTGGCCGAGCTCGTGCGCTCCGGCGTGGGCAACCTGCCCAACGGCCAGCGCGAGGCCTCGCTCGCCCTGGGCCTGACCGAATCGCAGTCCCTGATGGAGATTGAGGTGCCGCAGGCCGTCTACGCCATGCTGCCGGCCGCCGTGACCCAGCTGGTAGTGGTCCTCAAGGACACCGCCCTCGGTTCGATCATCATGTACACCGACCTGCTGCAGGAATCCCGCCGACTTGGTTCGATGTACTTCAACATCCTGCAGACGCTGGTCATGGCCGCGGTGATCTACTTCATCGCCTGCTGGCTGCTCTCGCGCTTGGCCGAATGGCTGCCGGAGCGCATGCAGCAGCGTACGGCCGCGCCCGCCGAGCCCGAGCCCGTCGCGCCGATCGCCGCCGGCGACGCCTCCAACGTGAACCAGATTGCCGTGGCCAAGGAAGTCGAGGAGCTGCCGTTCGGCGGCGCGCCGCGCCAGTACCACGTGCATCACCGCGGCACCAACGCCTCCATCCGCAACTGGCGCAAGACCAAGTACGAGCAGGGCTACGATCCCACGCAGCCTGACTCGCAGATCGACCCGGAAACCGGCGAATTCCCGGCATTCCGCAAGTCCGAGCAGAAGCGCAAGCCCAAGGGTGCCAAGCTCAACGGCACCGAAGAGGATCACGGCGGCCATGCCGGTCACACCGATCCGATGCCGAAGGTCGAGCGCACGTTCAAGCACGGCAACGACATCGGCAAGGGTCATACGAATCTCGGAGGTCATTCCAAGATCTGACGGTCTGACGGCGATGCGCTAGCCGCATGCTAGGCCGGCACGAAGAGTTCACCGAGTGTTCGGTTCGTGCGCGGGCTACGTACCTGTACGGAGGATAGGTTGGAACACATGAAGCTGTTCCGTAACCTATCCTCCATTTTCGTATGCGTGCTCGCCGTGGCCCTGCTGATGCCGCTGGGACTTGCGGCGGCTGTGGTCCCAGTTGAGGCGCAGGCCGCGGAACCTGCCGTCGCGGCGTCCGGCAAAACCACGAACCTGCCGAACCCCGATTGGGTGGCGCTCCTCTCCGACTACGAGAAGGACTACTGGCAGGCCCCCAAGGACGCCACGCACGGCGGCAAGGTGCTCGACGCCAAAACCATGAAGCTCGACGAGGACCTGGCCGTCAAAATCAACCACCTGGGCGCCGAAAATCTTGACAAGGACGGACTCAACAGCCAGCGCAAGCGCGCCCTTGTCGACTCCGACCTACTGGGTGAAGAGACCATGCCGGACGCGCTCGGCCCGGTGCTCGGCCAGTACATGAAGGATGGGTTCAAGCAGGGGCGGCTTAACCTCATCTCCGACCTGTTCAAGTTCAACGTGGCCTCCACCTTCCAGTCGAAGCGCGCCGCCATGCACCCGCGCCCTTACCTGGATCGCTCGCAAAGCACACTCGGCGGCACCAACGACCTCGCCGGCCTGCCCTCCACGCTCGACATCAAGCAGTCGCCCTCCTGGCTGGAACACATCCCCGGCTACTCCACGCTCCAGAAGAACAGCTCCTACCCCTCTGGCCACACCACGGGCGCCTACTCGTGGGGCATCGCACTGGCGGGACTCCTGCCCGAACTCGCGCCGCAGATCATGGCCCGCACCTCCGAAGCCGGCAACAACCGCATCGTGCTCGGCGTGCACTATCCACTCGACATCATGGGCGGGCGCATCGGCGCCTCGGCCCAGAACGGCCAGTACTGGCATAACGAATACGCCACGTCCATCATCCCCGCCGCCCGGCAGCTGCGCGACTACCTGACCGAACGCTGCGCGGCCGACGGCCACGGCTCCACGCTTGCCGAATGCATCGCGAACCTCAAGGCCAACGGCACGGGCGGCTACACCAACGACTTCCTCGACCCCGTAGCCACCGAACCGGTCAAGGACCAGGGATCGGCCGTGCGCGTGTACACGGCCCGCATGACGTACACCTTCCCACAGGTTACATCCCAGGCCGGCGCGGACTTCACGGCACCGAAGGGCGCGGCGGACGTGCTGCGCATCGCCTACCCGCAGCTGCACGCCGACCAGCGCAACGCCATCCTCAAAGCCACCGCGCTCGATTCCGGCTATCCGTTGTGGAAATCAAGCGACGGCTGGCAGCGCATCAACTGGGCCAAGGCCCTGTGCGCCCGCGTGACCCTGAACGAGCAGGGCGACGTGGTCAAGGTGGAGACCGCGGACCAGGTGACGCTTGCCGGTCCGGAAGTGGTCAATGCGCAATACGCTAACAGGGGAGCGCACCCGGCCTCTGACGCGCTCGCCGGCGAACATTCCGCTGCCTCGGCCGGACCGGACCTTGCTACTCTGCATACGGCGCAGCGATCCGCACTGATCGCCGCCGTCATCGCCACCGTGGCGGCCGCAGGCATCGGCCTCGCCCTTACCACCGTGCGCCGCCACGGAGCCCGGTGAATCGAGCGCCGTGCCGTTGCTGCCGTGCGGACTGATGCGGTGGGGCGGCCCAGCGCGGCGGGACATGCCCCGTAACGGGACGTACAATCGATGGCATGGTCAAGGAAGACAAGAAAACGCAGCGTGACGGCAAATCCGGAAAGTCGGGCGGCAAGCAAGGCAAACGCATCGACCGCGCGCTGAAGCTCGCCGAGGACCGCATCGGCATGATCGAGGAAAGCGAAACGGTGGCCGAACGGCTCGCCAACGCGGCGAAGTCGAGCGAACTGCTGAGCGACGTATGGTCGCTGCCGCCGGCGCAACGGCTCATGTTCCATCACGGCGTGAACGTGAGCGATGTGGATGGCGGGTCCACCCCCGGATTCGACGGCGACAAGTTCGACGGCGAGCGGTTCATCGACCTGAGTTCCTCCGGAATCGCCCGGTATCAGCGGCTCATGTACGCCAACGGCGTCAAGGGATCACCGCGCCGGCTGCTCATCGTGCTGCAGGGCATGGATGCCTCCGGCAAGGGCGGCATCGTACGGCACGTATTCCGGCAGGGTGACCCGATGGGCATCCACTACCACGGTTTCGGCAAACCCACCGCCGAGGAACTGGAGCACGGGTTCCTGTGGCGCGTGGAGCGCGAGCTGCCCGACCCCGGCTGGATCGCGGTGTTCGACCGTTCGCATTACGAGGACATCGTCATGCCGCACGTATACGGCACGTATCCCGAGGACGTGTGGCGCGGACGGTATGACCTCGTCAACGCTTTCGAGCGTGATCTGGCTGTCTCCGGTTGCGCCATCATCAAGATCTTCCTCGTGGTGAGTCGGGAGGAGCAGAAACGGCACTTCCTGAGCCGTCTCGAGGACCCCACCAAATACTGGAAGTTCGACGTCTCCGACCTGGATGCGCGCGAACGCTGGGACGACTATATGAACGCCTGGCAGGAGGTGTTCGAGAAGACCAGCACGGCCGCCGCCCCGTGGTACCTGGTCCCGGCCGACAACCGCTGGTATTCCCGTGCCGTGGTCTCCGAACTGCTGCGCACCACCCTGAAGAACATGAACATGACCTGGCCGCCGCTGGAGACGAACGTGGACCCCGCCGAGGCCCGTCGCCGTCTCGCCGGCGCGTAGGGATGCGCAGGGTCCGCTAGTAAGCTAGGGGATTATGACTGACGAGAAGGATTATGGCTCCCTGGGGCGTCTCGCCCCCGAATGGGACGGCGACGAACGCGAACGCAACCTCACGGCCGACGACATCTACGAACGCTTCTTCGGCTGGGTGGCGGATGTCAAGGGCATCGAACCCTGGCCCCACCAGGAGGAGGCCATCATGGATATCCTCGCCGGCGACCACGTGATCCTCAACACGCCCACCGGTTCCGGCAAATCGCTGGTGGCCCTTGGCATGCACTTCGCCGCCCTGTGCACCGGCCGTCGCTCCTACTACACGGCCCCCATCAAGGCGCTCGTCTCCGAGAAGTTCTTCGACCTCGTGGAGGTGTTCGGCCGCGACAACGTGGGCATGATCACCGGTGACAGCCACATCAACGCGGACGCGCCCATCATCTGCTGCACCGCCGAGATCCTCGCCAACCAGGCGTTGCGCGAGGGCGTCCACGCGGACGTGGGCCTCGTGGCCATGGACGAATTCCACTACTACGGCGACCCGGAACGCGGCTGGGCATGGCAGGTGCCGCTGCTGACCCTCCCTCAGACCCAGTTCCTCCTCATGAGCGCCACGCTCGGCAACGTGGACGCCATCGCGGACAAGCTCGCCGACCTCAACGACACCCCGGACGTGGATGTGATCGCCGACGCGCCCCGCCCGGTGCCGCTGAGCTACGAATACACGCTCGACCCGCTGGAGAAGACCGTGGAACTCGCCTTCCGCAACGGCGAGACACCCATCTACGTGGTCCACTTCTCGCAGGACGCCGCCCTGGAGACCGCGCAGGCGCTCGCCTCCACCGGTGTGTCGAGCAAGGAGCAGCGCACGGCCATCGCCGAGGCCATCAAGGGTGTGAAGTTCACCACCGCGTTCGGCAAGATCCTGCAACGACTGCTGCGCACGGGAGTCGGCATCCACCACGCCGGCATGCTGCCGCGTTACCGCCGTCTGGTCGAACAGCTCGCCCAGCAGGGCCTGCTGCCGGTGATCTGCGGCACGGACACGCTCGGCGTGGGCATCAACGTGCCGATCCATTCGGTGGTTCTGACCGCCCTGACCAAGTTCGACGGCACCAAGATGCGGCGTCTGAGGGCCCGTGAGTTCCACCAGATCGCCGGTCGTGCGGGCCGTATGGGCTTCGACACCGAGGGTCTGGTGATCGCCGAGGCCCCCGAATACGAGATCGAGAACCAGAAGGCCATTGCCAAGGCCGGGGGAGACCCGAAGAAACTCAAGAAGGTCAAGCGCAAGAAGGCCCCCGAGGGCTTCGTGACATGGAACGAGAACACGTTCGACAAGCTCATCGACGCCGATCCGGAGACCCTGGTCCCGCACCTCAAGATCACGCATTCGATGGTGCTCAACGAAGTGGAGCAGGGCGGCGACGCCCGACGCCGCATCGACGATCTCATCGACGACTCCGCCCAGACCCCCGACCAGAAGGAGCACCTGCACCAGCGCGCCGACGAGATTTTCCAGACCCTGTTCGACACGGAGGTCATCGAGACCGAGGATCGCGCCGACGGCGGCAAGAACTACTACATGACGCTTGACATGCCGGACGACTTCGCCCTCGACCAGCCGCTCAGCCCGTTCCTGCTGGCTGCGCTTGAACTGCTCGACCCCGAATCGCCCACGTACGCGCTCGACGTGATCTCCATGGCCGAGGCCACGCTGGAGGACCCCAAGCAGGTGCTGCGCGCCCAGGAACGCGCCGCCCGCGACAAGGCGCTCGCGGACATGAAGGCGGATGGTCTTGACTACGACGAACGCATGGACAAGCTTCAGGAGATCACCTATCCGAAGCCCCTGGAGGACATGCTCGAAGCCGCGTTCGACCAGTACCGCCATGACGTGCCGTGGGCCAACGACTACTTCCTGAGCCCCAAATCCGTGGTGCGCGACATGGTGGAGACCGCCTCCGACTTCACCGGGTACATCGCCCGGTACAACATCGCCCGCTCCGAAGGCACGTTGCTGCGCTACCTTTCGGACGCCTACCGCACGCTGGCCCGCACCGTGCCGCCCGAGAAGCGCGACGAACAGCTCAAGGACATCATCGCCTGGCTGCGAGTGCTTGTGCGCTCCATCGATTCCTCGCTGGTGGACGAGTGGGAGAACGCCGGCGCCGATTCGTCCGACGCATCCGAGGCAGCTGCCTCGCTCGCCGCGCCCGGCCGCCGCGACGAGGTGGTCGAGGACCGCCGAGGCCTCACCGTGCTGGTCAGGAACGCCCTGTTCCGCCGCGTGCAGCTCATGGACCTGGACGACCCCGACGCGCTCGGCGCGCTCGACAAGGACTGGGGCTACGGCGTGCACGAATGGGAGGACGCGCTCGACGATTACTACGACGAGCATGAATACGTGGGCATCGATGCAGCCGCCCGCTCGCCCAAGCTGTTCATGCTGGACGACTCCCACGAACGCGACGAACACACGTGGAAGGTGCGCCAGATCATCGACGACTCCGACGGCGACCACGACTGGGCCATCGAAGGTGTGGTGGATTTGGACGCCACGCAGGAAAGCGGCGAAGTGGTGTTCTATGACTACAAGGTGGGGAATTGAGGTAGCGGAATCGGCCCGCGGCCGATGCTGGGCTTTCCGCAGGCTATGCCTGCTCCGCTTCTCTCCCTCAGTCCGCCTGCGGCGTCCAGCTCCCTCGTCAGAGGGAGCCGAAGTCTTATACGTGTAGTTTCTTGGCCCCCTCTGACGAGGGGGCTCCCGCGAAGCGGGTGGGGGAGAGAAGCGGAGCGAGCGCAGCCTGCGGAAAGCACTGCATCGGCCGCAGGCCGATCCCTCTCTCGAACGGATGTTCGACTCATGCGGTACAGTGAATACCATGACTGAGAACGATCTGTTTGGGGCCACGGACGCGCCGGAGAGCATGACCCGGCCGCTCGCCGTGCGCATGCGGCCGCGCACGCTGGACGAGGTGATCGGCCAGAAACACGTCCTCGGCGAAGGCAGTCCGCTGCGCCGGCTCGCCAACCCGGCCAGTCGGGGGAGCCTGACAGCCCCAAGCTCGGTGATCCTCTTCGGCCCTCCCGGCGTGGGTAAAACCACGCTCGCCACCATCGTGGCCGGTCAGTCGGGCCGCGTGTTCGAGGAGCTGTCCGCCGTGACCTCCGGTGTCAAGGACGTGCGCGACGTACTGAACCGCGCCCACGAACGGCTCGTGGCCTCCGGGCAGGAGACCGTGCTGTTCATCGACGAGGTGCACCGCTTCTCCAAATCGCAGCAGGACGCCCTCCTGCCCGCCGTGGAGAACCGGGATGTGACCTTCATCGGCGCCACCACCGAGAACCCGAGCTTCTCGGTCATCAAACCGCTGCTCTCCCGTTCGGTGGTGGTCAAGCTCGAATCATTGGAGCCGGATGAGCTCACCGAACTCGTCGAACGTGCCCTGACCAGCGAACGCGGGCTCAAAGGCGAGGTCAAGGCCACGGACGAGGCCGTGGCGGACATCGTGCGCATGGCCGGGGGAGATGCGCGCAAATCCCTGACCATCCTGGAGGCGGCGGCCGGCGCCGTCACCGGCGACGAAGCCCGCAAAAAAGGCGCACGCCGGCCCATCATTACCCCGGAAGTCGTCGCCAAAGTCATGGACACCGCCACCGTGCGTTACGACAAAGACGGTGACGACCATTACGACGTAATTTCCGCGTTCATCAAATCGATGCGCGGCTCCGACCCGGACGCCGCCATCCACTACCTGGCCCGCATGCTCAAAGCCGGCGAGGATCCGCGGTTCATCGCCCGGCGCATCATGATTGCCGCCGCCGAGGAGGTGGGGCTCGCCGCCCCGCAGATCCTGCAGGTCACGGTGGCCGCCGCGCAGGCCGTAGCCATGATCGGCATGCCCGAGGCACGCATCATCCTGGCGGAGGCCACTATCGCCGTGGCGACGGCCCCCAAGTCGAACGCCAGCTACAACGCCATCAACGCCGCGCTCGCGGACGTGGACGGCGGCAAGATCGGCGCGGTGCCGCTGTATTTGAGGAACGCGCCCACCAAGCTCATGAAGCAGTGGGGCAATCACGAGGGGTACAAGTACGCCCATGACTGGCCCGGTGCCGTGGCTCCGCAGGAATACATGCCGGAGGTGCTGCGCGGCACCGAGTACTACCATCCCAACGACCGCGGCTACGAGCATGAGGTAAGCCAACGGCTATCCCGCATCCGACCCATCCTGCACAGCGAAAGCCGGCGGGGAACGCAACCGGGAGCCCAGCCGGAAGACCGAACAAGAACCCGGCCGAAGCGGGAGGGGGAGTAATATAACGAAGTGGTAAAGAACGTGGGTGAGAACGCTCACAACGTTCCGTGATTGAGGGAAAGCGGTTTTCGCGCGCAGGTGGTGCAAGCGGGCGGACGGACATTCGATGAAAGGCGGGCAATGGCGACCATTTTCATTGTGGACGACGATCAGGCCATCGGCGAGATGCTGTCTCTGGTGTTGGAAAACGAGGGTTTCCAGACCGTGACCTGCACGGACGGGTTGCGGGCCGTGGAGATGTTCCCCACCGTCCAGCCCGACCTTATTCTGCTGGACGTAATGCTCCCCGGACTCGACGGCACCGAGGTGGCCCGCCGCATCCGTCAGACCTCCAACGTGCCGATCATCATGCTCACCGCCAAATCGGACACGCTGGACGTGGTGGCCGGTCTCGAGGCCGGCGCGGACGACTATGTGCCCAAGCCCTTCAAGGTGGCCGAACTGCTGGCCCGCATCCGCGCCCGGTTCCGCATCGCGCGCCCGGCCGCTGAGGGTTCCGGTGCCGCGGGCGGTGCGGGGGCGAACGGCACGCCCGCCGAACCCGTGAACCACGTGGAACGCGGCAGCATCGTCATCGACCGTCTGGAGCACACCGCCACCAAGGACGGCAAGGATCTCAACCTCACGCCGATGGAGTTCGAGCTGCTGTTCGTACTCGCGGCCGCCGCGGGAGAGGCCATCAGCCGTTCCACCTTGCTCAAGAACGTGTGGGGCTATGAGAACTCCGGAGACACGCGCCTGGTCAACGTTCACGTGCAGCGTCTGCGCGCTAAGGTGGAGGACGACCCGGAGAACCCGCAGATCATCCAGACCGTGCGTGGCATCGGATACAAGTTCGTGACCCCCGAGAGCTGATGAACGTGCCGAAACTGCGCCGCAGCTTCAGTTTCAAACGGCTGCTGCGCCACGGTCGCGCCGAGGTCCGGCGCTCCCTGCAGGCCCGTACGGTGGCGCTCACCGTGATCCTCACGCTGGCCGTGGCCGTCGTGTTCTCGATGGTCTCCATGGTCTCGGTGCGCGCCTCGCTGCTCACGCAGATCACCTCGCAATCGCGCGCGGACTATTCGAACATGGTCCAACAGGCGCAGACCGGCCTGGACGCGGCGGACGTCTCCGCCACCGTGCAGATCCAACAGCTCGTCAACGACCTGGCCTCCACGCTCCAATCGGACGGCTCCTCGAACCTGGTGGGAGTCTATCTGTGGAGCCGGGACACCTCCTCGCCGCGCTCCATCATCCCCGTCTCCACCGAACCCAGCTACGAATCGCTGATTTCGGACGACCTACGCTCCGCCGTGGCCTCCGACGTGGACGACAACATCTTCTACCAGCCGGTGAACCTACCCATCGAATCGGGCACGCCCGGCCTGCCCGGCTCAGGCACACCCGGCGCGGCCCTGGGCACCACGCTGGAATTCGGCGTGGCCGGCAACCTGGAGTTCTTCGCCATCTATTCGTACACGCTTCAGGAACAGTCGCTCATGCAGATCCAGCTCAACCTGCTCGCCATCTGCGCGCTGCTGGCCATCGCGGTGGGCGTGGTGATGTGGATGGTGATTCGCGGCATCGTGCGGCCCATCGAATACGTGGCCTCTGCCGCCGAAACGCTGGCCTCCGGTGATCTGGACACGCGCGTGGACGTGAACCGTAAGGACGAGATCGGCGTGCTGCAGCGGTCGTTCAACGCCATGGCCGATTCGCTTAACCAGAAGATTGACGAACTGGAGGAGGCCAGCGTCTCCCAGAAACGCTTCGTCTCGGACGTGAGCCACGAGCTGCGCACCCCGGTGACCACCATGCGCATGGCCTCCGACCTGCTGGAGATGAAGAAGGACGAGTTCGACCCGTCCGCCCGCCGTACGGTGGAACTGCTGTCCGGCCAGATCAATCGGTTCCAGGACCTGCTCGCCGACCTGCTCGAAATCTCCCGGTACGACGCCGGTTATGCTGCGCTCGACCTGGTGGATACCGACGTGCGCGAGCCGATCGAGACGGCCGTGGAACAGGTGACCGGCATCGCGCAGGCCAAGCAGGTGCCGTTGCACGTCTATCTGCCGAACGTGCAGGTGCTGGCCCGCATCGACTCGCGGCGTGTGATTCGCATTGTGCGCAATCTTCTGGCCAACGCCGTGGACTTCGCCGAGGACCGGCCTGTGGAGGTGCGCATCGCCGCCAACCGCAAGGCCGTGGTCATCAGCGTGCGCGACTACGGCGTGGGTATCGAGAAGGACAAGGTTTCGCATGTGTTCGACCGGTTCTGGCGAGGCGATCCCTCGCGTTCGCGCGTTACCGGAGGTACGGGCCTGGGCCTGTCCATCGCGATGACCGATGCGCTGCTGCACCAGGGCACCATCCGGGTGCGTTCCGAGCTGGGGGAGGGCACCTGGTTCCTGGTGATGCTGCCGCGCGACCCCAGTACCGGGCGCGTCGCGGATGCCGACATGCCGGTCGATTTCGCGTCCGCGCAACCGGACGTGCTGCGCGTGGTCGGCGGGTTCGGCGTGGCGCAGAGCCGCGCTGCCGGTGACGTCGAATCGAGGGAGGTCCGGCGTGATCCGCGGAACGGTTCGGTGGATACCGTAGGGGATACGAACGGTACAGCCGACGACGCCAGTGGTGTTGGTGGTGTCGGTAATGCCGGTTTACGGTCCGATGCGACGACGGAAACGGATGCCGGAGCCGGACAGAGCCACGGCGATGACCTGAAGACGGGAGGGGCGCGATGACGCGACACATCGCCACCAGATTGGCGTCGGCGCTGATGGCCGTGGCCTGCGGGTTCACCCTGACCGCGTGCTCCACCGGCCCGCTCGGCCTGCCCACCAAAGGCGCGGTGCAAACGTTGGCACCCGCCGAGCAACAGACCCGCCGCGTGTACACCAACCCGGAAGGGCCGTCCGAGGACGCCCAGCCGGAAACCATCGTCAAGGGCTTCTACGACGCCATGCCCGCCGGCGTGCAGTCCGACGGTTACCGTGTGGCCCGCGAATTCCTGACCTCCGCCGCCTCGGCCAGCTGGAACGGCGACTCCGCGGCCGTGGTGTATGGCGGCACCCCGGAATTCCGCCGCCGCGCCAACACGATGAGCGCGCCGCAAGGGGCGGAAAGCTCGCTGATCGTGGAGGTCCGTCTGCAGGCGGTCGGCCTGCTCGACTCGCATGGCATCTACCGGCCCGCGGACAGCAGCAAAACCCGCACGATCTCCTACACGCTCATCAAAACGAAGGGCCAGTGGCGCATCTCCTCGCTGGAAGACGGCGTGGTGATCTCCAGCGCGGACTTCGAACAGGTGTTCCGTCAGGTCTCCGTGTACCAGGTGGCCAAATCCGGTAAACAGCTCGTCCCGGACGTCAGATGGCTCAGCTGGCGCAACTGGCGCACGCAGGCGGTCAATGAGGTGCTGGGCGATGTACCCGGCTGGCTGTCCGGCACGGTGCATGAGGCCGAACTCGGCGCCATCTCATTGGCTGTGGACTCGGTGCCCCTGAAGGACAGCGCGGTCACGGTGGAGCTCACCAGCGGCGTCACCATGCTCACCAGTGAGGAACGCGCGCTGCTCGTGCACCGCATCCGCTTGACTCTGGGGGACGGCAACACCGGATACACGCTGAAGGTCACCGGTGATGGCGTGGATTACTCCGACGCCGATTCCGACGTGAAACTCGGCGCCGACCAGCCCAATGTGGGCGTATACACGTTGACCGGAGGCCATGTGGTCTCGCTGGCCAGCTCCAGCCCGCTGCGCATGGGCGACGTGCCGGGCTACGACGACGCCAAGGGATTCGTGTTCTCCTCCTCCGGCGGCGCGGTGCTGCGCGCGGACGGTGTGGTGGAATGCCTTGAATCGGATGGCTCGGTCTGCGGCGCCATGTTCGATGGCGAGCCGATGAAGGCCATCACGGCCGGACTGGGCGGCGAGATCTGGGCGGTCGATGAAGACGGGCGCACGTTGTACGTCTCCCATGATCGCAAGGAGACCAAGCTGCAACCCGACTGGCTCGGAAACACGGACCGCATTACGGCGGTCGCCGTTTCGCCTGAAGGCGCGCGTCTTGCGTTGGCCGTGGTGGGCGATGGATTCAACGGTGTGGAGATGACTGGCGTGTCCCGCGATTCGAGCAACACGGTGGATGGTCTGGGCAAAGGCGTCACCACGGTGAGTCTCACCCGCAACGTCGGCATGCTCACGTTCTACAACGATCTCAACCTGGTGTATGCCACGCTTCCCCAGGACGATGACAACCGTCAGGAGGCATACCGTCAGGTGGTGCCCGGCCCCTCGCAGGTGCAGCGCCTGCCCGACGTGACCGTGGCCGCCATGGCCTCCGGCCAGATTAGCCTGTACCGCCGCCTCGCCGTGCTCGACACGCAAGGCACGGTCCGCTCCGTCTCCGGCTCCCTCGACGGCTCCTGGTCCATAGCCGACAGCCAAGTCACCGCCCTCGGCGCGCAGTAGGCGGGAGGCGGTCGTTGGGATAGGGATTCGCGGTCCTTTGAGTACAGAAATGGCTATCTCCTGTACTCAAAAGACCGCAAATCGCCTGTTTGGCGGTCGTTTCAGTACAGAAGGGACTCATTCCTATACTCAAAGGACCTCCGGGAAGGCATTTCGCGGTCATTTGAATCCAGAAACGGGCTTTTCTGTACTCGAACGACCTCGGGAAGGGTGCGATCCGTGTTCTGGGACTGGCTGGAGGCGATATCGGCCAGGGGTGGATTCCCGACTAAACCGCCCGATTGCGCACCGGCCCGCAGATACGCGAAAGGGCCTGTGCCCAGCGGTCCGAAAGAGAACCGCCAAGCACAGGCCCCGAAAACGGCGAACGGAACGGAAGACCGGATCAGATGCCGCCGTATTCCTTCTTGAAGAGCTCGGCAGGCACTTCGGAGTTCAGCGGGACCTCGTAGATGAGGTATTCCATGTTGAACGGGATGTTGAACAGGTGGCGGGTCACGCCATATTCCTCCTTGGTGCCCAGGAAGTTGAAGTTGTCCGGGCACTCGGGCTCCCACTTGGCCAGCAGCTTGGCCGCATCGCCGATTGTGGCGGCCACGCCGGCCAGGTGCTTGACGCCCTCCACCTGCTTGATGATGAGAAACACGGTATCCATAGCTCACCTTTCTTACATGAACCGTTGTTCGGTGCTTTGTTATCTCTACGCGGCAACTTCGTCGCCCGGTGCCCGGACGGCAGATGCCACCGCGCAACCACACACTATTATGTCCCGCTTGAACGCCGCAAAACGGCGGATTCCTGCGGTTTCGCACTACTGTTATCAAACCGTTATAGAGCTGTTACCAAACTGTTATCGCTCACTATTGAACATTGGGAGCGTTCACACCATACTAGAGATTGTCGATGGAAAACATCAAAGAAGCTTCCATCAATGTGAGTGAACGATCACTCAGAGGAAAACTGCTCGAGGAGGAGTATTCATGAAGAATTGGAAGAAGGCCATTGCCCTCGTTGCTTCCGCCGCCGCGCTTGTGAGCGTCGCCGCCTGCGGTTCTAGCAATTCCGGTGACGGTGGTTCCAGTGATTCCGGTAAGAAGGTCGTCGGCTTCGTGGCCGTCGGTCCTGAGGGCGGCTTCCGTACCGCCAACGAGGACGACATCAAGGCCGCGTTCAAGGACGCCGGCTTCGACCTGCAGTACTCGCCGACCCAGAACAACGATCAGCAGAAGCAGATTCAGGCATTCAACAAGTTCGTCAACGACGAAGTGGACGCCATCATCCTGTCCTCCACCGAGGATTCCGGTTGGGATGACTCCCTGAAGAAGGCCGCCGAGGCCGAGATCCCGGTCTTCACCGTGGATCGTAACGTCGAGGTCAAGGACTCCGAGGCCAAGAAGGCCATCGTCTCCCACATCGGCCCGTCCAACGAGTGGGCTGGCCAGCAGGCCGCCGAGTTCGTGAACAAGAGCTTCCCGGACGGCGCCAACGGCTTCATCCTGGAAGGCCCCGCCGGCCTGTCCGTGGTGAAGGATCGTGGCACCGGCTGGTCCGACAAGGTCGCCTCCAACATCAAGGTTCTCGAGTCTCAGTCCGCCAACTGGTCCACTGATGAGGCCAAGACCGTGACCGCCGGCCTGCTGGACAAGTACAAGTCTGAGAACCCGCAGTTCATCTTCGCCCAGAACGACGAGATGGGCCTCGGCGCCGCGCAGGCTGTTGACGCTGCCGGCCTCAAGGGCAAGGTCAAGATCATCACCATCGATGGTACGAAGAACGCCCTGCAGGCCCTGGTTGACGGCGACCTCTCCTTCGTGATCGAGTACAACCCGATCTTCGGCAAGGAGACCGCTCAGGCCGTCAAGGACTACCTCGATGGCAAGACCGTCGAGAAGGACATCCAGATCGAGTCCAAGACCTTCGACGCCGCCAGCGCCAAGGAAGCCCTGGACAACGGCTCCCGCGCCTACTGATCCGCCACTGAAGGCCATCAGCAGCACAATCGATAACTGAACCAAACAAGCAGTGATGGTGTGAGAGGAATCGCTTCCTCCACACCATCATTCATGTCTGGCTCAAATATCACAAAACGATAACAAACCCCTTCTCGATAAGGCAAAGACATGACAGACAAAACCCCTATCGTCGTGATGAAGGGCATCACGATTGAATTCCCGGGCGTCAAGGCTTTGGACGGTGTCGATCTGACCCTCTACCCGGGCGAAGTCCACGCCCTCATGGGTGAGAACGGCGCCGGTAAGTCCACCATGATCAAGGCTCTGACCGGTGTGTACAAGATCAACGCCGGCACCATCCTGGTGGATGGCAAGCCGCAGCAGTTCAACGGCACCCTGGACGCTCAGAACGCCGGCATCGCCACCGTGTACCAGGAAGTGAACCTGTGCACCAACCTCTCCGTCGGCGAGAACGTGATGCTGGGCCACGAAAAGCGCGGCCCGTTCGGCATCGACTGGAAGAAGACCCACGAGGCCGCCAAGACCTACCTGGCCCAGATGGGCCTCGAGGCCATCGACCCGCACACCCCGCTGAGCTCCATCTCCATCGCCATGCAGCAGCTCGTGGCCATCGCCCGCGCCATGGTCATCAACGCGAAGGTGCTCATCCTCGATGAGCCTACCTCCTCCCTGGACGCGAACGAGGTGCAGGATCTGTTCAAGATCATGCGCAAGGTCCGTGACTCGGGCGTGGCCATCCTCTTCGTCTCCCACTTCCTCGATCAGATCTACGAGATCACCGACCGCCTGACCATTCTGCGTAACGGCAAGTTCATCAAGGAGGTCATGACCAAGGACACCCCGCGTGACGAGCTCATCGGCATGATGATCGGCAAGTCCGCCGCCGAGCTGTCCCAGATCGGCGCCAAGAAGGCCCGCCGCGAGATCAAGTCCGGCGAGAAGCCGATCGTGGACGTCAAGGGCCTGGGCAAGAAGGGCACCATCAACCCGGTCGACCTCGACATCTACTCCGGCGAGGTCGTCGGCTTCGCAGGCCTGCTGGGCTCCGGCCGTACCGAGCTCGGCCGCCTCCTGTTCGGCGCCGACAAGCCGGATTCGGGCACTTACGAGCTCAACGGCAAGCAGGTCAACATCTCCGATCCGTACACCGCCCTGAAGAACAAGATCGCCTACTCCACCGAGAACCGCCGCGATGAGGGCATCATCGGCGACCTGACCGTCCGCCAGAACATGCTCATCGCCCTGCAGGCGACCCGCGGCATGTTCAAGCCGATTCCGAAGAAGGAAGCGGACGCCATCGTCGACAAGTACATGAAGGAACTCAACGTTCGCCCGGCCGATCCGGACCGCCCGATCAAGAACCTCTCCGGTGGTAACCAGCAGAAGGTGCTGATCGGCCGCTGGCTGGCCACGCACCCCGAGCTCCTGATCCTCGACGAGCCGACCCGTGGTATCGATATCGGCGCCAAGGCCGAAATCCAGCAGGTCGTGCTCGACCTGGCCGCCAAGGGCATGGGCGTGGTCTTCATCTCCTCCGAGCTGGAAGAGGTGGTCCGCCTGTCCGACGACATCGAGGTCCTCAAGGATCGCCACAAGATTGCAGAAATCGAAAACGACGACACCGTCTCCCAGGCGACCATCGTCGAAACCATCGCCAACACCAACGTGAACACCGGAAAGGAGGCATGAGATGGCTGAAAAGGCAAAGGAAGAGGGCAACGCCCTCGTCAAGAAGCTGCTGAGCAACAACCTGACCTGGTCGGTGCTCGCGTTCATCCTCCTGGTCATCGTCTGCACCATCTTCCAGCATGACTTCCTCGCTCTGAGCTGGAACGACAACACCGGCGGCCTGGCCGGCCCGCTGATCACCATGCTGCAGGAATCCGCCCGCTACCTGATGATCGCCACCGGCATGACCCTGGTCATCTCCACCGCAGGCATCGACCTTTCGGTCGGTTCCGTGATGGCCGTGGCCGGCGCCGCCGCCATGCAGACCCTGTCCCATGGCACCAATGTGTGGGTCTCCATCCTCATCGCCCTCGCCGTCGGTCTCGCCATCGGCTGCATCAACGGTGCGCTGGTCTCCCTGCTCGGCCTCCAGCCGTTCATCACCACCCTGATCATGATGCTCGCCGGCCGTGGTATGGCCAAGGTGATCACCTCCGGCCAGAACACGGACGCCTCCGCCGTGGCCGGCAACGAACCGCTCAAGTGGCTCGCCAATGGCTTCATCCTCGGCATTCCGGCCAACTTCGTGATCGCCCTGGTCATCGTGATCCTCGTCGGCCTGCTGTGCCGCAAGACCGCCATGGGCATGATGATCGAGGCCGTGGGCATCAACCAGGAAGCCTCCCGCATGACCGGCATCAAGCCGAGGAAGATCCTCTTCCTCGTGTACGCCATCTCCGGCTTCCTCGCGGCCATCGCCGGCCTGTTCGCCACCGCATCCGTGATGCGCGTGGACGTGGTCAAGACCGGTCAGGACCTCGAGATGTACGCCATCCTGGCAGTCGTTATCGGTGGAACCTCGCTGCTCGGCGGCAAGTTCTCTCTCGCCGGCTCCGCTGTCGGCGCCGTGATTATCGCCATGATCCGCAAGACCATCATCACCCTGGGCATCAACGCCGAGGCCACCCCGGCCTTCTTCGCCATCGTGGTGATCGTGATCTGCGTGATGCAGGCTCCGAAGATTCATAACCTGGGCGCGGAAATGAAGCGTAAGCGCGCGCTCAAGGCTCAAGCTAAGGCGGTGGCAGCATGACAACAGCTACGGCAAACAAAGTGAAGGCTCCCAAGAAGGGCTTCAAGATCGATCGCCAGATGATTCCGACCCTCGCGGCCGTGGTGATCTTCATCCTCATGATCATCATGGGCCAGGCGATGTTCGGCACCTACCTGCGCCTCGGTTTCGTCTCCTCCCTGTTCATTGACCACGCCTACCTGATCATCCTGGCAGTGGCCATGACCCTGCCGATTCTGACCGGCGGCATCGATCTGTCCGTGGGCGCCATCGTGGCCATCACCGCAGTGGTCGGCCTCAAGCTCGCCAACGCTGGAGTTCCCTCCGTCCTGGTCATGATCATCATGCTGCTCATCGGCGCCGTGTTCGGCCTGCTGGCCGGCACGCTGATCGAGGAGTTCAACATGCAGCCGTTCATCGCCACGCTGTCGACGATGTTCCTGGCCCGTGGTCTCGCCTCCATCATCTCCACCGATTCCCTGACCTTCCCCGACGGAAACAACTTCAACATCATCTCCGCCGAGATCAAGATCATCGATCGCCCGAAGATCTCCCACGATCTGACCATCAACGTCGGCGTGATCATCGCCCTGCTCGTGGTGGTGTTCGGCTACATCCTGCTGCACCACACCCGTACCGGCCGCACCATCTACGCCATCGGCGGTTCCCGCTCCTCCGCTGAGCTCATGGGTCTGCCGGTCAAGCGCACGCAGTACATCATCTACCTGACCTCTGCCACGCTGGCCGCCCTGGCCTCCATCGTGTACACCGCGAACATCGGTTCCGCCAAGAACACCGTGGGTGTGGGCTGGGAGCTCGACGCTGTGGCCTCCGTGGTCATCGGCGGCACGATCATCACCGGTGGCTTCGGCTACGTGCTCGGCTCTGTGCTCGGCGCACTGGTCCGCTCCATCCTCGACCCGCTGACCACCGACCTTGGCGTGCCGGCCGAATGGACCACCATCGTGATCGGCCTCATGATCCTCGTCTTCGTGGTGCTGCAGCGCGCCGTGATGGCGGTCGGAGAGAAAAAATAGCCGACCATAACCGAAAACCGGCATAACTGAAGAACAACTGAAAAATAATTGAATATCGATAACTGAATATGCATAACTGAATAGGCGAGCAGCCTTCCGGTTCCGTACGCGGCCGGTCTTCACTGCCGAGACCGGCCGCGGAACGAAACGGTACGCCACGGGTTGCACGCCACGATTTCCTTTCTCTCTCCTTTTCTTCCTTTCATCGCACTTCGGGGCGCGGCCTGGATTTCCGGGTCGCGCCCCGAAGTGTTTTCGGTGTTTATCACGGGTATGCGGGCATGCGGGCTGGGCGTGCTGTACAGTACGTTGCGCGGCGCGGCTTGGGACACGCCGGCCTCCGTATGCGGGCATCCCGTCGATGACCTAGACTGCGAAGTGGCTATTTTGAACAGCGCGCCAGTAGGCCGGAAGCATATGTCGAAAGTTGCTGAAAACGATCGGCCATTCGAGCGCGTAGTACCATCATGCCGGTTGGTAAACCTGACATTCCGCTTGTTGACACCGAACGTATGGGGAGCATCATGCCTGAAGCAGAGACGAAACACATGAACGCGGGACTTGGATCCGCGGATTCCGAAAGGATTCCGGCCCGACTCATCGGTGCCATCGTGGCCGTGGGCTCGCTGGCCTTCATTGGCATCCTCACGGAAACCGTGATGACCGTGCTGTTCCCGGCCCTCATGCGTGAATTCCACGTGGACACCGCCACCGTGCAGTGGATCACCACTATCTACCTGCTGTCCGTGGCCGCCACCATGCCCATCAGCTCGTTCCTCAAGCGCCGCTTCCGTCTGAAGGCCATCTTCCTCGCGGCCGTAGCGCTTGGACTCGTCGGCTCGCTCATCATGATCTTCGCATCGGCCTTCCCGCTCATGATCGTGGCCCGCATCATCCAGGGCGTCGGCTCCGGCATCGCCACGCCGTTGATGATCAACATCATCCTCGAACAGTCGCCGCGCTCCAAGATCGGACGACTCATGGGCGTGGGATCGCTGGTGATCACCGTGGCCCCGGCCATCGGCCCCACTGTGGGCGGCGCGGTGACCAGCGTGCTGCCGTGGCGTGCCATCTTCGTCATCGCGGTCCCGCTCATGCTCATCGCCGCGGTCATCGGCTGCGCCTGCATCGAACAGCGCACGCCCACCGAAGCCGCCTATCTTGACCCGATTCAACTGGGCTCCATCATCATCGCGCTGGTCGGTCTGGTGCTCGCCCTCAACCAGGGCGGTGTGGCCGTCAGCGCGGCCGTGAGCGGGGGAGCGGCCATGAAGTCCGGCATCGTGGCCGTCGTGAGCCTGATCATCGGCCTCGGCGCGCTGCTGCTCTTCGCCGTGAGCTCCAAGCGTGCGTTCTCGCCGTTGCTGCGCCTAGGCATCCTGCGCGATCCGGCCGTGCTGTTGCACGCGCTGGCCTACACGCTGCTGCCGCTCGTGGCCATCGGATACGGCTACGTGATCACCAACGTGGCCCAGCTTTCGCTCGGTGCCAGCGCGTTCGTTGCCGGCTCGCTGGTGCTGCCCGGTGCCCTGGTGGGCGCCGTGTGCGCGCCCGTGGGCGGTTGGTTCTACGACAAGTTCGGCGCGGTCAAGCCGATTCTCATCCCGCTCGGTATCGCCATCCTGGGGCCGGTCCTGATGCTGGTCTTCTCCATGCATCTGACGCCTGCCATGCTGGCCGGCTTCTACTTCGTCTTCGGCTTCTTCTACGCCATCGGCAACGCCAACGTGATGACCAGCGGCCTTTCGGAAGTGCCCCATCAGTTCCGCCCGGACGGCAACGCCATCTTCAACACCGGCCTGCAGTTCGGCGGTGCGGCCGGCACTGCGCTGTTCTCCACGATTCTCGCCGTGGCACAGGCCGGCGCTGGCGAGGAGGGCACGCCGCGATTCGCGCACGCCACCGCCGTGGGCGGCGCATGGACGTTCGCCACGATGATCGTGATCTGCCTGATTGGCTGGGGCTGCCTGGCCACCGCGTTCCACATCCGCGCGCGTCGTTCCTCGCGCTGATTGGCGGGGTAGGTAGGACTTAGGCGCGTTACAGGCGGGCGGTGAGCGGACGACAGGTTCCAATATCCGCCCTGCCTCCTAGGTTGGTGAACCATGGGAATCGAGAACACGCATAAGCTGATCGTCAACTGTCTGCCGCTCAACGAGACCGAACGACAGGCCTTCACCAAGGCCGCACGCGGGGTGCCACAGGAATTCGTGGGCGATGAGTCCCAGCGCGGCGACATGGTGTGGCATGCAGTCGTTCCCGAGGAGCTTAAGGCACAGGCCACCGCCGTCATTGGTAATTTCCCGGCCGCCGAGGCCGCGAAGTACACGCGCATCGAATGGTTGCAGACCTTCAGCGCCGGCGTGGACGCCTACGTGCGCCCCGGCGTGCTGCCGCGCGGCACCATGGTGACCAACGCCAGCGGTGCATACGGTCGCAGTGTGTCCGAGCACCTGTTCTCCATGATGTGGTCCCTGATGAAGAACCTCAACCGGTACGCATCCAACCAGCGCGACCATCGCTGGCAGGATGAGGGCTCGGTGCTGAGCCCGGAAGGCGGCATCGCGCTGATCATCGGAGCCGGTGACATCGGCTCGCACTTCGGTGTGCTGGCACAGGCCGTGGGCATGCGCACATTCGGCGTGCGCCGTCACGCGGATACCCCGGCCAAGGGTATCGAGAAAATGTACGGGTTCGACCGTCTGGACGCGCTGCTGCCGCTCGCCGACGTCATAGTGTTGGCCGTGCCGCGCTCCCCGCAAACGCATCATCTGCTGGACGCCGCACGACTGGCTAAGCTCAAGCCCACGGCCATCGTGCTCAATGCCGGCAGGGGAGACGCCATTGACGCCGAAGCTCTGGACGCGGCATTGGCTGCGGGGCAGCTGCGTGGCGCCGGTCTGGATGTGACCGAGCCGGAGCCGTTGCCGGCCGAAAGCCCGCTGTGGGATGAGCCGCGTTGCCTGATCACGCCGCATGTGGCCGGCGGCAACCACCTAAAGGAGACCTCCGAGCAGATCATCCGCATCGCGCTGGCCAATGTGTCGCGCTACGCCAAGCATCAGGAGCTCATCAACCTGGTCGGCCGGTGAAGCGCTGAATTGGATTGAGGTGTGCCTGATTTTTGAGAGGTTTGGGGTGCGCGGCGTGTTAAGGTGCGCTCGAAGCTCGCCGATTCTACCCTGCGGCGTCAATCTTGGCTTACCAGAGCCAAGGGGGAAAGGATGCGCGACGCCGTTGTCGCGCACCTTCACGCTCCGTGATTGAGCCGGCTGCAGCAATGGCTGAGTCGGTCACTTATCGATTTACCAGCATCTCACCACTTGTTGGCGCCGGTGCCTTCGAAGTCCACCTTGAAACCGCGCTGGTAGTGCAGGAACATGGCGGCACCGTAACGATCGACCGGGCGGTGAGTGAACAGCATACGAATGGCGAACGCGGTCTGCACGTCCTCCGGCAGGGCTAGGAAGGCCTTGTGGGCATCCCAGTACGGAGTCGTGGTGATGGCGGCGTCCGGCACGTAGGCGTAGCCGTAACCATCGTCGTTCACGTAACCCATAAACGGCAGGTCCCATGCGTTGTGGTTGGTCAGCTGCTGCTTGAAGTACTCCACTTCCTGCAGGGCCTCATCGCTGATGCCGAAGCTCTTGGCCACGGAGTTGGCCTTGGCCGTCTTGTCCTCAGGGGTCTTGCCGAACATATCAGGATCGACGACGATGACTTTTTCTTCCGCCATGGTTATTCCTTTCATGGATGACGACCTTGGGTGGGTCGCCCGCGGATATGATATTCCGATGATGTTCGTTTAAAAGGTCAAACGCACACCATGTGCCTGCCGTTCAAGGGGAGGCATTGCGCACATTGGCTTGTGCTGGTTCCTAAGCGTAACACGGAAAATATTGGAATAAAGCCGATTTATGAAGTATTAACCCAACAGTAACGGTGTTGGAAGGTTCTGTCCCGGTGTGTCTACGTCTGTTCATTTGGGATATAAAACGAACATTTGGAATGTGCGATTTTGCGGTGAATCGGACAACAAAAACGGTCATGGACATCACAGTGAGTCCATGACCGGCGTGTCGCATTGCGTGCGAGTGGTCTCTTTGATGGCCGGGCATAATCCAGCGGAAGCCGTTCGTGCGGGGGATGCCCGTCGATGGTCGTGTACCGACCCCTGCGGGCAATCATCGCTACAGATTAGCGGCTAGTCCGTGAGTTCCTGACCGTTGGCGTCCTTGTGCCACGGCGAACCATACTGGCTGGAGATGATGAGAATACCTTCGACCAGACCCCAGATGGCGGCCGCAATCGGGCCCAGACCGAGCAGAATCCAGCCGACCAGCGTGAGCAGCAGCTGCGCCACGGCCTTGCCCGTGTAGCCCAGATAGAAGTTGTGCACGCCCAGGGAGCCAAGGAAGATGCCGAGCAGACCGGCCGCCATCTTGGACTTGGTGGAGTAACCGGCGGCGGGATACTGCGGCGCGCCATACGGAGGCTGCGGCTGGGTGTACGGGTTGGCGGGCTGGGCATATTGCGGTTGCGCGTACTGTGGCTGCTGTCCATAGGCGCCGGGTGTCTGTTGGGTGTACTGGGGCTGCGCGTAGGGATTCGGGTTTTGGCCGTAGCCCTGTGCGTCGGGCGCGGGCTGCTGGTAGCCGTTCGGTGCGGTCGACTGACCGTAGCCCTGCGGAGGCTGCTGTCCGTAAGCCGGCTGGCCGTAGGCATTGGCCGCGTTGGTCTGCGGGGCGTACTCGCCGGAGGGCTGTCCGTAAGCTCCCGGCTGGCTGTAGGCGCTGGCTTGCGGAGTGTACTCGCTGCCGGTCTGACCGTAGATTGGCTGTTGCGGGGCGGCGTATCCGGTCTGCGACTGACTGGTCGGGGTGCCGTATGCCGCATTCTGCGAAGCATCGGGCTGAGGCTGGTTTTCCGGACTGGCCGGAATGTACGGTTGCTGGTTGTCGCTCATCGTTGGGTCCCTTCTCTGGTCGAACGGCGTCGGGCCGTTGCTGTTCACCATCTTCTCACGTTTTGCCAAAGAGCGGAACCGTGCGGGCCGCGCCGGAAACAAAAAGGCTTCCCGGTTTGGGAAGCCTGAAGGACTGTCTACTCGCGCACGAGCTTGATGTGCTCCACATCCTTGCGCTGGGAGCGGCGGTAGATCACGAAGCGGTTGCCGATCGACTGCACCACTTCGGCGTTCAGCTGCTCGGCCAGCTGCTCGGCCGCTTCCTTGGCGGTCAGGCCGGAGCCGTCCTGCACGGCGCACTTGATGAGCTCGTGCTTCTCGATGGTTTCGTCGGCCTGCTTGATGGCCGCCTCGGTCAGGTCGTTCTTGCCCACGTAGAACAGGGGCTTTAGGGAGTTGGCCAGCGCGCGCAGCTGCTTGATTTGCTTTTTGGTCAATGCCATGGGAATTCCTTACGTTTCGATAACCCCAACAGCATACCCGCCGGGCGCGTCATGCGGACCGGGTTATCAGGATGAGCTGTTTCTCGGCATCGGATTTGCGGGCTATGCCGCAAATCACGGAATCACTTGCCGGCACTGCCGCCCCCTGTCTTGTAATGAGAGCCGGGATTGCTTTCTGGAACGAGACTCCTACAGCACCACAATCGCGGCGATATATGCGATCACCGCCACGGCGAACACCGCATCGCGCGCGGCCGGGGCGAAGACACGCCAATGCGTGCGGGAGATACCCTCCTCATAGCAGCGGGCGTCCAACGCCAGCGACAGATTGTCCGCATGACGCAGCGTCCCGGCGAACACCGGCACGATGATGGCGCTCATCGCCTTGACGCGCTGGCCGAGCGAACCGGTCTCGATGGAACCGCCGCGGGCCGCCTGCGCATCGATGATGGCGCGTGTCTCTCCGGTCAGTGTGGGGATGAACCGCAGTGCCAGACTCATCACCAGCGCGATTTCCTGCGTGTGCAGGCCGAACCGGGAGAACGGACGCAGCAACGCTTCGAAGGCGTCCGTCATGGCGGTGGGTGTGGTGGTCATCAGGAACATCGCGCCCATGATGATGACCAACGCGAAACGGCAGGTGTACAGCACCGCAATCATCACGCCGTCATCGGTGATGCTCAGCGGTCCCCATGCGAGCAGCGGCGTACCAGTGCGCACCACCACCAGATTGCATAGGCTCATCAGCGCGAGCAATGCCAGAATGGGGTGGATGGTCGCAAGCACGCGAACCGGATTGAGTCGGGCGGCCAGCATCACCGCCAGCGTGAGCGTCGCGCCAAGTGCCAGCTGTGCGGGCGTGTTCACGGCGAACATCGTGAACATCGCGGCTAGGAATCCCACCATCTTCACGCGCGGATCCAGCCGGTGAATCGGGGAGCGGCGGTCCCGGACGGAATCGACGGCTGGCGCGGACGTGGGCTGTTTCCTGGTGCTCGCCGACGCTGCGGTGCCTGAGGGGGCCGGCCCACGTCCGCCGGTACTGCGGTCCGCCGGAGAATCGCCCAAGGCGGGGCGCGGGATATCTACTGGGGTTACTGGGGTGACGTCCATCGGCATGGAATCGCTCCGGGTCCCATCCGGTTGGCTGGTTTCGGCGGCGGACGGCATACGCACCACGCGATCGGACAGGGTTTCGGCCTCCGCACGGTCGTGGGGGCTGATGAGCATCGTGACGCCACGATTCCGTAACGTTTGCAACAGCTCGTGAATGCGAGCCTTGGCATGCACGTCGAGGCTCGCCGTGGGCTCGTCCATCACCAGCACATCCGGGCGGCATGCCACCACGCCCGCGATGGCCGTAAGCCGCTGCTGGCCGCCGGACAAATCGAAGGGGGAGCGGTCGGCCAGATGCTCGATGTGCAGCAGGCTCAGTGCCTCGCGCACGCGCTCGCCGACTTCCGTCTCACTCAGTCCTTGATTGCGCGGGCCGTACGCCACGTCCTCGGCCACCGTCTCCGCGAACAGCTGATGCTCAGGATGCTGCATCACGTAACCCACATGACGGCGCAGTTCCGCAAGCTGCTTGCGATTGGCGGGCTTAGGACGTGCCACGGGAATGCCGGCCACCTCGATACGGCCGGAATCCGGCTTGGCGAGTGCGCACAGCAGTCGGACCAGCGTGGATTTGCCGGAGCCATTGGAACCCATCAGCGCCACGGTCTTGCCTCGCTGGATGGAGAAGGACAGGTCGTTGATCACCGATTGCTCGGCACCTGCGTACCGGTAGGTGAGGTGAGAGACGCGGATGGCGGGCGGGGTAGCGGCGTCTGTCGCAGACGTGGACGGGTTGGACAGGTCGCTAAGCAGCGGCAGCGAGGCAGCCGGATGATTACCGTGATGCGGGTCGGATACGGCCGATGATTCCGCGGTTTCTGGGCATTGCGCGATGGCATTGCCCGGTGCGTCCTCGATGATGCGGGCGGACTGCATGTGGATTACGCGGTCCGCATGCAGTGTCTCGTCCGCGTGATGGGTCACGTGCACGATGGTGGTGCCACGTTTCTGCAAGGCGTCCAGCACACGCATCACCTCGGCTCGGGCGGTCTCGTCCAGCATGGCGGTGGGTTCGTCCAGCACCAGCATGGACGGGTTCATGGCCAGCATGCCGGCGATGGCGGCGCGCTGCTGCTGGCCGCCGCTCATGCGTGTGGGGTCGGCTCGGCGAACGTTTGCCAGATCCACGGCATCAAGGCTTTGCTGAATACGTTTGCCGATGGTTTCGCGGTCAAGACCGAGGTTTTCCGGGCCGAAGGCCACGTCATCCTCAAGTACCGTGGTGACGAGCTGGTCCTCGGGATTCTGGAACACCACGCCGATGCCGCGGCGGGCTGCACGGTATTCGGCGGCGTTCGGACCGTCATCCGTGAAGACGCGATGACCGAGCAACGTCACCTCGCCCGCATCCGGGGCGGTGAGTCCCGCAATGAGCCGGGCCAACGTGGACTTGCCGGAGCCGTTCGGTCCCACCAGGCACACGCGCTCGCCGGCGTGGATGGTCAGTGAAACGTCATCCAGCGCCCAGGTCGAGCCGTGGTCATAGCTGAAGCGAATATGGCACAGGTCGGCGGCGATGGCGGGGGAGTGGGAATCGGTCATGTATCGGCAATCCAAGGGAATGTGTTGTGGGGTAACGGGTTGTAGAAGTGAAAGTAAGCAGGTGAGAGCGGATGCTTTGGCTCCCCTCTCTGAGGGGAGCTGTCAGCGAAGCTGACTGAGGGGAGTCCTACACAAAAGGTGCTCCCCTCAGTCTCACTGCGTTCGACAGCTCCCCTCAGAGAGAGGAGCCAGGTGGCGTCGCCATGTCTATTGCTCTTCTGCTGACGGCTTCCTGCAGCGAGATGAGCCGGAACAGCTTAAGTCCGGTTGCACCACACGAGCGCAATCACTGCTGCTTGGCGAGCAGGTTGGAGATCGGCTTGTAGATGAGGAACGTCACCACGGCGTGAATCGCCATCTTGGCGATGTTGAACGGCAGCAGGATCGGCACGATCATCGCGGCCACGGCGGAGACCGTCATGTGCGCATAGATCGGCGTGACGATGAGATTGCCCACGATCGCGGCCACGATGGCCAGCACGGCACCGGCCAGAATGCCGAGTGCGGCGCCCTTGCGGGTACGGGCCTTGTGGTAGATGAACGAGGCCGGCACGGACAGGCACAGCGCCACGAGCACTGCCATCAGGGTGCCCCACGGATCGGCGAACACGTGCGGCACGAAACCGAGCACGGAGACGATCACCGCGGCGGACGGGCCGTATGCGAAGCCGGCGATCAGACAGACGATGCCGGACGGGTCGTACTTGAGCCAGGTCACGGGCGTGATCGGGAACTCGATGAAACTTGTCACCATCGCCAGCGCCACGAACAGCGCGTACATGGCGATGCGTCGGGTGGACCAGCGGCCGGAGTCGGCCACGCCGGTGTTGTGCGAACCAAGCTTGCCGGTGGCAGTGCTACCGGCGGTCGTTCCGGTCGAGCCGGAACCTGCGGCACCTTCCGCGGCAGGCGCGATGGAACGGACAAATTGCATGCGGATACGCGAAGATACGCTCATATTGAGCCCTCGTTTCTTCCATCCGGACTGTAACCGTTGGCTCCGGAATCTCACCGGATCAGCCGCTTTCGCGGGTCGCGGGCTTCCCACTTGCCCCGTTATGAATCCCGGGGTGCGGGTTACCGCCAGTAAGGAATTGCACCTTCCCTGAAACTGACAGGCATATTCATACGCCATCCGTAGGACCTGTGCAAGTTGCGTTTCACGGATGAAGGTGGATTTCGCGGTTGGCGCACGGCGGGTGGGCGGCTTGTGACTGCTCGCGGGTCTGACTGCGGCAACAGACTGAAATGAGGGGCAAGCGGGAGTCGGTGATCGGCCGGGAAGTGATTCTTGGAATCGGAAGCCGGTGAAGGTCTATGCGAAGGAGCGACGCCATACCCCCGTCGTATTGATGATGGATGGCGAATATCGGGGGAGTGGTGGGCAAATTATCTGCATTTGTCTAGCGGTGTTTTCTGAGGGGTGAATGCGTTCCCATAAGATGCCGAGATGCCTTGAAAATACTGATATGAGGGCATTTTTACGATGAATGCCGGCGTCCTGGGTAACGTATGGTGTTGACAAATAATAGGACAAATATCGACACGCCGTCTATGTTAACGAGGTTAATTTCTGTCGCGGGGGGGGGGTAATAATCGGGGCTGTTTTGCATAGAGGCGACTCCGCGATAACGAGAGGTGAAGGATGCGTGTGATCCAGGAAGCCCGGCAGGCCATGGACCGTTTTCTCCACGTAGTGCAGCAACCGGATGCCATCGTTTGCAAGATTATTGCAGGAACTGTTTCCGCCTCGCTGATGCTCACCTGCGCGGTGCCCAGCGCCTATGCGCGGAACAACGGCAATACCACCGTAGTCTCCGATTCCGGTGTGACGGTGATCTCCAATGGCAAGGTGGTCACCGACAGCACCATCGTCTCCGCGGCGGAGTCGTTGCGCACCGATACCGCACGGAACAACGTCACTCCGATTGACTCGTTCTCCGACGATTCGGAGCCGGCGTTTTCGACCAATACGATTCTGGGACAGCAGCAGGATGACACGTTTGCCTCGAACGGCGAGCAGACTGGCGGCGACGGAGATTCGACCGGTGTGACCGACGCCGGCAATGCCGGTGCGGATGATGCGATTTCCAACGACAGCGCCGGCAATAACGGCACTAATGCCGGCCAGGGCGACGCCGTCGATTCCTCCGACGACTCGACCACGGATTCCTCCGATTCCAACAACGCTGCCGACTCCAGCGACGGCGATACGCAGACCCACGCCGTGAGCACCGCCCTCGGCGGCCGTGACTTCATCGGCCAGGTCACCAAGACCATCAACGGCAAGACCTACATCCTCATCGGCAACGAGCAGCAGCTGCGCGCAATCGGCACGAAAAAGAGCGTGCTTGCCGGCCCTGTGTACTCAATCACCCAGTCATGTAGCGCGTCCGCGGCATGTCTGGCGGATGGCCTGTGGAAAGATAAGGGTTCGGAAAGCTTAGCGTACAAGGGAGATGCGGATCTGGACACCGGAGCTACCTTGCGTGGCAGCGATTTCCCTGATCATGATTCGGTCCATCAAACGGGCGCAATCACCTACGAGCGTACGAAATACTTCTTCAAAGACGCGGACGGCAATCGTGTGGATGTCACCAGTACCAAGGACATCAACACGGGTCTGAAGTACACCGCCACCGCGAACTACATCATCTTCCGTGATATCGATCTGAGCTCCGCCAAGTGGTCCCCGCTCATGTTCTCGGGCGTCATGCTTGGTGCGGTGAGCGCGGAAGGTGAGACGGCGTCGACTTTGTGGGATGTGTTTGGTGAAGACGGCGAAAGCGTGCAGGATGGCACGGCGAAGCCGACGATTTCCCATGTCAAGGTGAATCAGCCCGCCGGCAACCTTGATGTGGACAAGCAGCAGGGCATCGGCTTCTTCGCTTCGATTACCAGCACGTCCAGCATCACGAACAGCGGAAACAACGCAGGCGGTGTGCAGAGCACGGGTACGGTCGTCGTCGCAAACCTGAAGCTCAGTGACGTGAACGTAGCCAACAATGCGACGGTCGCGCATGTAGATGAGACATTGGTGTCCGCCCTGCTGAAATTGGTGAGTCTACTGCTGCCGAAGGACCTCGGCCTGAATGATCTCCTGACCGTGCACAAGAACAATCCGTCGAACTTCGCGACGGGTGCTTTCGCCGGCCGTATCTACGGTGATGCGAAGGTGACCGGCTGCGTGGTCGAAGATGCCACGGTCTCGAACGTGAAAGGCATGACCGGTGGCTTCGCCGGCTACGTGGAAGGCGCGACCAAGTACGATATTGCCTCAGAATCGCTGGGTGCGCTGATTGAGGCACTTACAAAGATTCTCAATGTGATTCCCTTCCTGGGCCTGGGCGATCTCGTTGACTGGCTGCTGGGCAGCACGCTCGGCCTGAACGCCCTCGTGCCGGTCGGCTACTACAATCCGGTGATTTCCGATTCACATGTGGTGAACTTCAAGCAGGACACCACGCTCGGCAACGCCGATTCGGATTACGCCGGCGGCTTCGTCGGTGCGCAGATTGGTTCCATCATCGAGAATTCGTCAGTGAAGACGCAGAATGGCTTCACCGTGACGGCTCGCAAATACGCGGGTGGCTTCGCCGGTGTGAGCCGCAACGGCGAAGTCGGAGGTCTGCTCAACTCGCTGGGCATCACGATTCTTTCCGCACTCCGCCCGCAGAGCCTCATCGAGAACTCGACGCTGACCTCTGACGGTGAGGTCTCACTCACCGCTCAGAATTACGCAGGTGGTTTCGCCGGCCGTCTGGCCAACGCCTACGCTGTCAACGACACCGTAAAGGGCGTGCTCGCCGTGACCGCCACGGTATCCCATGCCGGTGGTTTCACCGGACGTGCCTCGGCCGGCTGGGGATTGGAGGCCGGTACTGATTCCGATGAGAAGTCGGCGGACACGTCGCTTATCAAGCAGCTGACCTCCATCCTCACCAAACTGCTCGAAGCCAATCCGGATGGAGCCGGTGCACTGCTCACCATCGCAGGTGTGAACCCATCCATCATCCTCGGCGCGCAAATGAACGGCGACATCACGGTCACCTCGAATGGCGACTACGCCGGTGGCATTGTCGGTGATGGCTCCGGCACTGTGATCGGTGATTCTTCACAGGCGCATCTGGAGAACCTTTCGTTCTGGAAATACAACAATGCGCGTGAATTCCCTGAGCAGCGTTCCACCTTGGTCGGCGGTCTTAAGTCCGTCAAGGCGACAGGCTCCTACGCTGGTGGCATCGCCGGCAACCTGCAACCCACCCAGGTTGTGGGCCTGCTCAATAGCGTAGCCAAAATCGGCAGCCTGTCGACGCTGAAGAAATTCGACCAGTTCGCCGCCTTCACCGTGGAAAATGTGACTTTCGATAGTCCTAAAACTGGCTGGTCGGTCGAAGCGGGTGGCTATTACGCAGGTGGTGCGATTGGTTGCGCCTCGGGCGGCGATCTGACGGATGTGACGATTTCGAATCTGAGCAGCGTCGCAGCCAAGGGCGAGTCCGGCGGTTTCATCGGTTTCTCCGGCCCAGCCGACACGGTGGGTGCATCCGGTCTGAACCTGCTCGGCCTTATCAAGCTCTCCGGTCTGCTTTCCGTGGCGGAATACTCTTCGGTGGAGGTGCTTCGCTCCAATGTCAGTGGCATTGCGGACGGTCTGACCGTGACCGCAAGCGGGCATAACGACAACAACGAGGAAAACGACTACGCGGCTGGCGGTTTCTATGGTCAGGCCAACAGCACCAAGACCCGCGAAAGCCACGTCACGAACCTCAAGTCCGTCACCGCGGATACCAGCGAGGCCGATGGCCTTGCCGGAGGTTTTGTGGGCTACTCGACTACGGGCGGCCTGATGGAGGCGGCATCCAACGGAGCCGAGGACTCAAGCGCGCTCAAGGAGATGATCGACGGCGGCCTGCTGTCCGTGGACAACCTGCTCGGCGCGGTGCCATATCTGATTCCCGACTATAAGGACACGACCGTCACCTATGTGAATGGCGGCTATGTGAAAGGCGACGTGGCTGGCGGTTTCGCCGGCAACTTCCAGAGCGGCAAGGTCAACCAGTTCTCCACCAAGGAGCTGGAGAAGGATGAGACGCTGGAAGCGGTAAAGAATCGCGTGACCGTGGATGGCAATGTGACGGTCAACAATCTCGACCACGTCACCGGCGGCGCATACGCCGGCGGTTTCGGCGGCAAGGTAGTCTCCGGCGCGCTAGCCTCCGCGGGCAAGGGCGGCATCAGCCTGCTTGGCAAGCTTGGCACGGTCAAGATTGCCGATCTGGTGGATCTGGTGCAGGGATATGTGCCGTACATCTCCTATGCAGGCGTCAAGTCCGGCAAAGATGGTCTGCGCGTGACGGCACTGCGTTTGGACAAGGATGACAGCCTGTCCGGTTCCGCCGGCGGCTACATCGGTTATGGCTCCGGCATGCAGGTCGCGTATTCGAGCGTAAACAAGCTGCGGTACACCAAGGTGACCGAGCCGAAGGCGTTGGAAGGCACGGACGGCTCCTCGTACTTCGATGACACACAGAGCAAGTACGCGGTTGACGCGAAACGCTATGCAGGCGGCTGGGTCGGTCGTATGGACATCGGCTCCGCGGCTTCCGTGGGCGAAGGTCTCTCCCTGCTGGGCGGGGGAGTCAACCTTGGTAACGTGCTGAGCGTGCTCAATGTGGTGGTTTCCACCGTTGAACATTCGGACGTGATTGGTGACGTGTCCGGTTACGCCGTGCGGGCCAGCAGCACCGACGCCGAGAACGAGTCGCTGGGCGAAGGCACGCCCACGCTCGGTAGCGCCGACAATCCGATTGGTGACGCCGGCGGTTTCGCCGGGCGCATCACCGGCGGACATGTCCAGGATGCGAACGCGCATAACTTCGCGTATATCATCGGACAAATCACCGCAGGCGGCTATGCGGGTGGCATCGAACCCGGCGATGCGGCAAGCGTACTCGGTTCGAACACCAGCGTACTTAACGGACTGGTGGATACGAGCGGCACCTTCGCTTCCCTCCTCCAGGACTTCGTGCCGACGATCCGCAACTCGTCCACCGACGCCGTGCCCTGCGGCGGCGCGGTGCGTGCACAGGCCGCATCTGACGGCAACGCTATGCGCGGCATGGCCGGCGGCTACGTGGGCCACAACGAAGGCGGTCACATCTGGGGTAAGAACAATGCGTCTTGGAAGAGTGAGAACGACGACAATAACCATTACAACGGTGAACAACGCACTGCGTTCGCCGCGCGTATCCGTTCCGTGTATGGTGCCGAGTTCGCTGGCGGTTTCACCGGTTTCATGCAGGCCGCATCCACTGCGGATACGGGTGGTCTGAAGCTCCTGTATGGCCTTATCAAGGTCGACAACCTGCTCGGCGCTCTGCAGGTCTCCTATCCGACCGAAGAGAACACGCAGGTGACCGGTCCTCTGCGCAACCTCGACGCGACTACGTGGCAGGCATGGATCAAGGCCGTGGGCGTTAACGGTGCATACGGCAAGGAGTTTGCGGAGATCGTCAAGAACGGTAACAGCATCTCCAGCGAAAATGATTTGGCGGATGCCATCGACAACTATGCATTCGGTACGAATGTCGTTGCCGGCCGCACCGATTATTCGCAGACCGCAAACGCTTCCGAAGGCGGCAACGCCGGTGGCTATGTGGGTCTGATGCGCTCCGGCGTGATTGCGAACGGTCAGGCGCAGGATACGCGCCAAGTGCGCGCGATGAAGGCTGCCGGCGGCTTCGCTGGAACCATGCAGTCCGGTGGCGCGGCCGAACTCGGCGGCATCGATGTGCTGGGACTCATCAAGGCGAACCTTGGCAAGCTCGCAAGCGTGCTCAACGTATTCGTTCCGGTGGTGAAGAGCTCGTCCGTCACTGGCTACCGCCGTGGTATGACGGTTACCGCCACCGGTACCGACCTGACGCATGAAACCGGATATGCAGGCGGCTACGTCGGCTATGCCGGTGGTGCGCAGATCTGGGGTGACAAGACCTTCTCCGATGCAGAGCAGTCCGACGATCGCTGGTCGATTGGTGCCACGCATGCGGGATACACAGCGAGCGGATGCAATGCGCTGAACCTGCGCCGCGTGAAGGGCGCGAACGCCATCGGCGGATATGCTGGAATGATTACGGCCGCCGGTGTGGCGGACGTGAACACGAACGCTTCCGAAGGCATCCTGCAGTCACTGCTGGACGCCCTGATCAAGACGCCGCAGGATCTTGCGCAGGTGGTGCAGGCAACCGTCTCGACGGTGCGCGGCGCTACCGTCTCTTCCGTCAAGGACAATGGTTCGGCCGAGGCATGGGGCTTCACCGTGGAAGGCAAGTATACGGTGACGGATACTGCTTCGGGTGAAACGAATGATGTGGCCGAATCCGATGACGATGCCGCTGATGCGTCTGATGTGTCTGACGCCGAGGGCTCAGCTGATTCGACCGATTCAACGGATACGGACAGCAAGACTTCCGATGTCAGGTACGCGCGTGCGGCAGGCGGCTTCGCCGGCATCATGAAGGCCGTCATCGCCGGTACCGAGAAGAACGGCGGCACCGATACGGCGAACACGCTGATTGTGGATGGTCTGCGTGGTGTTGACGGTGGCCAGTATGCGGGCGGTTTCGTCGGACAGGCCGACACCACCGCCGTCGCATCGGTGGCGGGCGGTACCGACGGCGATCAGAGCACCAAGCTGTTGCTCGGTCTCGTCAAGGCGGGCAACATCAGCGCTCTGGAGGCATTCCGCACGTTCATCCACCATGCTCAGGTCAATGGTGTGGCTGACGGCTTCCAGGTTCGTGCGCATGATTCGAGTACGCAGGGCATCCTCGATTCGAAGCGGTACACGGGTGCGGCTGGTGGCTTCGCCGGCGGCCTGATCAATGGAACCGTCGACTACGGCACCGTGAACGGGCTCAACAGCGTCAGCGGTGTGAACTATGCCGGTGGCTTCGTGGGCCATCTGGGCAAGGCCGGTACCGTGGACGTCGATAACGCACAGGTCAGCCAGCTGCTTGGCGCGACCGCCGGTGTGCTCGACATCTGGGGCTCTCATGTGGATGATTCGTCGGTGGCGGGCATCGCGGACGGTTTCACTGTTGCGGCGTCCCATTCGGGCGGCGATTACCAGGCTGGTACCGAGGCGGCGAACGGGCGAGAAGTGGCCGGTGGCTTCACCGGATATGCCGACTTGGCGCGTGTCTCCCGTTCCAAGGTGACAGGTCTCAAGAAGGTGTCCAGCGGTGAACTTGCCGGTGGGTTCGTTGGCGAGACGACCATGGCCTATCTGGTCGAGACCAAGGTCAGCTCCGTGCTGGTGGACATCATCCTCAAGGTGGTGAACGCGCTGGTCAAGCTGCTGTACGTACCGAATCTGGAGAAGCTGGGCGTCATCGATCTAGGCAAGTGGCTGCCCGACGGTGTGACGAAGCTGCTCAATATCAAGATTCTCGCGGACGGCGATCTGCTGTACGTCAACCTGTTCGGTCTGAAGATCGGTGTGTCTCTTTCCAAGAAGAGCGATACCAACGGCCAGCAGACTGACGTGGCGATCATCACCATCGGTGACTCGACCATCAAGCTACCGTGCACTGAAAATGGCGTTGACGAGAATCAGCTGCGCTCCGAATTGAGTGTCGAACTCATCAAGGCCAACCGGACCAAGGCCACGTATTCCTCGGTGCAGGGTATCGCGGACGGTTACGACGTGTTCGGCGGCGGAGCCACGCAGACCACTGATGGTGTTGAAGGCCTGAGCACTGGTATCGCGGGCGGTTTCGTGGGTCTCAACCATGAAGGTCTGCTCGAACACGACGACATGACCTATGCCGACACCATTCGCGGCACCAGCGGTCTGGTCGGCCCGTTCAGCGGCAAGACCGAGCTCAAGAGCGTGTACGAATTCAACAGCGTGCAGAAGATCGAGGGCAACGGCAACACGTACCACATCTACCGCAACGTGCCATCAACCTGGTCCTATGCGCTGACGAAGGACAACAAGCAGTTCACGTACGGCTCGCACATGGATGACGTCACCGATGAGCAGGGCAATCCGATTGATGTGACCGGTGCTCTCCGACTTCGATTGAACCGATACGACGTCGCCCACCGCGCTTCGGAGAAGGCCGTTATCAAGGAATTCTCCGACTACAAGGACGCGAAGATGGCGAACAACACCGGCGGCAAGAACGACACCGGTGACGACGCTGTGAACAAGGCTGCGGCACTCGGCGTGTATGTGTCCGCCGCGCAGGCGGTGCTCATGCTCGACACTCCGACCAACGGCAACAACGGTGGCCTCACTCCCGAACCTGACGATGGTCAGGACCCGTGCGGTGAGGAAGGCTGCCAGGTCGTCGATATGACCTTGCAGAAGGTCTGGGATGATATCCCGGCGCTGCAACGGCCCAAGTCGATCACCATCAAGGTGACCGCCACCTATACGGAGGACGACGGCACGGTCGTTACGCCGAAGACCATCGAGTGCAAGAACGAGAACTGCGAGGCCAAGGACAAGGACAATCCGTTCATCGTGACCATGACCTCGGCGGACGGTTCGCTGTGGAGCGATACCTGGCGTACGAAGATTACGGGCCTGCCGGTTGCGTTCAAGGATGGGGACACGACCCGTTACTACACGTACACGGTCGAGGAAACCGGCGTCGATTTCGGCAAGGGCGATGGTGATAAGGATCCCGCCAAGGCTGGATACCGAGTCTCCTATGCGTACGACAACAAGGAAGTCGTGGCCACCGTGACCAACAGCAGAATTGTCCTGCCCGGTACCGGCGGCAACGGCATCGCGCCAATCGTACTCGCCGCAGTGCTCGTACTCGGACTCGGCGCCGCATGGACCGTGGCCGATGGACGGCGTTCGCGCGTGCGATCCCGAGGCCGGCATCTCGCCTGACGGTGGATAGCCGATATCCCGATAACCAAGATTTGCCCGGCACCCTCATTGGTGTCGGGCCATGACAATGCCCACCCTTTTCGCCCGATATCGGACGGAAAGTCCCAAAGAAGGAAAGGAACACAGTGATGAACTCACTGACCAAGAAACTCGCAGCGGGCGTCCTCGCTGCGGCCACCCTCTTCGGCTTTGCCGGACTCGGTGCCACGACCGCCAATGCTGCTGATGCGGCGGACGGCAAGCTGACCGTGAACAGCACGGACAGTGATTTTGCTGGCAAGAGCGTAAGCATCTACAAGATGCTCGATTACGATTCCACCACGGTGGCCGATAGCACGACCGGTGGTTACACGGTGAATGCTTCTTGGACGGATTTCTTCAAGAACTCCACGGAGCTTGGTCTGAGCGATGTGACCGAGTATAACGTGAATCAGAAGGCGTACGATCTGATTGCCGGTCTGAGTGGTACTTCCACCCCGACGATTACCAAGTTCGCTGAGCTTGCTCGTGCTTGGGCGAAGGATAATGCTACGGCAACCGATACCAAGACTGTCGGTAATGACATTGATGCTTCCGGCAACTACAGCGCCACTTTCGAGAACCTGGCCTACGGCTATTACTTGGTCTCTAACACGCTCAATGAGAAGGGCATGCTCGTCAACGTGACCAATAACACGCCGATTAACCAGACGCTCAAGGGCTCCACTCCGACTGTGGACAAGACCGTGACCGACAAGGACGGCAACCAGTCGAACCACAACAGCGCCCAGATCGGCGACAAGGTCGACTTTACCCTTACCTCCATCGTTCCGGACATGTCTGGAGCCTCTGACAATTACCTGTTCCAGTTCACCGATAAGCTCTCCAAGGGCCTTACACTGAACACCGATGCGGAAGGCGACCAGCAGGTCTTCAACCCGACCGTGATGATCGGCAACACGGTACTGACTAAGGGCACTGATTACACCGCTACCTATGCCCCTGGAACTGGTGCTAATGAAGGCAAGACCGTGATTACCATCACGATGAAGGACTTCAAGAATCTTCACGCGAACGATGCCGGTGAAACCATCACTGTCAAGTACTCAGCCACCCTTAACGAGAACGCGGTCGTTGCCGGGGACAACGACAACGAGGCTCAGATTGACTACGGCAACGACCCGAGCAATCCGCAGTCTTCCAAGCCGGACAAGACTCACACCTACGACTTTGGCTTCGATGTGAACAAGGTCGCCGAGAAGGAAAATGGCGAGAAGCTGGAAAACGCTCAGTTTGAGCTACAGGATGCTGAGGGCAAGAAGATTAATCTGGTCAAGATGACGGCTGCGGATCAGTCTGTCTCGTTCCGTCCGGCCAAGACCGGTGAAACCGCAGCCCAGGACGCTGAGGTCAAGACCGACGCTAACGGTAAGCTTCGTTTTGAAGGTCTGAAGGAAGGCACGTACTACCTGAAGGAGACCAAGGCTCCGACCGGCTATAACAATCTCAAGGATTCGATTGAGATTGTTATCGCTGCTGATTACAACAATGATGGAACTTTGAAGTCTTGGACCGTTAATAAGGCATCTGTGGCTACGGGTGCCACGGTTCCGGTCGTTACCATCATCAACAAGAAGGGCGGCCTCCTGCCGGGTACCGGTAGCATCGGTACCGCTGCGTTCACCGCGTTCGGTGTGCTGATCATGGCGCTCGGCACGGTCTGGTACGTGAAGTCGAACCGCAAGTCCGGCAAGCGTGCCTGAGATGGTGCATGCTTTCCGAAACTAGGGGAGCGGATGATTGTCACCTGAAATGAGTCGGAAGTTCGGCCAAAGTTCTTGACTTGAGCCGTGCTTCCGACTCCGTCGCCCTCTTGCGCGTCGAGGGATTACGTGACGCGCACATTATTTATCTTTTCGGAAAACACGCAAGGAGGTCGGATGAAGCGGCTGCGTAAGTTCATGCCGGTCCTGGTGATTCTGGCCGGCTTGCTGGTGCTGTTTTATCCGACAATCAGCAATTTCCTGATTATGCGCAACGCCTCCTATGTGGTCAAAGGCTACGATTCCGAAGTCGAAGCCCTCAGCGACGAGGAGGCGGCTAAGCTTACTGAAGCTGCCCATGAATGGAATCGTCAGCTTGCCGCCGCAAACTCCGGCTCCACGGATGCGCTGACCGGTGCCGTCAATACGGAATCCACGGACGAAGCGTACAACAAGCTGCTGAACCTGAACGGCGACGGCATGATGGGATACATCACCATTCCGCGCCTCAAGGAGACCATGCCCATTTACCACGGCACCAGCGAGAAGGTGCTGCAGGTGGGCATCGGACATCTCGAACAGACATCGCTGCCGGTGGGCGGCGAATCCACGCACGCGGCGCTCTCCGGTCACCGCGGACTGCCCACGGCCAAGCTGTTCACGGACCTGAACCTCATGAAGAAGGGCGACAGGTTCTACATCAAGATTTTGAAGGACACCTACGCCTACCAGGTCGACAAGATCACCGTGGTGCTCCCGACCAATACCAAGGAGCTGGCCATCGAGCCCGGCAAGGACCTGGTAACGCTCATCACCTGCACGCCGTACGCGGTCAACACGCATCGACTGCTCGTGCGCGCGCATCGCATCCCCTACACGCCCGAGCAGGAGAAGGACGCCGAGCCCACCTTCCACGTGGATATCCCGCTGCAGTATGTGCTGCCGTCGCTTGGCTTGATTGTCCTGCTGGCCGGCTGGCGCATCTGGCGTTGGCACGACGAGAAGCGCCGTCACGCGGAAGGCGTGGATGAAATCGTCGCCCGCGTAATCGGTCCCGCTGATTCCGCGAGTGGTGACGCCAACGGTGAAGACAACGCCACCGCACCCTCCGCCACGGAACACCTTGCGGGCCTACTCGACGGTGCGTCGCAGGAAGCGGCGCCTCCACCGTCACCAATCGAGCCACACATCACAAACCACAACAACGACGATTACGGCACCACGACACGGAAAGGACCGGCCAGACATGGCAGACATGCGTAACACCGAACGTCACACCATGCCGTGTTCGGCATTACGGCGACAGCCGGCATATCGTTCGATGTCGTCGTCGGACTATCAGATGACCTATGCGGGCGCACCCCGGACGGGCTGGGTGTCTTCGCGATCACCGAAACCGTTCTCCGCGTTGTTCGTCGTCATACTCACCGTGGCCCTGACGCTTGCGGGACTCGTCGCATCATCCTTTACCATGACATCGCGTGCCTACGCGACGGATGCGCGCACCGGCACATTGACCATCAGCGCCATCTGGAACCGTGACACGAACAATCCCGTTCCGCTGGCTGGTGACACGTACTCCATTGTGCGCGTGGCCTCGGCCGATCTCGACAAGACCGGCAAGCCGACCGCGTACCACACGTTGAAGGCCTTCGCCGACTTTGATCGCGACTGGGGGAGCCTCAGCGCCTCCGAATACAACACGGCAGCCAAGGACCTCGCCGAATACGCCGGCAAGCACGATTTGTACGAGCATTCCGGCAAGACCGACGCCGCCGGCCAACTGAAGTTCATTAATTTGCCGGCGGGACTGTATCTCGCCGCGCGTACGGCTGTCGCCAGCGCCAACAAGGCGTACACCTGCGATCCGTTCCTCGTCGCGGTGCCGGGCATCGCGGACGACGGCACGGGGGAGTTCAACGTCACCGCGGAACCCAAGTTCAGCGGCGACGATACACCCGAACCGAATCCGAACCCCAATCCGGACAATCCCGATAATCCGAATCCGGATAATCCGGACAATCCGAACCCCGACAATCCCGAGCCGAACCCGAACCCCACACCTACTCCGAATCCCGGCACCACACCCGGCGGCTCCGAAATCCCCGCCGACACCGGTGCCGCCATCAGCGCGGTCGCGTTCGTAGCCATCGCCTGCACCGTGGCCGCCGTGATCATCCACGACGTGCGTCGCGACCGGAGCAGGGGTGTAAACCAGGAGCCGACGACCCCAGCGTCGCCTACCGAATAAAAGAACGATAGAAACAGACCCGTCCGTTCCGGCTGATTGCCCGGAGCGGGCGGGTTTGGTTTGTGCCGGTCAAGTGCAACAATGGAGACCATGGCTGAAGTGAAGAACCGCAACAAGACCATCGAGAAACTCGCCCTGATCGTCACCACCTACAAGCGCCAGCAGTTGCTGAGCGTGCTGTTCGATTCGATTCTGGCGCTCGAACAGGCACCGTGGCGCATCATCATCGTGGACAACGAGCACTCCGACGAAACCGCAGGCATGGTGGCCGAGTTCGCCGGCAAGGTGACCGGCCAGTGGGGTACCACCGTGGCCGACCAGTCCGGCAACGAGGAGCGTGTGGTCTACGCGCCGCAGACCGAGAACCTGGGCGGTGCGGGCGGCTTCTCCGCAGGCGTCAAGAAGGCGTACGAGCTCGGTGCCGCATGGTTCTGGGTCATGGACGACGACGTCGCCGTGCTGCCGGACGCCATCGCCAAGCTCGCCAAGTGGACTCCTCGCCATGAGGTGATTCAGGGCTCCCGCTTCGATTACGACGGCGGCCCGTTCTACTGGCAGTACGACTTCATCGTGCCGCTGGGCATCCCGAACCCCATCGCCCCGGCCGCGTTCGGGCCGGCCGGCTACCGTGTGATGGACACGCTGTGCTTCGAGGGTGGCCTGTTCAACCGTCGCGTGGTTAAGGAGATCGGCCTGCCCGACCCGCGCTTCTTCATCTACTGGGACGACACGATGTACGGCTACCGTGCCAGCAAGGTCACCAACCCGATCGTGGTGCCGGATGTGATCCTGCGCCGCACGCGCGAGATTGGCAATTGGGACATCGCCGGCGTGCGCCAGCTCAACTCCACGTCCGATATGAACCGCTACCACATCATGCGCAACCGTGGCTACATGGCCCGCTACTTCATGACGTATGGCGACTTCCGTCCGGCGCTGTTCGCGCTGGGCACCTGGCTCACGGCCGTCAAGGAGGTCATCCGTCTGGTGATGGTGGACCGCGAGCACCTGCGCACCGGTCTGGTCAAGATCGCCAAGGGCTGGTGGGATTCGCGCAAGCTGCTGCATGATCCCACGTGGAAGCCCATGCCGCCGCTGGACTAGGCCTATTTTTGTGGCTCCCCTCAGGGAGGGGAGCCGTAATGCTGCTCACTTGTGGATGAACAGGCCGCCGTCGCCCCATGCCCACTGGCCCTGGCCGGCGCCGATCTGGAAGTGCAGCTTGGCGATGCCGAGATCGTTCAGCGCCCAATGCTCATCGCCCGCGGCCGGGTCGATGTGCGCGGCGGCGGTATCGTCGGCGGCGTTGTACGTGAAAGTGACCGGCTGGCGGTTCATCGCGCTCGGCGCTTTCATCGCGGCCTCGACTCCGGCCTTGAACCATGCCGGCGCGGCCTCGCGGGCCTCGTCACTCATCAGAGCGGTGAACTGCTCGTAGCTCTTGGACGGGCGATGCGCGCGCTGAATCTCGCACAACTCGTCATAGGACTTCGACTGATACGCCAGATGATCCTTCGGGTGGCCGACCACCACGGCCAGATACAGCTCCTGCGCACCGGTCACGCGGCAATGCTTGGCGGCTTCGGCGCGGTCCCACGAGCCGGCCACCCACAGCGTGCCGAGTCCGCGCAGCGTGGCGGCGAGCACCACACGCTCGGCGTAGAAGCCGGCGCGTTCCTTGGCCTCGTCATCGTCCTTCGGGCCCACGATGGCCAGATAGTTCGCGGCGTTCGTGAGATGTCCGGAGGCATTGGCCTCGGCGAACACCTTCGGCTGGTCGCGCACCAGCTGGATGTCAAGGTCGGCAAGCAGGTTGATGGGCTGGAGGGTCATCTCCAGCTGACGAGCCGTGTCGTCGTCGATTGGCTCGTTGTCGTAGGCGCGCACAGCGGTGCGGATGTTGATTGCATCAATGAGTTGGGTATGTTCTGCCATGCCTCCCATTATCGCGCGGATTCCGCGAAGACCCACGTATTGGCGGCGTGATGCGGTTCGTTTCGCTCGCCTCCTGGCGTCTCTGGTGCGAGATGAATGCGCATCACAGACAGCCCGATTGACTACGTAGTCAATGCACACGATTGCAGAACGTGGGCGAAATCTTTGGTGTCGCGTGCTGGCCGCGTTAGACTGGGGACACCAAACGAATCCTATTATTCCGGGAAAGGAAGGGTCAACGATGATTGAAACTGCACAGGCTTTTGGCGTCGACATCGGCGGTTCCGGCATCAAGGCCGCGCCCGTGGACCTCATCAAGGGCGATTTCGCCGAACCGCGACTGAAGATCCTCACGCCTGAGGTCTCCACGCCGCAGGCCGTGGCCGCCATCGTCAAGCAGCAGCTCGATCACTTCGAAGTGCCGGAATCCGCTCCGGTGGGCATCGCCTTCCCGGCCCCGATTAAGCCTGGCAAGAAGCTCGACTTCATGGCCAATCTCGACCAGTCCTGGATTGGCGTGGACGTCACCGAGGTGTTCTCCGAGGCGTGTGGCCGTCCGGTCGTGGTGGTCAACGACGCCGACGCCGCGGGCCTCGCCGAGGTGCAGTATGGTGCCGCCAAGGGCCAGGAGGGCCTGGTGATCGCCACCACGCTCGGCACCGGCATCGGCACCGCCCTCATCTACAACGGCCAGCTCATTCCGAACACCGAGCTGGGCCACATCATCCTGAGCGCCAAGCACCTCGACGCCGAGAAGTACGCCTCCTCCGCCATCCGCGAGCAGGAGGAGCTCGGCTACAAGAAGTGGGCCAAGCGTCTGACCAAGTACTACGGCCTCATGGAGAAGTACTTCAACCCTGACCTGTTCACCGTGGGCGGCGGCGTGAGCCGTGTGAGCGAGAAGTTCCTGCCTTACGTGGACATCAAGACGCCGATCGTGCCCGCCAAGCTGCGCAACCAGGCCGGCATCGTGGGTGCCGCCTACTACGCCAGCACCAAGCAGCAGTGACGTTGTTCCGGTTCTGCTGAATGCGTTTTTGACTCCCCTTTGGCTTCGGCCGAGGGGAGTTTTTTGTTGGCTCTGTTGGACCGAGATTGACATGGAATCCTTCTTCTCGGCTCCCCTTAGAAGGGGCGAGTGCGATCCTACTGGTGCGAATCGCCGGGGAATGGCAGGTTCTAAGGTGGGAGACTATGACCGTGCATTTCTCCTCCCGTGTGGACATCAGCGCCCCGAACCCCATCGCAGCGGCCGAAGCGCAGGCCAAGGCGGCCGGCATCGCGCTCGTCAAGCTCAACGATTCCAATCCCACGCGCCATGGCCTGGCCCCGGCGTTGGTGCCGAGCGTCTACACCGCCGATCCGCGCGGACCGCGCCACGCGCGCGAGTCGTTGGCTACGGTCCTGAGCGGAGGATATGCCGCCGGAGAAGGTGACATTTGCACGGCGAAGTCGAGCGATGATTCTGTGCCATCGATCGACCCGCATGATACCGATTCGCTGAAATTCACAGGAAGCGTGTCCTCCGAACCACCCGTGGAAGCGCAACCATCGTCGGTCGCGGCTGATGACCTGTACCTCCTGAGCTCCACGTCCGAGGCCTACTCCTGGCTTATCAAACTGCTGTGCGACCCCGGCGACGCGGTACTGGCGCCCAAGCCCGGCTACCCGCTCATCGAATCCATCGCACGACTCGAAGGCGTGGGAACGGTCGAATACCAGCTCCAGTTCGACGGCTCATGGTTCATCGACACCGCCTCCATCGCCGAACTGCTGGACAGTGCGGCGGGGGAGCGGATTCGTGCGCTGGTGCTCATCAACCCCAACAACCCGTCCGGCTCCTACGTCAAGCCTTCCGAACGAGAGGCATTGGTGCGACTGTGCCGGAAACATGGCATCGCGCTCATCGCCGACGAGGTGTTCTACGACTATTCCCTCGAACCGTTCCCCGGCAACGCGAGACTGGCAGGCGAACCGGGCGTGCTCACGTTCGCATTGGACGGGTTCTCCAAGATGCTCGCCGCCCCGCATGCCAAGGTCGGCTGGATTCAAGTGTCAGGCCCGTCCGATGACGTGGCCGAGGCCAAGCGCCGGCTGGACGTCATCGCCGACGACTACCTGCCGATGAGCGACATCATCGCCACGATGATTCCCGACCTGTTGGCCGCCGCACCCCGCCAGACCGCACGGACTGCCGAGCGGGTGCGTGGCAACCTCGCCCGATTGCATGAGTTGCTGGACGCCGACCCCAATGGCTTGGTGGGCGTGCTGCGTGCGGAGGGTGGATGGAACGTGCTGCTGCGCGTGCCTTCGGTCATCGACGAGAACGAGTTGGTGCTGCGGCTCATCGCCGACCATCGTCTGACCGGCCAGCCCGGCTACTTCTTCGACATGGAGTCCAACGGCTACCTCGCCGTCTCACTCCTGCCCGAACCTGAGGAGTTCGAGCGCAACATCCGGGCCGTTCTCGACACGGTCGCCGCACTGCTGGGCTACTAGCGATCGTTTGGTGCCAGGAGAAGCCGTCTTCTGGCACCAAACAATCACGGATCGGCCTTTCAGCGAACGTTTCAGGACAGAAGAGCGGACTTTCTATCATGAAACGTTCGCGAATTGGTCATATTGCGATCGTTTGATGTCAGAAGAGGCTGCTTTCCGTACTCAAACGATCTCTGGTGGGTGGAATCGTGCCCGACGGATACTTGCGGGGATGCGCCCGGAAGGGTTGCCGGCACTACAATGGGCGGCATGGGATTCTCATTCTTCAAACCCAAGGAACTGCCGCGGCCGGCGTCATTGACCTTCACGCTCGACGGAGCGGGCCACACCTATGACGACGGGCATATCGGGCTTGCGCCCACGTCGCTGACCATCAGCGAACAGCGCGTGGCCGTCATCGGCCTCAACGGCGCCGGCAAGTCCACGCTGCTGGGGTTGCTGGACGGTTCGCTCAAGGCCACCGCCGGCACCGTGACCATCACAGGCGGCGAGGAACGACTCGACCCGGCATCCAAGCGCGACCTCAAACGCATCGAGGATTTGGTGGGCAAGGTGCGCCGCGAGGAGATTCCGAACAGCTTCTACCGTGCGGAGAACATCAGCGAGGCCGTTTCCGAGGCGTTGAAGAAGCACAAGATCGCCGAGGGGGAGCGGCATGCGCGCATCGGCAACCTGTTCGCGCACTTCGACCTGGCTCAGGTGGCCCGTGCCAAGGCCAGCGAACTGGATTCAGAGAAGCGGCATCTGCTGGCCATCGCCGCCGCGTTGAGCTTCAACCCGAGCGCCATCGTGGCGGACGAGCCCAGCAAGGGACTGGACGAGATTGGCACCATGCACGTGGCCAAGGCGCTGTTCAGCTACAACGAGCAGGTGATCTTCGCCACGCATGATACGGACATGATTTGCCGCCCCGAATATGCGATTGACCGCGTACTCGTGGTGGACGAGCACACGGTCGTGTATGACGGAAAGCCGGCGGATGCGGTGGCGTTCTATGAGGATCTGATTCGCAAGCGTTACGAGGCAGCGAAGGCCGCGGCGTAACGCTTACGAATGGAATCGGCCTGTGGCCGATGCTTTGCTTCCCGCGGTCCCTGCCGGACCGCTCCTCTACTACCCCTCAGTCTCGCTTCGCGAGCCAGCTCATCAGCAATTATTGACGAACTTCGTTCGCGTTGTATTGGCTCGACTGTCGTCTCGCACATTGTCTACAAACAACTCCGTTGTTTGCTTCACGGCAATGTCCTGACAAGGGGAGCCAAGATTTACACATAACCTTGGCTCCCCTTGCCAGGGGAGCTCCCGGCATGGGCCGGGTGAGGGGTAGTAGGAGAGCGGTCCTAAGACCGCGGGAGATGCAGCATCGGTCGCAGACCGATTCCGCATGCCTTACGCGAAGTAGAAGCCGCGGAAGCCGTACTGGTAGACGCGGTAGATGTACGCGGTGCTCAGACCCATCTTGTATTGGGCCTTGAGATTGCCGGAATCGTCATACACGCCGAACACGCCTTGCATGCCGGTGTCCACGAGGTTCAGATCGCTGTTGATCTCCTCGGCGGAAGAGACATACGGCGAATACGGCACGTCGAACGACTGCACTTCGGTGTACGTGCCGGCGTTCTCGTCCACCAGGTACTTGCGGAACTGCGAGTTGGAGTTCTCATCCTTGGAGGACTGCGCGGTGGAGATGCCGTCGATCACGGTCCAGTCGAAGTCCGGGCGGGTCATGGCGTAACCGAAGTTGTTGTCGAACATGTAGACGTAGTACTGGCCATCCTCCAGCGAGGAGTCGTACTGCACGGTGATCGAGTGCTGGCCGCCGGTGTCGCCGAAGTCGCCCACCTTGGTCAGGAAGGAGCTCTGCTCGTCCATGCCGTCCCACACGGACTTCTCACCGATCATGTAGTCGAGCGTGGGCGTGCCTTCGATGTCGTTCACCTTGATCATGGTGGAGGTCTCGCGAGCGGAGAGCAGCGCGGAACCGTCGTCCATGAGCTGGATGGTGTTGAAGTGGATCCAATCCCAGCGGTTCGTGGCGGTCGGGTCGGATTCGTCGATGCCGGAATGGTCCGTGGAGGCCTTGTACTTGGCGAACAGCTCGCCGAAGTCCAGCAGCAGCGAGACCTTGCCGGTGGAGGTGTCCACCTTGATGACCTGATCCTGCACGGCATGGTCCTCGCGCTTGAGATCGGTGGCCAGGGAGACGATGTTGCCGTCCGAATCCAGCGCATAGTCGTGGTGGAGGATGAAGCGGTCGCCCAGGTCGATGATCTTGACCAGCTTGCCCAGTCGGTTCATGCCCACGAACGTCTTGGTGGAGGCGGAGAACCACATGAGCCCGTTGGAATCGAACAACAGTCGGTGGGAACGGTAGTAGAGGACCGGCACTTCGCCGCGAATCACGCCGTTCGCGTCGTAGTAGTACATGAAGTCCTGCTCGTTGGAGTCGTTGCCAAGGATGGCGTACAGGCCGTTGCCGAGCGCGGTGAGCGTGTCGTCGTCCGGGGAGACGGTCTGCTCGAGACGGGTCTCCTCGGCGCCGAGCAGCTTCGGGCCGGTCTTGGTGATCGTGCGCGTGGTGGTCTGGCCGTCCGTATCCGTGATGGTCAGCGTGATGGTGTTCTTGACCTGGGGAATCAAGCCCAGCACCAGGAACTCATGGGTGGTGGAGGCCAGCTTGTCCTCGGATACGTCCGAAGCGGCCTCGGTCTCCTCGGCGGCGCTCGGGGTGATGGTGTCGCCGGTGGTGCTCGTGTAGGAGTCCACGGCGGAGCGGATGGCACTGGCGGCCTCGTCGCTGGTGACGGCGGTGGCCGTGTAGTCCGGGTAGCCGTCCGCGGAGACCGTGTAGCTCACCGTGGAGGCCTTGTCCGTGGTGAAGTACACGTACATGGACGTGGTGTTGGTGCCGTACGGGTTGATCTTGGTGTAGATGTTGTCGACCGTGCGCTCCTTGGCGTCGCGCTCGCTGGTGAGTTGGTCGTCCATCATCTGCTGGTAGTCGGTGGTGTAGACGCTTTCGATTTGGGCGTTGAGGCGCTCGACGCGACGCTCCTTGATGGCGGCGCTCACGTTGTCGTTGGAGACCATGCACAGGCCCAGCGCGATGGCGGCCGTGGCGATGGCGGCGGCGACCTTGACGAGGCGGCCGGAAACGGTGCGTTTGATGACGGTATTGGGCACGGTTGTTCCTTGCAGGTTGCGGCGAAAGGTGAACAATAAGTGAATGAGTGCAATTCCACTTTATGCCGAGGCCTTGAGGAAAACGGCCGAATCACTGGGAATTCGCTGAGGTTTGACCGACTGTTTGACGAAAACGGGTGGTTGTGGAAGGGTGGCAGGACGGGGCAGGCTATCCGGGTACTTCCCTCAGGCCGCTGTGCAGCCAGCTCGTCCGCAATCACGGACGAACTTCGTTCGCGTTTGTTGGCTCGACTGTCGTCTCGCACATCGCCTACAAACAGCTCCGCTGTTTGCTTCACGGCAATGTCCTCAGAGAGGGGAGCCAGAACATCACGCCCGCATTTCTCCGCTTGTACCAGCCCACTATAGAGCCGGGCGGAAGGTCACAACAGCGTGAACCAGGACTGGATCTGATGCCAGACGCCCGGATTATTGGCGATGAGCGCATCATCCCTCGCCAGCACGAAACAGCTCAGCACGGCCACGGCCAGTGTGAAGAGCACCAGCAGCACCACGGTCCAGCGCATCAGCCAACGCCACGGCGTCACATGCGCGATGCCGTCGCCCGAGGCCGCGTCGTTCGCGCCGGCCAATGATTTGCTTGGTTCGCGCCCATTGACCAGCCACAGGAGCCCGGGAATCGAGGCAAGCGCGGTCAGATAGCCGAAATCGGCGGAATACCGCCAACCCAAGCCGCCTACGTAGCTGTCGAACACGATGAGCGCGCCGGCCAGCATCAGGCAGGACATCAGCCACGGACGCATGCCGTGCATCTCCAGCCGGCGCAGGAACGGCAGCACGAGCGCCAACGCCATGAGCGGCGTGGCGGTGAACAGCGCGCCCACCATCACCTCGTAATATCCCCAGACCGGCATAGGTGCGGGGGAGAGCGCCAGCCAGGGGAAGTGCTGCGTGAACCGCAGTGGCAGGCACAGGTAATACCAGATGGTCACCGGCATATCGCGCAACGGGGTCACGTACCGGGTCATATCCGAAACGGAGAACTGGTAGGCGTTGCCGAAATTGAACGGGCTGCCGAACCGGACCTTGTTCCACATCATCAGCGGCACCACCACGGCCACGGCCGGCACGATCACCGCCACCGGTGCGCGCAACGCCTGCCACCAGACCACGCGCCGGTCCTTCAGATCGGCGGCCATCGCGCGGATCTGCGGCCAGAACAGCGGGAAGGCCAGCAGCGCCGCAAGCGTGAAGGTGGGGCGGCATCCGAAGTTCGCCGCGATGCACAGCGCGCCGAACGCGAGCCGGGGCAAGGACAGTGGGCGTGCATTGCCCGCCTGCCAACGGTCGATGGACAGCACCGGCCGATGCGAGGTGTCCGCGCCCACCCAGAACCACAGTCCCAGCGAAGTCAAGGCCAGCGACGCCGCGAACGGCACCTGGTAGAAGTTCGTGCGGTAGATGAGGTACCCCGCCTGCGAGCCGAGCAGGGCGCTCGCCACGGTCAGCGAGGCGGCGGCCAGCGAGGTGCGGGGCATCACGCGGTGGATGACGCGCAGCACCAGCATCGAGAAGAAGATGATGAACAGCAGCACCAGGAACTGCTCGGCGGCGGCCGTGGGCAGCGTGCGCCCGGTGAGGATGCGATAGGGGGCGAACAGCAGCACCGCCGGCAGCACGCCGAAGTACGAGTACCAGTGACCCTGGTAGTAGACGTAATCCCAGTAGATCGGGCTCACGCCATCCGCCAGCAGCTTCAGGCGGGTCGGCACGTCGTACGGGTCGGCGGTGGCGGCCAGCCGGTCCGGCACCTGCAGGTCGAGCCATGGGCGGCCGGCGATCAGCGAATCCGCCACATGACCGTACTGATCGAAGTCGTAGGTGTATCCGCCGGCGATATGGAAGGCAAGCGGCATGGCGTTGGCGAGCTGCCACGCGATCGAGGCGCCGATGGCTATGACGGGTACGGCCATGATGCCGGCGAAGGCGAGCCGCTGACGAGGACTGTCCGGATCGAACGGGATGCGCCAGAGCCGCGAACCCGGCCGCCACAGGGCAAGCATGAACAGCAGCAGCGCCATCGCCGCGATACGGACGCCGCTGACGGCGAACGGCACGCGAACGTTGGCACGGGCGTCGGAAATCGGCACGATGGAGCCGCGCGTCTCCTGAATCCACACGCGCACGGTGCCCTTGCCGGGGGCCTTGATGTAATGGCTGCGCTCGATGCCTGGGGTGAGCGACTGCGCGCGGCCGGTGGTCACGATGGTGGTGGTCGTGGGGGAGGACTGCGAGCCGGCGGCGGATTCGTCGGTGCCGGAATCCGTGGCATTGGCGGCATCGGAGGAACCCGACGTCGTGTCGTTCGCGGACGTTTCCCCGGCCGTGACGGTGCTGGTCACATCCACGCGCACGTTGATGGAACTGAGCGGCTTGACGACCCGTTTGTCGCCGTTCGCCTTGGATTCCTTCTCGGCCTGCTCATGGGCCTTCTCGATGGTCTCTCCGGACGACGTGTCGATGCGCAGGTATGGCGAAGTGCCGTCCGCGGTCAGTTCCAGATACGCCGCGGTCGGGTCGGTGACGGTCAGCATGCCGTCGTCCGTGCGCTTGAGGCCCGCACCCAACGTGTTATGCACCGCGTTGGTGTCCGTGCTGGCGCCCAACGTCCGCCAGAACGGCAGGTTGAAGACGATGCACTCCATCGCTGCGATGGCGAGCGCCGCCACGATCAGCGCGGCCAGGATACGGCGGGACTTGCGTCGGAGATGTTCGGAAAGCACCCCATTATTCTATCGGCATGATAACGGCATGATGTCGTGTAAACAAGAGACAATGTGAACCATGCCAAAACCACCATCGAATCCCCGCCGTCATGACCATCGCCGTATTTCGCTGCTGGGCGGACTCAAGGATTCGATGAACGCGCTTGCCGCCGACCTCGGTCTGACCAGACCCGCCGCCAACAACGTCAACCCGTTCGGTGACGCACTGCAGGAGGCCAGCGAGCGCAAGGGCGGCGTGATCGACGAACTCACCCGTCATGCCGTGCCGCTGAGCCCGGTGACCAAACGCCGTACCTTCCCTGGCCTCGAGAACGTGCCGGAGGGACTGGTGCTGGGCTGGGCGCAGCTGCCGCAGACGCAGGGCCGTGGCTTCTCGCTTGGCATCTTCCCTGACCGAGACCACTTCGCCCAAGTGGCGTTCGCCGATACGCACGGCCGTGTGTTTGTGGGCACGGATCCGAACATGGACGTGCAGGATATGCAGCCGCGCTTCATGTTCGGCAAGGAAAAGGACGTGATCTTCCCGGACGGCGAGCGTCTGGGATGGCGTGATGCCGCGCGCGACGGTTTCGACCGCGCCGGTGGCGCCTCGGGCGTGGGCGGTGCGGCGCTGACCGTTTTCGGCCGTGCGATGGACTTCGCCAAGGACCGCATCGAAGGCCGCACCCTTGGCCGTTCGGATGGCGAGGGTGAGGGCGTCAAGGCCGTGTTCGGCGGCATCGTGGGCCGCGACGACTCCGGCCGCATGACCTGGCTCGCCTCCTGGCTCAAGGCCGGCAACCGCTACACGTTGGAGCAGATGCGCGCCAACCTGCCCGCCGACATGCGTCACGACCTGGAATACCGGGACGCCATCACCATCGCGTTCTTCGCCGCGTACATGATTCCGCAGATCAACGGGCTGCTCATCGGCTTCGGTTCGGGCAACATCTTCCGCCGTCTCAACCGCGAGGCGCCGATCGGGGCGATCCGACGCTGCGTGCGGGACACTTTGGCCGCCCGCGCCCACGGCATGCGCGCCTCCGGTCTGGAGGACCATTTCGCCGATCTCATGCGCGAGGCCGGCGCCCTGGACCAGACGCCGGGCCTGGAACCCGTGCATGGTGCCGAGCCGCTGCACCTGTACACCTCCACGTATTCGAACGGCTACTTCTTCACGTGGGACAAATCGCTGGCATTCGGCCAGGCGCTGAAGTCGCTGAAGATCGAGGGCAATCTCAACCGTTTCGCCGCCGTGAGCGCATGGCTGGAACGCAACGCCTCGCTGGGCCGCACCCCCACGGAGGACACGGTGACCCGCGCCGAGGCCGCGCAGATCGACATGAAACTCATCGAGAACCCCGCCCTGATGGCCCTTGACCCGTATGACGGCGCGGACGAGCGACGGGCCGTGCTGAGCATGGTGGGCATCGCCGAGCGTGCTGCTGAGCAGATTCGCGGCGACTTCCCCGATCCGCGGGATGCCACGGGGGCTGGCACTGGTATGGGTGCCGGTGCGGGTATGCCGGGTTCCCCGGCCGGAGAGACGTTCCGTACCAGCGGCGCTCGGCCCGGTGCGGGTGCCGCTTCGGACGAATGGGTCTACCGTCAGGCCCTGTCCTCGCTGCTGCGTCGCCTGCGCCTGCCTTACCGTTTCGATGTGGAGTTCCGCTCCCGCCTGGACAGCGGCGAGGTGGCCATCGGCTTCACTACTGCCGGCACGTCCATGATGCCGGACAGTCGCTATGACACGGCCCGTCGCACGTGGCGCACGTTGAGCGGCGCCGAACGCGCGTCGATGAGCGCCGCCTACAACCTGCGCGTGGGCCTTATGATGGCGGCGCTGAGCTTCGGCGCCAGCAGTTCGGTGCGTCAGGTCTCCCTGCACATCGATTCCATCGGTCTGGAGGAGGCCATCGCCGAACAGGACTCCGCCATCGAGGCGATGATGAGCGAGGCGCTGAGCGCGTTCGAGCATCTGCGCAGCGGCGACATGGGTCGCGCCGGCTCCAAGGCCGACCCCAAGGACGGCGACTTCCACGGCGACCCGACCCGCCCAATCAGTCGCGAGGAGACCTTCGGCCAGCCATCCGGCGGCGAGGATCGCGCTTCGGCCCCGGATACGGGTGCTTCGGCACAGACCAGCGACCCCGATGCCGGTTCCGCGGGCGGCCAGGAGAACGGCAACGACTCCATCGACTCCCAGTTCGAGGACCTGATGCGTGGCGTCGACATCGACGAAATGGCCTTCAGCATCGGCGGTGAATCCGGCGAGGGGCATGCGGACGGTTCCAATGCCGGCGGCGAGGACGACTCCGATTCCGATCAGCGTGAAGATTCGGTCTCCGCGGATGATGCGGGTGACGATCCGATGAGCGTGCTGCGCCGCAACCCCACCGTGCGCAACATGGTCACCGTGACCTTCAACCGCGACGCCTTCCTCAAGCGCCTCGACACGGACGGCCTCGACAACCCCGAGGACACCTACCGCATGTTCGGTGCCGTGATGGACGTGGACGGCGAAGGCGGACTCAAGCCCGTCGCGGCCGACTTCGATTTGTCCGACAGCCGTTTCTCACCCACCGGTTCGCAGGAGGAGCCCGAACTCGCCGACCGCAGCTTCAGCCCCGCCACCGCGCGCGTGCTGGGTGCCAAGGACAGCGCGGGCCTGGTCATCCAGCGCGTGGACCTGCTGCAGCACGGGGTCAACGAATTCCATGCGCTCGCACAGGACTCCTCGCTCGATTCCGTGGGCAAGGCACAGCAGGCCATGCGCATCATCGACTCCATCTGCGATCCCGAACTGACCGCCCTGGCCTCCGAGGTGACCAGCGCGCTGATCGACGGCAAGGACACGCCCGACTTCACGTTCACGCTCGCCAACGATCTGGACAAGGAGCGCCTGCGTGCCCGCGACCTGCTGTTCTCCGGCCAGGCCGAGCAGGCCATCGAGACGGCCGAGGCCGCCGTGGCTCACATGGACCAGATCTACGCCGCCGGCCCCGGCGTGCCGCGCTACTTCAACTCGTATGCGGAGCGCGTGGTGTACAACCGCCTGTTCGCCACACCGGACGAGCGCACCGTGCTCATCCCGGACAATCTTTTCTACGCCCACATGGAACTGGCGGACGTGTTGAGCCAGATCAAGGGCGCGAAGGCCGCGATTCCGCACCTCAACCGCATGGTGGCCTACGCCCCCGCCTACCCGCTCTCGCACCTCAAGCTCGCCATCCAGCTGGCCCGCAGCGAGGACTGGGATTCGGCGCGCGCGGCCTGCCTCAACGCGCTGCGCGTGGCCCTCGACCGGGACGACGCCGCCTTCGCCTACTACCGTTTCGCCTACGCGGAATGGATGCTCGACCGGTTCGACACGGCCGCCGCGGCGTACATCATGAGCGACCACATCGCCCCCGGTGCCATCGGCTCGCTCGAAGGCGAACTGCAGGAGCTCGTGGCGCGCGCTGACTCGCAGTGCATCGCCGTGCCGGAAAGCGTGGAGGCCGCGGCGCATGTGCTCGCCATCCATGACCTGCCGGTCTGGCCGCACATCGAAGTGGCCGGCATCATGCGCGATGCGGCCCGCGTGTGCGTGGATGAGGGCATGTTCGTGCCCGCCCGCACACTTTCGGTGGCCGTGGCACGCATGAACGACGGCGAAGGCGACAGCATCGACGTCATCCAGGCCCAGTTCCTGCGCTCTCTGTCCGCATAGAAGCTGACCGCCGGCGGCGTCGTTTTTCTTGGCGCCCCTCTCTGAGGGGAGCTGTCGCCGCAGGCGACTGAGGGGAGTAGGGTCCGATTCCCGAGCTCGGCTAGGATAGGCGACTATGAGCACTGAACAGCTGGCATGGGATTTTGACGACGGCGGCGAAGCGGAGATCCGCCCGGACGAAGGCGCGACCCGCTTCGCGCCCGGCTCGGCGCAATGGATCGCCGCGCTCGCCCCCACCGATGACGACGCCATCCGTCTCGACCGTTTCGACGTGAACGGCCTCGACTCCGAGAACGCCGCACGCCTGTGGGCCAAGGTGGCCGCCTGGGTGGAGGCTGACCAGATCGCCTACTACATCGACGATTCGCCCGTCAGCTCGGACGCCGCCTACGACGCCCGCATGCGCTGCCTCGAAAAGCTCGAAGCCGCCTTCCCCGCACTGGACAATCCGCAGAGCCCCACCCACCGCGTGGGCGGCACCTTCTCCAACGACTTCACCTCCGTGCGTCACCCGAGCCGCATGATGAGCCTCGACGACGTCTTCTCCATCGAAGAGCTCAAGGACTGGTACGACTCGGTCATCCGCGACCTCGACTGGCCGGAAGGTAAGCCCCTGCCGATGAGCTGCGAGGTCAAGATCGACGGCCTGGCCCTGAACCTCATCTACCGCAATGGCGTGCTCGAACAGGGTCTGACCCGCGGTGACGGCGTCACCGGCGAGGACATCACCCTCAACGTGCGCACCATCGCCTCCATCCCCGCGAACCTCGGCGGTCCCAAGGAGGACATCCCCGATTTCGTGGAGATCCGCGGCGAGGTGTTCATGCGCTGGGATGATTTCCGCGCGCTCAACGCCGAACAGGAGGACGCCGGCCGTGCCCCCTTCGCCAATCCGCGCAACGCAGCCGCCGGTTCGCTGCGCCAGAAGGATCCACGCATCACCGCCACCCGCCGCCTGAGCTTCTACGCACACGGGCTTGGCCGGCTCACCTGGGGGCCGGACCACCCGCACGGCACGCACGACGTGGTGGCCGACCAGTCCGAGGCCTATGAGTTGTACACCAAGTGGGGCGTGCCCGTCTCCCCGCACAACCGTGCCGTGACCTCCTTCCAGGAGATCCTGGACATGATCGACTACTACGGCGAGCATCGCGGCGATATCGAACACGCGCTCGACGGCATCGTGGTCAAGGTGGACGACCTCACCCTGCAGCGCACGCTGGGCGCCACCTCGCGCGCCCCGCGCTGGGCCATCGCGTACAAGTACCCGCCCGAGGAGGTCAACACCGAGCTCAAGGACATCATCGTGCAGGTGGGCCGCACCGGCCGCGTGACCCCGGTGGCCATCCTGAAGCCCGTGTACGTGGCCGGCTCCACCGTGGCCCGCACCACACTGCACAACGCCTTCGAGGTCAAGCGCAAGGGCATACTCATCGGCGACACCGTGGTGGTGCGCAAGGCCGGCGATGTGATTCCCGAGCTCGTGGGCCCGGTGCTGGAACGCCGCAAGGGTCGTGAGGACCAGCTACGCGAGTTCGTGATGCCCGAACGCTGCCCCTCCTGCGGTTCCAAGCTCGCCCCCGCCAAGGAAGGCGACAAGGACATCCGCTGCCTGAACGTGGAAAGCTGCCCGGCCCAGCTCACCGAGCGTGTGATCTCGCTCGCCTCGCGCAAGGCCTTCGACATCGAGCATCTGGGCGACCAGTCCGCCATCGCACTGACCAATCCCGAGGAGAACCGGCCCGATTCGACGGCCACCTACGCGCCGGACATTACGGAGATCCTCGTCAAGCCCGGCCAGGAACCGGAGCCGTACGAACCGGTGCCGGGACTGGAACTGCCCGCCCGCCAGACGCCGGTGCTCTCCAGTGAGGCCGGACTGTTCGCGCTGTCCATCGCCGATCTCAAGAACGTATACGTCTGGCGCGAGGCCTCGATCATCGAGGTGCGTGAGGTCGAGGGGCCGGACGGACGCAAACGGAAGACCCGCAAGAAGATCGGCGAATCCGGACTGTGGCATCGTGTGCCCGCGTTCTGGACGCTGCCGGTCGCGGCGAAAAAGCTTACGGCCAAGCAGTTGGCCGAACGTGCGGCTACGGCGAACGCCGGTACGGTAACGGCGGCCGGTACGGTGTCGCCCGTCGGCGCACCGTCCGCCGCGGACTATCCCGACTATGACATTCCCGCGGACGCCGAAATCGTGCGCATCGACCATAAGTCCACGCGCAACGGCGTCACGGACGTGCCGATCATCGTGCGTCCGGGCGAGAACACGCGCAAGATGTTCGACGAGATGGACAAGGCGCGCCATGCTGACCTGTGGCGCGTGCTCGTGGCCCTGTCCATCCGCCGTCTCGGCCCGCCCACCGCGCGACTTATCGCCTCCTCGCTCGGCTCGCTGGACGCCATCGCCTCCGCCACGGTCGAGGACCTGACGCAGATCGACGGCGTGGGGCCGGAAATCGCCGAATCGGTGGTGAACTGGTTCACCGCGGCACGCGAGCCCGGCGACTGGCGCGGCGAGACGCTGCGTGCCTGGCAAGCCGCCGGCGTGGGCGTGAGCGCGGCCGAGACGAGCACGTTGCCACAGACCCTGGCCGGTAAAACGGTCGTGGTCACCGGCTCGCTCGAAGGCTATTCGCGCGATTCCGCCAAGGAGGCCATCATCGAACGCGGCGGCAAGGCCGCGGGCTCGGTGAGCAAGAAGACCGACTACGTGGTGGTGGGCGCCAACGCCGGAAGCAAGGCCGCCAAGGCCGAGGAACTCGGCATCCCGATGCTCGACGAAGCCCAGTTCGCGCGACTGTTGGAAACCGGCGAGGTGGAAGCCACGCCCGCTGACGGCGAGCAGGATGCCGCGGAATGATCGAGCCATTAGTGTGATTCCCGCCACGGGCCGATTCGCCGGCGGACTCTGGCATGCCGGCGCGGCACACGCTAGTCTGGTACGCGGCAATTAAGGAGGATGCATGACTGATACCCGTGAGATCGAAGCCGCCATCTATGACCGTCTGAGCCGCGTCATCGACCCTGAACTCGGCCGATCCGTGACCGATCTGGGCATGATCGCCGCCATCGACGCGACGCCGGCCGCCGACGGCAACGGCTACGACGTCACCGTGCATGTGGAGCTCACGGTCGAAGGCTGCCCGCTTTCGGAGACCATCACCAACCAGATCAACGGTGCTGTGGCCTCCTATCCGGCGGCCGCGCTCACCCCGCATATCGAAGTCAGTTCGATGAGCCGCGACAAGCTCGACGACCTCGTGGCGGACCTCAAGGCCGAACGCAAGCAGAACCCGTTCAACAAGCCGGGCGTCAAAACCCGCATCTTCGCCATCGCATCCGGCAAAGGCGGCGTGGGCAAGTCCTCGGTCACCGCGAACCTCGCGGCCACGTTCGCCGCCCTCGGCTACGACACCGCCGCCATCGACGCGGACATCTACGGCTTCTCCCTGCCGCGTCTGTTCGGCGTGCACACCCAGCCCACGAACCTCAACGGCATGCTCATGCCGGTGACCGCGTGGGGCGTCAAACTCATCTCCATCGGCATGTTCGCCGGTGCCGACCGGGCCATCCTATGGCGTGGCCCCCGTCTGCAGCGCTCCCTCGAACAGTTCCTCTCCGACGTGTGGTGGGGTCAGCCGGACGTGCTGCTGCTCGACCTGGCGCCCGGTACGGGTGACATGGCCATCTCCGTGGCCCAGGCGCTGCCGAACGCCGAACTCGTGGTGATTACCACCCCGCAGCCCTCCGCCTCGGACATCGCCGTACGTTCCGGCCTTGTGGCATTGCAGGTGCCGATGAAGGTGCGCGGCGTGGTGGAGAACATGAGCTACTACGAGCACAAGGGCGAACGTTTGCATATCTTCGGTGAGGGCGGCGGCCAGCGCGTCTCCGAACAGCTCACCGAGGCGTTGGGTTACGACGTGCCGCTCATGGCCCAGTTGCCGCTCGTGCCCGAAGTGCGCGAGACCGGCGAAGCCGGACGTCCCGCCGTGCTCGACGCGGAGGGCGCGCTGCGTACCGACGGCATTGGAGCCACGTTCCGGTCGCTCGCCGAGCAGCTGATGGCGTAGTCAGTTATACGCGATTGTTGGGTCGGACAGTGCCGGCATAGCTCGGCATCGCCGCATAATCGGTGTATACCTGCGGTGATGCCGGCGCTGCACCGGCGAGCGACCGGTGTATGACCAGCGCGTGACCGGCGCGTGACCGGTGAACAGGATCGGACACGGAGGCGACGGACCTCCTATAATGCCGTCCCGAGGAAGGGACTCAATCGTGTCTGATCAGAAGAATGCCGGCGCGGCGGTCAAGGCCGCGCTGCTAGCCAATGTCGGCGTCGCCTGCGCCAAGTTCGCCGCCGCGGCGTTCACCGGCTCGTCATCCATGTTCTCCGAATCCGTGCACTCGGTGGCGGATTGCGCGAACGAACTCGTGCTTATGGTCGGCGACAAGGCCTCCGACCACAAATCCCGCGGCGACCATCCATTCGGCCTGCACCGCGTGAAGTACCTCGCAAGCTTCATCGTGGCCACACTGCTGTTCTTCGTCGGCGGCGTGTTCGCCGTCTCGCAGGCGGCAGGCAAACTCGCCGGACTGGTCGAAGGCACGGTGCCCCGTGACGCGAACTCCCTGGAGCTCGTCGCGGCGCTCGTGGTGGTCGGTATTTCCGCATGCCTCGAGGGATACGGTCTGCACACCTCCGTGCATGAGGCGCGCGGTCGTATGAAGCGCGTGCAGGTGGAGGACGATTCGCTGGTCGGCTTCTGGCGGCGCACCAAGTCCGCCGAACTCGCCTCGGTGATGATGGAGGATACGCTGGCCCTGATCGGTCTGGCGTTCGCAGGACTGGGCATCGGCCTGTCCATCATCACCGGCGACGAACTGTACGACGCCATCGGCGGTATGCTCGTAGGCCTCGTGCTGGTCTGCGGTTCGGCGGCGCTCGCCTTCAAGTCCGGTTCGCTCTTGGTGGGCGAAAGCCTTGACCGTAGCACCCGTGCGCTGGTGGTGAAGGCCGTGGAGAGCACGGCCGGCGTGGATCGGCTCATCAACATGCAGGCTATCCATATGGATGAGGATTCCGTGCTGCTGTGCCTTAAGGTGGAGACCTCCAAGCTCGACCGTGATTATGACGTGCAGACCGTGGACAAGATCGAGACCAACGTCCGTCGCACGCTGCCCTGGTATGAGTGGGAGATCTACGTGGAGCCTGATATCTGGCGCGACAAGCAGGCGGCCTAGCCGGTCTGATCTCAAGATCGTCTTCATCTGCCCGGCCGTAGGTTTCCCGATGTCGCATCCCGATTGCAGCGGGTCCACTCGATACAATGAATGGTTATGGGAAAGACGACGATCAGGGTCCAGTTCGATGACCCGTTGGATGCGGCGCATTTCCTTCAGCAGTGCCGCCGGAAGGGGCTCGACGCGGAGCTGGAGGATTCGCGCCCGCAGGTCAAACGCAACGGTCCGGCGCTCGCGGCATGGCTCAAATCGCATCCCGGCTGGTATGAGGTGGGGGAGTCCGTCAATCGCACCGCGGCGAACAAGGCGGTACTGAAGATTCGCAACGGCGAGCGCCGGGGTTTCGAAAGTGGCAAATTCGAGGCGCGCATGGAGAACCACGACGGCCGCTGGCTGGTGTATGCGCGTCATGTGGGCCGCCCCAAACCCCAGCCCGGCGAAGGCATGGAGCCGCTGTTCTGAAGCGAGAGCTAAGCAGAGCCAATCGGAAAGGAACCAAACGTGAACGCAACGAAGCGTCTCGATTTCATCCCATATCCGTCGTCGGTACGGTACCTGGACGGCGAAGTCCGGCTCGGCCCGCAGACGGGAATCGCGAATCAATTCCCGACGGACTGGGCATTGGATGTGCCGATTCGGCAGCTCGCCGACGAGCTCCGGTGCGATTGCGGCAGCTCATCAGCGCAATCGTCCGACGTGGTCGTTCTGACCGCCGACCGCCGACTTGCCGACGACGAGTACACGATTGACATCCACCATATCGACGGCATGGACGGTGACGGCGAACCCGAGGCCAGGGATAATGGGGTAGGCAGCGGTCCCGCAGCGCCGGTGTCGGCCTCTATTGCCATCGCCGCCGGCGGCGAGGCAGGCCTGCGCTATGGCATCCAGACGTTCCGCCAGATCATACGGCAATCCCCGCATACGTTGCCATGCCTGCATGTCCAGGACAAACCGACGTTTGCCACGCGCGCCTACAGCCTCGACGTCACGCGCGGCCGCGTACCCACCCTGCGCTTCCTGCAATGGTTCGCAGACCAGCTTGCCTTCTACAAATACAACCAATTCCAACTCTACGTGGAGCACGCCTTCGCGTTCAAGGGCTTAAGTGAATCATGGCGCGGAACCGACCCGTTGACCGCCGAGGACATCACGCAGCTGGACCGCTACTGCGCGGCTCGTGGCATCGAACTCGTGCCCTCGCTCGCCACGTTCGGCCACATGTACATGAACCTGCGCACCCGCTCCTACCGCGCACTCGGCGAATTCCCCGAAGAGGCGGACCGGCCGTTCAGCTTCGTGGAACGGCAAGAGCATCACACGCTCAACGCCGCCGACCCGCGGGCCTTGCGGTTCGCGCAGGGACTCATCGACCAGTACATCCCGCTGTTCCGCTCCCGCTGCTTCAACATCGGCGGCGATGAGACCTTCGACCTCGGTCGCGGGCAATCGGCGAAGGATGCGCCGGGCATGAGCCGCAGCGAACTGTACGCCGGATTCGTCACCGGACTGTGCCGCACCCTGTCCGAGCACGGCCGCATGCCGATGCTCTGGGCGGACATCGCCCTCGAATCACCCGAAACCATGGCCCTGCTGCCGCGCGACATCATCATGCTCAACTGGATGTACGAGCCGGATATCGACGAATCCAAGGTACGGGCTCTTGCCGAGCAGGGGCGTCGACAGTTCGTCTGCCCCGCCGTGCGCACATGGAACCGACTGTTCCCGGATTTCGCGGGCGCGTGGGCGAACATCACGCACATGGCCGAAGCCGGGCGCAAGTATGGCGCTGAAGGCATGCTCGTCACCGATTGGGGCGATTACGGGAATGTCAACGATCCGCGGCTGAGTCTGCCGGGGCTGTGCTACGGCGCGCAGCAGTCGTGGAATCCGGGAGAACTCGGTACCGGGGAGAACCGTGGCGGCGATACGGATGGGACCATGGAAGCCGTGGGAGCCAGTGGGTTCGAGGCGATGAACGCGCGTATCTCCCGACTGGTGTATGACGATCCGTCCGGCCGCGTGATGGGCGAACTGGCTTTGCTTGCCGGTTCTACCACGTCATTCACCTGGGATTTGGCGGTGCAGGTGCTGGAGCTGGATGCTGGCGACGGCTCGCTCAATACCCAGGTGGCCGCGCGCGTGGAGCGGATGTATGACAGGGGAGTACTGGCCTTCGACCGTGTGCAGGGGTGTGCCGATGCCCGTCGCCGTCTGCTGATTGCGAACCGGGACATGATTCTGAAGCGCGATGCCTGCAATCGGAGGCTCGATGAAGGTGAGCGCGCCATTCGTGCGGCGTTGAACGGCGATAGGACCTCCGTGCTGATTCAGGTCATGGTTGAAGGCCAACGTTTGCTCAACGATTTGGGCGTGGAACTGCTGACGATGGCGGAGCGGAGCGCCGACACCGCTTCATGGACCGAACGCCGCTACCAGCTCGCTGCGCAGCTGGAACTCTGGTTCGAGCGGTATCGCCGGTCGTGGCTGGAAATCGGCCGCCCCGCTGAACTGGACCGCATCGCTCATGTGATTTGGAGCCATGCCGACATCCTACGAGCCGGCGAGTTATAGAGTTAGCGGTCCTTTGAATCCAGAAGTGGATCCCTCCTGACCTCAAAAGACCGCAAATCACGCTTCCAGCGGTCTTTCGAATCCAGAAGGAGTCTGCTTCTGTACTCAAAAGACCGCAAAAGGCCTTTTTACCGGTCTTTTCAGTACAGTAGGGCAGCTCTTCTGTACTGAAAAGACCGATGGAGCTGCTCTCTGTTGAGCAATCCGGCCATTGACGGAGAGTATGCGGCGGCTCCATACCGCAAACGCAGAAAGGGTGTCCAACCGGCAATGCGGTTGAACACCCTTTCAGCTACCCTCAGGTCAGAAAACGCCGGAATCCCAACGTTTTCCTGAGCGACCTATCAGATGTGGTAGTAGAGCTCGTACTCGAGCGGGGTCGGGGTCAGGCGAGCCTGATCGATCTCGTCGCGCTTGAGGCCAATCCAGGTCTCGATGAGGTCATCGGTGAACACGTCGCCGGCGGTGAGGAAGTCGTGATCCTCTTCCAGAGCGTCCATGGCCTCGGCCAGGGAGCTCGGCACCTGCTTGATGCCAGCGTGCTCTTCCGGCGGCAGCTCGTAGAGATCCTTGTCGACCGGCTCCGGGGGCTCGATGTGGTTCAGGATGCCGTCCAGGCCAGCCATCAGCTGGGCGGAGAAGGCCAGGAACGGGTTGCAGGACGGATCCGGAGCGCGGAACTCGATGCGCTTGGCAGCCGGGGAGGTGCCGGCCAGCGGGATACGGATGGCGGCGGAACGGTTACGAGCGGAGTACACCAGGTTGACCGGAGCCTCGAAGCCCGGAACCAGACGGTGGTAGGAGTTCAGGGACGGGTTGGTGAAGGCCAGCACGGAGGAGGAGTGCTTGATCAGGCCGCCGATGTACCAGCGGGCGATGTCGGACAGGCCGGCGTAGCCCTTCTCATCGTAGAACAGCGGCTTGCCGTCCTTCCACAGGGACTGGTGGCAGTGCATGCCGGTGCCGTTGTCGCCGGCGATCGGCTTCGGCATGAAGGTGGCGGACTTGCCGGCCAAGGCAGCGGTCTCGTGGACGACGTACTTGTACTTCATCAGGTCATCGCCAGCGTGCTGCAGGGTGTTGAAGCGGTAGTTGATCTCCTGCTGACCGGCACCGGCCACCTCGTGGTGGGAACGCTCGAGGATCAGGCCGACCTTCTGCAGGTTGGCGACCATGTCGTCGCGCAGGTCCTGGGTGTGGTCGATCGGCGGAACCGGGAAGTAGCCCTTCTTGACGCGGTTCTTGAAGCCGATGTTCGGGGTGCCGTCTTCCTCAACGTCGACGCCGGAGTTCCACGGGGCCTCGATGGAGTCCACCTCGTAGAAGGAGCGGTTCATGCCGTTCTCGAAGCGAACCTTGTCGAAGATGAAGAACTCGGCCTCAGGAGCGAAGGAGGCGGTGTCGGCGATGCCGGTGGACTTCAGGTAGGCCTCGGCTTTGCCAGCGACCTGACGAGGATCGCGGGAGTACGGCTCGTCGGTCAGCGGGTCGACGATGGAGAAGGCCACGTCGAGGGTCTTGTGCTTGCGGAACGGATCCACGAAGGCGGTGGCCACATCCGGCACCAGCTTCATGTCGGACTCGTTGATGGCCTGGAAGCCCTGAACGGAGGAGCCATCGAACGGCATGCCGTCGGTGAAGGCGTCCTTCAGGAACTCGCTAGCCGGCACAGTGAAGTGCTGCTGAACGCCGATCAGATCGGTGAAACGAACGGAGACATACTCGATGCCTTCCTTGTTGATAAGGGCCTCGGCGTCTTCCTTGGTCTTGAGTTCGGTCACGGGACCGCTCCTTTCATATGGAATGTAACGGTCTCTATCGTAAAATCGCGCGTTTCGCAAGGTCGTAACTTGGGTTACGAGAATGTTTCGGCTCGGTTGACTGGGTTCGCGAAACCCCGGTATTCCGGGGAAACACAATGTGACGCTTCGAGACGGTACCTGTTCGGTGCGTCCGTAAAGTGGACAGCTGGTGTATCAGGGCGTTCAGGGAAAGGAGACGAAGCCGGAATCACAGGAAATACAGTAGGGCCCGGAACCTCGTGGTGAGATTCCGGGCCCTACTGAAAGGATCATCGTTGCCGACCAATGCCGGCGACCGTCAGAGTCAGCGGATCAGACTCAGCGGCCGCGCATCGCGCGACGGGAGATCTTCTGACGGTGGTTCGGGTCGATGCCCTTGGGGATGCCGTAGCCGGACTTGGCCTGCAGCGTGCGCAGACGGTCGTTGAGCGTCTCCACCTCGGCCTTGGTCAGCAGGAAGCGACGACGCGGGTGGATCTTGGCGATCAGCGCGTTCTTGTGGCTGGTGGGCTCGTAGCTCTTGGCCTTGGTCACGGCCTTGCGCACGTCCTTCAGGGCCACCTGCTTGGGACCGTGGCCCACGCAGATGCGGTAGACCGGGATGGCGGAACCGGCGGTGACGCCCTTGATCTCGCGCTCCTGACGGTCCATGGCCTTCATCACGCGGCCGTACTCGCCCTCACCGATCAGGTAGATGCCGTTGAGCGAGGTGCCGCGCCAGATGGCGTCCTTGGTGCGCGGGTCGATCCACACCGGTTCCTGCGGGAAGTTGAAGCCGGCCTTGTTCATGTTGCTGAGCACGCCGATGGCGGCACCGGGCTTGCCGTCGATCTGCTTGTAGCCGACGGCGTCGGCGCGGCGGGTGAGCATCATGGTGGCCAGCAGCATGCCGAGCATCACGGCGGTGATCATCAGGAAGATCCAGGTCAGCCAGGTCCACTTGAAAATCAGGCCGATGATCACGGCCACCACCACGGGCAGCAGGAACGAACCGGCCTCAAGCCACGGCAGGGACTTGTCTTCCTTGGCCGTGTACTTGTAGATCTGGATGATCTGCTTGATCGTGCTCTGCTTCTTGGGCTTAGCGTCCTTTTCCGCCATCACTTCTTCCTTTGTTGGAACGAAACACACTGAGCATCAACTGTATCAGGTGCGCTGGTCCGTGTGCTTCCGCTGCGCCGTGCACGATGCGCGTCTCAGCGCGTGTGCAGCGGTCGCCCGTCCGCCTTGAGCAGCGCCTCGCCGAGCGTCTCGCTGAACGTGGGGTGGGGATGGATGAGTCGGGCCGCATCCGAAAGCGGCACCCGGTTGCCCACCAGCTGCTCGGCCTCGGCGATGATGTCCGAGGCGATGGGGGAGATCATGTGCACGCCGAGCACGCGCGGGGTGTCCGGATCGGCGGCGTCGCAGCCGGAGACGACGGTCAGCGAGCCGGCCGTGCCACGCATGAGCATGCGTGCGTTGGCCATCATCGGGTAGACGGTCTCCTTGACCTCCACCAGATCCTCGCGTGCCTGCGCCTGTTCGATGGTCAGGCCCACCGAGGCCGCCTCGGGGGAGGAGAAGACGATCTGCGGTACGGTGTCCTCGTCCACCGGCTTGACGTGCAGCCCGGCCAGGGTCTCCGCGATGACGATGCCCTGTTCGAAGGCGCGATGGGCCAGCGCATGGCCCACGGTCACGTCGCCCACGGCCCAGACCCCGGGCTTGCTGGTGTGGCCGTACGCATCGGTGGTCACGTAGCCGCCGTCCGTAAGGTCCACGCCCCACGCCGGGTCGGTGAGCGGGGTGCGGCCGATGGCGGCCAGCGCGATTTCGCCCCAGACGCTCTGCTCGCCGTCCTGCCCCTCGCGGGTGTAGTGCACGGTGGCGCCGAGGTTCGCGCCCACGTCCACATGGGTAACGGCGGTGCGGGTGATGACGTTGACGCCGTGACGCTTGAGCTCGCGGGTCAAGGTCATGCCGGAGCGACGGTCCCAGGCGGAAAGCACGCGGTCCTTGCGGATGAGCAGGGTCACGCTCGAGCCGGCCGCGTTCCACATCGAAGCGAATTCGAGAGCGATGGCACCGGCACCGATGATGACGGCCGAGGACGGGAATTCGTTGAGTTCGAGGGCCTGCGTGGAATCGATGAGCGCGCCGGCGAACGGGTTGCCGGGCAGCGGACGGGGCTCGGCGCCGGTGGCGAGCACCACGTTCGGCGCGATGACGTCCAGCGAGGTACCGGCCGGTTCGGGAACGTCCGCCTTGTGGAAAGCCTGGATTTCGGTTTGGCCGGGGGAGGAGAGCAGATGGACGATGTGCCGTCCGTCCGCATCCGTCTGGTCGGCATTGAAGGATGCGGCGGCGCGCAGCACGGTGATGCCGCGGTGGGCGAGCAGTCCGGCGAGCCCGCGGACCATGGTATCCACCATGCGCAGGCGGTAGTCGCGCAGGGTGCCGAAGTCGATGCCGTCCACGGAGGCGTTGACGCCGAGCTCGGCCGCACGGTGCACGGTGTCGATGGTGTGGGTGGCGGTGATGAGCGCCTTGGAGGGGATGCAGCCGCGGTTGAGGCACGTGCCGCCCACGGTGGCGTCGCGTTCGATAAGGGCCACCTTCATGCCGAGTTCGGCGGCGCGCAGGGCCGTCGAGTAACCGCCGGGGCCGGCTCCGATGATCGCCACGTCAAACTGTTCGCTCTGTCCGCTCATGAATCCTCCTCGCATCGAAGTGCCGGCATTCGTTTTCCGCTCAAAAACAGTTGTGGCTCCCATCATAGGGAGCCACAACACGTTATGCCGGCAGCCGACGCCGATCTGGCTCCCCTCTTTGAGGGAGCCGGAATATTAGGACTAGTCCTCCGGCCAGTGACCGCGCTTGTCGTAACGCGGCTTGGGCAGACGCCAGCGGCGCATCTGGATCGCGCGGCTCCAGGCGTAGGAGAACGAACGGGAACCCTTGGCCACGGAAGCCTCACCGTACTTGGCGATGAGCTTGGCCTTGAGCTTGCGCCACATCAGCCACACATCGATGATCACGGCGATCAGATAGCCGTACATGAGCACCATCATGATGATGGAGGACCATGCGTTCGCATACACGGACGTGACCACCATCGAAACGATCAGGATCGCGAAGGCCACCGGGATGAACCATTCGCCGATGTTGAAGCGGGCATCCACGTAATCACGGATATAGATGCGCCACGGCAGACGCTCGGACTTGGGCATGTGGTTGAGGTCGCCCTTCTGCATGGCCTCGTACTCGGCGTTCTCGCGCTCACGCATGCGGGCCTTGGCGGCCTTGGCGCTGGCCTTACGGTCGGCGGGGACCAGCGGGCGGATGCCGGCGGCCTGGGCCTGCTTCATCTTCGGAGTCGGGCGGCCCTTCGGTCCGTTGGGGTCGGTCTTCTTGACGGCCTTGGCGCTCTGCTCAACGGGAGCCTGGGCCTCTTCCTTCTTCTTGAACGGATTCCATGTCATGCTTTGAGGTTACGGTGACGTTCAGACACTGTTCAAGCGGTGTTTGCGGACTGCAACCGCTGCAATGACGCCGTTATATATAGAGGAGGGCATATGGCCGCACCCAACGCCGGCACGCTGGACGCCGAGCTGATCCGTTCGCGCGTGGAATCCGACTGGAACCGCATCGTGGAGCTGCTTTCACGCAAGATCGCGCTGCAGTCGGTCTCCGCCAAGGGCATCACCGCCGAACATATGAAGCGTTCGGCCGAGTTCGTGGCCGAGGAACTCAGGCTGGTGGGCGTGGACGCCAAGGTGGTCCAGGCCGCGAACGAGGACGGCACGCCAGGCGCCTGGGAGGTCATCGGCTCGCGCATCGTGGACCCGGCCGCACCGACCGTACTGCTGTACGCGCACCATGACGTGCAGCCCGTGCCGGACGCCTCCGCCTGGGACACCGACCCGTTCGTCGCCACCGAGATCGACGGCCGCCTCTACGGCCGCGGTTCGGCGGACGACGGCGGCGGCATCGCCATCCACTCCGGTGCGTTGAAGGCGCTGGGCGATGATCTCAAGGTGAACATCAAGGTGTTCATCGAAGGCGAGGAGGAGATGGGCTCGCCGAGCTTCATCCCGTTCATCTCCGCCCACAGGGACGAGTTCGCCGCGGACGTGATCATCGTGGCCGATTCGGGCAACTGGGCGGCGGACATCCCCTCCCTGACCACCTCGCTCAGGGGCAACACCACCGTGGACGTCACCGTGCATGGCCTGAAGCACCCGGTGCATTCCGGTCAGTACGGCGGCCCGATCCTGGACTCCAACACGCTCGCCGCGATGCTCATCTCCTCCCTGTATGACGAGAACGGCGAACTGGCCGTACCGGGCATCGCCTCCGAGGAGCCGGTGGGCGGCCTGCAGCAGGACGTGGACGAGGACGGCGTGCGCGCCGACGCGGGCGTGGTCGACTCCTACGTGCTCGCCGGCACCGGTTCGCTGGCCTCCCGCCTGTGGACCAAGCCCGCGCTCGCGGTGATCGGCTTCGACGCCCAACCGGTCGAAGGCTCGTTCAACGTGATCAGCCCGGAGACGCGATTCCGCCTGTCCCTGCGCACCGCGCCGAGCCAGCGCCCCGAGGAGGCGCAGGCCGCACTGATGGATTATCTGAAGCACTCCGCGCCGTTCGGCGCCGAAGTGGAGGTCGAGGCCGGCGAGAACGGCATGGGCTGGGCCATGGACCCGAACGCGGAGGCCACCAAGGATGCGCTGGAGGCCATGGAGGAGGCGTTCGGCGTGGCCCCGATCAACCAGGGCCAGGGCGGTTCCATCCCGTTCATTCCCGAACTGCAGCGCCTCTTCCCGGACGCCCAGGTGCTCGTCACCGGCCCGGAGGACCCGAAGGCCAACGCGCACAGCCCCAACGAGTCCATCTCGCTGCCCGGCCTGAAGGACAACGTCATCACCGAGGCCCTGCTGCTCGACAAGCTCGGCAAGTAATCAACGGAAGCGAAGGTGAATGCCAGGGGAATGCAGGGTATCGGCATGTCCCTGACATTCCGCATTTCAAGCCGTCGTCAAAGTCGCTATTGCCTTTGACGGCGACTTGCCTTATAGTCGGGGAGTTGACACGGGAGCTGCCGTAGGGCGGCTGAGAGGAGACGGAAGTCTCGACCGATGGAACGTGACCGGGTAATGCCGGTGCACGGAATTGTCGCTCTTATTTACCCGTGCCTGAACCAATCCGCGTGGGGTTACTCGTCATGACCCGCGCGAAGAGAGAAGAGAGGGCACTCACATGGCACAAGCTGTTGCCAAAGCCAACTACAAGTGGCGCGTCGTCGATATCGTCGTGGCCGCAATCATCGCCGTTGCATCCGGCGTCATTTTCTGGGGCTGGGACATCGTCTGCACCGTCCCGCTGGCCATCTTCGAAGGCGTGACCCCCGGTTTCGAGGGTCTGCTTAACGGATTTTGGCTGTTCGGCGGCCCGCTGGCCGCCATCATCGTGCGCAAGCCGGGCGCTGCGCTGTTCGCCGAGACGCTCGCCGCGTTCCTAGAGCTCACCCTGGGCAACCAGTGGGGTGTGGGCGGCTCCCTGATCATCGGCATCATCCAGGGTCTGGGCGCCGAGATCGCGTTCGCCGTGTTCGCCTACAAGAAGTGGAACATCGGCACCACCCTGCTGTCCGGCGCGCTTGCCGGCGTGGGCTGCTGGGCCTACTACTGGGCCACCAACCCGAGCTGGAACGCCATGCGCGTGAGCATGTACCTGATCTGCTCCATCATCTCCGGCCTGGTGATTGCCGGCGTGGTGGTCTGGTTCCTCTCCCGTGCCCTTGCCGCCACGGGTGTGCTCGACCGCTTCGAGTCCGGTCGCGCCGAGGCCCGCGTCTGATGAGGGTCGAACCGGCTGCGGTCAAGGCCAGCGGCTGGGGCTGGCGGCACGCGACGCGCAAAGATTTCGCGTTGCGTGCCGTCGATTTCGCCATCCGGCCAGGCGAACGTGTGCTGCTGCTCGGTGCCTCCGGTGCGGGCAAGAGCACGCTGATGGCCGGTCTCGCCGGCGTGCTCGGCGGCGATGAGGAAGGCGAGCAGGAAGGCTCCCTGACCATCGACGGCGTGGACGCTCGCGAGGCACGAGGCCGCGTGGGCCTGGTGCTCCAGGACCCGGACTCGCAGATCATTCTTGAACGATTGGGCGATGACGCGGCCTTCGGTTGCGAGAACCTCAACGTGCCGCGCTCCGAAATCTGGGAGCGCGTGCGTGAATCGCTTGATCTGGTGGGGTTGGGAGCGTTGGATTTGCGCCGTTCCACCCGACATCTTTCCGGCGGACAGCGTCAGCGCCTGGCATTGGCCGGCGTTCTGGCCATGAAGCCGGGTCTGCTGCTGCTTGACGAGCCGACCGCGAACCTCGATCCCGCGGGCGTGCAGGAAGTGCATGACGCGGTTCGACAGGTCATCGAGACCACTGGCCAGACCATGGTGGTAGTCGAGCATCACATCGACGTGTGGCTGGATCTGGTCGATCGTGTGATCGTGCTCGGCCGTCCGGATGCCGATTCGTTATCCGGCGGTGTTATCGCGGACGGCACGCCAGCCGAGGTGTTCGCCTCGATGGGCGACTTGCTCGCCGAGGGCGGCGCGTGGGTGCCGGGGCGTGCGATCCCCGATTATCGTCCGGGCACGCGCGTCATCGTGGAAGCCGACGATACGGAGGCCTTGCCTGCGGACAGTAACGTGGACAGTAATAAGGAATCGGCTTCTGCCGGTGATCAGTCTGATATAGACGGTTTCGGCAATGACGTGAAGACGGTTGCCGCCAAAACCGCCGGACATCCCGTGCTGAGCTGTCGTGATCTGAGCTTCGGTCGTGGCACCGCGCTGGGCACCGGCATCGATCTTGACTTCCACGCGGGCGAGGTAACGGCGTTGATGGGGCCGAACGGTGCCGGCAAATCTACATTCGCTTTGACGTTGGCCGGTCTGCTCCGGCCCATCGACGGACAGGTACTGGTCGCTGAGGAACTGGCGCCGAGCCCGAACCGTCGTGAGCCGATCCACTGGAAGAGCCGGGAGCTGCTGGGGCGCATCGGTATGGTGTTCCAGGAGCCCGAGCATCAGTTCGCCGCGAATTTCGTCCGCGACGAGGTGTCCATCGGCCCCAAATCCATGGGACAGAGCCAGGACGAGGCGTATCGGACGGCGGATCGCATGCTGGAGCGCATGAACCTGACGCGCTTCGCCAAGGCCAACCCATACACCTTGTCCGGCGGAGAGAAACGCCGCCTGTCCGTGGCTTCCATGCTGGCCGCCGCACCGAGGATTCTGGTTATGGATGAGCCGACATTCGGCCAGGACTTCCGTACATGGACCGAAATGGTCCGGTTGATCGCTGCTATCCGTGATCATGGTTCGTGCGTGATCATGGTGACGCACGACGAGGCGCTGGTGGATGCGCTGGGTGCGCGTCGCGTGATGTTCCAGGAGGGAAGCGAGGCATGAGCGAGAGCGTGAGCATTCGTATTGCGGGTGCCGGGCGTGATTCGGCATCCGATGCCGCGGTGAAGCCGGCCGTCTCCGATGTGGTGACCGTCAGCGCGCAGGATACGCGCGAGGATCCGCTGAAGCCGGCTTCACCCTCATGGTTCGTGGCGAAGGTCAATCCGGTGAGCCGCATCATCGGCGCGCTGCTGCTGTGCATCCCGATGTTCTTCAGCCTTGATTTGGTCTCCGCCACCACGGCGCTTGGCATTGAATTCGTGTTGCTGTGGATCGGCGGCGTGGCTCCATGGACCGTGTGCCGGCGCACATGGCCGGTGTGGATCGCCGCGCTCGGCAGCTTCATCTCCGTATTCCTGTATGCCAAGGTATCCGGCCGGATTCTCTGGTCCGTGGGCTGGATCGTGATCAGCGAGGGCTCGTTCCCGCTGGCTCTGGCCACTGCGATTCGTGTCGCGGCCATAGCCGTGCCCGGCGTGATTCTGGCGCTTGGCCTTGACCCCACCGATCTGGCCGACGGACTGGTGGAGATCCTGCATTTCTCGCCGCGATTCGTCTACGGGGGCCTGGCTGGCATGCGTATGTTCACGCTGCTGCAGGACGATTGGCGTGCGCTCGGCCTGTCCCAGCGCTCCCGCGGCCTTGGCGACGGCAACGCCGTCTCTCGCGCCCTCTCCCAGGCGTTCGGCCTGCTGGTGCTTTCCATCCGCCGGGCCACCAAGCTTGCTACGGCCATGGAGGCTCGTGGTTTCGGTTCCGACGCTCCGCGCTCCCAGGCTCGCATCTCCCGGCTCAAGGCCGTCGATTGGCTGTTCTATGCCATCTGCCTGTCCGTGCCGCTGATCTCCCTCGGCGTGGCCATCGCCACAGGCCATTGGCGTCTCGCCTTCACCGGTGGCGCCTGATTGGCGGTATCGCCGCACGGAACGTATATCGCAAGGCCATAAGGCTTCCAGGTGACTGGGCTCCACTGCCCGGTCACTTTTTTATATACCGACCGGTTCGGCATCTGAGCATCTGAAGACGGTGGCCCGAATCTGCGACGTTACCTATGGTTGGGGTAGGCTGTGGCGTATGCCGATTAACGCCCAGATTCTTGATAATCCCAAATCCGACCGTGTGCGCCGCATCGCGGACCTGACGCGCTCCAAGGGGCGCGAGCGGTCGGGCCGGTTCCTCATCGAGGGACCGCAGTCGGTGCGTGAGGCCGTCACCTGGCGGCCGGACGTGGTGCAGGATCTGTATGTGGAGGTGAGCCAGGCGCTCGACCATCCGCGCATCGTCTCGTCCACGCTTGCCAAAATCGTCGAGAAATCACAGGACGCCACCATCTATGTGCATCAGTGCACCGGCGAGGTGATCCGCCGCATCAGCCCGGACGCGCAGGGCATCCTGGCCGTGGGCAATGCGCGCGCCATGCGCGTGGACGTCGCCGACTTCGAAATCGACGGCGGCAAGTCCGGTGATTCCGACGATTCCGCCGACTCCGGTAAGACCCTCAACATCGCCGCCTTCTGGCAGGTGCGCGACCCAGGCAACGCCGGCACCGTGATCCGCGCGGCCGACGCTGCCGGATGCGACGCCGTGGTGTTCGTGGACGACTGCGTGGACGTGCTCAATCCCAAGGTGATCCGTTCCACCGCGGGCTCCCTGTTCCACCTGCCGGTCCTGACCATGGGCACCGACGAGTTCTTCACATGGGCCGCCGCCCAGCATATGGACGTTTGGGCCGCCGACGTGTACGGCACCCCCGACCGCAAGCCGGAAAGCCTGCCCACGGTGCTGGCGGGGCTGACGGAAGTGGATGATACAACCGATAGAACCGATGCGGCGGACCACGCGATCGCTGTGGAATCGCCCGCATCTCAGGGCTCCCGCGCCGTGCTGTTCGGCAACGAGGCACGCGGACTGGAGACCGAGATCCTGCGCAAGTGCGACCGTATCGTCTCCATCCCGCTCTACGGCAAGGCCGAATCGCTCAACCTCGGCACCTCGGCCGCGGTGATGCTGATGAGCCTGGCTATGTCGCGTCATATTGAAACAATGTGAGTTTGGAAAATACGCTGCAAACATTAGAAAACCGCGTTGAGAAATCATCGGACGAAAGGGTTCTCGTGGCAGAACAACTGGTGTTCGACGCCGACCAGGTGACCGCAGCGGTCGCCGAGGGCATCGAGAAAATCCAAGGAGCCTCCACTCTGGAGGAGCTCAAGGCCATCAAGACACAGTATGCAGGCGCCGATTCGGCGATGACCCAGGCCAGCAAGGCCATCGGATCCCTGCCCGCGGCCCAGAAGAAGGAAGCCGGCAAGCTCATGGGCAAGCTGCGCGCCGACTTCGGCCGCGCGTACGGCCCCAAGGAGGCCGAGCTCAAGGAAGCCGCCGAGAAGGCCGCGCTCGCCGCCGAAACCGTGGACATGACGCTGCCAATCAACCGCAAGCCGCTGGGCGCCCGCCACCCGCTGGCCAAGCTGATGGAGGACGTCGAGGACTTCTTCATCTCCATGGGCTGGCAGATCTCCTCCGGCCCGGAGGTTGAGGCGGAGTGGTACAACTTCGACTCCCTGAACTTCGGCCCGGACCACCCGGCCCGCCAGATGCAGGACACCTTCTACGTCAAGGGCAACCAGGCCAAGGACGCCGCCGGCTTCGTGGGCTCCAACATGGTCGTGCGCACGCAGACCTCCTCCGATCAGGTCCGTGCGCTGCTCACCCGTGGCGTGCCGCTGTACATCGCCAGCCCGGGCCGCGTGTTCCGCACCGACGAGCTGGACGCCACCCACACCCCGGTGTTCCACCAGTGCGAGGCCCTCGCCGTGGACAAGCACCTGACCATGGCCGATCTGAAGGGCGTGCTGGACAAGCTCGCCGTGGCCATGTTCGGCCCGGAGGCCAAGACCCGCCTGCGCCCGAGCTACTTCCCGTTCACGGAGCCGAGCGCCGAGCTCGACCTGTGGTTCCCGGACAAGAAGGGCGGCCCCGGCTGGCTCGAATGGGGTGGCTGCGGCATGGTCAACCCGAACGTGCTCAAGTCCGCCGGCATCGACCCGGAGGTCTACACCGGCTTCGCGTTCGGCGTGGGCATGGAGCGCACGCTCCTGCTGCGCAGCGACATCAACGATATGCATGACCTGGTCGAAGGCGACGTCCGTTTCGCCGAACAGTTTGTGATGGGGGAGTGAGTTACCCATGCCTATGATCGATATCGATTGGCTCAAGGACCACGTCGAGGTTCCCGAGGGCCTGACCTACGAACAGCTCGCCAAGGACCTGGTCAAGGTGGGCCTTGAGGAAGAGGAGATCCACTCCTCCCAGGTGACCGGCCCGATCGTGGTGGGCTACGTGGTGGACGCCACCCCCGAACCGCAGAAGAACGGCAAGATCATCAACTGGTGCCACGTCGACTGCGGCGACGAATGGAACGAGACCGACGAGAACGGCAACAAGGTGCCGCGTGGCATCATCTGCGGCGCGCCCAACATGAAGGCCGGCGAGAAGGTCGTCGTGACCCTGCCCGGCGCCGTGCTGCCCGGCGACTTCAAGATCGAGCCGCGCAAGACCTACGGCCACATCTCCAACGGCATGTGCGCCTCCGAGCGCGAGCTGGGCCTGGGCGACAACCACAACGGCATCATCCTGCTGCGCGAATACGGCTTCTCCAAGGCCGAGTATGACGCGCTCAAGCCCGGCCAGGACGCGATGCACCTGCTGCACCTCGACCAGCCACTGCTGGAGATCAACATCACCCCGGACCGCGGCTACACGCTGTCCTACCGTGGCGTGGCCCGCGAATACCACCACTCCACCGGCCAGCCGTACACTGATCCGGCCGTGGCACTCAACGAGAAGGCCCCGGAACCGTCCGACTACCAGCCCGGCACCAAGGTCGACATCGACATCGAGATCGATGACAACAACCCGATCCACGGCGTGCCCGGTTGCGACCGTTACTACGCCCGCGTGGTGAAGAACTTCGACCCCACCGCCAAGACGCCGAACTGGATGCGCCGCCGCCTGACCCGCGCCGGCATGCGCTCCCTGTCCCTGGCCGTGGACGTGACCAACTACGTGATGCTCGACCTGGGCCAACCCATGCACGCCTACGACCTCGACAAGATCGAGGGCCCGATCGTGGTGCGCCGCGCGAACGCCGGCGAGAAGCTCACCACGCTCGACGGCAAGGAGCACGAGCTCAGCACCGAGGACCTGCTCATCACCGATTCCCCGAACGGCGAGCGTGGCTCCCGCATCCTCGGCCTGGCCGGCGTGATGGGTGGCCTGTATGGCGAAGTGACCTCCGAGACCAAGAACATCCTGCTGGAGGCCGCGCACTTCGACCAGGTGACCATCGCCCGTTCGGCCCGCCGCCACAAGATCCCGTCCGAGGCCTCCCGCCGCTTCGAGCGCGGCGTGGACACCGCGCTGCAGCCGGCCGCCACCGAGATGGCCGCCGAACTGCTGGCCCGCTACGGCAACGGTGAGCCCAGCGACTTCCCGAACGACGTGAACAACACGCCCCGCCCGAAGACCATCCACTTCAAGGCCACCGAAGTGGCCCGCGTGGCCGGCCTCGACGTGGACATCAACCGCATCTCCGACATCCTCACCGACATCGGCTGCACCGTGGCCGGCGGCGGCAACGGCGAATTCTCCGTGACCGCGCCGACCTGGCGTCCGGACCTGAACGAGCCGTGCGACCTGGTCGAGGAGATCGCGCGTCTGGTGGGCTACGACCAGATTCCGGTCAGCGTGCCGCCGGCCCCGGTCGAGGGCCTTGTGGGCCTGACCCCGAACCAGCTGCGTCGCCGCCGCGTGGCGGACGAGCTGGCCGAGTACGGCATGGTCGAGGCGCTCAGCTACCCGTTCGTGGGTGACGAGGACTACAAGTCCTTCGACTACGATCCCGCCGCCACCAAGAAGGTGAGCGTGGAGATCGCCAACCCGCTGTACGGCGACCGTCCGTACCTGCGTCGCGAGATTCTGCCCACCCTGGCCACCACCGTGCAGCGCAACATCCGCCGCGGCATCGAGAACGTGTCCCTCTACGAGCTGGGCCACGTCTACCTGTGGGATCCGAACGCGCCCGCCATCCCGGCCCTGCCCGGCGGCGTGCGTCCGACCGCCGAACAGCTTGCCGCGCTCGACGCCGGCCTGCCGGATCAGCCCGACCATGTGGCCGGCATCCTGACCGGCCTGGCCGAGGACGAGGGCTGGCTGGGCGGCAAGCGCCCGGTCGACTGGTCCGACGCCGTCGAGGCCATTCGCCGCATCGCCGGCCGTATCGGTGCCCCCATCGAGCTCGACCAGCCCGCCGCCGAGGACGTGCCCGTGCAGTGGCACCCCGGCCGCGCCGCCCGCGTGATGGTGGGCGAGACGTTCGTCGGCTGGGTCGGCGAGCTGCACCCGCGCGTCAACGAGGCTCTAGGCTTCCCGTGCCACTCCGCCGCGTTCGAGCTCAACCTCACCGCGCTGTTCGCCACCCTGAGCGGCAAGCCTGTGCAGGCCAAGCCGATTTCCACGTTCCCGCCCGTCAAGCAGGATCTGGCCTTCACCGTGGACTCCACGGTGTCCGCCGCCCAGCTTGAGGCCGCGATTCGTGAGGCCGCCGGCGCGAACCTCGAATCCATCGAACTGTTCGACGTCTTCACCGGCGAGCAGGTGGGCGAGGGCAAGAAGTCCCTGGCCTACGCCGTGGTGTTCCGTTCCCCGGACAAGACCCTGTCCGCCGAGGACAGCGACGCCATCCGTCAGGCCATCGTGGCCAAGGCCGCCGAACTTGGCGCCCAGCTGCGAGCCTGACCGCAACACGGAGGCTCTGTTCTGCCACGATTCCATGAGACTACCCCTCAGTCACCTTCGGTGACAGCTCGTCCTGCAATTGAGGACGAACTTCGTTCGTGTTCAATTGGCTCGACTGTCGTCTCGCACATTGCCTACAAACAGCTCCGCTGTTTGCTTTACGGCAATGTCCTGACAAGGGGAGCCGAGGATGTTTCCACCAATCGTGGCAGAACAGAGCCGATTCATATCTCACAAGGAGCGCCATGAGCCAGCCGGAGAACAATCAACCGGAATACGGGCAGTACCAACAGCCCGAATACGGTGCGATGAGGAGCCAGTACGGCCCGAATTACAATCCGTATATCTATGGCGCTCCCGATACCACCACCAGCCAATCCGCGACCGGTGCCAACGATGGCACGAGTACTCCCGGCACCGCCGGAGCCCAGCAGCCACCGATTGGCTGGCAGCAGCCCGCAGCCGGACCGTACGGTCAGGCCGGGCAGAACTGGCAGTCGGGCCAGTCCGGTCCGCAGCCGGGGCAGTCTGGCCAGCAGTCCGGACCGGGCTACTATCCGGGCGGCTACCCCGGCATCCAGGGCCAGCCGTACCCCGTCCCCCGGCAGGGCGCGAACGGCAACGGCCAGGCCGGTCCGCAGGGCCAGCATCGTTCGCCCCGTTTCTACAACGGCATCAATCTCGACGACCCCTCCCAGAACCCGCTGTACGGGCACTGGGACTCGTACGCGATCATCGCGTTCGTGCTCGCGCTGTTCTTCCCGGTGCCGGTGCTCTCGGCACTGATGGGCGGCGTGGCCATGTGGCGCACCCGTACCTTCCACATGAAGGGCTTCGGACTCGCGGTGGCCGCCGTGATCATCAACATCCTGTACACAATCGCCGTGATTTGGATGGCCCTGAACGGTGTGGACGCCTCCACGCTCTACCAGGAGGCCCTGCAGCAGCTTATGGGCGGCATGGGAGGTTCCGGTTCTTCCGGTGATTCCATCTCCGCGTGATTCCGGTGTGATTCCACCTAATGCCGTGTAATACGGGAATCGGCCTTCGGTCGTGGGCTTCACAACAGTCCACAGCCGAAGGCCGAATGTCTTAGGCTCCGTTAAACCAAGATTGACATCAATGTCGTTGGACTACCCCTCAGTCGGCTTCGCCGACAGCTCCCCTGACAAGGGGAGCCTGAGAGTAAGGGTCATGCCAATCTTGGTTCAACGGAGCCTTTTCCTACGTCCACATACCAACACACCCACTGCATAAATATGCATGAGTCTGCATAATCGCGTATACTCGTCCAAGACACATCAGTTGAAAAGAGATGAGTATGGCGAAATACACAGTGGCCGTGGCCGGTGCCACGGGTTATGCCGGTGGCGAGGCGCTGCGCATCCTTGCGGCGCACCCCGACTTCGAGGTCACCTGCGTGGCCGGTCACTCCTCGGTGGGCGACTCCATGGCCAAGCACATGCCGCATATTCCCCAGCTGGCCGGTCTGACGGTGGAGGACACCACGCCGGAAGTCCTGAACGGTCACGACGTCATCATCCTTGCCCTGCCGCACGGCGCGTCCGGCAAACTCGCATCCCAGCTCGACCCGAACGCGGTGGTTGTGGATTTGGGCGCCGACCACCGTCTGGAAGAGCAGAGCGCATGGGACGAGTTCTACGGCGGCGACTTCTACGAGCATTGGACATACGGTATGCCCGAGCTCATCACCGGCAAGACCGCGGACGGCGCCTACACCCGCCAGCGCGAGGCCCTGCCCGGCACCAAGCGCATCGCGGGCCCCGGCTGCAACGTCACCGCCACCACGCTGGCCCTCCAGCCCGGCATCGCCGAAGGACTGGTCGAGCCCAAGAGCATCGTGGCCGATTTGGTGGTCGGCTATTCCGGAGCCGGCAAGAACCTCAAGCGCACCAACCTGCTGGCCTCCGAGGCCCTGCAGTCCGCACTGCCGTATTCGGTGGGCGGCACGCACCGACACATCCCCGAGATCCTGCAGAACTTCGCCCACGCCGCCGGCAAGAGCGCTGCGGCCGCCAGCGAGTTCACGCTCGGCTTCACGCCGATTCTGGCGCCCATGTCCCGAGGCATCCTGGCCACCGTCTCCGCAGTGATGACGGACAAGGCGCAGGCCATGAGCGACGAGGAGATCCGCGCCGTATGGGCCAAGGCCTATGAAGGCCAGGACTTCATGGTGCTGCTGCCCGAAGGCATGCTGCCCGCGACCGGCAACATCATCGGCTCGAACGCGGCGCACCTGCAGGTGGTCACCGACCGCAAGTCCGGCCGCATCTACGCCTTCGCCGCCATCGACAACCTCAACCGTGGCACCGCCGGACAGGCGGTCCAGTCCCTGAACATCGCACTCGGCCTGCCGGAAGACGCGGGCCTGACCAAGATCGGAGTCGCACCGTGAGCGTCCCCTTCGCACAAGGTTTCTCCGCCGCCCCCGTGCTGGCGAGCCGCAAGGCCGGGGCCGACGGTCACATCAAGGCCGTGATACTGAACTCCGGCGGTGCCAACGCCTGCACCGGCGAGGCCGGCTACCAGC